>CACZUR010000005.1 GCA_902784435.1 uncultured Bacteroidia bacterium | reverse complement strand
TTCACGCGTGAGCGACTATGTTTCCGGCAGGGCAGAACCCACTCTACGCATAGCAAAGGCCCTCTGCGCCGTCCTGGGCATCTCCCCCGTCCTCATGCTTGGCTTATAACATCCCAAAAGAACGGCTGCCTTCCCGGCAGCCGTTCTGTGTAAATCATTACAAATGCTTACCATGCAACGTGTAACGCGAAAAACGCCCATAAGTGCGTTATAGGGTGCAGCCTCATGCAACGTGTAACGCGAAAAATGCCCAAAAGTGCGTAACAGGGTGCAGCCTCATGCAACGTGTAACGCGAAAAATGCCCAAAAGTGCGTAACAGGGTGCAGCCCCATGCAACGTGTAACGCGAAAAACGCCCAAAAGTGCGTAACAGGGTGCTGCCTCATGCAACGTGTAACGCGAAAAATGCCCAAAAGTGCGTTATAGGGTGCTGCCCCATGCGTAAGCCTCTTTTAGATTTAAGTTGTTTCATTACCATCTACCCCCCGAAGGCTGCCGGGAGGGCAGCCGTTCATCTTACTCCGCAAATCGAATCAGATTTTCTCCAGCCAGGCGCGGGGAACTCGGGCGCGGGCGAAGATGCAGTTCAGAAGGCTCACCACCACGTAAATCTTGCCCTGGAGCTCCAGCACGTAGCCTTCCACGCCCTTGAGGACGCCCTGGGTGACGCGCACCTTTTCTCCCACGGAGAGCGGCTTGTCCACCAGTCCGCCTTCCTCCAATGAGACTTCGAACACGCGGATGAAATCCTCCATCTGCTTTTCCGGCACCACCATCATCTGGCGGGTGGCGCAGTCGAACATATAATCGGCCTTCACGCCCTGATAATGGATGAGGTCCAGCGCCTGGGCCTTGGTGGTCTTCAGGAACACCAGGCAGGTCAGGAGAGGCTCCTCTGCCATGCGGCCCCGGGTGGCCTTGCGCCGGCGGGTGGGCACGAAGTTTTCCACCCCCAGGGCGCAGAGCCGGTTTCTTACGCCTAGCTCTGCGCCGTGCCGGGTGCGGGCAACGAACCAATATGCCGCCGTGGCATTCATCTTAGAACTTCTTTCCGCTTACAATGCTGAGGAACGACAGCCCCAGGACTTTGATATCGAACCAGATGGAATGGTTGCGCAGATAATACAGGTCCAGGTCCAGCCGGGTGAGCATTTTGGCCAGGGTGTCCGTGTAGCCGTTGTACAGGGTGGCATAGCTGGTAACGCCGGGCCGAATCTGGAACAGATAACGGTAGCGTGCGTTGCACTGCATGATCTGGTCTATGTAGTACTGCCGTTCCGGCCGATAGCCGATGAACGACATATCCCCCCGCAGCACATTCCACAGCTGAGGGAGTTCGTCCAGGTGATGCACGCGGAGGAAACGACCCACCCGGGTGAGCCGGGGGTCTTCCTCCCCACTGTAGAGGGCGGGAGTCCCCTGCTCCTCTGCGTTCACCCGCATGGAGCGGAACTTGTAAATCTGGAAGGGCTTCCCTCCCCTGCCGATGCGCTCCTGGCTGTAGATGGCCGGACCGCCGTCCTCCAGTTTGACCAGCAGGGCACAAAGGCCGATTACGGGAGAGAACAGCAGCAGCAGGAAGGCCGACAGGCCTATGTCGAAGGACCGTTTGACGGCATGGCCCAGCAGGGACATTCCGTCCCGGTGGGGCATCTCTTCCGTGGGATTCTGGCCTTGGGTAAAGAGTTCCCCGTTACCGTTTTTGGGGAAGAAAATACCGTCTATCCCGCCCAGCTGCCACTGCAGACGCCGCAGTTCCTCCGGGCTTTCGCAGGAATAAACCACCCGGTCCGATATGACACGGCCGCCCATGTTCCGGTCTGTGGTGAGCAGTCCGGCAACGCTGTAGCCATCCTTTTCCAGGCCGGAAGCCAGCTGGAGCGCAGCGTCGTCGGTGCCTACCACCAGCGCACTGCGGAGCAGGGCCTGCGCCTTGAAGCTGCTGTTGTCACGGATGAAAAGCCGGGCCTGCATCCGGAAATAGGAAAGCAGGGCACTGGTGAGCAGCAGGTCCAGGACCAGGATAAGGACGATATTGACCAGCGGAAGGTTCACAAGGCCCACGACCAGTGCCACCACAAGAACGAGCTCCTTGACCGCGACGGCCAGCAGAGACTTGGCCACGGAACGCAGGGTGGCAAAGCGGCGCACATCCTTGTAGGACTTGCTGATGGCAAGACCCGCCCCCATGCCCAGGGCCGATGCTGCCATCCATTTTACCACCATCCAGGTAAAACCGGGGGCGGGGTCCGATACCCAGCGGACGATCAGGATGGCCAGCAGCGACGCCAGCAGCGATGCCAGCATGTCCTGCAGGATTATGATGCCACTTCTATGATAATGTATGTCTTTAGACTTTCCCATGCTGCCAATTTATTCTTGCAAAGTTAATAAAAATGCTAATATTTACAAATACGCCGATCCCTTTTGGCCTCCAAACGCCACCCTTTTTAGTGGCGGCCGCCACCTTTCATTCACTGATTCATAAATCCACTGATTCGTAAATCATAAAGAAAATAATTTAAAAAAACTTTGTAAGTTTCCGGAAAAGCAGTATCTTTGCAAGAAATTCTTCGGAAGAACAGAGACGGTTATTATGGTTAAAAAAATGACATACATGGCTCCGGTGGTCCGCAAGCGGATTTCCGTGGAACTGGAGACCGCCATTCTGACGGGTTCTGTCGTGAATAAAGATTCCAAGATCCAGACCGCCGGTCAGAAGGTGGAAACGTACGATTTCTCCGACGCCAACACGTTCAATACGTCCTGGGAGTAGTTTATTCCCTTTTTTTTTGTTTTTTCGGGCTATTCGGCTTATCTTTGTATCCGATATGGCTCGTATTTTTTTATACTGCCATGAACGGGTTACCGCACGGTAAGCCCGGCGGCGGAGCCGTTCCCTTTGTCAACAATCAAATCTATTCACATATGAAAAAGTTAGTCATTGTATTGGCCTTGCTGGCCGGTTGCATGCAGCTGCAGGCAAAGAATTCCGGCTATGACCACCCCTGGACCGTCTCGGCCGGGGCCGGCCCCATGTTCAACCTGTATGAGAATTTCTTCAGTATCCTGGACAACAAACAGTCTCCGTTCACCTATCAGACGGCGCTTTCCTTCGGATACGACTTCAACCGCGTCATCGGCGTGCGTCTGGAGGCCGGCTACGGCAAGGACATCGCCGCCTGCAACGTGTTGCAGACCTCCGGAGGCGGTTACTACCCGTATAACTTCCAGCATGTGAACCTCTTTGCCGATGTCCTCCTGGATGTCCTGGGCCACTGGCATCCGGACTACGCCTTCCGCTTCAAGCTGCTGGCCGGCGGCGGCTTTGCCCAAACCTTCTCCTTCACCGATTCCGGGCACCCCTGGCAGAAGGTCCAGAACAGCAATACGGCTTTCGGCTTCCGCCTGGGTGCCATCGGCCAGTACAACTTCACCGGCCGGCTGGGCGCCTTCGTAGAAATTACCGCCGAGGCATTTACGGACAATTACAATGGCCTGCAACCCACGGAGCAGGATAAACAGAACTTCAAGGGCTATCCCGGCTTCCCGCTGGATCTGCGGGCACCGGTCCTCATCGGCATTCAGTATCGTTTCTAATTCGCGCAAGATATGAAAACCAAATTCCTTCTGGTCCTGGCGGCACTGATGGTGTCGGCCACGGCTTTTGCCCAGAACTGGGAAACGGGGCCCTTCGTCGGTGGCGGCATCGGCTTCAACGCCGGCCTGACGGGTGCCCATTACGAGACCCGCAGGGATTCCCACTTCGGCGCGGGCCTCAACCTCAATCTCACGGTGGGTTACTGGTTCCATCCCCGCGTGGGCGTACGGGCCGGCTATAACGGACTTAACATCTCCACCACCTTCACGGACTTTGGCGCCAAGCCCCTCACCTACCTGCACGCCGACCTTCTCTTCCGCATCTGCCCTTCCCTGGTTCCCTACGTTTCCCTGGGCGGCCTGGGCATTGACCGCTGGACGCTGGAAGGCGGCGGAGGCATCTGCTTCCCCGTCCAGATGTCCCGCCGGGTGAGCCTGGTCCCGGACCTTCGCTTCGTCACCCAGAACCCCCTCTCCTTTTCCGAGAACAACCCCACCATCTCCTTCGTCCTCTCCGGCTCCCTGGGCGTAATGGTCAAACTGGGGAAGGTGAAATAAAAGGGGGAAAACGGTATGAGCGTTTCCGATTGCCGTATCCTGCAATTGCCGGTCATCCCCGACGAGCGGGGAAACCTGTCTTTTGTAGAGGAGCATCGGCATATTCCTTTTGAGATTAAGCGTGTGTACTGGCTGTACGATGTCCCCGGCGGGGCATCCCGCGGCGCCCATGCCCACAAAAGGCTTCAACAGCTTCTGATTGCCGCCAGCGGCTCTTTCCGCGTCACGCTGGATGACGGCAAGGAAAAACGGTCCTTCTTCCTGAACCGCTCCTATCAGGGGCTTTTGATTCCGCCCGGCATCTGGAGGGAACTGGACGATTTCTCCTCCGGTGCCGTCTGCATGGTCCTGGCTTCGGAGTTGTACGATCCCGAGGAGTACATCCGTGATTATCAGGAGTTTTTGGAATTCAGCAGATGATTCATCGATTAGCGGATTGCATGTGTCCAAATGTTCCTGAGAATACGAACATTTGGCAGTTTTGTGTTGTTTTCCCCAATGCCGTAATCGGCAATAATTGCAATATTTGTGCAGGTGTACTTATCGAAAATGATGTTCGTATCGGCGATAATGTCACCATCAAATCAGGCGTACAAATTTGGGACGGAGTCGAACTGGAAGACAATGTGTTTGTCGGCCCCAATGCAACTTTTACCAATGACCTGTTTCCCCGTTCCAAGAATCATTCTAAGCAGCACCTTCGGACCATTGTAAAAAAAGGGGCCTCCATTGGCGCAAATGCTACTATTATAGCGGGGATTACTATCGGCGAATCGGCTATGGTAGGCGCCGGTTCAGTCGTTACTAAGGATGTTCCCGCACATGCTTTGGTGTATGGCAATCCCGCACGGGTTCATCAGTACAATCTGCCAGAGACAAAAATAAAATGATTCCTTTTCTGTCATTGAAAGATGTAACCTCACTTCACGGCGAGGAAATCCGGCAGGCCGTCGATAGAGTTGTACAAAGCGGCTGGTATCTTCAAGGTGAAGAGAACGAGAAATTCGAGGCACATTATGCCGGTTATATCGGCACCAAATACTGCGTGGGCTGCGCCAATGGCCTGGACGCACTGATCTGGATTTTCCGGGCATATGTTGAACTGGGCGTGATGAAGCCGGGAGATGAAGTTATTGTTCCTGCCAACACCTATATCGCCACCATTTTGGCTATTACCGAGAACGGGCTGAAGCCCGTGCTGGTTGAGCCTCGTCAGGACACCTTGGAGATAGACGATGAGCGCATTGAAGAGGCTATCACGGAGAGGACAAGAGCTATTACCATTGTTCACCTTTATGGCCGCAATGCTTATACTGATAAGATTGGAGCGTTGTGCCGGAAATATGGGCTCAAGTTGGTCGAGGACAATGCTCAGGCACATGGTTGCCGGGTTCCTGACGGCAGACGTACCGGTTCCATCGGCGACGCTGCCGGGCACAGTTTCTATCCCGGGAAAAACCTCGGCGCGCTGGGTGACGGCGGGGCTGTGACTACCAATGATCCGGTCTTGGCGGAAGCTGTTCGGGCGCTTGCCAACTACGGTAGCCAGAAGAAATACGTATTCAAGTATACGGGGCGAAACAGTCGTCTGGACGAGATCCAGGCCGCCGTCCTGGATGTCAAGCTCAAATATCTGGACCCGGATAATGCCCATCGGCAGGCCATCGCAAAGTACTACTACGAGCACATCTCCAACCCGTTGGTGACTTTGCCCGAGCAGCTTTCCGATGCGCAGAACGTATATCATCTGTTTCCGATACTCTGTTCCCGACGGGATGAATTGCAGGCATATCTGAGAGAGAAAGGCGTGGGTACATTGATTCACTATCCCATTCCTCCGCACAAGCAGGAATGCTATAAGGAATATGCCCATCTAAGCCTTCCTGTCACGGAAAAGATTGCCCTTGAGGAGCTGAGCATTCCCATCGGCCCCTGCATTTCCCTTGAGGAATCAGCCGAGGTGGTTTCCGTAATCAACAGCTTCACCTAAAAAGTTACATTTGTGTAAGTTACATTTATGTAATTTTTGTATCTTTGCAAAAAAAACATGGATTCACCTTTCCAATACGGAACCCTGGCTACGGACAAGAACTTCATTGACCGGGTCGCGGAACGTGCCGAACTGAAGCAGATGCTTTCTTCGGGAATCAATGTTTCGCTTGTTTCTCCCAGGCGATGGGGAAAGTCCTCACTTGTGCTGATGGCAATGAACGAATTGACCGCGGAGCGTACAGATATCAGAGTATGCTATCTTGATGCATTCAATATCAATTCGGAGGATGAGTTCTATAACGCTTTTGCGTCCGCCGTTTTATCTTGTGTTTCTACCAAGATGGAGAAAATACTCCGTGCGGCGAAACAATATCTTGGAGGGATTGTCTCCAGCATCAATTTAAGTGACGGCTTAAATGATTTGCTGTCAGTGAGTTTGAAATACAAGCCACAGGAAACAGACAAGATTGAGATACTTAATCTGCCGGAAAAAATAGCAAGGGACAAAGGGCTGCGGATTATTGTCTGCATAGACGAATTCCAGCAACTGGTGAAGCTGGCGGGGTATCCGGAAATGGAAGGAAAGATGCGCTCCGTGTGGCAGAAACAGAAGCATGTTTCATACTGCTTTTATGGCAGCAAGAAACACATGATGCTGGATATCTTTGCCAATTCACAAAAGCCTTTTTATAGGTTCTCCCAGATCATCTTTATGCCCAAAATCAAAAAAGAGGATTGGGTCCCCTTTATCATAAAGGGATTTTCATCTACGGGGAAAAGCATTTCTGATGAATTTGCGGCGGTTATCTGTGATACAATTGAATGCCATTCATGGTACCTTCAGCAACTGTGCTTTTTTGTATGGTATGCTACAGATAATGAGGTTACGGAGAGCATTCTTTCTGAGAGCATCCAACGTATGATTGACACGAATGCTCCGATGTTTATCAGCGATACCGAGAAACTTACTCCCAGCCAAAAGGAGATGCTCAAAGCCATTGCCGCTGGTGTAGAGCAGCTTTCGTCTGAAGCCACATTGAGCCGATACCGTTTGGGCAATCCCAATACAATTGCCCGCAACAAAAAAGTATTGGAAGAAAAGGCCTTTATAGATTCTGAAAACGGGAAACTCACCATCTCCGATCCTGTGTTCCTTCTTTGGTATAAGCAAACTCAGCGCGCACGTTATTCTGCGTAACGATAATGAACAATCCCGGGACTGAAGAAACCCGTTCTTACCGAAACATCTTCAAGGCTACGACGCTGTTTGGAGGTGTCCAGGTATACCAGATACTGATTAGCATTATCAGAAGCAAGTTCGTGGCCGTACTTTTAGGTACGGCTGGTATGGGAATTCAGGGATTACTTCAGTCCAGCATTTCGATGGTGCAGAATTTTACATCCCTTGGACTTGCTGCCAGTGCAGTGCGGGACGTTTCCGAAGCCAATGGTAGCGGGGACATTAATAGAACAGCCCGGACGGTTACGGCTCTGAGGAGATTGACCTGGCTCACGGGATTATTGGGAATGGCGGGGGTAATTATCCTTTCACCAGTCCTCAGCAAAACATCTTTCGGTAATAGCGATTATATACTTCCACTGATGCTGCTGTCCTGTATCCCGTTAATTGATCAAATCGGAGCCGCCAATGCAGTGATTTTACAGGGAATGCATAGGCTACAAGATCTTGCAAAAGCTTCGACAATTGGTATCACACTGAGTCTTATAGTTTGTATCCCTCTTTATTACATATGGGGGATCAAGGGTATAGTACCGGCCCTAATATTAACTTCTCTGGTCAGTTTCGTTTTAAAGGCTTATTTTGCGAACAAGATATCTTTACCACATTCGGTTTTATCAAGTAAGGAAACCTGGCACTACGGGAAAATGATGTTGAAGATGGGGCTTGCTCTAAGTATAATTGGAACGGTTTCGGCGGCATCCAGCTATCTTACAAGAAGTTATATTATGCAGCAGGATGGCGCGAGTGCAGTTGGATTATATCAAGCTGGCTTTGCAATTATGGGAACATATGTGGCCATGGTGTTTAATGCGATTGGTACTGATTTCTATCCTCGGCTGGCAGCTGTCAATACAGATGATTCTGCGTGTCGCTCAGTTATTAACCAGCAAGGGGAAATTGCGACACAGATCCTTGGTCCGGTATTATGCATATGTGCTTTGACCATGCCAATAATTATACGGATTCTGTATTCAGACAAGTTTTTGGATGCAAGTCCATATGTATTATGGAGTTGTCCAGGTATGATGCTTAAATTGGTGTCTTGGCTGGTAGCTTATCTGTTCGTGGCGAAGGCTGAATCATTAATTTTTATGGGGACCGAATTCTTTGCTGGAGTCATTATTGTCGTAACAAATGTTCTCGGGTACAAATACGGAGGGCTGACAGGTCTGGGCATTGCCTTTAGCATTACATATCTTTTATACATGCTCTTTGTTTACATAATTGCTGCCCGCAAATACAGATTTCGTTTCTCATCCGAATTCCTAAGAACATATGGCCTTCAAGTTGTGCTAGTATTGGCGGCAACTTTTTCTATTATTTTTATTGAATCCCCGCTGAAGTACGTTCTCTGCTCGTTGATAACGATAGTATCTTGTGTTTATGCTATTGTAGATCTTAATAAAAAGATTGGCCTGGTCCGTACTATAAAAAGCAGTTTCAGTAAAAACCAGCTTTCTTGATAATATGGAAGTTTTGTCACAATCTGCTTTGGTTTCAGTCGGTGTTATTGCGTATAACTCTTCAACGACCGTTATCAGGACGCTTGACAGTATAGCTGCTCAGACTTATTCAAATCTGGAATTAATCATTTCGGATGACCATTCTACAGATGATACTGTCAAGATTTGTCGCCAGTGGGTATCCCTGAACAAAGACAGATTCTCAAATATCCGGATCATTGAAAGGGAGCGAAACGGGGGGGTGTCTAAAAATCTTAACACTGTTATTTCTGCCGCTAATGGTATTTGGATTAAGACTATAGCCGCTGATGACATTCTATTACCCAACTGCATTACTGATAATATTACCTTCATAACAAAGGAGATAAGTGCTAATGTCGTTTTCTCAAAAGCTCGCGTAGTTTATGAGTCTGATGGCAGTATTATCAATACTGATACTTTTTTGCCGGAAGAGTCTTGTAAGACTTGTTTTGACAAAACTGCCGAAGAGCAATACAACACTTTGTTACTCTATAATTTTGCGCCGGCCATTTCAGCTTTTTGGAGGTCTTCTTTCGCCGTAAGCCATCCTTTTTCAAACAAATACCCTTTTTGTGAAGATTTGCCCCAATGGCTGAATCTGACTGCCTTGGGAGAAAAACTTTATTATTTTGATACAGAAACTGTACTATACAGAAGAGGGGATTCACTTACAAATGCCAATTCTCTCAGTTTCGTAAATCAAAAGTTCTTTGATTCATATAAGGCTGTTTTTTTTGCGGAGATTTATGAACCTCTTAAAGCATTAAATCCACAACGTGCCGAAAGAGTGAAAAAAGAGTTCCTTATAGGGGAAATAGCGGTCGTATTATTACATAACAGGAGAAATGTCTTTACGCGAGGCATACTTCTTCTTTTCAAAATTCTATTAGGAGTCAGGTTTATACATTTCCTTGATCCAATGAGCGTTAGATGATTCTTCTTTCATTAATCATACCAGTATATAATGTAGAGCCGTATATTGGCCAGTGTCTTCAATCTATAGCTGACAACTCTGCCGATATGAGTCCTATCGAAATTATTATTGTCAACGATGGAACACGGGACAGTTCTATGGATATCGTGTATCGGTATTCCGATACTTTCCCAAATATACATATCGTTGAACAAGACAATCTGGGATTATCATCTGCCAGGATGACAGGGCTAAAAGAAGCCGTTGGGGAATGGGTTTGGTTTGTCGATAGTGATGACTATCTTTGTTCGGGCGCTTTGAATACCATCCTTGGCCTGATTAAACAAGAAATTGCTGCAGATCTAATGGTTTTCCCTCTTCTATGGCATTTCATAAATGATACAAAAGATTTCATAGACTATGATTATTCAGAAACGCAGCGAAGAATTGGCAAGGATGTTTTGAGGGAACAGAAGATACCAGTTTGGGGAGCGCCACGGTATTTGATTAATAAGCGATTGTTTTCGTCTTCTGATTTATTCTTTCCAATTGGTCTGATACATGAAGATGAATATTTTGGAAGAGTCCTTCTTTATAGCGCTCAGGAAGTGATCGTTCATAGAAAACCAGTGTATTGTTATCGCCAGAGTGATGCTTCCATAATGCATAACCAAACCATTAGGACATCATACGATTTAGTTAGCATATACAAGTATCTTTCAAGTTTCTGCGACTCAACTGTTGACATACAGGATAGAACCTGGTTCCGCTCTCAAATAATTGGTCTTCTTCTTGAAAGTTATACCAAAAATGAAATGCTTTATGGGACTCCGGCTTTTAGGAAGTTTCGCAAGGATTGTCAAGGCTATATCGTGAAAGAGTATCGAAAGCACTGCTTACAATTCAATAAGAACCGTATCAAGGCGGATATGCTTCTTCTTCACACACCGGTTGTTTATCGTACATTGTTTTCCCTCTATTACAAGAAAGGCCGTTAGGAATGCCATTTAACTCCTTGCATTTTTGGATAGTATTTCCGGTAATCTTTATAGTTTACTGGCTTATTCCCATTAAGTTCAAGGCAGTAAGAAAAATATGGCTTGTGCTGGTGAGCTATCTGCTGTACATGAACTGGAAACCTGCCTTTGCCATGATTCTTCTGTATGTAACGGCCGTTACTTTCTGGGGCGCATTGTCTTTCGACAAAATCAAATCCAAAAAGAAAGCCATGGGATGGGTTTTAGCCCTGCTTTCCCTGGCACCGTTGGTAGTATTCAAATACTATAATTTCCTGAATGACAGTCTCACGACCGGGCTTGAACATGCGGGACTTCATTTTGCATTGTCCGGATTGAATTGGGCGGTGCCTGTTGGTCTCAGTTTCTTCACATTCCAGGCAGTCGGATACTTGTTTGACGTTTATCGGGGTCAATATGCAGCAGAGAAGAACTTCCTGGATTATGTGCTCTTTGTATCGTTTTTCCCCCAGATTACATCCGGACCCATAAGCAAGGCTTCGGAATTCCTTCCTCAGATCAAGAATCCGGTTCCCTTCTCATACGCTCAGGGTAAAGAAGGACTCAAACTGCTTTTATGGGGCATGTTCATAAAAGTCGTCATTGCCGACAGGCTGGGTATTTTCGTAGATTCGGTTTACGCCAATTTCCTCGCTCATAACGGCACCACTTTATTTACAGCTAGTCTTTTATATTCTATACAGATATACTGCGATTTTTCCGGATATTCTCTGCTAGCTATAGGGCTGGGCAAGCTTTTGGGCTTTAACCTAATCAACAATTTCCGACGTCCATACTTTGCGGTCAGTGTTACAGATTTCTGGAAAAGGTGGCACATTTCCCTCACCCGATGGCTGAAGGATAACATTTATATTCCTCTCGGCGGAAACAGGTGCAGCAGAGCACGCTGTTATTTCAATATTCTTATGACCTTCCTGGTGTCCGGAATATGGCACGGCGCCGCCTGGACTTTCATTCTGTGGGGACTGATGCACGGTGTGATTCTGGTGGTGGAAAGAGCTTTGGGGGCATCTAAGTATGAAGGACACAATCCATTAATCAAAGGAGTCCGGATTGGTTTGACTTTCCTGATCGTTAGTTTTGCATGGATATTCTTCCGCTGTCCGGATATCAGCACTGCCATTTCCTACATCGGCGGCATTTTTTCCAGCATTGGAGTCCCCGCCGTTTCTGAAATGGGCGGAGCAGTAATACTCATACTTTTTATTGCATTATTCATTCTTCTTTTCAAAGACATTAGAGAAGAATTCTTTCCGTCCAAGTTTCGATTTGTGGATTCCGGAGTTTTTAGGGGCTTTGCATATTCTGCCCTCTTCTGCATGATTATTCTCTTTGGAGTATTGGATGGCGGCCAGTTCATTTATGTCAGTTTCTAGGCAATGAAGAAGTTCCTGTTTCATATCCTTCTGTTCTTTGCCGTCATCGGGGCCGTTGATGCATTTGTTGGCCTGGCCGGAGATTATCTTCAAAGAAATGCCAAGGGTGGAAAAACCGGACAATTCAACAATCTTGTGATGAAGGACAACCATGACATCCTGGTTCTTGGCTCATCCCGGGCACTTCACCATTACGATACTCCATTCCTTTCAGACACGCTTGGGATGGATGTCTATAACGCCGGATTCAAGGGAAACGGCGTCATCCTTGCCTGTGGAATCCTGGAACTGGTCCTTAAACATTCACATCCAAAACTGATTGTCTTCGATATTGAGCCCGCCTTTGATATATACACTTACGAAGATGATGACAATCATAAACGATATCTGTACAATCTTAAACCTTATTACAGGATTCCGGAGATAGGCGACATTTTCAAGGACATTTCCCGGGAAGACTGGCTGGCGGTTCATTCCGGGATGGTCCGCCACAATACAAGTATCATTACAATGACTGTTGATAATCTTGTTGCCAGCAGCAAGGACAGTGCCGGATTTGAGCCACTGGCCGGTACTCTTCTGTCAGAGACAAAGGCCGTCATCGACCCTGACAGGGAAATAGATACGCTGAAAATAAGGTATGTGGAAAGACTGATTGGCATTGCCAGGGCAAAGGAGATTCCCGTTTTGTTCATTGCATCTCCCAAATATGGGTGCACGGACTCTTCTGAACTTGATCCGCTAAAGGGCATCTGTCTGGAGAATCAGGTTCCTTTTCTGGACTATTATTCGAGCCAGGAATTCAACAGCCACAGGGAATGGTTCCAGGAAGCGACACACCTGAACGCGACCGGAGCAAGAATCTTTTCCAGCATTATATGCGGGGATATTAACTCTGTTTTACAAATCTGAGTCATGCATCCGGCGGTATCTGTAATAGTTGTTGCATATAATGCAGAAAGTACCTTGGCACGCTGCCTGGACAGCATAGTAGGGCAAAGTTTTTCCGATTTTGAACTGATTATTGTCGATGATGGCAGCACTGATGGCACAAAAGCCTTCGCAGACTCTTACTCAAGTTCAGACAGCAGGATAGAAACTATCCATCAAACGAATTCCGGTGTTGCCGCCGCCCGGCAGAAGGGCCTGGATTCTGTTACAGGTTCCTATTCCATTTTTATCGATTCCGATGATTGGATTGAACCGGACATGCTGTCAATCATGTATTCCAAAGCAGTGGAAGAATCCTCCGATCTGGTTTTTTGCGATTATATTGAAGAGAACGGGCTGGGCACTTATTATCGTAAGCAAGAACCCAAAAGTAAAAGTTCCAGGGACGTGCTGAGCCAGATGCTGGTGGATTTACATGGAAGCCTTTGTACAAAACTTATCAGAACCAGCCTGTACAAAAACTCCGGAGTCCGTTTTGTTGAAGGCTTGAATTACTGCGAAGATGATTGTTTTGTGATAAGGCTGCTCAGCCTTGGGGGCAGAGTATCTTATGTAAACCAGGGTCTCTATCACTACGATAAGAATTCGAACGAGAATTCTATCAGCAATCGCTGGGCTTATAGGCCGGTACCGGAATACGCCCTTTTCATTGAGAGCATCGCACCATACCTTGATACGCCGGAATTGAAAAAGAATTTGAATAACAGAATCGCCGGAATAATAAAGAAACTGACCTATGCTCCCAAGGACAGGTATAAAGAGTGCAGGACATTTTACCGCAAACATAAAAAGGCGTTGATTCTGTCAGATATCCCGCTTTCTAAAAAAATGTTCTGTATTCTATATTTTAACGGATTACGTTTTGTGTCCGGATTAAGGGAATCATATCAAAGCAATCACTGACAATGAATACCGTTCCCATAGTATTTGCTTTTGACAATAAGATTGAAATGCCTGCCGGCGTTGCCATCTTTTCACTACTGTCAAATGCCGGCGATGAAACCTTCTATGACATCTTTATCCTGCATTCCGACAAGATCGACTTTTCACATTCAAAGATTAAGGAGCTTGAAAGGATATTCCCCAAATGCAGGATCACGTTCAGGGCCGTAAAAGATGAGTTCGTGGGGGCATTTGAGATAAGGGGGATTACCGAAACCTGCTATTACCGCCTTCTTATTCCGGAGTTTATTCCGGAATATGACAAGATTCTATATTCGGATGCCGATGTGATCTTCCGTGAAGATTTATCCAAGTACTATAACATCCCGCTGAATGACAATTACTTCGGCAGTGTGAACTCCGTACCTGTGATGAATGATGATTATCTCTCATATATCAAGATGAGAGGCATTTCACCCGAAAGCGGTTATTATTACTCAGGCAATCTTATCATTAATTCGAAAAAGATTAGGGAAGACAACAAGCTGGATGAGTTCCGTAGCCACCGTGAGCAAAAGTATAAGTTTCAAGACATGGATATCATCAATCTTACCTGCGGTGGTCGTATCAAACAGCTTCCTCCGGCATACTGCATGACGGTGAATTACTATGAGGCTTTCGTCAACGACAGGGACCGGATCAAGACTGTTTGTTCAGATGAGGAGATTGACTATGCTCTGAACCATGGAATTGTCCATTACAATGGCGCCAAACCATGGAACGAAGTGTGCTTGAACATGGATATATGGTGGAATGTTTATCGCAAGTCCATCTTCTTTGACGAACGGTTTGCCTATGTCTTTTGGTTCGGGCAGACATATCGTATGGAAAAGATGTCTTTGATAAAACGCATCAGGCTGGTAGGCCGGTATTTCCGGAAAGGAGGCCGCAAATGACGGTTTCCGTAGTGCTTCCCATCTATAAGGTGGAGCCATACATAGAGAGATGCGTTCGTTCCCTGATGGAGCAGACGCTCCAGGATGTGGAGTTCATTTTTGTGGACGATGCCTCTCCTGACGATAGCGTGAATATGGCGCGCCGTATCGTTTCCCGATACCATCGGAATGTGCGTTTCGTCGTGCATGACACCAACAAGGGCCTCCCTTCCGCCAGGAACACGGGCCTGAGGCTCGCCACAGGCGATTTCATCTACCATTGCGACTCGGACGACTGGCTGGAACCCGAGATGCTTGAGAAAATGGTCAACGCAGCGGAGCGTGATCATGCCGATTTTATATATTGCGATTTCTTCCTCTCTTTCACTGAAAAGGAGCGATCTATGTCTCAGCCTCATTTCGTGGAGAAGTTTGATGCGCTGGAAAAGGGCCTGATGACCGGGAATATGAAGCACAATGTCTGGAATAAGCTGATTAAACGTTGTCTATATACAGATAACGGCATTCAGTCGCCCGAAGATCACAGCAAAGGAGGAGAAGACTATATGGTCTTTAAACTGCTGAGAGTGTCAGATCGGATTGCCCACGTCCCCGAGGCTCTCTATCACTACAACAGGACAAACGTAAATGCCATCACGAAAAAGAGTTCCGAAAAACATTTCGAAGACATAAAGGCAAATGCCGATGACGTTCTTGCTTTTCTTGAGTCTCATCCTTTGCCGGAGCCTATTTTCGCGGAGTTTTTCAAACTGGATGTCAAGCTGCCGTTCCTGATGGAAAGAGATAAGGTGCAATATGAAAGATGGAGAACGTGGTATCCGGAAGCGAATGAATATATCTTGAAGAATCCATATCAGCCTTTCCGTACAAAGATCATCCAGCTTTTTGCATCCTGGAGATTGTATCCTCTGGTAAGCCTGTACAGCTGGACAGTGGAGCATTTGTTTTACCGACTTATTTATAAGAAATGACTCGCTGGATAGGAATCATCATCGCCGGGATCATTACCAGCCTGTTCCTGTTCCCGTTCAATTTGCCCATACCCGGAATTGTGGTCAACACAAAGATGGTTTTGGCCGTCTTCGGGGCAGGCTTGCTTGTAATAGACTGGTTCAATGAGCGCAGGCTGGCCATTTCCAAGGATTTTCTTATTCTGTCCATCATCTGTGCCTGTGTCAGTCTCTGGGCCTTTTTCGTCACGATCGTAAACGGTACGACTGATTATGCGTTTGTCACCTATTTTATTTCAGTATGGGTTTGGCTGGCCGCCGCTTATGTGGTCGTTTGGCTGATTCGTTCGTTACACGGGGCCGCTTCTTTCGAATTGATAGGCAATTACCTTATCGGCGTATGTGTATGCCAGTGTATACTTGCCTATTTAATGACGCTTTATCCTGGCCTTAAAGCTTTTATAGACAGTCTGATGGGCGATTCGGCCAAATATATGGGGAGTGCCGAGGGCCGGATGTATGGATTAGGCGCCGCCCTTGATCCGGCCGGTCTTCGCTTTTCGGCTGTCCTGGCCGTTTTAGCCGGGCTGACCGCAACAACTGACTTTAACAAATCTCCGGTCAAAGGAAGTATTTACTTTTGGTCCTTCGTCATCATATCCCTGTTCGGGAATATGATTTCCCGGACGACGATTGTCGGTGTCTTCATTGCGATAGCGTTGTTCATCATTTTCAAATTTATGAATCGGGACGGATTATCCTTTGACCGGACTTGGAGCATCTTGGGCGGGGGGCTGCTGATAGTCATCTTGGTGGCGGTTTGGATGTACAATCATGATGTGAGTTTCCGCAATAATCTCCGTTTCGGATTTGAAGGGTTCTTTTCACTTTTTGAGACTGGACACTGGCAGGTCCGTTCCACCGATATTCTGGTCAACGAACTGATTGTGTGGCCGGAGACACTGAAGACCTGGATAATCGGAGACGGTTATTTTGCCAGTCCGCTTGATATGCCCGACCGTTTTGGACAAGTATATGGCGGATTCTACAAGCACACTGACATTGGATATTTGAGGTATGTTTTCTACTTTGGCTCTATCGGATTGTTGGGATTAATCACGGTTTTTGTCCAGATGACCATGACTTGTATTCGGGAACTGAAAGACAACATACCTGTGTTCCTGTCTTTGCTGCTGATTAACCTTGTCGGCTGGCTCAAAGTTTCCAGCGATGTTATCATGGTCTTCGCGCCATACTTGATCATTGCATATACCGCGCAGTTAAAGCTTAATAAAACGAACAGAGACCGATGATGTCTTTTGGGAAAGAAAAGATGGCGCCCATCAAAGCTATCATGGCGCTCACGATCGTTGCCGATCATCTCGGTCTGTTCTACGGAATTAACGCCTTTAAGCTTTTCGTGGAGTTAGGGGCGCCCATCGTTTCCGTTTTCTTTTTCATCTCCGGCTATGGCTTGCACATCTCCTATAAAAACAAGGGTGACAGTTATTTAAAATCATTCTTTTCCCGCCGGTTCTGGATAGTTCTGGCACCTTACCTTTTGGCCACTCTTTTGTTCCTGCTACTTTTCTGGCCTTCCGCAGATTGTCTCAAAAAAGCGGTATATGCCACTTTTTCTGCCGGGAATCCCATACTGCCTTTCTCTTGGTTTGCCTTGGAGATATTGTATTTTTATCTGGCTTTTTACATATCCTTCAGACTTTTACCGGAACGATGGAAAGTTATAGGCCTCTGCTTGCTCATTGTCGTATTGATGATTGCGTTTTTCTTCCTTGGCTATGGCAATGCCTGGTGGGTTTCTTCCCTGGCATTTCCTGCCGGCGTCATCTTTGCCGGGAATGAGAAGAAGTTATTCTCTGCCGTGGATAAACGTCAGGGAATGTTATGGATTTCCCTGCTCGTACTGATGGCCGTTTTTTTCGTTTCCTACCTGGCCGGCAGAGTGTTTGGAAAGTATTATGTATGGACGGTCAGCCATGTTTGCATTGCCTTGATGGTCGCCATCCTCGTTTCTTGGTTGCCGTTGGAAAGATTAAACTCAAAGCCATTGGCTTTTCTTGCGAAGATTTCGTTCGAAATATACCTGTGCCAGGGTATTGCGATGCAAGTGCTCCGGGGGCGTTTCCATATACTGAATGATTTCATATTTGTCGTGCTTGTATATGCTCTTACCATTGCCCTGGCTTGGGGAATTCATCTTTTATCCGGTTTACTGACCCGAAAACCATGCACATCCTCTACAACATAGCCGGCTTGTACCGCCCTGCGGGGATGGAACGCGTGCTCACGGACAAAGCCAACTGGCTGGTGGGCCACGGGCACAAGGTAACGATCCTAACCACCGAGCAGAAAGGGCGTCCGACCGCTTTCCAGCTGGATTCCCGCGTGCAGACGCGGGACCTCGGCATCGGCTATGAAGACAACAACGGCGGGAGCCTGGCTGATAAGTTGTTCCACTATCCCGGTAAACAGCGTAAACACCGCAAGGCGCTGGAGAAGGCCTTGAAGGAGCTCAAACCCGATATCGCCATCTCCATGTTCTGCAACGAAGTGAACCTGCTTCCCAAGCTGAAGGATGGTAGCAAAAAGGTGCTGGAAGTGCATTTTTCGCGCTTCAAACGCCTGCAATATGGGCGGAAAGGCCTTTGGGCGATGGTGGACAGTTACCGGAGCCGGCAGGATCTACGCCTGGTGAAGAAATATAACCGCTTTGTGGTGCTAACGGAGGAAGATAAAGAGTATTGGGGCGATACAGGCAACATTCGGGTGATACCCAACCCCGTGAATTTTGCGCCTGCCACACCCGCTCCGCTGGATACAAAGACCGTGGTTGCCGTGGGCCGATACTCCCATCAGAAGGGCCTGGAGCGCCTGATATCGGCCTGGGCAATGGTGAAGAAAAACGGCTGGAGGCTTTGGCTGGTGGGCGACGGCGAGAAGCGGGAACAGCTTGAAAAGCAAATAGATACTCTGGGTTTGCAGTCCAACTGGGCAGGGTGGAGAGCGATATGGACACCGTCTATAAGAGTGCTTCTATAGTTGCGCTTTCCTCCCGCTATGAGGGACTTCCAATGGTTTTGTTGGAAGCCCAGGCCTTTGGCGTGCCGGTGGTTTCCTTCGACTGTAAGTGCGGCCCCCGGGAGATTGTAAAAGACGGAGAGACCGGTATCCTGGTCCCGGAGGGAGACAATTATGCCCTGGCCAAGGCGCTTGAGCGACTGATGGAGAATGATGCCCTTCGCAAAGAGATGGGTCAAAACGCTTTCCGCAACGCCGAAAAGTGGCGGACGGATGCCATTATGGAAAAATGGACAGCATTGTTCCAAGAAATATTGTAGTATCTGCGGTGAATATCCGGAAAGGCGGCACCCTTACGGTGCTGCAGGACTGCCTGCGCTACCTTTCCGGGCGCAAAGACCTGCATGTGACGGCCCTGGTCCATCAGCGGTCCCTCTGCGATTTTCCGGGCATCGACTACGTAGAGATTCCCTGGACAGTAAAGGGATGGGGCAAGCGCCTCTGGTGCGAATATGTGACCATGCACCGCATCTCCAAAACACTGCCGGAAACAGACCTGTGGTTCTCCCTCCACGACACCACGCCCCGGGTGAGAGCCCGTCGGCAGGCGGTCTATTGCCACACCTCCTTCCCTTTCATGAAGATCAAAGGGCAAGATTTCCGGATGGATGCCAAGATTCCCCTCTTTGCCCTGTTTACAAAATATGCCTACCGGGTCTTCTCCCGGCGGAACGCCTTCCTGGTGGTGCAGTCGGCCTGGATGCGGGAGGCCCTCTCCGGGCTCATCGGCTTTGAAAAAAAACGGATCATTGTGGCACCGCCGGCGTTTAGGCCTGTGGTAGTAGATTCCCGGTCGGAGCCGGGAATGACTACAAAGGAGCCGGGAATGACAAAGGAAGGGCCGGGAATGACCACTTTCTTTTATCCATCTACGGCTGATTGTCATAAGAACTTTGAAGCATTGTGCGAGGCGGCCCGTATGCTGGAAGAACGCGTCGGACAAGACCGGTTCCGGGTAGTGATCACTGTCAAAGGCAGCGAAAACCGCTATGCCCAGTGGCTCAGGAAGCACTGGGGGAATGTGCATTCTGTGGAGTTCCGCGGCCTGCTTTCCCGCGAGGAACTGGCCCGTGCCTACGGTGAGGCTTCCTGCCTGGTATTTCCATCCCGGGCCGAGACCTGGGGGCTTCCCATCTCAGAGTTTCTGCCCACGGGAAAACCCATGCTGCTGGCCGACTTGCCCTATGCCCATGAAACGGCCGCCGGCGCCAGTCAAGCTGCGTTTTTTCCGGTATCGGATGTTCAGGTTCTGGCCCTTCGGATGCAGGAGGTGCTGGAGAATAACTACACGAACTTCGGTGCCGTGAATGCCCCTGAAATAGAATCGCCCGCCGCATCCGGCTGGGAGGTCCTGTTTAAACTGCTTCTGTCATGAAAGTATTGCAGCTAGGAAAGTTCTACCCCATCCGTGGCGGCGTAGAGAAAGTGATGTGGGACCTCACCGAAGGCCTTTCGGCCGCCGGCGTCACCTGCGACATGCTTTGCGCATGGCTCCGCGGGGATGGTCCCGACGACAGGGACAAGGTCCTGTATCAAGGAAACGGCGTCTTCCGCTTCAACAGCTTCGGCCGGGTAATCTGTGTTCCAGCCTGGACCAAGAAGGCGGCTACCATGATTGCTCCCGCTATGATTAGCTGGCTGCGCAAGCATGCCGCGGAATACGACATTATCCATGTCCACCATCCGGACCCCATGGCAGCCCTGGCACTCCGCTTGAGCGGATATAAAGGCAAGGTGGTGTTGCATTGGCACAGCGATATTGTTTCCCAGCGCTTTTTCCTGTCACTCTACAAGCCGCTACAAACTTGGCTTATCGGCCGGGCCGACAAGATTCTTGGCACTACGCCCGTTTACGTTGCCTCTTCTCCCTATTTGAAGGATGTGCAGGATAAATGCGGGTATGTTCCCATCGGCATAGACCCCGTCCGCTACGATGCCGCCCAGGTCCAGGTCATCCGGGAACGCCATACCGGGGAAACCCTCCTCTTCTCCCTGGGACGTCTGGTCCCATATAAAGGTTTCTCTTACCTGATAGACGCCATGAGCCTGCTGCCGGAACGCTTTCACCTGATTCTGGGCGGGAAAGGCCCGCTCCAAGAGGCGCTGGAAGCACAGATTCGCGAAAAGGGCCTGCAGCGCCGCGCGAGCCTGCTCACCGGCTATATTCCCGACGAAACGGTGAATGCGCTTTTCGGGGCCGCCGATATCTTTGTGCTACCCAGCGTCATGAAAACGGAAGCCTTCGGGATTGTGCAGATAGAGGCCATGTCCTGCGGAACGCCCGTCGTGGCCACCCGCATACCGGAATCTGGGGTTTCGTGGGTGAATGAAGATGGCGTTTCCGGACGGAACGCCGCTCCGGAAGATGCCCGTTCGCTGGCCGATGCCATCCTGGCGGTAGAGGCTCAAAAAGAAAAATATGCGGAAGGCGCAGCCCTGCGTTTCCGCGAAACCTTCTCCAAGGAAATAATAATCAATAAAATAATGAGTATATATGAGAACCTGTCTTAAATGTTTGGTCATGACCTTTTCACTGGCCCTGGCCTTCTCTTGTGCGACACCCAAGACCCTTGGCTATCTGCAGGACCTGCAATATGGCCAGGAAGAGCCCGCCGCCGCCGCACCGGAACTGATTGTACAGACCGGTGACCAATTAGGTATCCACGTGTCCTGTGAGAATCCGCAATTGGCGGCCCCGTTCAACCTGATACCCGAAACGGCCGATGCTTCCGAGGTACACCGTTATTCTGTAAACCCGGACGGGAACATCGATTTTCCCATCCTGGGCAAGTTGACGGTGGCTGGCAATACCCTTAAAGAGGTCCAAGATCTTCTAGCCGCACGGATTCGAGAACTGGGCCTAATCCGCAACCCAATTGTTCTAGTCACGCTTGAAAACTTTACCGTAACAGTAATTGGAAGTGCTGGAAATCAAGTGATGCCTATACAAGGAAACAGCGTTAATTTGCTGCAGGTACTGGCAAAGTCCGCTCCCATCGACGAAAAGACCAGAATCAAAGACGTGATGGTTCTCCGCACAGAGAATGGGGAACGAAAAGCTTATAGTGTAAACTTGCAGTCCAAAACTTTATTCAATTCGCCAGTCTATTATTTGAAGCAAAATGATGTCGTATATTTCAAACCACAGGGCATCAAACTCGACACAACTGGTCAGATGGCGTTATCATTTGCCACTACAACCCTAACGGCCCTTTCCATTATTACCAATATCCTCCTTTGGACTAGATACAGATAAAAATGAAAGACAACAGAAACAACGGTGGGATAAATCTTTTGGACATTACCTTTGTCCTGTTATCCAATTGGTATTGGTTTGTACTTTGCGTAGCGCTATTTACAGGTTTCGCTTACTACCGCTATTCCAAGACGCGCCATCTGTATCAGAGCGATGCCACCATCATCATCAAAGACCCATCCAATGCGCAGACCACAGTCCAGCTGAACAATTTCAGTTCGCTCATCAACCACGTGAACATGACCAACGAGATTCTCCAGCTACAATCCCGTGAACTGATGATAGATGTAGTCCGCAGCCTGGACGCCGACATTGACTATCTGGTAAAAGACCGACTCCGGGACATGGAATTATATTCCATGTCCCCCGTCCGGATGTTCATTTCCCGAGAAGAAGCCGACAATGTGTTTTTTAATCTGGGAGTAACCCCCCTGAATGCCGACCAGATTCAAATTCAGGAGAATGGTCAAAAACACGAAGTTGCGTTGGGAGATACCGTGACAGTGGCCGGTCTCAAAACCGTGTTCCAGCCCACGCCCGAATACGGTAATTATCTGGGTACAAACATCCGTATTGTGAAAAACAGTGTGTCGGGACGCGCTATGCAATTTTTATCTCGTCTTTCCGTCCTTCAGACGGAGATAGATGGCTCCATCCTACAACTTTCCTTCCGTGACTATTCCTTCCGACGGGCCGATGCCGTATTGAATACGCTGGTAATGAAATACAACGAAGACGCCATCCGGGAAAAGAACCGCATTGCCGTGAATACGGCCTCCTTCATCAATGAGCGTCTCCTTATCATTGAAGATGAATTGAGCGATGTTGAAAAAGATATCGCACAGTTCAAAAGTTCGGAGCGTATCCTGGATGTGGAAAGTGCGGCGGCCGACTACCTGAGCCAAAGCAAAGAGTACAATGAAGAACTGACAAGAGCGAATGGCCGGCTGGAGATTGTACGCTTTATGCAGCAATATCTGCAGAGTATGTTCCAGAGCTATGAGACCATTCCCATCAACACCGGCTTAGACGATGCCCGGGTAGACGAAGCCATTAAGGAATACAATGCCATGGTGCGGGAGCGGGAGGCACTTGTGAAAGCCAGTAGCGAACAAAGTCCGGCCGTTTTACAACTGGAGTCGCGTATTGCATCTCTCCGTAAAGACATCCTGCAATACATCCAGAGTTTGATTAATTCTCTCAACAATCAGAAAGAGGACCTCTCCGCGAAGGAAAGGGAATACCTAACCAAGTTTACCTCCATGCCTTCCAAAGCACGGCAGATTCTTTCCATTGAGCGTCAACAGAAAATCAAAGAAACCTTGTACACCTTCCTCTTGAACAAACGGGAAGAGAACGCCCTTACCCAGGCCATGGTGGACAACAATGCCCGGATGATTGACCCAGCCACTTCCAGCTGGCAACCGGTATATCCGTCCCGGAATAAAAACCTTCTGCTCGCTGTCCTTATCGGGCTACTGGTTCCGGCAGTAATTATCATTTTCCGGCTCATATTTGACACCCGCGTTTGGACGCGCAAGGACATCGAGGAGGTGACGGACATGCCCTACCTGGCCGACATTCCCATCGCCAAAGAGAAGAAAAAGAAAAAGAAGGGCCAGGAGGAACCGGACAAGGACAAACGGCCCACAACGGCCTACAACAATTCCAAGGCCAAGGTATTTACGGAAGCCATGCGCCTGCTCTGCACCAACCTGGACTTCATGCGTCCGGAGGGTTGCACCCACCCGGTCCTGGCCACCACGTCCTTCCAAAGCTCGGCCGGTAAGACCTTCGTTTCCACCAACATCGCCGCCTGTCTGGCCGACGCAAAAAAATCGGTAGTATTCGTGGATATGGATCTCCGCAAACGCGTGGCATCGGCCTTCTTCTCCCTCAAGCACAACACGGCTGGCCTGTCCAATTACATCTTTGACGAGGACATGAGCCCGGATACCATCATCCACAAGAATGTGCTGGACGGCGTAGACTTTATCCCGGCAGGCCATATTCCGCCGAACCCGTCCGAACTGCTGGGCCGCAAGCGCTTCACAGACCTCATTGCCATGCTCCGTCAGCGCTACGACTATGTGCTCCTGGACGGTGTTCCGGTGCACGCCGTGGCCGACATGATGGTGGTACAGCCCGTGGTGGACATGAACCTGTTCGTGGTTCGCTGCGGCCGCATCGACCGCCGGGCCATGCCGGAACTGGACAGCATTTACAAGGAAGGACGCCTGAAGAATCCTTGCGTAATCCTGAACGGAATGGAGCCGAAGCATGCTTATGGCGGCTATGGCTACGGTTACGGCTATGGTTACGGCTATGGTTACGGCTATGGCTATGGCTATGGCTACGGTTACGGTTATGGCTACGGCTATGGTTACGGTGAGAAAGAAGAAAAGGACGACAAATGAAGATCGCAGTAGACTTTGACGGAACCATCGTAGAACACAAGTACCCCGCCATCGGGAAGGAACGTCCCTTTGCCATCGAAACCCTGAAAGCCTTCTCGGACGCCGGCATCAAACTTATCCTGTGGACAGCCCGCGAAGGGGAACTGCTGGAGCAGGCCGTAGCCTTTTGCAAGGAACGTGGACTGGAATTCTACGCCGTGAACAGCAGCAAGCCGGGAAACGACCTCTTCGCCGGCAGGGACGGCACCTCCAAGGTTCTGGCCGACATCTACATCGACGACCGCAACCTGGGAGGCATCCCCGACTGGGGCACCATCTATGAAATGGTCCTGGACCTTCGCCGGCCCATCCGGAAGAAACGTCCCTGGTGGAAACGTCTATGGCGACGCCACTAGAACAAACCTTCTTTGCACTGATCAAGGCGGGGCTGCACGGGGAGGCAGCCCGCCTTTCCCATGAACCCACCCTGCAGGAATGGGCGGGTTTGCTGGAAATGGCCCGGCGGCAGAGCGTGATGGGCCTGCTGTACCGGGGCGTTTCCTTTTTCCCCGACGGCTATCCCCTGCCGGAGCCCGTCCTCTTCCGCCTCGTGGCGGAGGCCGACCGGGTAGAACGGCGGGGAGCTGCCCTCCGGAGCGTCGCAGAGGGGCTCATGGAGCGGTTGTCTTCGGCCGGACTGCATCCCATCCTCATGAAAGGACCGGCCGTAGCTGCCTTCTATCCGGAGCCGTTGCAGCGGGAATACGGGGACATTGACATCTATCTGCCTTCGGAAGAGTTTTTATCGGCACCCGCTGCGCTGGAGGTGCCATTTACATCGGCGCCCGACGGCAGTATCCACTACCAGTGGGAAGGGGTGGATGTAGACCAGCACCGGCGGTATTTCGACTTGCACCGCCCCCCGCAGGAACTCCCCGGACCGGGGACCCCGGAAGCGGTGCTGCTCATGTTGTCGGCCCATGCCCTGAAACATGCCTGCGGAACAGGCGTGGGCCTGCGGCAATGCATAGACATGGCCGTTGCCTATGAAAGGCTGAAAGTTCCGCAGGAAAGGCTGGAAGAGGTATACCGCCGGAGCGGTACCCGGCGCTGGAACCGCCTGCTTTCTGCGTTCATCGAACAGTATCTGGGATTCCAGCCCCCCTTCGGAGGTAACGGGATGCCCCCGGACGCCCTCCTGGACATTGTCTTGAAAGGGGGCAATTTCGGCCATCACGCAGCGGGAAGGACGGCCGCGCTGGAAGGAAGCACCTTCCGCCGAAAGGCCGACACGGCCATCCGCTTTCTCAGGAAACTGCCGTTCTCCCTGCGTTTCGCACCACGGGAAACAATCAGTTCCCTCTTCTCGCTGGCCCGCGGTCAGGGGCAGCACGAAGAGGGAACCTTCGATTAATCCCGTTTTCCCTTCTATACAATCCCTTTCCCGTGACAGTTCTTGAACTTGAGGCCGCTGCCGCAGGGGCAAGGGTCGTTGCGGCCCACGTGCTTGTCCACGCGCACGGGCATGCGGCTCTTCTGCTCGGCATTGGTGGAGAGCTGGGAAGGGTCGTTGGTCTGGAGGCGCTGGGAGTTGCGGCTGGCCTGGTTCATGGAAGTGCGGGCTTCGCGGGCGTCTGAGGCGTCGCGCAGCGGAATGAAGGCGCGGAGCAGGAAGGTGAGCACTTCCTCGTTCAGTTTCTCCAGCATGTCGGTGAACAGGTTGTAGCTTTCCAGCTTGTACACCACCAGCGGATCTTTCTGTTCGTAGGTGGCATTCTGCACGCTCTGACGGAGGTCGTCCATGTCGCGCAGGTGCTGCTTCCAGTAATCGTCTATATAATAGAGGATGATGCTGCGGCTCAGGGCCTTGGCAATTTCCCGGCTTTCGGTCTCATAGGCCTTCTTCAGGTTTACGGACAGGGACAGCGGACGCTGCTTGCCGTTGGTGATGGGAATGGCGATGTTCTCGTACAGGTTGCCCTGCTTCTCGTACACTTCCTTGATCACGGGGTTCACCTTCTCGATCATGGTGTTCATACGGCGCTCGTACACTTCCTGCATGTGCTCCGTAAGCCGCTGGGCAATCTCCTGTTTCCTGGCGCTGGCAAAGAAAGCTTCGTCAAAGCCCAGGTCGATGGACAGTTTCCCAATTACGTATTCCTCGAACTCCTGGAAGCTCATGCCCTCCGACTGCTGGACCAGCAGGTTGGCGGTATCTTCCATCATGTTCTGGACGTCTATCTCGATGCGTTCTCCGGAGAGGGCGTTGCGGCGGCGGGAGTACACGGCTTCGCGCTGGTAGTTCATGACGTCATCGTATTCCAGGGTGCGCTTACGCCAGCCGAAGTGGTTCTCTTCCACCTTCTTCTGTGCATTCTCGATGCTCTTGGAGAGCATACCGCTCACCAGGGCTTCGTCGTCGTCCATGCCCAGTTTGTCCACCACGCCGGCAATGCGCTCGGAGCCGAACTTACGCATGAGGTCGTCTTCCAGGGAAATGTAGAAGCAGGAGCTTCCCGGGTCTCCCTGACGGCCGGCACGACCGCGGAGCTGACGGTCCACGCGGCGGCTGTCGTGGCGGGTTGTGCCGATGATGGCCAGGCCGCCGGCCTCCTTCACCTCGGGTGAAAGCTTGATATCCGTACCACGGCCGGCCATGTTGGTGGCGATGGTCACATGGCCCTTGAGGCCGGCCATGGCCACGATTTCCGCCTCACGGGCGTGCTCCTTGGCGTTGAGGACATCGGCCTTGATGCCCCGGAGTTTCATCATGCGGGCCAGCAGTTCACTGGTTTCCACGTCGGTGGTACCCACCAGCACGGGACGTCCCGCATTGGAGAGCTCTACCACCTTGTCGATGACGGCGTTGAATTTGGCCTTCTTGGTCTTGTAGATGATGTCGTTCTGGTCGTCGCGGATGACGGGACGGTTGGTGGGAATGACCACCACGTCCAGTTTGTAGATGTCCCAGAATTCGCCGGCTTCCGTCTCTGCCGTACCGGTCATACCGGCCAGCTTGTGATACATACGGAAGTAGTTCTGCAGGGTGATGGTGGCGAAAGTCTGGGTGGCGGCCTCTACCTGTACGTGCTCCTTGGCCTCCACGGCCTGGTGCAGACCGTCGCTCCAGCGGCGGCCTTCCATGATACGGCCGGTGCTCTCGTCCACGATCTTCACCTTGTTGTCCACGATCACATAATCCACGTCCTTGGTGAACATGGCGTAGGCTTTCAGGAGCTGGATCACGGTGTGCACGCGCTCGCTCTTGAGGGAGAAGTCCTCCATGAGGGCGTCTTTCTTCTCGGCCTTTTCCTGGGCGGTGAGTCCGGAATGGGTGATTTCCGCAATGGCGCTTCCCATGTCCGGCAGCACGAAGAAGTTGGGGTCGCTTACGCTCTGGGCCAGGGTGTCGTGACCCTTGTCCGTCATGTCCACGGAATTGAGGACCTCGTTGATCACGAAGTACAGTTCGTCCGTGATTACGGGCATTTCCCGCTCGTTGTCCTGCATGTAGTAGGCTTCCGTCTTCTGCATCAGGGCCTTCATGCCGGGTTCTGAGAGGAATTTGATCAGGGGCTGATACTTGGGCAGGCCCTTGTAGCAGCGGAACAGCAGTTTCCCGCCCTCCGCCTCATCGCCGGCGGCAATCAGGCGCTTGGACTCATTGAGCGTGGTGTTGATCAGGGCGCGCTGCTTGTTGTACAGGGTTTCCACAAAGGGCCGATATTCCTCGAACTGCTCGTCTCCGGAGGCCTTTTCCATGGGACCGGAAATGATCAGGGGGGTACGGGCATCGTCGATGAGCACGGAGTCTACCTCGTCCACGATGGCGTAGTGGTGCTTGCGCTGGACCAGGTCCGTCATGCGGCCGCACATGTTGTCACGCAGGTAGTCGAAGCCGAACTCGTTGTTGGTGCCGAAGGTGATGTCGCATTCGTAGGCCTTGCGGCGGGCGTCCGAATTGGGTTTGTGCTTGTCGATGCAGTCTACCGACAGGCCGTGGAACATGTACAGGGGACCCATCCACTCCGAGTCACGGGTACTCAGATAGTCGTTCACGGTGACCACGTGCACGCCTTTTCCGGCCAGGGCGTTCAGGAATACCGGCAGGGTTGCCACAAGGGTCTTACCTTCACCGGTGGCCATTTCTGCGATCATGCCCCGCTGCTCCGGATTGGTCTTGACGCCGCCGTTCAGGACGATGCCGCCGATGAGCTGCACGTCGTAATGGACCATGTCCCAGGTGATTTCGTTGCCGCCGGCCACCCAATGGTTGTGCCAGATGGCCTTCTCTCCCTGGATCTCCACGAAATCCCGGCCCTCTGCCGCCAGCTTCTTGTCGAATTCGCTGGCCGTCACCTCCACGGTTTCGTTCTGGGCGAATCGGCGGGCGGTGGACTTCACGATGGCGAAAGCCTCCGGGAGGAGTTCGTTCAGGACCACCTCGATGGCCTCGTCCTCGTCCTTCACCAGTTTGTCGCTCTCGGTGGCCAGGGCCTCCTTCTGCTCTACGGGAATATCCTTTTCTATTTCCAGCTTGATTTCCGCGATGCGGTCTTCGAAGGGTTTCTCTACCTGGGCGATCCGGGCCTTCAGCTCTTCTGTCCGGGCGCGGAGCTGGTCTGCCGTCAGGGCGTCAATCTCCGGGTATACGGCCAGAATCTTGTCCAGGACCGGACGGATGGCTTTCATGTCCCGGTCACTCTTGGAACCGAATATCTTTTTCAGTATGTCTGCAATTGCCATAATGATGGTGGTTTTCTTTAAATCCTACAAAGATAAACTTTTTGGCGGTATTATACAAATACCATTCCCCATCAAGAGGCTGACACAATGGCAGTTCAACGGACTTTCCGGCGATGTGCCTTCACGTCCGGCAACTGCCCGCAAAGGGTCCTGAAGTACTTGAATGGCAGGAAACTGCCATACTTTACGGCCTTTACCAGCGTGAACAGGCACACATAGGCAAAGCGTTCCCACAGGGGCCGGTTGATGTCGGCAAGCCGCACCAGCGAACCCATGTAATAGTTCCGGAATACCAGCTTCTGCAGCGGCTCCTCCCGCCGGGCCCTGTCGTGCACGGCCCGTGCCCCGGGCACCACCCCGATTTTAAAGCCGTGATACCGTGCCCGCTGACACCAGTCGTCGTCCTGTCCGTACATCGGGAACAGGTTTTCACTGAAGAGTCCCATCTTTTTGACGGCCGCCATGGGAACGAGCCAATGCGCCGCCATGACCCGCTTCACCGGCACAATCCGCCCCTCTGCAGGCGTTTCCATGCGGGCAGGGTCGGCGGACGGAAACAGTTTGGCGAACTGCGCGTCCAGGGCCTGGTAGCCGTCCTGGTACTGCAGGGGGCTCAGGACGGCATAGTCCGGATGAGCCTCGGCCGCTTCCACCAGCGTTTCCAGGGCGCCGGGAGCCAGCCAGGCGTCCTGGTTGAGCAGATAGACATAGTCGTAGCCGCGCTCCATGGCATATTTCAGACCCAGGTTGTTGGCCTTGGAAAAGCCCAGGTTTTCTGCGCTCCGCACCAGCCGGGCCGAAGGGAAATGCGCCTGCACATAGTCTGCACTGCCGTCCGTGGAATCGTTGTCCACTACATACAGGTCCGCCGGGGCCACGGAACCCAGGCAGCGGTCCAGCCAGGGCCGGCCGTTGTACGTTACCACGATGACCAGGATCCGGCTCATGCAGCGAACCATTTGCGGAACAGCAAGCGGAGTTTCCAGGCCAGGGACCAGCGGGAAGCCTTGCGGAAGGAACGCTCCATGCGGCGGTACTCCACGGTTTCCAGCGGATTGCAGAAATAACGGCCATACAGGACCTTGTGTTTGTCCCATAGCCGATAACGGATGTCTTTGAGGGCCTCGTCCGTAACGCCCGTATTGCGGGAGTCGCGGCGGGTGCGGTAGCGGAAACTGAGTTCCGGCAGGCACAGGACTTTGGGAGAGATGGCCTTTTCCAGGACACCCAGCCAGAAGTCCCAGTCCTCATAACCGGCGGTAAAGGCAGGATCGAAGGGAACGAAGTGCTTCCGGCGGAAGAAGCAGCTGATATACAGGCAGTTGCTGGCCAGCATCGTGGACATGGAGAAGGCGGGCAGGTCCCACTTCCTGGTAGTGCCGAAACGCTCGGCCCGGCCATAAACCACGGTGAGTTCCGGATCCGTGTCCAGCGCCTGGACGGCGGCGGCCATATAGCCCTTGCAAATGAGGTCATCGGCATCCAGGAACAGGAGGTACTGGCCGGAAGAGGCCTCCACTCCCCTGTTCCGGGCCTGGGCCACGCCCACGTTCTGCTGCTGCAGCAGCACCCGGATGCGGCTGTCCCGGGCCGAATAGGCCTGGGCGATGAGCGGAGAATCGTCTCTGGAGCCGTTTTCTACGATGATGCATTCCCAATCCTTGAACGTCTGGGCCAGCAGGCTGTCCAGGGTCTTGGGCAAATACTTTCCCAGGTTGTAACTAGGGATGATGACACTGACTTGGGCCATAGGCTTATGCTCGTCTTAAAAGGTGGTCCCACAATTTGAGGCAGAACTCCAGGAAGGACTTCTTCCCCGGTTTGTAATGCCGGCGCAGCCAGCGGTAGCGCCGGGTACGGAACAGATACAGGTCCTCTCCTGCAAACACCTGGGTAACAGGCGCATATCCGGTGAAAGGATCTTCGATTACGGCCTTCACCTGCGCCGTGATGCCGCCCTCTTCCCGGATGGCTAGGAGGGTCTCGGGATTGTTCAGCAGATACAGGCTGTCCTGCGGCCCGGAGCCCACATTGGTAACCATATAGTGCCAGATGTAGGCGCTTCCCAGATAGCGGACACCGTTCTGGACCTCGCAGTTCCAGGCATCGGGCAAAAGGGCGATCTGCCCCTTCGCATTGGTCTGGGCCAGGGAAAGCTGGTCCGGGCGGATACCGGCGGCGAAGGAAGCCTCGTAATTCTGCTGCCAGGCCGAAAAGAAATCGTGCACGGCGGGGACATCCCTCACCAGAATGACTCCGCTGTTGAAATACTCCGGAATGGCCGATGCATCAAAGCCGATTTTCCGGCACATATGGAGGATGGCCTGCCGGTGCGGATGGGAGGCAAAAGGACTGTGCAGGTCCCGGCAGGCGGCCAGCGGCGCCTTCACTTTGTCGATGTCCTGCAGCGGCCAGGCCACGATGGTATCGGCATCGATGAAAAGGAAGTCCCCTTTCACATACTTCCGCATGCCCGTTTTCAGGATGCGGGAGCGCTGCATGGCGCTCAGGGAAGGGTCCAGGTCCTGCACCACCATCTCGTCGAACATCGCCCGGAAAGATTCGCCGATGACCCCGCGTTCCGCCAGGCTGCCGGCCGTGCAGGAATCCGTGAGCAGCACGATGCGCACGCCGGGATTCCTAAGGCGGGCCGACGACACCGACACAAACGCCTGTTCCAGGTAGACATCGGCCGGGGAGCTGACCAGTATATAGAGAAGCTGCGTTTTCATTTTCTGTGTAATTTACTGCGTACGAAGGACTTCTCCCCCTCAGTAAGGCCATAGTGCCAGATGGAGACGCCCATGGTGGCCGCCCCCAGGGCTGCCGACACCAGGAAACGCCACCACGCGGGAGGAAGCACTTCGGGAATGAAAGAAATGACCATGAGGGCCATGAGACCGGGTACCAGGGCCGGCCACAGGCCTTTGCGGAAATACACCTTCCAAGAAAGGCCGGTTTCCTGCTGGGCCACCCGCATCATCACGACGGACTTGACCAGATAGACGCCGCAGAAAGCCACATAACCGCTCCAGGCGGGTGCGCCCAGCCGGTAGGCCGCATAGGTGATGGGAAAGGCCAGGCCGGCCACCAGGCTGGTCCACAGATAATAGCGCCGGATGCGCCCGCCGGCCTGCACCAGCACGTTGAGCGTACCGGGCGTAAAATCCACTACGAAGCACAGCAGGGTGAGTTTGGTGAAGAAGGCGGCATCGGCGGGCAACCCATCCCCCAGCCAGAGGCGCAGGAGGATATCGGCATCCGTGAAAAAGGGAATGGCGATGATCCAAAGAATCCAGAAATAGTACTTGGAGCCCTTGCACACCAGTTCGAAGGCATATTCCTTGTTGCCGCCCACATAGGCCTTGGTGAGCGCGGGATTCAGCGCCAGGGCGATGTTGGTGGCAAACTGCCGCACCACCTGCTCCACTTTGTCGGCCACGCCGCGGGCGGCGTTGGCGGTGACGCCGAAGAACAGGTTCATGAGCTGGTTGATGCCCTGGGTGTTGAGCATGTAGGCCCCGCTGCCCAGGAAGTTCCAGCCCGCAAAAGCGCCCATTTCTTTCACCAGATGGCCGTCGGCATGCCAGGGCGTGCGCGACTCGGGGAACCGGAGCAGGGCGTAGAGGGCATACGCGCCGCGGGAGAGCAGGGCCACCGCCACCAGCATCCAGGCATACACCACCAGTTTGTCGGCCGGGGAATACCACACCGCGGCGGCCACCGCCAGCTTGAGCAGGGCCTCCAGGATGGAGATGTAGGCATAGGCGCCCATGTGCTCGTGCGCGTTGATATCGGCCGTAAAAGGGATGCTCAGGAGATTCACCACCAGCACCAGCAGCGAAGTGTGCAGCACCACGGCGGCGGCTTCCATCCGCTCCGGGGGCAGCACCATCCTGTGATGCAGATACCACAGGCCGGCGGTTTCCGTCAGGAGCGCGATAAGCAGGCAGAAGCCCGCCATCACGGCCAGCGACGTGCCGAAAATGGTCCGGAGCCTGTCCGGGTCCCCTTTCCCCAGCCCCACGGTAATATAGCGGCTCACGGCCCCCACCACGGTGTTCATCACCAGCATGAAGAGGGTTACCACCCCGCCCACCGCGCTGTACACACCATAATCGGTGACGCCCAGCGCCCGCAGGATGATCCGGTAGGTGAACAGGCCGATGACCATCATCACCCCCATACGGAAATACAGAAGGACCGTATTTCTTGCGATCCTTCTGCTGCTTTCCGATATGTTTGTACCGTTACTCAGGTTTATAGGAGTCCTTCAGGGCCGTGGTCTTGTTGAACACCGGATGCTCCGGCGTAGAGTCCTTGTCCATGATGTAGTAGCCGGTGCGCTCGAACTGGACGGCAATGCCGGAGCGGTCTTCTACCAGGGCCGGTTCCGCCCAGCCTTTGCCTATCACCAGCGATTCCGGATTCAGGAAATCCTTGTAGTCTTTGTCTTCGGGCACCTGGGACATGTCGGCCAGGGTGAAGAGTTTGTCGTAATTGCGCAGTTCCAGCTCCTTGGCATGGGCGGCGCTCACCCAGTGGATGGTGCCCTTGACGGAACGGTATTCCGGAGAAGGGTCATAGGTGCATTTGAGTTCCACCACCTCTCCGTTGTCGTCCTTGACCACCTCGTTGCACTTGACGATATAGGTGTACTTGAGGCGCACTTCTCCGTCCGGTTTGAGGCGGAAGAACTTCTTCGGGGCATCCTCCATGAAGTCGGCCCGGTCTATGAGCAGTTCTCCGGTGAACGGAACGCGGCGCTTGGCACCCTCCGGGTCTGCGGGATTCAGGGGGCAGTCGAACCACTCCACCTTTCCCGGCTCCCAGTTGGTGATGGTGAGCTTGACGGGGTCCTGGACTACCATATAGCGGTTGGAACGCTCGTTCAGGTCCTGGCGCACGCACCATTCCAGCAGCTGCAGGTCCATGAGCTGGTCCCGCTTGCTCACGCCGATCTTGTCACAGAACATGCGCAGGGCCTTGGCGGTGTAGCCGCGGCGGCGCACCCCGCAGAGGGTGGGCATGCGAGGGTCGTCCCAGCCGCTTACCAGGCCCTTCTGCACCAGCTCCAGGAGCTTGCGCTTGCTCATGAGGGTGTAGGTGAGGTTCAGGCGGGCAAACTCGTACTGATGGCTGGGCCAGATGCCCAGGGTCTGGATGAACCAGTCGTACAGCGGACGGTGCACGTCGAACTCCAGCGTGCAGATGCTGTGGGTGATGTGTTCGATGGAGTCGCACTGGCCGTGGGTGTAGTCATACATGGGGTAGATGCACCACTTGTCCCCGGTGCGGTGATGGTGGGCGAACTTGATGCGGTACAGCAGCGGGTCCCGGAACATCATGTTCGGGTGGGCCATGTCAATCTTGGCACGGAGCACCTTCTCCCCTTCTGCGTACTTGCCCGCCTTCATCTCGCGGAAGAGCCGCAGGTTTTCCTCTACGGAGCGGTCCCGCCAGGGGCTGGGGGTGCCGGGTTTGTCCACGGTACCGCGGTTTTCGCGGATCTGCTCCTGGGTTTGGTCGTCCACATAGGCCAGGCCGCGCTTGATCAGGTCTTCGGCCCACGCATACAGCTGGTCGAAGTAGTCGCTGGCATACAGCTCCTTGTCCCACTGGAAGCCCAGCCACTGGATGTCTTCCTTGATGGAGTCTACATACTCGGTGTCTTCCTTGGTGGGGTTGGTATCGTCGTAGCGCAGATTGGTTTTGCCACCATATTTCTGGGCCAGGCCGAAGTTCAGGCAGATACTCTTGGCGTGTCCCAGGTGCAGGTAGCCGTTGGGCTCCGGAGGGAAACGCGTCATGATGGAACTTACCTTGCCTTCCGCCAGGTCTTTTTCAATGATTTCTTCCAGGAAATTCAGTTTTCGCTCTTCCATACTTTGATATTAATAAGCCCTCAAAGGTACGAATTTTTCCCCATATATACGCGTCATACAATTTTTTTTCGTAATTTTGCACGTTTAAAAGGAAGATAAACATTATAATATATGGACTTATTACACGCACGGCTGGCCAAATATGACCTCCCCGCCAAAATGATGGAAAAGGGTATCTACCCTTATTTCCGTCCCATTACCAGCAAACAGGGAACGGAAGTGGTGATGGATGGCAAGAACATCCTCATGTTCGGTTCCAACGCCTACACCGGACTCACCGGCGACGACAGAGTGATCAAAGCGGGCATCGAAGCCCTCAAAAAATACGGTTCCGGCTGCGCCGGTTCGCGTTTCCTCAACGGTACGCTGGACATTCACCTGCAGCTGGAAAAAGAACTGGCAGAATTCGTAGGCAAAGACGAAGCCCTGGTGTTCTCCACCGGTTTCACCGTAAACAGCGGCGTTATCCCGCAGCTCCTCACCAAGGACGATTTCATCATCTGCGACGACCGTGACCACGCCTCCATCGTGGACGGCCGCCGGCTGTCCTTCGCCAAGTCCATGCACTACAAGCACAACGACATGAAGGACCTGGAGCGCTGCATCAAGCGCTGCCCCAGGAATGCCGTCAAGCTCATCGTGGTGGACGGTGTGTTCTCCATGGAAGGAGACCTGGCCAAACTGCCGGAAATCGTAGCCCTGAAGCACCTGTATCCCAATGTGGCCATCATGGTGGACGAAGCCCACGGACTGGGCGTGTTCGGCCGCCAGGGCCGCGGCGTCTGCGACCACTTCCACCTCACGGAAGACATCGACCTCATCATGGGCACCTTCTCCAAGAGCCTGGCAGCCATCGGCGGTTTCATCGCAGCCGACAAAGTCATCATCAACTACCTCCGCCACACGGCCCGCACCTACATCTTCCAGGCTTCCGACACGCCGGCGGCCACCGCATCGGCCCTGGAGGCCCTGCACATCATCCAGCAGGAACCCAAGCGCATCCAGGCCCTGTGGGACGTGACCAATTACGCCCTGCGCCGCTTCAAGGAAGAAGGCTTCGAGATCGGCGAGACGGAAAGCCCCATCATCCCGCTGTACGTGCGTGACCTGGAAAAGACCTTCATCGTCACCAAGCGTGCCTTCGACGGCGGCGTGTTCATCAACTCCGTCATTCCGCCGGCATGCGCCCCGCAGGACACGCTCATCCGCTTCTCCCTCATGGCCACCCATACCCGCGAACAGGTAGACAGGGCCGTAGGCGTGCTGGCAGGCATTTTCCGCGAAGAAGGTATCATCAAATAGCATCGGATCATCCATGAAAAGAATTCTCCTTGTTGCAGTTTCATTGTGCATAGGTCTCTCCGCCTTTGCGCAGGGTCCCCTCACCAAATACCTGGAAGGCCGTTTCGGCGGCGAAGAAGAAAAATCCGTCTTTATCGAAAAGGGCCGCAAAGCACTGGGTATCAAAGTCGGTTTCCGCAGCATCAATGCTTCGGGCGATGACGTTACCAACGCAGGGTATTCCCTCCTGTCGCTCCTGAACATCGGCAAAGGCCAGCTCAAAATCTGGAGCGTTTCCCCCCGCTTCTCCACCTTTATCGCCAATGACCTGTCCCTGGGCCTGGAGTTCAATTACAGCGGCTATGCGCTAGACACGGACCTCAGACTGGACTTCCGGGATATCTTCAACTCCGAAAGTGACGCTCTCAATGTCACCGTCTCCAACCGTTCCATGGTCCATCATGCCGGCGGCGCCGCCCTGGTCCTTCGCAAATATGTTCCCGTGCTGGGCAGCCAATACGTGGCCGTATTCGCAGAAGGACGCCTGCAGGGGACTTACGGTGCCACCACATCGGCTCCGCGTGACCTCAAAGACGTCAACCGTGAACGTCTGTCCCAGGATTTCAGCATAGGCCTGAAAGCCGGCGGCGGTCTGGCCTTCAAACTGAAGGACAACGCCCTCACCCTCAGCGTTCCGCTGATCGGGATAGTATACAACCGCACCAAGCAGGACAAGACCACCACCATCTTCGAGACAGATGAAACTACCGGTCAAGTCAAATCCAGACAGGTAAAAAGCACCTCGAACATGTCCGGTTTCAATATCGCACGAAACTTGGACCTGCTGGGCCTCCAGATCGGTTTTGTCCGCTACCTGTAGCGGCTCACCGCCCTCTGATACCAAGCGCCGGCCATCCGCCGGCGTTTTTTTACGCCCACCATCTTTAAATTTTTTAAATAACGGCGAACAATTCTAACGAATTTTCGCAAAACTATTGTTTTTCTTAAAATAAATGCCGTACTTTATAGAAGATTATTGAAAACTTCGTATGGCAAGAATAGAAAGCATCAACGGCAAAGCCCCCAAGGGTAATATCCTGGTGGTAAACACCGGTTCCATCACCACCAAGTTCGCCTATTATCAGGACGGCGAAATCCTCATCGACCAAAAACTGGAGCACTCCGTCCAGGAGCTCTCCCGCTTTGCCGATGTGATGGACCAGGACCGCATGCGCACGGACGCCATCCTCAGCGCCCTCCGGGAAAAGGGCGTCCGCCTGGAAGACATCGACATCGTGATGTGCCGCGGCGGTCTGTTCACCCCCTGCATCACCGGCGTGTACAATGTGAACGCCGACATGCGGGAGGTGCTGTCGGAGAGCCGGGAAGGCAACCACGCCTGCAACCTGAGCGCCCTCATCGGGGACAATATCGCGGCGGAAATCAACGCCCTCCGGGAGAAGGAAGGCATCCAGCCCCGCTTCGGCAAATGCATCGCCTATGTGGCAGATCCGCCCATGGCAGACGAAATGCTGCCGGAGTGCCACGTGGGCGGCATTCCGGAATTTCCGCGCCGTACCCTCTTCCACGCCCTGAACACCCGCGCCATCATGCGCAGGTATCTGCGGGACACCGGCCGGAAGGCAGAGGACACCACAGCCATCATCTGCCACATGGGCGGCGGCGTCACCATCTCCACCCACCGGGACGGCAAGGTCATCGACACGTCGCACGGCCTGGGCGGAGACGGCCCCATCACCCCGGAACGTGCCGGCTGCTGCCCGCCCTACCCGCTCATCGACATGTGCTTCAGCGGCAAATACACCAAGCAGGAAATCAAGAAAAAGCTCATCGGCCAGGGCGGCGCCGTGGCCTACTTCGGCACCAACGACATGCGCGTGGTGGTAGAAAGGGCCAAGCAGGGCATCCCGGAATACGTCGTGTTCATGAAGGCTTTCGTCCTGAACATCGCCAAATACATCGTGGCCCAGGGCGCCCTGGTAGACGGGAAAGTAGATGTCATCATCCTCACCGGCGGCGTGGCCTACAGCCAGGACATCACGGACGCCATCACCCGGAAAGTGAGCTGGCTGGCCCCTGTCCGGGTATATCCCGGAGAGAACGAGCTGGAATCACTGGCCGAAAACGGCTACATCATCCTCGCCGGAGACACCAAGATCCACACTTATAACAAAGACCGCATAATCGAAGACTAAAACTATGGCAGAGATTGATTACTCGAAGAGATCGTTCAACTACTACCCCACCAACGCCATCGTATACGCCACCTGCGAAAACGGGCGCTGGAGCAAACCCGTAGTAGCCAATGACTTCAACTTCTCCCTCCACTGCTTTGCAGGCGTGTTTCACTATGCTCCGTCCTGTTTCGAGGGGCTGAAAGCCTACCGCGGCGCCGACGGCCGCGTGCGCATGTTCCGCCCGGACGAGAACGCCAGGCGCATGGCTTCCAGCGCACAGTATCTGGACATGCCCTATCCCAACATGGAATTGTTCCTGGACCTGTGCACGCTGTGCGTCCAGGAAAACTGGGACTACATCCCGCCTTATGAGAGCGGCGCCTCGCTGTACCTGAGGCCCGTCCTTTTCGGCATCAATCCCCAGCTGGGCATCAAGAGCGCCAACGATGTCATGTTCTGCGTCATGGCCTCCCCCGTGGGCACCTATTCCGGCGCAAAAAGCCTCGTTCCCGGATCGGCCGTCATTTCCCGCAACTACGACCGCGCCGCCACTTACGGTTCCGGCGGCTATAAGCTGGGCGCCAACTATGCCCAGTCGCTGCACGCCTACAACCTGGCGCACAAGATGGGTTACCGGGAGCTCCTGTTCCTGGACAGCGCCACCCACAGCCACATCGAGGAGTTCGGCTCGTCCAACTTCTTCGGCATCAAACACGGCTGCTATGTGACGCCCAATTCGCCCAGCGTACTGCCGTCCATCACCAACAAGTCCCTGCGCAAACTGGCAGAGGAAATGGGCCTGAAGGTAGAGCGCCGCACCATCTTCATCGACGAGCTGGACACCTTCGAGGAAGTGAACTCCTGCGGCACGGCGGTGGTCATCACCCCCATCTCCCGCATCGACGACAAAGTCACCCTGGAGAGCGGCACCATCACCCGGGAATACAAATACGCAGACCAGTGCGGCCCCGTGTCCGAAAAGCTGTATCACCGCATGGTGAACATCCAGAAAGGCGTGGAGGAAGACCCGTACGGCTGGTGCATGTTCGTGAACGACCCCAAGTAATGAAAGACAGGATCCGCAGCCTCCTGGACCAGGACCGGGCCGACGAAGTCATCGGCCTGATGGATGCCTTCGAAGGGTCCATGGACGACGAACTGTACTACCTTCTGGGCAATGCCTGGCGCAAGAAAGGCAACTGGCAGATGGCCATGAACAACTACCTGGAAGCCATTCACCGGAACCCGGAAAGCCCTGCGGCGCAGGCCCTGGAGATAGCAAACGAGATCCTGGCCTTCTACAACAAAGATATGTACAACCAATAAAAGGACTTAATATGGCAAAAATGAGAGGCGCGACTGTTGTCGACACCGAACGATGCAAGGGCTGCAGCCTTTGCGTGGTGGCCTGCCCCCTGCACGTGCTGGCGCTAAGCACCAAGCAGGTGAACCAGAAAGGCTACAACTATGCCCAGACCGTCCTGGAAGACGTATGCACAGGCTGCGCATCCTGTGCCATCGTATGCCCGGACGGATGTATTACCGTTTACCGCAAAAAGGAGGAATAGACCATGGCCCAGAAAGAAGTAACCCTGATGAAAGGCAATGAAGCCATTGCCCACGCCGCCATCCGCTGCGGCTGCGACGGATATTTCGGCTACCCCATTACGCCGCAGTCGGAAGTGCTGGAAACCCTGGCCGCAGAAAAGCCCTGGGAAACCACCGGCATGGTGGTTTTGCAGGCAGAAAGTGAAGTGGCCTCCATCAACATGGTCTACGGCGGCGCCGCCACCGGCAAACGCGTCATGACCTCCTCCTCCTCGCCGGGCATCTCCCTGATGCAGGAAGGCATCTCTTACATGGCCGGTGCAGAACTCCCCGCCCTCATTGTCAATGTTTCCCGCGGCGGTCCCGGCCTGGGCACCATCCAGCCCAGCCAGGCAGACTATTTCCAGACCGTAAAAGGCGGCGGACACGGAGACTACAGGCTCATCACCCTGGCTCCCGCCTCCGTACAGGAAATGGCCGATTTCGTGGACCTGGCCTTCGAACTGGCTTTCAAATACCGCAACCCGGCCATGATCCTCAGTGACGGTGCCATCGGCCAGATGATGGAGAAGGTGGTGCTCCCGCCTTTCAAGCCGCGCCGCACGGAGGAAGAGATTGCCCGGGAGTGCCCCTGGGCCACCACCGGCCGCACGGGAATGCGCAAGCCCAACATCATCACCTCCCTGGAACTGCGCTCGGAAGAGATGGAGCAGAACAACCTGCGCATCCAGGCCAAATACCGCGTCATCGAGGAAAAGGAAGTCCGCTATGAGGAATACAAGACCGAAGACGCCGACGTCCTCATCGTAGCCTTCGGCAGCGCCGCCCGCATTGCCAAGAAGGTGATTGCCATCGCCCGGGAACAGGGCATCCGGGTGGGCCTCCTGCGTCCCATCACCCTGTGGCCCTTCCCGTATAAGAGAATCGGAGAGCTGGGCAAGAAGATGAAAGGCATCCTGTCCCTGGAAATCAACGCCGGCCAGATGGTGGAAGACGTGCGCCTGGCCGTGGAATGCCAGGTGCCGGTACAGTGGTACGGCCGCCTGGGCGGCATTATCCCCGAGCCGGAAGAAGTGGTGGAACAAATCAAGAAAATGACCCTCTAAAGAGCTGCGCCTTATGACAAGAGAAGAAATCATCAGACCGGAAAACCTGGTATACAAGAAACCGGAACTGCTCAATGACGTGCCCATGCACTATTGTCCGGGCTGCAGCCACGGTGTAGTGCACAAACTCATTTCCGAGGTAGTGATGGAAATGGGCATGGCAGAAAAGACCATCGCCATCTCCCCCGTGGGATGCGCCGTCTTTGCCTATAAATACATCGATGTAGACTGGCAGGAAGCCGCCCACGGCCGTGCGCCGGCACTGGCCAGCGCCGTCAAGCGCCTGTGGCCGGACCGCCTGGTGTTCACCTACCAGGGCGACGGAGACCTGGCGTGCATCGGCACGGCCGAAACCATCCACGCCCTCAACCGCGGAGAAAACATCACCATCATCTTCATCAACAATGCCATCTACGGCATGACGGGCGGCCAGATGGCCCCCACCACCCTCCTGGGCATGAAGACGGTCACCTGCCCCTACGGCCGCGACCCCAAGCTGCACGGGTATCCCCTGAAGATGGCCGATATCGCCGCTCAGCTCCAGGGCACCTGCTACGTTACGCGCCAGAGCGTGCAGAACGTCGGCGCCATTCTCAAAGCCAAGAAAGCCATCCGCAAGGCATTCGAATATTCCATGCAGGGCAAAGGCTCCAACCTGGTAGAGATTGTCTCTACCTGCAACACCAACTGGCGCATGGGGCCGGACAAGGCCAACAAGTGGATGGAAGAAAACATGGTCCCGTTCTACCCGCTCGGAGACCTCAAGGACAACGGTAAATGAGTAAGCCTATGACACACGAAATCATTATATCCGGATTCGGAGGACAAGGGGTCCTCTCTATGGGTAAGATTCTGGCCTACAGCGGCCTCATGGAAGACAAGGAAGTGACCTGGATGCCCGCCTACGGCCCCGAGCAGCGCGGCGGAACCGCCAACGTCACCGTCATCGTGAGCGACGAACCCGTCTCTTCCCCCATCCTGTCCTCGTACGACACCGCCATCGTCCTCAACCAGCCTTCCCTGGAAAAATTCGAGTCCAAGGTCAAGAAGGGCGGTACCCTCATTTACGACGGCTACGGCATCACCGTTCCTCCCACGCGGAAAGACATCCGCGTCTTCAGGATAGACGCCATGGACAAGGCCGCCGAAATGAACATGATCAAGGTATTCAACATGATTGTGCTGGGCGGTCTCCTGAAGGTACACCCCATCGTGAGCATCGAAAGCGTACTCAAAGCCCTCCGCAAGACCCTGCCGGAGCGCCATCATCACCTGATTCCCATGAACGAGGAAGCCATCCGTCTGGGAATGGACATCATCCGGGAACAGTGAAAAAGATTGTCACTTTCGGAGAAATCCTGCAGCGCTGGTCGCCCCTGGGCGTCCAGCGCATCGGGCAGGGTACCTTTTATGAGGGGCAGTTCGGCGGCTCCGAGGCCAATGTAGCGGTATCGCTCGCCATCCTGGGCAACGCCGTGGAATATGTGTCGCGCATCCCGCAAAACAGCGTGGGAGACGCCTGCCTCCGGAAACTGCGCTCCTACGGCATCGACGTATCGGACGTCGTGCGCGGCGGGGAACGCCTGGGCTCCTATTACTTCGAGAAAGCGGCCGACATCCGCAATTCCCTGGTCGTATACGACAGGAAGGGATCGTCCTTCTGGTCATCGGCCCCGGGCATGTTCCCCTGGGCCGATATCTTCGGCCGTGCCCACCTGTTCCACTGCTCCGGCATCACCTGCGCAGTGTCGCAGTCGGCGGCCGATGCCACCTTCGAAGCCGTACGGGCCGCCCGGGACGCCGGCCTCCGCATCACCTGCGACATCAACTACCGGCGCAATCTCTGGAAATACGACGGGGCCGACGCCCACAAGACCCTGAACGCCCTCATGCAGTACAGCGACTACATCTTCGGGGACCAGGACGAATGGGCGGTAGCTACCGGCGTTCCCAAGATTCCGGAAACCGGCATGATGGCCGACAGCCAGCTGGACCTGGAAGCCTATGGACGCTATTTTTCCGAGATGCACCGCCAGTTCCCCCACTGCAGCGAAATGATGCTGGGCCTGAGAAACCAGATTACCACCAACCACCACACCCTGACGGCCCTGCTGTGGTACAAGGGCACCATCTACCGCACCCGAATCTTCGACATCCAGGACATCGTGGACCCGGTGGGCGTGGGCGACGCTTTCGTGGCAGCCTATATCCACGCCTCGGAAAAATGGCCGGGCAATCCACAGCGCTGCCTGGACTTCTGCGTTACCGCGGCCATGCTCAAGAATTCCATCGTCGGGGACTTCAACCTGGTCACGGAAGAAGAAATCCTGGAGCAGATGCCCTGAGCAACTTTGGCGCGCATTTTGAATAACCCGACAGAGACTTTTAAACGAAAACGAACATGAAGCGAATTCTCATCTCCCTTGCGATTGCCTGCATCACCCTGTGCTCCTATGCGCAGAAGAACCTTCCCGTAGGGATGCGTTCCGAGATAACTGAAACAGAGCAGAACGACGACACATTCTCCCTCTTTAAATATAAAGATCAGGACGAAAGCGTCGGTTATTATCTGAGCCTCCTGCACACGAACGGCTCCGTGTCGTTTGAAATCCTGGAGATGGGGAACACGTCCATCAGTTCCTTCGACGAGTGCTGCCTGTACCTGGGAGAAAACTACGACCAGGTGCTGGAAACGCTCACGGGCCTGGTAGATCTGTTCTCCGAGCCTTCCGGCACCACCCGGGAGCTGGAAGCCCGGCGCTCCAATGGTGCAGAAGGGCTTGCCGACAGCATCACCGTCAACTGTATCCTGAGGAAAGGGCTGCTGGGCAAACACCTGGCCATTCAGTTCGAAGGCCGCAACCATCCCGCCGAAGTCCAGTTGTCCAAGAGCACCCTCAAGTCGCTCATCTCCGGCGTGAAGTTTTACCGGAAACTGCATCCGGAAAAGTAATTCTCCTTCCAGACACAAAAAAGGTGACCCAGGCCGCATCGGGCTTGGGTCACCTTTCTTATTAGAACGAAAGCTTAGTAAGTGACAACGGGCTCCAGTTCCTTGGCGGCGTCGATGTACTTCTGGATTTCCTTCTCTACGGGAGTACGCTTGCAAAGGTGCTTTGCTTCGTTTACTTCCAGCATCTTGGCGGCCAGGTTGGCGGCGTTGCGGTTGCGCAGCTCCTTCACGGTGTCTACGCCGGCAGCCTCCAGCAGTTCGGAGAACTGAGGGCCTACACCCTTGATACGGAACAGATCGGCGTGGTTGACCCAGGTGAGGATGAGGTCTCCGCGGATGCCGGTTTTCTCTTCCAGAGCTTTACGACCTTTGGCGCTGGCGCCTTCTGCCAGGAGCTGATCTACGGTTTCGATGCCTACTGCAATGAGTTTTTCGGCATAAACGGGGCCGATGCCCTGAATGTCAATGATTTTGTAAGCCATAAGTTTTAAAAGTATTAATGAGGTTATTGTTTTTTCCAGTCTCAAAGATAAAAAAAATTGTACAAAAAAGAAATAATTTACATATATTTGCATGAGAACGGCATCAATATGGAGAATTACCCGCTGGATAGCCAAAAGATTTATTTCTCATCGGACCTACTTACCCTAGATTGTGAAGAAGGTCCGGTCACGTTGTCTTTGACAGAATGGCTGCACCGGGATCCCGTTCGCATCCACCGGATGATTGTGAAGGAAAAAGTGCTGCAGGTAGACCAGATGGAAGTGTTTGCCCCGCTGGTATCCAAACTCCGCCGGGCAGACTATGAGTACTACAAGCGCATCACGGGCCTGAAGATGCTCATCGACTTCCCCGGATTCTCCTCAGAGATAGAAGCCCGCATCCCCTACGACACAGACCCCATCGCCTTCTACAAATGGTGGCGCAAAGGCAAGAACGAACATCGCGTATATCTCTCCCCAGCCTACCAGTTCAAACTGTTCCAGAAAGTGTCCAAGATGGAGCCCAAGATCATGCTCAAAAAGGACCTGGACTTCGTAAAAACATTTTAATTATGTCTCTGGAAGAGATTATGGCCGTTCCCACGGCGGCTCCCGCCCGGTTGCTGGAGAATGACGTCTGGGACGAGGAAAACCGCGTATCCTATTCGGCCGACGGAAAATACCTGCTGGACGCCGAGAATTTCCCGGAAGAGATTACCGTGAAGGAAGGCTGCCAGATTATCTGTGACGACGTTTTCGCCTTCCAGGATTACATGGCCGGCCGAAAAATCGGGGAGGAAATCCCGCTGGAAGAGCGCTCCTCCTACCTGGAAAAGATTCACCTGCCCAATTCCGTCACGCACATCGGAGACGCCGCCTTTGCCGAATGCGGGGAACTGCTGGGTATCAAACTCCCCACCGGACTCCTGAAAATCGGCCAGTCGGCCTTTATGGACTGCTGGCAGCTGGAACGCATTTCCCTGCCGGCCAGCACCCGCATCATCGGCCCGCAAGCCTTCCAAGGCTGCATCAACCTCTATCACGTAAAGCTGAACAAGGGGCTGGAAATCATCGGAGAAGATGCCTTCGACGACTGTGAATCCCTGGAAAACATCCTCATTCCCCACGGGACGCTGGAGCATTTCATGCGCCTGCTGCCCAAAGAACTGCACGAACTCCTGGAAGAATTATGACCGGACAGCATTTTACCGTTGCGCACGACGCACCCCTGCTGGAATATCTGTTTGAGATACTCCCGTCCCAGTCACGCACCAGCGTGAAAACCTTCCTGTCCAAAGGGCAGGTTACCGTGAACGGAGAATCCCGCACGGCCTTTGACCATCCCCTGCGCAAAGGGGACCGGATTACCATCCTTCCCAAGGGCATCTCCATTGCCCGTTCCACCAGGCGCGACGCCCGGGAAGAAGTCCTGAAGGCCGGGGTGAACATCCTGTTCGAGGACGAGAATTACCTGGTGGCAGACAAGCCTTCCGGGATGCTCACCGTTTCCACCGCCCAGGGCAGCAGCGCCAAGAGCGGCCACCGGGAAAAGACCCTGTATGCCCTCCTGAACGCCTATGTGAAGGTAAATGCGCGCATGCAGCGCCGCGAGGACCTCATTTCCGGCGTACAGCCAGACCGCTCAACGGCCAAAATATGGATTGTGCATCGCCTGGACAAGGGCACTTCCGGCGCACTGGTCTTTGCCAAGAACGAGCGGGCCAAGGACATCCTGCAAAGCAAATGGAAGGAACTGGTAGCGGAACGCAAATACGTGGCCTGGCTGGAAGGCACGGTGGAAAAGGACCGCGGCGCCATCCAGAGCTACCTGGTAGAAAATCCCAAGTCCCTGAAAATGTATTCTTTCCAGGAAGAAGTGAAAGACGCACAGCTGGCCATCACCCATTACAAGGTGCTGTCCCGCAGCCGCCGCTATTCAGAAGTGGAATTCTCCCTGGAAACCGGCCGGAAAAACCAGATCCGTGTCCATGCCGCAGACCTGGACCACCCCGTGGCCGGCGACGAAAAATACGGAGCAGACACCGATCCCATCCACCGGCTGGCGCTCCATGCCGCCACCCTGGTGTTCCGCAATCCTTTTTCCGGAAAGATGGTCCGCTGCTCCTCTCCCCTTCCCGAAGCCTTCGAGCGCTTCCGGAAGCTATAGGCAGGAAGGGCAGATTCCCTTGATCAGATAACTCACAGACTCTTTCGCATAGCCTTCCGGCACCGCCACCGGAGGGACCGGCGTATCTTCCAGGCAATAGGTCCGGTGGCAGCGCGTGCAGTAGAAATGCACGTGGACATCTTCGTCGGCGTGCTCGTTGTGGCTGTGGCAAAGTTCATAGCGCACCCCGTCCCCGGTATCTTCCAGGACATGCACCAGGTGCGCATCCCGAAAGGCGATGAGGGCACGGAAGACATTGCTCTTGTCGATGGTTTCCAGCCGCTCTTCCAGTTCCGTGACCGACAAAGGCCGCCGCGCCTGCTCCAGCGCACGCGCAATGAGCAGGCGGTTGGCGGTGGGTTTTACCCCGTGCTGCAGAAGGAGTTGTTCCAGTGTCATAGCAGGGCCTCCAACAGGGCCTTGTGCCGGCCGGGAAGGACGATGTGGTGGTTGCCGATGGGATTGGTCAGGAAATACCGGGCGTCTTCCGGCTTCAGTTTCAGGACCACCTGCGTACGGCACAGGTTGTCTTCGTACTGGTTATAGACCAGTTCTCCCTCGGCGATGAACTTGCGCTCCAGCTTGCCGTCCACCTTGAAAACGGTAACGGAACCCTGCGGCAGTTCCCCGTGGATCCCCAGGCCGATGCCGGATTCGAAGTGCGTGTCGAACTGCCACTTGCGCACCAGGTTGAAGGGAACGGTGCAGTGGGCGAAGAGCATCTCGCCGTTTTCCTCTATCCGGGAAGGATTGGCCTGGAAGCCCGTCCGGCCCACCAGGGCCTGGGAAATCATCATGGAAAGCAGTGCGGGAACATCCCCTTCGCAGGAGGCAGGAATGCCGGCCGAATTGAACTTGGCCAGCGCCAGGCAGCCGGTATTGCCCACCGAAGACAGGAGGTCGAAGCAGCGCAGCGTGAAAGCGCTTAGCTCGTGGCGCCTGACCAGCACTTCCAGCGCATGGTAAATCTGGGTGGCGCCGGGATAAGCCGCCCGCACATCCGTTTTCATGGGGGTGTCGTCCGGCATTTTATCGGCCTTGGCCACGGCAATTTCCTGCAGCAGCTCCTCCATGGGAATTTCCACGATGCGGGCGCCCAGTTTGTCCATCACGGCCACGGAATCTGCGTGGCTGGCGATGAGCCAGTCCGAGGGCTGCCCGATGACGCCGATTCTGGCGCCCTGCAGCTTGGTACGGGCCGATGCCACCTTGTCCAGCAGCTGTACCCGCTGACGCAGGTAGGCCGGCGTTCCGTGCAGGATTTCCCCCTTGAGTCCCTGCTGACGCAGGTAGGACAGGATTTCCAGGGAAGCGGCCAGGGAATTGCTCCGGCCCGAAGTGAGCAGATAATAACTGCTGATGCCCCTGGAGAGCATCTCCGGAAGCAGGCTCTTGAAAATGCCTTCCGCGCCGCCGGTGCGCACATAGATCAGGTCCAGCGAATGGGTTCCGAAGTCCGAGAAATCGGCCCCGCGGAACTCGTACCCGCCCTTGGGGAAAACACTCTTCAGAAACTCGTCCGTAAAACGGGACACGACGCTTTCGTCGTGCAGGCCCGAAGTGATGGTATATACTGCAATCATGGTTAACAACAAAAAAAGGGAAAGCTGATTACATCGCACCGCTACAACCTCCTACCCTTGCTACATTCCTGTCCTGGGGGAGTTGAGAGGGAGCTGGTCGTGTAAGACTTTCCCGTTGCAAAGGTAGAAAAAATTTTACTTCTTTCCTATTATTCCATACTTAAACTGTCGAAGATGAAGGGCAGCAGGTCGTCTACACAGGCAAATTTGCGGATGCGTTTGCTGCCTACCAGAATCACCTTCAGGGGCTTTTTGTGCTTTTTCTGGTACTCTGCCATCACCTGGCGGCAGGCGCCGCAGGGACTGGCCGGACTCTCGCACAGCACACCATGGTCGCTGCCGGCGATGGCCAGGGTTTCCATGGCCACGTCCGGATAATTGGCACCGGCCCAGAACATGGCGGTGCGCTCTGCGCAAAGGCCCGAGGGGTAAGCGGCATTTTCCTGATTGGCGCCCTTGACAATGAGCCCGTTGGCCAGCTTAAGGGCAGCACCCACCTGGAAATGGGAATAAGGGGAATAGGAACCTTTCTGGGACTCTACGGCCAGACGGACCAACTCCTGATCTTCCGGGAGCATTTCCGAGGGGGAAGCGAATTCCTCGTAATTGATTACTAGTTTTTTTGTACTCATTTGCTTAGCCCGTAACAAGTTAGGAATGGCAAGATAAGGAAAAAAATCCAAAAAACCTAACTTCCCAGCGTAGCCACCATAACGGCCTTGATGGTGTGCAGGCGGTTTTCGGCCTCGTCGAAGACGATGCTGTTAGGGCCTTCGAACACTTCTTCCGTCACCTCTACACCGTCCAGGCCGAATTTCTGATACACATCCTCCCCTACTTTGGTATCCCGGTTGTGATAGGCCGGCAGGCAGTGCATGAACTTGCACTGGGGATTGCCGGTAGCAGCCATCAGGGCGGCATTCACCTGGAAGGGTTTCAGCAGGCCGATGCGCTCTTTCCATACGGCGTCGGGTTCTCCCATGGACACCCACACGTCCGTGTACAGGAAGTCGCAGCCTTTCACGCCGGCCTGAGGGTCGTCCGTGATGGTGATGCGGGCGCCGGTTTCCCGGGCAATTTCCAGGCACTGGTCCACCAGTTCCCGGGCAGGCTGCAGGGCCTTGGGTGCCACGATGCGCACGTCCATGCCCATCTTGGCGCCACCCACCAGCAGGGAGTTGCCCATGTTGAAGCGGGCATCGCCCAGATAAGCGTAACTGACCTGGTTCAGGGGCTTGTCCACATGCTCGCGCATGGTCAGGAAGTCGGCCAGGATCTGGGTGGGATGGAACTCATTGGTGAGGCCGTTCCACACGGGCACACCGGCATAGGCGGCCAGTTCCTCCACGGTGGCCTGGGCGAAGCCGCGGTACTCGATTCCGTCGTACATGCGGCCCAGCACACGGGCGGTGTCTTTCATGGTTTCCTTGATGCCGATCTGTGAACCGGTAGGGCCCAGGTACGTCACATGGGCGCCCTGGTCGTAGGCGGCCACCTCGAAGGCGCAGCGGGTGCGGGTAGAGGTCTTTTCAAAGATGAGAGCAATGTTCTTGCCCTTCAGGCGCGGCTGCTCGGTGCCGCTGTATTTGGCGCGCTTGAGCTCGGCGGCCAGGTCCAACAGATACTGGATTTCCTTGGGCGTAAAGTCCAGGAGTTTCAAAAAGTTCCTGTTTCTGAGATTGTATGCCATAGTGATCAATTTGGTTTTATTTGACGATACGGGTTCCCGAGGCGGGGTTTCCCAACTCTCCCGCTTCGGTGATGATGCAGCTCTTGCCGCCGTTTTCGATGAAGAAGATGCCGGCCCTCACCTTCGGGGCCATGGAGCCTTCTGCGAACTGGCCTTCCGAGAGGTACTGCCGGGCCTGGGCCAGGGTGAGCACATCCAGGGCTTTTTCATCGGCCTTGCGGAAGTTGATGTATACCTTGGGGACGTCCGTGAGGATGTACAGTTCCTGCGCCCCGGTGTTCACGGCACACAGGGCCGATGCCAGGTCTTTGTCGATGACGGCCTCCACGCCCTTGAGGGCCCCGTTTTCGCTAACGACGGGAATGCCGCCGCCGCCCACGGTGACCACGATGTAGCCCTCCCGGGCCAGCCGGCCGGCCAAGTCTGCGTTCAGGATGCGGGCGGGGACGGGCGAAGGAACCACCTTCCGCCAGCCGCGGCCCTTCGGGTCTTCCCGGTACACGGCGCCGTCGGAGGGCGCGTCCGGATAGTAAGGACCCACGGGCTTGGTCGGATTCCGGAACATGGGGTCGTCGGCCTTCACTTCCACGCGGGTAACCAGCGAAACCACCTTGCGGTCCAGGCCGTGCCGGGCCAATACGCGGTCCAGGCCAGTTTCGATGAGGTAGGCGATGGAGCCCTGGGTTTCCGCGCCGCAGAAATCCATGGGCATGGCGGGAAGGCCGAAAGCCTTTTCGCCGGCAGAATGCCGCAGGAGGCCGTTTCCCACCTGCGGGCCATTGCCGTGGCCGATGATCAGACTGTAGCCCTGTTCCAGGAGCGGCACCAGGTTTTCGCAGGTGCGCTCCACGTTTTCCAGCTGCTCCTGGAAAGTGCCTTTCTGGCCACTGCGGAGCAGCGCATTGCCGCCGAAGGCGACAACAGCCAATTTGTTTTCCATAGATTCAGTCTCTTCTTAAAGGGAGGGTGGAGCAGCGCAGCAGGCCGCCCATCTTGGATATTTCCCGGTAAGGAACGGTTTCCACCGTCATGCCCCATTTTTCCCTGAGGTGCTTGTTCAGGCGGTTGAAGTGCTCTTCGGTGACCACCACGTTCTCCGAGATGGAGAACACGTTGGTGTTCATGTAATACATCTCTTCAGAAGTTATCTCAAAGACGTTTTCCTTGCCGAAGATTTCGATCAGGTGGTCTGCGTCCCGGGGATTCATGAAGCCGCGCTTGTAGATGATGGCCTTGTCCCGGCCCACCGGCATGAAGGTGCAGTCCAGGTGCAGGATGCCCTGGTAAGGGTCCGTGTCGCTCTTGAGGAGGTTCAGCGGGACGATGGTCTTATTGGGGAAAATCATCCGGAGGTAATCCAGCGCCAGCCGGTTGGTGCGGGCGGTCTTTACCTGCCGGTAATCCGGGAAGTCGTACTGGCCCAGGAAGATGTAATCCTTGTACAGGACCACGTCCCCGCCTTCCACGTGCACGGCCTCCGGCAGGTTGTAGATTTGCTTGTAGTGGATTTGCCGATAGATATCTTCGTAAGCGTCAATCTCTTCCTGGCGGTCCGGGATGATGTTGGAGACGATGATTTTGTCGTCGATCACGAAACCCACGTCCCGGGAGAACACCTGGTTGCAGTCTTTCACCGGGGCCGGACGATACACGTCTACGTCGTATTTCTTGAGCACGGCGAGGAAAGCGTCCATCTCCCGCACCATGTCTTCTTCCAGAGGATAGACCCCGTGCAGGACAGACTCGTAGGACTTGCTGTCGTAGGTTTGTTCCAGGGTAGGCGTTGCGCCGGGCGAAGTGGGAAGTCCCAATACCACCGCTCTTAGACGGCCTGTTTCCGATTGAACATGCAAATTCATAAAAATCAAACTTTTTACTCCGTAAAGATAATGATTTTTAACGAATCCGCCTAATAATTGTTACAAATCCATGAGTTCCAGCCAGCGGAGCTCGGCGGCGTCCAGTTCTTCCTGCAGCGAGCAGTAGCGGGTGGAGGCTTCCTGTAGCTGGGCAGGGTCCAGGGTGCCGCCGGAGAGTTTCTCTTCCAGCGCAGCCTTTTCGGCCTCCAGCTGCGGTAGTTTCTCTTCCAGCGCCTTGAGTTCCTGCTGTTCTTTCCAGCTGAGCTTCCTGGCCGATGCCGTCTTCACCTTGGCCTGGGTCTGGACCGGTTTTTCATCGGCCTTCCGGGCGGCTTCGTAGTCTTTGATGAAAGTCCGGTATTCGGTGTAGTTGCCCACGAAGTCTTTCACGACGCCATCGCCGCAGAAGACGAAGAGGTGGTCTGCCAAGCGGTCCAGGAAATGGCGGTCGTGGCTCACGATGACCAGGGAGCCCTTGTACTCCTGCAGGTATTCCTCCAGGATTTCCAGGGTGACGATGTCCAGGTCGTTGGTGGGTTCGTCCAACACCAGGAAATTGGGCTGCTGCATGAGCACCGTGAGCAGGTACAGGCGCCTCCTCTCTCCGCCGGAAAGGCGTTCCACGGGGTTCTGAAGCATGTCGTGCGGGAACAGGAAACGGTTCAGCAGGTGCAGGTCTCCCACCGTCTCCAGTACCGTCTGGCCGGGTTTGAACTGCATGCCGGCCTGGTGATAATAGCCCACTTTCAGGGACTCTCCCCGGTCGATGACCCCTTCCAGGGTACCGCCCCATTCCGGCTTCCAGCCACCGGTAATCAGGTTCAGGAAGGTGGTTTTTCCGGCGGCGTTGGGGCCCACGATGCCAATTTTCTCGTAGCGCTGGAAATTGTAGGTGAAATGACGGAGGTAGCACTTCTGCTCCCACCAGAAACTTACGTCCCGGCAGTTGATCACCTTGTTGCCCAGATACACGCTCCGGGCCTGGGTTTCCGACAAGTCCACCTTCTTCTGGATGTAGCTGTCGTCGGCCCGTTCCTTGATTTCCCAGAAGGCCTGCTTGCGGTATTTGGCCTTGCCGGTACGCGCGCAGGGACTGGCATGCATCCACTCCAGCTCCCGGCGGTAGAGGTTTCGCACCCGCTCGGTTTCCGCGTTGAAGTTGTCTATCCGTTCCTGCCGCTTTTCCAGGAAATGCATGTAGTCGCCCCGGTAAATGTAAATGCTGCCACGGTCCATTTCCATGACGGTATTGCACACGCGGTCCAGGAAATAGCGGTCGTGTGTAACCATGAAAAGGGTGCAGCGACTGTGCCGGAGACGGTTTTCCAGGAATTCGATGGCGTCCGTGTCCAGGTGGTTGGTGGGTTCGTCCATGATGTAGAAATCGGCCTCCGAAGCCAGCATCTGCGTCAGGGCCACCCGTTTCACTTCCCCGCCGGAAAGGTCTTTCATGGGCTTGTCCGGATTGGTCAGGTTAAACTGCGTAAGCAGCTGATGCACACGCAGTTCGTATTGCCACAGGTGGTCCGTATCCAGGTGGGCGGTCCACTCCGACGAGCTGTCCATGATTTGCCGGAAAATGGTTTTTTCCGGGTCGAAGGCATATTCCTGCTCCAGGAAGGCGATGCGGATATCCTTCAGGAACAGTACCTTGCCGCCGCTGTCCGAGGAGTCTTTCCCTGCCAGGATGCGCAGCAGCGAGGTTTTTCCCGTTCCGTTGGGGGCAATGAGGGCCACTTTGTCCCCTTCGTTGATGTTGAAGTCTATGTGCTGAAACAGCACCTTGGGGCCGTAGCTCTTGGAAATGTTCTCTATTTGCAGGTAACTGGGCATATACTCGCACTTGAAGGCACAAAGTTAGGAAAAACTTGCCGGATTTCCATCCTTGCCCCGCCCCCTCGTCTTGCCCGTGCAACGTATAACGCGGAAAACGCCCAAAAGTGCGTTACAGGGTGCACCCCGTGCAACGTATTACGCGAAAAACGCCCAAAAGTGCGTTACAGGGTGCATGCCGATGCAACGTGTAACGCGGAAAACGCCCAAAAGTGCGTTACAGGGTGCCAAGGGGTGTTGGGGGGAAGGCAGATGTCGGGGAAAATATGTATCTTTGCAGGGTGATGACGGACAAGAGCAATATCAAGGTGTGCGTAGGGCTGTCCGGCGGGGTGGACTCGTCGGTGGCGGCGTACCTCCTCAAGCAGGAGGGCTACGACGTGTTTGCCATGTTCATGCAAAACTGGAACGACGCCTCCAGCACGCTCCACGGGGACTGCGAATGGGAGGAAGACCGCTTCGTGGCCGAAATGGTGGCCCGCAAGATAGGCATCCCCTTTTATTTCGTGGACCTGTCCAAAACCTATCGGCAGCGGGTGGTGGACTATATGTTCGACGAATACGCCAAGGGACGGACGCCCAATCCGGACGTGCTCTGCAACCGCGAAATCAAGTTCGACGCCTTTTTGGAAGTGGCGCTCAAGTACGGGGCCGATTATGTGGCCACGGGACATTATTGCCGAAAGGAAGAGATTCCCGGTCAAGCCGGGAATGACAGCGTCATGGCCGGCTCCGACCGGCCATCTTTCCGCATCCTGGAGGGGACGGATCCCAACAAGGACCAGACCTATTTCCTGTGCCAGTTAAGCCAGGAGCAGCTGGCCAGGGCGCTGTTTCCCATCGGCCATCTTACCAAGCCGGAGGTGCGCCGCATCGCCAAGGAGGCAGACTTGCCGTCGGCCGAAAAAAAGGACTCCCAGGGCATCTGTTTCGTGGGCAAGGTAGACCTTCCTACCTTCCTGAAGCAGAAACTGGCTTCCGTGGAAGGCGATATCGTGGAGGTCTACGATGCCTATTATGCCTCCGACCCGCTGTACGCCTGGCAGCAGGAGACGCTTTCGGGCCTCCTGAAACCCGGGGAAAAGCTGGAGCGCACCGTCCATTATGCCCCTGAAGAAAAGGTGCTGACCAGTGACGGCAAACCGCTGGGTATCAGTCCTTTCCAGGAAGAATCCGTAGCCGCCCTCTCCGAAGAGGAACTCTCCCGCCTGGCGCAGCCTGTCAGCTACCGGATCGACTTCCAGACAGAGACCTACCGCAGCGGAAAGCATCATATCAAGAAAACCCGTTACAAGGAGAATCCCCACGGCCGCATCGTGGGCCGGCACGAGGGCGCACAATTCTATACCATCGGCCAGCGGAAGGGCCTGGGCATCGGCGGACACGCAGAACCTGTTTTTGTGATTGCCACCGACACGGAAGCCAACCGCATCTACGTGGGCGAAGGCCATAACCACAAGGGACTGAGCAGGTTCTGCCTGCGGGTGGCCCCGGAGGAGATTCACTGGATTCGGCCGGACCAGGCCATGGCGCCGGGAGAAATGCGGCGCTACCGCGTGCGCATCCGCTACCGCCAGCCCTTGCAAAGCGCCACCCTCCTGAGGCGGGAAAGCGGCCTGTACATCCTCTTCGACGAGCCGCAGCGGGGCATTTCTCCCGGCCAGTTCGCCGTGTGGTACGACGGGCAGGAAATGCTGGGCAGCGGCCCCATCGAGCGCTAAGCTAACGGAACAACTGCAAGAATTCTTCCGGAGACACTTGGTCGAAGTACCGGCCGATGTCTTCCCGGAGAATGTCGTCCGGGCGGCAGCCCAGCAGCCTGGCCGCCAGTTTCTCCGCGGGAAGGCCGCCGAGGAAGTCTCCGGTGAACCGGAGGGCGGAAAACACGCCATGAGTGAGCGTGTAGTGGGCCTCGACGGTGCCGCAGGCAAATTTTCGACGGCTCTGGAACGTGGTGGCCGGGGAATGCCCATAGATCCAGTCCCAGCTGCGGAACTTTTCAGTAGCCAGCAGGTCGATGGCCGCAAGCTGGTCCGGGGATAGGCAGATGGCCGTATCGGCCCCCGCCAGCAGGCTCTGCAGCGCATCCTGGAAGGCCAGGATATCCGGAAGCGAAGGCAGATAACTGCGCAGGTTGGCCACCCGGCTGCGTACGGAGGCCACTCCGGCGGCTTCCAGCTTGCTGCCCGGGACGGAGAGCGCCCGGGTGAGCGCCTCCAGGTCTACATCCCACAGGAGCGTTCCATGAATCATCATCCGCTTCCCGCAGAGGCTCTTGGCATAGCCGGAGCACTTCCGTCCATCCACCAGGATGTCGTTGCGGCCGGTGCGCCGGGCCGGAACGCCCAGCTGCTGCAAGGCCTTTTCCAGGATAAAGGGTGCCTGGTCCATCTGGTCCACCGGCCCGGCTATGCTGTAGTTCAGATTGCCCAGGTCATGGTACACCGCCCCGCCCCCCGTCACCCGGCGTGCCAGCGCAATGCCGTGCTCTTCCAGATACGGAAGGTTCACCTCCGCGTAAGCGCTCTGATTCCGGCCGATAATCACCGACGGGGCATTCTGCCACAGATAGAAAACGGGCTCCTCCCACGGCCCCTGCTCCAGCACAAACTGGTCATAGGCCATGTTCCACTGCGCGTCCGTGCAGGTATTTACCAGGTACTTCACTTTTCAAAGTTAAGATTATTTTTTATATTTGTAAAAATATAAAGAACTATGACAAAATCTGGGAAAACAGTAATTTGGATCATCAGCCTGACAGTGCTGGCGGCACTGGCCGGATTCCTCTATTTCAAGTTCTGGTGGGTGTTCAGCGACGGCACCAAAACCGGAGAGCTCAATTCCCTTACCTATACCGGTTATGTTTTCAAAACCTATGAGGGAGAGATGATTCTCACCGGATACGGCACCAAGAATGCGTCCGGAACGGTCCAGTCCAAAACCTTCAAATTTTCCGTAAAAGACCCGGACGTGGCCCAGAAGCTCAAGGAAATGACCGGTCTCCGGGTAACCGTCCATTACAAAGAGTACAAAGGAACCCTCCCCTGGCGCGGCTATGAGAAGGCCATCGTAGACCATGTGGAAGAAGAGCCCGTGACCAGTGTCCAGATCCCCGACGAAGACCCGTTTTTCCTATAGTAACAGCCTATGAAACAAATACTTGGTATCGCCGGCGCACTGCTTGCCTGCACGCTCTCCTATGCCCAGAATACGGTCCTGGACACGCGGGAAGCCCATCCTGGGAAAGACCTCACCATGGAAGAAGCCATCTATAAGGGGGTAGGTTATGCCCGCGGCGGAGCCATGTGGCTGGACCAGGATACCTTCCTCGTGGTCCGGGGCCGGGAGTACCTGCAGGGCAGCATCGGCGGGCAGGAACTGGAACCCTACCGGGCCAAGCCGGGTCCTGCAGAAGACCCGTGGGAGCGCTCGGCAGCAGGGTACGGCATCCGCCTGGAGGGCAATTCCCTCTTGGGGCTGAAGGACGGGAAAGAATTGGCCATCGGCCTGTCAGAAGACCGCAACATCGTGTACGGCGGTACCATGATGCGCCAGGAATTCGGCTTTTCCCGGGGCTATGAATGGGCTCCGGACGGCCGTCAGCTGGCGTTTTACAAAAAAGACCAGTCGCAGGTCACGGACTTTCCGCTCCTGGACATCCAAACCCGCACCGGAACGCTGGAGCTCCTGAAATACCCCATGAACGGGATGGACAGCGAACGGCTGCAGGTGGGTGTGTACAACTTTGACAAAGGAACCATCACCTGGCTGGATGTGACGGATTTCACCGAGGAGCGCTACATTACCAACCTCTCCTGGAGCCCGGACAGCCGCTACCTCTATGCACAGGTACTGGACCGCAGCCAGCACCACATGCACCTGAACCAGTACCGTGCAAAAGACGGTGCCTTCGTGCGCACCCTTCTCACGGAGGACAATGACGCCTGGGTAGAACCCCAGGATCCCATCCGCTTCGTCAAAGGCCGCACGGACGTCTTCATCTACCGCACGGACAACCGGGACGGCTACAAGAACCTGTATCTGGCAGACACCCTGGGCACCCTCCGCCGGCTTACGGCCGTGGATGCCGACGTAGAATACCTGGACAACGACGGAACGGCCGTCTACTATACATCGGCCCAGGTTTCTCCCGCACAGAATCACCTTTTCAAGCTGGCTTTCCGGATTCCGGCCCAAAAGGCCGTTGCAAAAGCCCGCCTGGACAAGCCCGTCCAGCTTACCCACGAGCGCGGCTGGCATACCGTGAGCCTGAGCCAGGACTGCCGATGGTTCCTGGACAGCAACGCCAACTTCAACCTGCCCGCCCGCATCAGCCTTTGCAGCACGGACGGAAAAGTGGCCCGGGAACTGGTCGTCCTGGAAGATCCGCTGCGGGATTACGCTTCCTGCCGGGCGGAATTCGGCACCGTGCCCAGCGCGGACGGCCTCTATCAGAACCATTACCGGCTTTTCTATCCCAAAGACTTCGACCCTTCCCGGAAATACCCTGTCATCCTTTACGTGTACGGCGGTCCGCACTCCCAGATGGTGCCGGACTCCTGGCTGGGCGGTATCCGGATGTGGGAGATGCTCATGGCCCAAAAGGGTTATTTCGTATACGTGCAGGACAACCGCGGAACGCCCAACCAGGGAGCCGCCTACGAAAAAGCCATCAACCGGCAGTGCGGAAAAGTGGAAATGGAAGACCAGATGGTGGGCATCAACTGGCTCAGGAGCCTCCCTTACGTGGATGCCTCCCACATCGGCGTGCACGGCTGGAGCTATGGCGGCTTCATGACCATCAGCCTCCTCACCACCTATCCGGACGTCTTCAAAGTGGGGGTGGCCGGCGGCCCGGTCATCGACTGGAAATGGTACGAGGTCATGTACGGGGAACGCTATATGGACACGCCGGAGACCAATCCGGAAGGTTTCGCCCAAACCAGCCTCATCGGCAAGGCTAAGAACCTGAAGGGCAAACTCCTCATCTGCCAGGGCGCCATAGACGACACCGTGGTGTGGGAGCACAGCCTTTCCTTCATCCAGGAATGCATAGACCTGGAAATCCCGGTCGATTACTTCCCCTACCCTACGGCACGGCACAACGTATTCGGCCGTAACCGCATCCACCTGATGGACAAAGTCACCCAATATTTCGAAGATTATTTATGAAACGCCTGCTTACCACCCTGTCGATAGCACTGCTTACCGTCTTCACGGCCGGAGCGCAGGACTATCTGGTCAAGAAATTCCAGCCTGTCGATTCACACAGGTACCACCCCCATTACGCGGGGGTACGTGGCGAGGACGAAGAGATGTACATCGCCACCTTCCGCTGTTCCAACGGATTCAATCTGTACAAGGGTGTTACAAACGATGATGCCAAGGAAGGTGCGTATGCCGTGTTCTCGCTCAAGGGGCAGTATGAAAAGATTACATTCCTCATGGGCCCCGGCCGCAGGAACGACGACCGCTTTGCCGCCGGCGACAAGGGAACCGACATCATCCTCATTACGGCCGATGGCCGGAGGCTGGTGGACGATGTCCTGCACCAGTGGGACGCTCCTAAGATCGTCACATTGGATATCAGCGGCGTAGACATGCTCCGCTTCGAGGACTGGTCGGGCCTGGAAGGAGTCTATTTCGGCGAAATCAAGCTGTGGAAGAAAGGGCAGACGCCCACTCCGTACAATATCTCCAACGCCGCCCTCATGGCCAAGGATAAGGTGAAACTGATGGAAGAGCTGCGGCCGCACCTGATTTGCCACCGCGGCTGGTCCACCCCCATCACCCGGGACGACTACAGCGGGATCAACGAGGTAGAGTACATCAGCATCAACCGCAACAAGTACTATTCCGGTATTTCCATGAGTGCCTCACAGGAGCTGGGAGAAGGGATCAGCGCCGGTTTTGTCTATTTCTGGCTGCAGAAGAAATTCGAAAAACTCTCCTTCCTGGTGGGTCCGCGGGACAATATGAGTTCCAACGCAAAGGCCTGGCTGACCGTGAAGGGAGACGGAAAAGTCCTCTTTGAAAAACTCATCACCCAGCAGGACCTGGCCGAAGTCTGCGTAGTGGATGTCAGCGGCGTCAACGTGGTCTCCTTCCACTGCGGAGAACTGGAACAGAGCGACTTCCTCAAAGGGATGACCTTTGGCGTGGTGGACATTTATGCGTACAAGAAGGGGTGCAAGGACATTCCTGCCCCGGGTATCGCCAACACGGCCAAGGAAAAGCTGTCCCAGCTGCCGGATGCCGTAAAGCTCTGCTCCAGCCACGAGCCCTATTCCATCCGCGGCACCGCCGGTTTCGATCAAATCTACTTCAAGGGCACCTCTTCCCACTACCACTTTTCCATGGGCGGCGAGCAGTTTGATGAAGGATTCATCCTCACCACCGGCACCACCTTCATGGACGGGAACATCAATTCGTATGTGGCCTTCGACCTGGCCGGGGAATTCGACTATGTGAGTTTCACCGCCGGCACCCTTTCCAAGCGACGTGTCCTGGGCGAAGACCGCCTGTTGGTCTACGCCGACGACCATCTGATCCTGGACACCTGGATCCACTGCCTGTGGCCCAACCAGAAGTTCACGCTGCCCATCGGCAAGTGCCGCATCCTGAAATTTGCGAAACCCGGCACCGGGGAATCCAAGCAGACCTACCTGGGGGTGGGAGACGTCATGGTCTTCCGCGGGCAGCCGCAGGACACAGCGCCCCACTTCTACCACGCCAGGCCCGAATGCCCTGAAACAGTGGATCTTATCGACCTGTGCAAAGCCCCGTACTTCCACTATGTAGGGCGCTATCTGAGCAGCCTGACCAACTTCGACATCAACGACTGCTTCAAGCCTGGCGGCAGCCGGCGGGATGTATTCCAGATGAAAGACGGAAGCACCATCGACAAAGGCATCATGCTGGAAACCAATGTGCCGCCGCTGCTCGCCTTCGAGGACATAGACCTCAACACCGCTTTCTATATGTTCTTCGTTGGGAACCTCGCTCCCCTGGTGCCCAGTCAGGTGCAGGCGGGCGGCACCGACATCCCCACGGGGGCCGGCAAACTGAACCTGGTGAAGGATAACGGTCACCAGAGCGCCGTTGCGGCCTTCAACCCCTTCGGCCAATACGAAAGCCTTACTTTCTCGGTGGCCAACAAGAGCGAATTCGTAGACGAACCGGTCCTGGGCATCCGTCCAGACCCGGCCAATCCCGTCAAATTGATGGTCTTTGCCGATATGCGGCTGGTGGGAGAGTTCTGGCTGACCAATCAGATGCCCCCCACCACCTATAGCGTGCCCCTCTTCGGCTGCACGCAGCTGGTGTTCTGGCTGGAATGTGGCGAAAGCCGGAGCGGCCAGTATGTCCTCTATGACATGATGCTCAGCAAAACGCCCCTGCAGAATGTGGGCCTGCCCACAGGCGACGCCCCGGCAAGCGCGGCTCCGCTCTCCGGACAGGTCTCCCAGCCCGGGAACAAGGGCGATATCCTTGAGCAGGAAGCCGCCTACGACGAGGAAGTGCGGCCGGCCGGCAGCAAGAAAAAGAGCAAAGGCAAGGGAAAGAAAGAGGAGCGCATCGTCTGGACGCATCCGGACCGCCGTAGCGGCGTAGAGTCCATCGACATCCTGATGGCCGATACGGACGAGGTCTGGGCCCTGACCGGCGATCTCCTGAGCGCGGGCGGAATGGGCTACCGCGTAACGGAAACCTATGTGCAAACCCGCAGCGGAAAGGTGTACAAGGCCGTTTCCCTGATAGACGGCGCCAACCGCCGCATCCCTTTCAGCGAAGTCATCGCCCGCAACAAGAACTTGATGGACAATGCGGTATCCGTCCAGATCAAAATTACCGCAGCCCAGGTGGGCATTCCCGGCGCCAGCCTGGGCGTACTCAGCCTGGAAGGAGACCGGCTGATGGAATACCCGCAGTTTGTGAAGCTCGCGCCCAAGGCACTGAGTCAGTGCAAGAAAGACCTCAAGCAGTTCAACCAGGACAAGCAGGCCGAAAATGACGGCCTCCAGCAGTTGATAGACGGTGCCCTGGACATTGGCAATGTTCCGTCCACGGACACCGTGCTGCTCCTCCCCCTCGCCCGCGGCGAAAAGGTACCGGAAGGCGTTCCCCTCCAGCAGTTGGAATACTACAACATGAATTAAGAAAAAATGGCCCGTCCTAGCAAAAAAATTTGGTTCGTCTCTAAATTATACTTATCTTTGCAATCCTTTTGAGGGCATAGCTCAGTTGGTTTAGAGCGCTTGCTTGACAGGCAAGAGGTCCGCAGTTCAAATCTGCGTGTCCTCACAAAAGAAAATAGAGGCGTTTGCAGGTGTGCAAACGCCTCTATTCATTTACTTAGGACTCAGATACGCGCCTTGGCGTATTCCAGCGTGAGCCGGAAGGTCTTTTTGCGGGTGGAGGGGGCGTCGAACATGGCATCGGCCATCAGTTTTTCGCAGATGCTGCGGAGGCCGCGGGCGCCCAGCTTGTTCTTGATGGAGGTGTCCACAATCAGGTCCAGCACTTCGGGATCTATCTCCAGCTTGATACCGTCCAGCTCGAACATCTTTTCGTACTGCTTCAGGAGGGCGTTTTTGGGCTCTGTGAGAATCCGTTTCAGGGAGTCGCGGTCCAGCTGGTCCAGGTAGGTGACCAGGGGCAGCCGGCCCACAATTTCCGGGATGAGTCCGTAGGCCCGGAGGTCCATGGCGTCTACGTATTGCAACAGGTTGTCGCGGTCTATGCGCTGTTTTTCCTCTGCGCCGAAGCCGATGATCTGGGTGTTTTTCCTCAGGGCGATGTGGCGCTCGATGCCTTCGAAGGCACCGCCGCAGATGAACAGGATGTTCTGCGTATTCACGTGGATGAACTCCTGTTCCGGGTGTTTGCGGCCGCCCTTGGGCGGAACGTTCACGATGCTGCCTTCCAGCAGTTTGAGCAGTGCCTGCTGCACTCCTTCACCGGACACGTCGCGGGTAATGGAAGGGTTGTCGCTCTTGCGGGCGATCTTGTCAATCTCGTCGATGAACACGATGCCGCGCTCGGCCTTCTGCAGGTCGAAATCGGCCTCCTGCAAAAGACGGGTCAGGAGACTCTCCACATCTTCGCCCACATAACCGGCTTCCGTGAGCACGGTGGCGTCTACGATGGTGAAAGGCACGTCCAGCAGCCTGGCGATGGTGCGCGCCAGGAGCGTCTTGCCCGTACCGGTGGGACCCACCAGCAGGATGTTGCTCTTTTCCAGCTCTACCCCGTCGTCGGTTTTGTCGATGAGGTTGTGCTGCACGCGCTTGTAGTGATTGTACACCGCCACGGCCAGCACCTTCTTGGCGCGGTCCTGGCCAATCACATACTGGTCCAGGTAGGCCTTGATTTCGGCCGGCTTGGGCGCCTTCCCCAGGGCAGGTGCAGGCGCAGCGGCGCCTTTTCCGTTCTGCTCCAGTTCCTCCACATATTCGGAAGCCAGTTTGACGCAGTCGCTGCAGATATAGCCTTCGATGCCCTGCAGCAGGAAAGGGACTTCTGCGTCGCTCCTGCCGCAGAACATGCAATGGTTGGGGCCTTGTGTCTTTCTGGGCATTACTTGCTCCTCTTTTGCAGGATTTCGTCCACCATGCCATATTCCAGGGCTTCCTGGGCCGTCATCCAGAAATCGCGCTCGCCGTCCCGGGCCACTTCTTCGTAGGGCTTGCCGCAGTGACGGGCGATGATTTCGAACAGTTCGGTGCGGGTTTTCTCAATCTCCTTGGCGGCGATGAGGATTTCCGTCGCCTGGCCCTGGGCACCGCCCAGCGGCTGATGGATGAGCACGCGGGAGTGCGGCAGCGCGGAACGCTTGCCCTTGGCGCCGGCGCACAGCAGCACCGAGCCCATGGAAGCGGCCATGCCGGTGCACACCGTAGCCACATCCGGCTGAACCAGCTGCATGGTGTCGTAGATGGCCAGTCCGGAATGAACCTGCCCGCCGGGGGTGTTCAGGTACATGGTGATGTCCGTACCCGGATCCTTGGCGGCCAGGAACAGCAGCTGGGCCTGGATGATGTTGGCCACATCGTCGTCGATGGGAACGCCCAGGAAGATGATGTTGTCCATCATCAGGCGGCTGAACACATCCATCTGGGCTACGTTCAGGCGGCGTTCTTCCGTGATAGTGGGGTTGATGTAACCGTCATAGACGGACGTGTAACGAGAAAGGGTCATCGAACTGATGCCCTTCCCCTTCACTGCAAACTTTTCGAAATCGGTCATAAGACTGGATTATTTCAGTTCACGGAATTTCTCCATGGAGATTTTCTTGGTCTGGAGGGTAACTTCCTCACGGACTTTGGCAATGGCGATGTTGTCTTCGCACTGCTCTTCCAGACGACGGTACTGGTTCTGGTCCTGCAGCATGTTTTCGGCCGAAGAGTCGATGATGTTCTGCGGGACACCGGCCATGCCGTACATGGCGTACTGATAAGCTACATAGGACTTGGCAGCGTTCAGGATGTCCTCGTGGGCCACCTTGAGGCCGAACTTCTGCATGATGTAGCCGCGTACCAGCTGCCACTTGAAGTCCTCTATGAAGGCCGGGAATTCCTTTTCTACCTGTTCTGCGGTGAACTTGCCTTCATTGGCATACACCAGCCAGCGCTTCAGGAAGGCCTCGGGGAGCTCCAGACCGGCCTTTTCCACAAAGTACTTGCGCACATCCGTGCCAAAGCGGTAGTTGGCTTCCTGCTCGTGCTGGCCCTTGATGCGCTCCACGATCTTTTCATCGAACTGCTCCGGCGTGGTAACGGTGCCCTCGCCGAAGATTTTGTCGTAGGTTTCCTGGTTTTCCTCTGCGGGAACATAGGTTTTCACATTCACCACGGTGAAGGTGAACAGGGGGTTCAGGGAGGAAAGCTGGGCTTTGTCCACCTTGAGCATGGCGGCACGGTCCGTCTCGTTCACGAAGGCGGCGTTCACGTCCAGGTCAAACTTGTCGCCGGCTTTCTTGCCGATAAAGGCGCCGCGGGCTTCCTCTGCCACCTGGGAGATGGAAACGTATACGCCTTCGGCCTTGTGGCCCTCATTTTCGATATCGGCCACGATGTAGTCGTTCTCTCCGGCTTTCTTGCCTTCCTGCAGGGAACCATACTGCTGGAGCAGCTGCTCGCGATTCAGTTTCTTCTCTGCGGCGGTGATGTTGATGTCGTAATAGGGAACCTTGTCGTCCTTGTTTACGTCGAAGCTGAGTTCCGGAGTCTGGGCGATGTCGAACTTGAAGGTGAAGTCCTTGCCGGCTTCCCAGGAGAGCTGCGGCTGGTCCTCTGCGGGCATGGGTTCTCCCACCACGCGGATCTTTTCCTCGCTGACGAACTGATCCAGGGCATTGGCCACCATGCCGTTCACGCTTTCGTACAGCGCCTGGTCCCCATACATGCGCTGGATGAGGCCCATCGGAGCCATCCCGCGGCGGAAACCTTTGATGTCGGCCTTGCGGCGGTATTCGTTGAGGCGCTTGCGAAGCGGCTCTGCGTAGTCTGCGGCCGCGATTTCAATGGTCACCTGATAATTCAGTGCATCAGGCTGGTTTTTGGTAACGTTCATAGTATCTATTGATGTTTATATATTCTTAAAGGGGCGCAAAGGTACGAAAAAATCCCGTAACTATCAACGCTTGCGCTTGGGATACACCACCCGGCCGTGATAAATGTTCTGGAGATAGGTCTTGAGCATGCTCTTCATCAGATTCATCTCCCGCAGCGTGATATCCGCGTCTTCCAGCTGTCCGGCCTTTTCCTTGCCGCGTACCATGTTCTCCACAAAGCGGTCGAAGGCTTCCGGCGTGAATTCCGTGAGGGTGCGGGAAGCGGCTTCGATGGTGTCGCACACCATCAGGATCACCTCCTCTTTGGTGGTGGGCTTCTGGCCGTGATAGTAGAAGGCGTCTACGTCTTCCGGGTCTCCCCCGTTATTGAGGTACTGGTTCAGGAAATAGGCCGTGGAGGAGGTTCCATGGTGGGAACGGATGAAGGCCTTGATCACCTCCGGCAGGTGGTTTTCATCGGCCAGGGCCAGGCCGTCGTCTACGTGGCGGATGATGTCGGCCGCGCTCTCCTTGGGCGACTTGCCCTCATGGTATTTGGCGGCGCCGGGGCTGGAGGACTGGTTTTCCACGAAACACAGCGGGTTTTGCATCTTGCCCAGGTCGTGGTACAGGGCGGCGGCACGCAGGAGCGGCACATTGGCGTCGGTGGCGCGGCCCACGGCCTCTACCATATTCATTACCTGCAGGCAGTGCTGGAAGGTGCCGGGCGCCTTGGCCGACAGTTCCTGCAGCAGCGGATTGTTGGTATCGGCCAGTTCGATGAGACGGGTGACCGACACCAGGTTGAACATTCTCTCGAAAAGGTACACCAGCGGATACAGCGCCACCGTGAGCATGGCACCCACAAAAATCTGCAGGACATCCATCCACCAGACGGCACTGCTGCCCGCGTCGATGAAGCGGAAACCGGCGAACACCAGCATCTCTACTCCGAAGATAATGGCGGCGTTCAGGAACTGCAGCCAGCCCTTGCTAAGGTTGGTGAAGGTCTGGAGGGTGACCAGTCCGGCCACCAGGTACATCACGAAGAGTTCCATCCCGTTTCCGCAGAAAATCAGGAGCGGAAGCAGGGAAATGATATACACGGGAACCACCACCCGCCGGCGGAAGAACGCCATCAGGTAAAGGGCGATGACCGGGTAGGGAATCATATACATGATCCCCGGGGCAAAGCGCTCCATCAGGAACGTGACCACGGCTGTGAGTACGAACACAAACAGCAGATAGTGATAGCGCTGACCGTCGGAAAAGACCAGGGGGTTGGAGAAGAAGATGCCGAAATACAGGAGCGCCACCAGCGCCAGGGCGATGAGGAGATTGCCCAGATACAGCAGGGCCCGGGGGCCGTCGTAACCGAACACCTTGTTGTACTCTTCTTTGTAGCTGTCCAGGATCTGGGCGATTTCCGCCGTCACGATCTCTCCTTTGGACACAATCTTTTCTTCGGCTTTCACATAGCCCAGCGTCGGAGACACGTAGTCGTCCGAATCCGCGTGGGTGAGTTCCGTCATGGCCTGGTCGAACAGCAGGTTGGGGACGATGCTGGGATATACGCCGGCGCGGCGGAACAGGGAATCCAGGTTCACCGAGGGGTAGCTGGCCGCCAGCAGGGCCACCAGCTGGTCTTTGGCCTCGGACACCTTGTATACTTCCGTCCGGGGATACTGGACCGCCCGTTTGTCCCGTTGGATGAAAATCAGGTTTTCCGACACCCGGCCGTTGCGTTCGTCCAGCTTGACCCGGCCGTCCGAGATAACGCCTTTGGCGTAAATGTCGCTCAGGCGGGTGACCACGGCCGGCCGCAGGTTGTTATACGAGCCCAGGTCCAGGCTTTGCACCGTCTTGATCACATTGGAAGACACTTCCTCGGAGAAACGGTAATACGGCACCACGATAGAACCGGCCTGGCTGCGTTCTTCCTGCAGCTGCTCATCCGTTTTCAGGATGGGGAAATCGAACTGGGAAATGAGGGTTTCGTAGGGCCAGGGGCTGCCTTTCTTATAGTCATAATTGAATTTCGCGGTCCTGGGCATGAGGAGCACCAGGACTGCGAAAACAATGAGGAGCGGAATGAACTTCCGGGGTATCTTAGGCGTCGATATTTGCATAATGGGCGTTTTCTTCAATGAAGGCGCGGCGCGGCGGAACGTCGTCGCCCATGAGCATGGAGAAGGTACGCTCTGCGTCGGCGGCATTCTCGATGGTGATCTGGCGAAGGACGCGGCGGGCAGGGTCCATGGTGGTTTCCCACAGCTGTTCGTCCGACATTTCTCCCAGACCTTTGTACCGCTGCACGGTAACACCCTTGTCCGTTCCGCGGCCCAGTTCCTGCGTGGCAGCGTCCCGCTGGGCGTCTGTCCAGCAATAACGCTCTTCCTTGCCCTTCTTTACCAGATAGAGCGGCGGGGTGGCCAGGTATACATAACCGTTCTTGATGAGGTCGAACATGTAGCGGAAGAAGAAGGTAAGGATGAGGCAGGCGATGTGGGAACCGTCCACATCGGCATCCGTCATGATGATGACCTTGTGGTAACGGAGCTTGCTCAGGTCCATGTGCTTTTCTCCGGTTTCGTCCTCCTGGGCCACGGTGACGCCCAGGGCGGTGTAGATATTGCGCACTTCCTGGCTTTCAAACGCACGGTCCTGGGCGGCTTTTTCCACATTCAGGATCTTACCCCTCAGGGGCAGGATGGCCTGGATGCGGCGGTCGCGGCCCTGCTTGGCGGTACCGCCTGCAGAGTCTCCCTCCACCAGGAAGAGCTCGCACTTCTCGGGATCGTGGTCTGAGCAGTCTGCCAGTTTGCCGGGCATGCCGGCGCCTCCCATCGGGGTTTTGCGCTGCACCATTTCGCGGGCCTTGCGGGCGGCGGCACGGGCGGTGGCGGCCAGCACAATCTTTTCTACGATGGTCTTGGCCTCCTTCGGGTGCTCCTCCAGATACTGGTCCATGGCGGCGGCAGTGGCCTGGGAAACGGCCGATGTAGCCTCCGGGTTGCCCAGTTTGGTCTTGGTCTGGCCTTCGAACTGCGGCTCTGCAATTTTGACGGAAATAATGGCCGTGAGGCCTTCGCGGAAGTCTTCCGGGCTAAGGTCTCCCTTGAACTTGGCCAGGAGATTGTTCTTCTCGGCGTAATTTTTCAGGGAACGGGACAGGCCCATCTTGAAACCCTGCAGGTGGGTACCGCCTTCGATGGTGTGGATGTTGTTCACATAGGAGTAGATACGCTCCGAGAAACCGGTATTGTATTGAAGGGCGATGTCGATGGGAATGACTTTGTCCGAATTCACCGTGACGGGTTCCGGGATGAGTTTGGCGGCTCCGCCGTCCAGATAGTCGATGAATTCCCGGAGGCCCAGTTCCGAGTAGAAGGTCTCCGAGCGGAAGACCTGCCGGCCGGTGGCTTTGCGCTCTCCGTCTTCGGCGGTGATGAATTCATCCACCTTTTCCCGAAGGTCCGTGAGGGTGATGCGGATGCCTTTGTTCAGATAGGCCAGTTCCCGCAGGCGGTTGGCCAGGGTATCGTATTTATAAACAATTGTCTGGGTGAAGATGGTGGCATCCGGGTGGAAAGTGATGGTGGTTCCGGTATCCTGTGCCTCCCCGACCACCTGTACAGGGGTAATGGGTTTGCCCTTGGAGTACTTCTGGACAAAGATCTTGCCCTCACGGTGCACCTCTGCCACCAGCAGGTCTGACAGGGCGTTTACGCAGGAAACGCCCACGCCGTGCAGACCGCCGGACACCTTGTAGCTGTTCTTGTCGAACTTACCGCCGGCGTGCAGGACGGTGAGCACCACTTCCAGGGCACTGCGATGCTCTTTCTCATGCATGCCCGTGGGAATACCGCGGCCGTTGTCCCGGACGCAGATGGAGTTGTCTTCCAGGATTTTGACGTCCACGTCCGTGCAGAAGCCGGCCATGGCCTCGTCTATACAGTTGTCCACCACCTCATAGACCAGATGGTGAAGGCCGCGTTCGCCTACGTCGCCAATGTACATGGAGGGACGTTTGCGCACGGCCTCCAGGCCTTCCAACACCTGAATACTGTTTGCCGAATACTGCTCTTCGGCCAATTTTATCTCTTCGTTTTCTATCATTTTTTTGCGTATTTCCTATAAACATACAAAGTTAGGAAAAAACCTGCAAAAAAACAAATCCCCTATCGTAGATAGGGGAAAACAATGGCCTATGTCCGAACTCCGCCTTACAGCGTCCAGGTGGCGCCTACGGTGAAGTAAGGGCCGTTTTCTGCGTAGAACGGAATGCGCTCGATGGTCTGGTTCAGGAGGTTGCCCGCACGGAGCCAGAGTCCCAGGTTCCGGGACATCTGGAGTTCCCCGCCCAGGCCCAGGTCCAGATAGCCGGGGACGGAGGAATACTTGCACTCCATCTTGTCCCGGGCTTCCAGCGTTACACCCGCCCGGATGCGGCCGCCCCAGTTATAGTAGGCATGGGCCTGGGCCCGGAAAGGGGCCGGAGCGAAGAGACGCTCCTGCAGCGGGGTTTCCACCTTGGGTGCGGGCGTATAGCCATAATAGATATGGGCTGCCACGTCCAGACGGTCGGTCTGCCAGCCCAGCTGGGCATCGGCATAGAAAGTGTGCAGATGGCCGATATACCCCATGGCGGGGGCGTCTCCCAGGTCGTAACCCCAGGTCCAGGCATTCTGGTTCCATTTATAACCCAGCTTGAGGTCGTAGTGGAACTTGGCGGCCAGGTTGCCCCGGATGCCGCCGCCCACATTCAGGCGCTCGATATGGATGTCCGTATTCCAGCCGAAACCGGCCATGAAAGGATTCCGGGACAGCAGGGAGTCGTAGCTGACCAGGTTGTTGCCGCCCGTGGCAAAGAGCCGCAGCTGCATGGCGTCCGGGACAACTTCATAGGACACGCGGACGTCCGGGATGATGAGCCCGGCGCGCTGCGGGCAAAACAGATCGTCCGAGCTGATCCGGAAGGAGAGTTTGGCGCCCAGGTCCATGTTGAAGCCCCCGACCGAAAGGATATAGTGCGGAGCAATGCCGATGAGACCGACGGTTCCCGCCGGCTGCGAAACGGTCTCTGCCGAAAGGCCTATTTTCAGGTAATTCACACCCAGGTGCATGCCGGCCATCGCGTCCGTGAGGGTATGGGTTTCGGCAAATCCGTCGGGCGCATTCACGAAAGCGAGACGCGTACCGGCCTCGTAGGCAAAGGCGCTGCCGGCCTGGCTGCGGATGCGGGCCTCGGCCACCAGGCGGTTGTTGGAGAGCACGTTGGCATAACGGTCCGACGCCGTAATGTTCTGGTACTGGACATCGGCCAGCAGCGTAGCGCCCGTGAAGTCCCACAGGATGTCGGCCCCGACGGCCGTGCGCAGGTTCCGGCCGCTGCGGGTGGTGCCGTCCGCCGTCCAGACGCTTTGGCCGTCCAGGCCGATGTTCTGGTATTTGCCCAGGTAGGACTTGTGGTCCCCGTACAGGTTCAGGCGGAAACCGTCTTTGGACAGCGGGGTCCAGACGGCCGTGAGTTCCGGATGCAGGCTGTACCCTGCCCCGGCCCGGAGGAAGAGGCTTCCCTCCGACACGGGACGGTCCATGGGACGCAGCTGAACCAGATACGGGTGGAATTCATAGGCGCCCTTGTAGGGGGTACGGTTTACACTGTAATCGAAATCCAGGTTGAACTGGAACACCGAATCCGGGAGCTGCAACAGCTGGCCGGGCTTTTCGATGCCGGTGGCCTCCCGTGCGTAGATATTGGTAACCTCTACGGTAGGATTCAGGTTCTGGGCCCATATACCGCTTCCCGTGAACAGGATGGCGGCTGTAAGAAAGATTCTTTTCATGCTTTTACAGTTTACGGAGTCTGAGGTCTACCTGGTCCAACACGTCGTCCTGCGGGCCGGTAGAGGTGTAACCCGAACGGATGCTCTCGAAGGTGGCGCGGGCCTGGGCGGTATTGCCCTGCTCCGCGAAGCTGTCTCCCAGGACGATGAAGGCCTTGGCCAGCCAATAATTCTGTCCGCCGGCCTTTCCGGAGAAATCATACACCTTCTCCTGGATGCCGCTGAAGTCTCCCCGGTCGTACAGGTCCTGGATGAGCACATAAGTGGCCTCGGCGCCCTCGTCCGTGGAAGGCTGGGCCGACAGCACGGTGAATTCTTCCAGGGCCTCCTTGCGGCGGCTGCTGCTCAGGTAGGACTTGGCCCTGATGTAGCGGGCTTCCCGCTGCAGGGCGGGGTCCTCCTGGCGCAGGACATCGGCCGATGCGGAGAGGGCATCGTCCCACTGGCGGGCCTTGTAGGCCGACCGCATCAGCCCCAGCTGGGCGATATCCTTGTTGGAAGGGAACTGGGCGGTTTCCTTCAGCTGCAGATAGGAGCCATAGGCCTTTCCATAGCTGCCCAGATCGTAATTGAGCCGGGCGAACTGCAGGTTGGCGCTTTCCCGGAGCGAACCGTCCAGCCCCAGGTCCATGGCCTGCTGATACAGGTCTGCGGCCTTTTCCTTCTGGTCGGCAGCCCTATAGCATTCGGCCAGATAGAAATGCGCCTTGGCCCCGTAAATGGCCTTGGGATACTTCTCCAGATAGGCCTGCAGGGTGGTCTGCGCCTTGGCGTAATCCCCGGACAGGTAGATTTGCTCTGCACTGGAGAAATACACTTCTTCCTTCTGGGCTTCCGTGCGGCCGGCGCCGCTGCCCAGGCTGTTCACATAGGCCAGGTACGCCTCCGGATCCTCGCGGGTACGGTAGATGGCCTCGATGGCCAGCAGGGCATCCTCTGCGTGTTCCCCGCCCTGGGCCACCACCTGCTTGTAGTAGTCCAGCGCTTCCGTGCTGCGGCCGGCATTACGGGCGATCATGCCCAGTTCCAGCAGCGAGCGGGCGGCCAGGGACGGATCCGAGGTGGCCGATTTCAGGGTACGGAAAGCCCGGATGGCGTCTTCTTCGTCACCAAGCGCCACGTAGGCCCGGCCCAGTTCATACAGGGATTCTCCGTAATAAGGCGCCTGCGGGCTGGCCTGTTTGACCGGTTCCAGGAAGTGTACCTTGCGCTGGTTGTCCCGCAGCAGGCCGCTGGCTACGCCCGCCCGGTAGCGGGGATACAAGTTGTTCGGGTCCGGGTACTCCGTCATCTGCCGTTCATAGGCCGCCACCGCCGTGGTGTAGTCTCCGCTGAAGAAATAGCAGTCCGCCACGCGCGTGAGGGCATCGGCCCCCTGCAGGGCGCTGTCTCCTTCCAGATAATTGCGGAACCACTTGAGGGCCCGCTGGTAATCTGCCTCCTTGAAATAGGTATAGGCCAACTGGTAGGAGATGAGCTTCCCTTCCGGCCTGCCCGGCAGGGCAGAGAGGTTATAAAGGTCTGTGAGGATGGTCCTGGCATCGGCATATTTTCCGTCGCGGTACGAAGCCTCGGCCAGATAATAACGGGCCAGCTGGTTGAAGCCGTCCTTGCGGGGGCTGTAATAGGCGGCCGCCTTCAGGTGCGGCATGGCATTGCGCCAGGAGCCGGCCTCCATGAGTTCGCGGGCACGCAGGAAATAAGCCTTCATGTAGTTGCCCTGCATCTGGGGATCCAGTTCGTCTATGCGGTCGTAGGCTTCCACAGCCGCCTCGTAGTCGTGGTTCTGAAGGGCCACCATGGCCATGTAGGAGAAAATGCGGTCCCCTTTTTCGTGGGAGCCATAGCGGGAAAGGTATTCCTGGAAAGGAGCGCTGTCCCGGCCCAGGTCGAAGGCCAGCTTGCCGTAATTGAACAGGGCATCCTCTTCTATTTCCGGATTGAAGGAGAGGGCCGATGCCTCCTTGAAGGCATCCATGGCCGCCACCTTGTTCTTGAGCTGGATGTAGCTGTAGCCCAGCTGATAGGAAGCCACCTGGCCCAGGGAATCCCGGCGCTCTCCCATCTGGGTGAAATTGTCCACGGCGCCCTGCCAGTTCTCCGTCATATAATTGATTTCACCGGCATAGAAATGGTCGCTGCGGGTAAGGCTGTACTTGTTGGAGAGGTTTTTCTGGTAATAGGTCTGGGCCTTTTCCAGGTCTCCCAGCACCAGATAGCTCTCGCTCATGATGCGGGCCATGTGCGGCTGACGGTCTTCGGGAACCTTGTCAAAAAGGTCTTCCCCGAACTTTACCACGTAGGCATAGTCTTTCTCGTTGAACCGGCATTCCAGGATGTAATAGTTGGCCAGGGCGGTGAAACGATGGTCCTCCGCGGCCAGCTGGAACCAATCTGCAGCGTCGGAGAAATGCTTCCGGGAATAGTCTATGTAGCCCAGCGTGTAATACGACGGAGCGGTATAGTCCGAATAGGGCATCTGCCGGGCACGCAGGAGGAAACTGCGGGCGCGTTCCCACTCCCCTACGCCATAGGCGCTGTAGCCCAGCTTGTAGGTAAACTCTGCCTGCTGGCTTTCCTTCAGGTCCTGGGCCGACAGGTGGTTGAACTGCGCAAGGGCTTCCTCATAGTTTTCCTGGTCGAACAGGGACAGGCCCCAGAGATACCGCACCTGCGGTGCCAGGATGTCTTCCGGGAAGCGGGCCACGAAAGAGGCGGCCTCCGCGAAGGCGCCCGGGGTTTGCATCTGAAGGGCGCACAGGGCTTTGTAGGCCTGCGCCCGGGGGCTGTCGTAGCCCTCCAGCAACTGGACCAGCTGGGAGTACATTCCCCCCTGGTACAGCGCGCCCGCCTGCTGCCAGTCCTGCGCACGGACTCCCCAGGAAAATATCAGTGCGGCCACGGCGGCCGGAAGGAGTTTTTTCATCTTTTCCATATTTTGACAAATATACTGAAAAAATCTGATTATATTTGTCTAATTTTGGATTTTATGGACATGGAACCGCTCATTCATTTCAAAGACGCAGACATCCTGAACGGCGAAAACGTAGTCATCTACTCCCTGGACATGGACATCATGCCCGGAGACTTCGTGTACGTGGTAGGAAAGGTCGGTTCCGGCAAGACATCCATCATCCGCACCATGACGGCGGAAAACCGGCTCCTGAAGGGGGAAGGCGAAGTCTGCGGCTATCGGCTCAACGGCATCAAAGCCAAAGACATCCCCTATCTGCGCCGCCAGATGGGCGTGGTATTCCAGGATTTTCAGCTGCTCACGGACCGCAGCGTGGAGGAGAACCTGGAGTTCGTGCTCCGCGCCACCGGCTGGAAAGACCGCAGCCTCATCGACGCCCGCATCTCGGAAGTGCTGGACAACGTGGGCATGGCCACCAAGGCCCACAAGATGCCCCACCAGCTTTCCGGCGGCGAGCAGCAGCGCATCGCCATCGCCCGCGCCCTCCTGAACAAGCCCTCCGTCATCCTGGCCGACGAACCCACCGGCAACCTGGACTCGGAAACGGCGGACGAAATCCTCCAGCTCCTGGTCCAGCTCAACCGCGGCGGCACGGCCGTGGTCATGGTCACGCACAACCGCGCCATCTTCGAAAAATACCCCGGACGCGTGTTCTCCTGCCGGCAGGAGCACTGCGAAGAGGTCATCGACGAAGGCATCGACATAACGCTGTAGCCATGACCCGCAAAGAACGCTATGACGGCATCATCGGCTGGTTCGCCGCCAACCGCCCCGCCGTCGCCTCCGAACTGCATTACCAAAATCCCTTCCAGCTGCTGGTAGCCGTCATCCTGTCGGCCCAGTGTACGGACAAACGGGTGAATCTGGTGACGCCTGCCCTGTTCCAGCGCTTCCCGTCGGCCGCTTCGCTGGCAGCGGCCTCTTTCGAAGAAGTCCATCCCTTCGTGAAAAGCGTCTCCTACCCCAACGCCAAAGTCCGGCACCTGATAGGCATGGCCCAGATGCTGGAGGCCGAATATGGCGGGCAGGTGCCCTCGGACATCGACGCCCTCATGCGCCTTCCCGGGGTGGGCCGGAAAACGGCCAACGTCATCGCTTCCATCGTCTATGACCAGCCTGTCATTGCCGTCGATACCCACGTGTTCCGCGTGGCCCACCGGCTGGGCCTGTCGGACGGCAGCACCCCCTTCGCCGTGGAACAGGACCTGGAACGGCACATTCCCGCCGCCCAACGCCCCATCGCCCATCATTGGCTCATCCTCCACGGCCGGTACATCTGCACGGCCCGCAGTCCCAAATGTGCCGAATGCCCCCTCACCGCCTGGTGCCGGGACTATGCACGGGAAATCAAAAGATAGTTGGCCGAAAGCGTGTCTACGTGCACGCCGAAGATATGGATATTACCGCCGGAACGGACCCCGAGGCGGGTACGCAGCTCTTCCGACGTGAGCGGCACATTCCGGGCGGTGACTTCGGCCTGCGGATACTTCTGACCCATCTCCTTGATACTGCGCTTGTTAAGAGGCACCACCTCAAGAACTTCAAAAACCTTTCCAAAGGGGCGGAGCGCCTCCGGGACAGACGTTCCCACATACAGATGCGTATGCCGGCCCAGCGGCTGGAGACCGTACCGGCACGGCAGGTCGAAGGCGCCGGCTTTGAGCAGGGCTTTCCCCGGCTCGAAAAGGAGGGCGCCGGCCTCCACGCCGGTAGCCGGGGAAAAGGCCGATACAGGAGGCACTTCCAGGACACGACCGTTCTGGAAGACCAACAGGGAATACGGTCCGGAGTAGCCCCTCTCCAACAGCAGGAGCAGTTCCTTGCACTCCCCTTCCGCCGCCACCACATGTACTTGTTTCACGCAGCCCAGCTGCTTGCACACCAGCGTGATGTCGGCCATGGGCGAAAGCTTCAGGAGAACGAGCGGGCAGGCCTCCAGCAGTTCCGGAAGCAGTTGCAGCACATCCGGCTCGCAGTCTTCCAGCCGGAAGACCTTCCGGCCGTCCGCCGCGCGCCGGGCCGGATCCAGGAAGATAGCATCCGGAACAAAGCCTTCCAGGATGGAATCCAGATTTCCCCGCACCAGCATTTCATTGCGAACGATAACGTTATGCAAACCCAGTTCCCTGAAATTAAACGCCGTTGCCATGGCCAGTTCCGGGCGCATCTCATTGTACAGCACCTCCTGGCACCGCTGCGCGAATGCCCAGCTGTCTACGCCCATTCCGCCCGTGAGGTCTGCAACCAGCCGTGCCCCGGGGATCACGGAAGCCTTGTAGCGGGCGGTTTCGGAAGACGAACACTGCTCCGCCGAGAGCCGGAACGGATAGCGGAGTGCGGGCACGGCCACCCACTCGGGCACCTTCCCGCGCAGTTTCCGCCGGCACTCCAACGTGCTCAGGGCCAGTTCGAAATCGGGCACCTCGGCAGCCCAACGGGCCCTGGACAGAGCCAGGCGGGCCAGGTCGTCGGCATCGTGCGCCAAAATGAATTCCGCAAATTCCATGTTGCAAAAATACATATTATTCTCTATATTTGTATGATTCGAAACAAACACTAAAACAAGCCATATGAAATCTTACAAAGAAGTAGCCCAAAGCTGGTTGGACGGCAATTTCGACGCCCAGACCAAAGCGGAAGTAAAACAGCTCATGGACACGGATCCCGTCGCCCTGGAAGACGCCTTTTACCGTAACCTGGAATTCGGCACCGGCGGCCTGCGCGGCATCATGGGCGTAGGTACCAACCGCATGAACAAATACACGGTGGGCATGGCCACGCAGGGCCTGGCCAACTACATCAAGGCCCATGTGGAAGGCGCCGCCAGCGTGTGCATCAGCCACGACAGCCGCAACAATTCCCGCCTGTTCGCGGAAATATCGGCCCAGGTGCTGTCCAACAACGGCATCAAGGTCTTCCTATTCGAAGACCTGCGCCCCACGCCGGAACTCAGCTACAGCATCCGCCTCAAGAAAGCCACCGCAGGCATCATGGTCACCGCCAGCCACAACCCCAAGGAGTACAATGGCTATAAGGTATTCTGGAGCGACGGCGGCCAGATTACCGCCCCCGTAGACAAAGACATCGTGGCGGAGGTCGCCAAGATAGAGGACCCGGCCGATGTACGCTTCAGCCCCGTGGCCGGAGAGCCCCAGGCCCCCATCGAAATCATGGGCAAGGAAGTGGACGAATGCTACCTCAAAGACCAGATTTCCCTGATGCTGTCGCCCGAGGCCGTGAAAAAGCACGCCGGCCTCAAGATCGTGTATACGCCCCTGCACGGCTGCGGCGTCCGCCTGATGCCGGAAGCCCTGAAGCGGATTGGCTTCACCAACATCATCCACGTACCGGAGCAGGATATCAGCGACGGCAACTTCCCCACCGTGGTATCCCCCAACCCGGAAGAGCCCGCCGCCATGAAGATGGCGCTGGAGAAGGCCGATGAAACCGGCGCAGACCTGGTCCTGGCCACAGACCCGGACGCAGACCGCCTGGGTATCGCCGTCCGGGACAACGACGGCAAAATGGTCCAGCTCACCGGCAACCAGACCTGGAGCTTCCTCACCTACTATATTCTCAAGCGCTGGCAGGAACTGGGCAAGCTCAGTGGTAAACAGTACTGCGTAAAGACCATCGTCACCAGCGAACTCATCGCTGCCATCTGCCAGAGCTTCGGCGTCAAATGCTACAACGTGCTCACGGGCTTCAAGTACATCGCAGAAATCCAGAAGCAGCAGGAAGGCAAGACCGAATTCATCTGCGGCGGCGAGGAAAGCTACGGATTCAACCTGGGCTCCTTCGTCCGCGACAAGTGCGCTCAGGTAGCCGGCTGCGTCGTGGCGGAATGCGCCGCCTGGGCCGCCGAGCAGGGTCTCACCCTGTATCAGCTGCTCCAGAAAGTGTACAAGGAATACGGCCTGTACGTAGAAAAGATGGTGTACATCGTGCGCAAGGGCAAGACCGGCGCAGAGGAGATTCAGAAAATCATGGCCGACTACAGGGCCACGCCGCCCGCCGTCATCGCCGGCAGCCCCCTGGCCAGGGTCATCGACTACAACAAGCCCGAAGAAACCGGCCTACCCAAGTCCAACGTCCTGCAGTTCTTCAACGAGGCCGGCGACGTAGTCACCGTGCGTCCTTCCGGAACGGAACCCAAGATCAAGTTCTACTTTGGCGCCAAGGGCGACGATGCTCCCGCCAAGATTGAAGCCCTCAAGGCCCAGTTCATCAGCTAAGGACCATCGGCCGTAAAAAATAACGGGATTTCTTGCAAGTTTGCAGGAAATCCCGTATTTTTGCAGTCCTTTTCCGGGGTATTAGCTCAGTTGGCTAGAGCGATAGGTTCGCAATCTATAGGTCAGGGGTTCGACTCCCCTATACTCCACAAATGCAGCAGACCGGCCTGGCCTGCTGTTTTTGTATTTGTGCCACCTGTAACGCACTTTTGCCGCTTTTCCGCGTTACACGTTGCTTCCGAATGCCACCTGTAACGCACTTTTGCCGCGTTTCCGCGTTACAGGTGGGTGGCCAGCAGCGTGTGGTCCGTAGGATCGGCCTGGCAAGGGACGATGGTCACCCAGCCGTCCTGCAGGAGCAGGTGGTCGGCCCGTCCGTCCGCATTGGGGTCGTCATTCACGAACTCTCCCCTCATGAAATAGGCGGTTTCGCCGGGTTCCAACTGAACCCGCTGATGCTGCCACAGGAAAGCATCTGTCAGGCCGGATGCCGCCAGACGGACTTCATCCCAGTCTTCGAACTCCTTGATCCAGTGGCCTTTTCCCTGCCGGGCCCACTGGATACCCTTGATTTCTTCCAGGGGAATGTCCGGGAAATTCACGTTGTAATACAGTCCTGGCCTGTTCTCCGGCCAGGTATCCAGCAGGCGGCGGACAATCCCGGGCAGAAGCGCTTCCACGGCCGAAAAGTCTGCATCGGCCCTGTGGCTGGTGAGGGAAAAACCGATGGCTTTGATTCCGTTGATGGCGGCTTCCTCCGCCACGCCCATCGTGGCACTGTAATTGGAGCCCGTGCTGGCATTGCTGCCGTGATTTACGCCGCCCACCACCAGGTCCGGGTTGCGGGCTTCGTACTTGTACTGCAGGCCGAACTTCACGCACGATGCCGGCGTTGCGTCCAGGTAGCTCCAGCGTCCCGGCCCCTCTTCCGGCAAATCCTTATAGGCCAATTGCTTGACACCCAGGGAAACCGCAGTGCCCATGGCGCTCTGGTGATATTTGGGGGCCACTACGGTCACATCGCCAAAAGCGGCCATCACACGGGCCAGCACGTGGATGCCCGCTGCCTTGTAGCCGTCGTCGTTGGAAATCAGAATTCTCATAGGCGGCAAATTTACAAATAATCCAGGACTTTTCCGTATCTTTGCAGCGTATGAAGTACTACATCATAGCAGGCGAAGCCTCCGGCGACTTGCATGGCAGCAACCTCATGAAGGGGCTGTATGCCCAGGACGCCGGAGCCGACATCCGCTTCTGGGGCGGAGAGAAGATGGACGCCGTGTTCCGGGCGCATCAGGACGGAGCCGGCCTGGTGCAGGATTACCGCGACGGCGCCGTGATGGGTTTCTGGGAAGTGCTCCTCAAAGCCCGCTCGCTGGGCCGGAAACTGCAGCGCTGCAAGGCCGATATCGCCGCCTGGAAGCCGGACGTGATCATCCTCATCGACTACCCCGGATTCAATTTCAAGGTGGCCGAGTTCGCCCACGACGCCGGATTCACCGTCTATTATTATATAGCGCCCAAAGTATGGGCTTCCCGCGAGGGACGCATCCGGAAGCTGAAGGCCTATGTAGACCGCCTGTTCATCGTCTTCCCCTTCGAAATCCCCTACTTCCAGTCCAAGGGCGTTCCCTTCTCGTATGCGGGCAATCCGCTGGTAGACGCAGTGGACGGCAGCCGCGCTTTACAGGAGACGCGCCAGGATTTCCTCCAACGCACCGGACTGCCGGATGTACCCTGGATTGCCCTCCTGGCCGGTTCCCGGAATATGGAAATTTCTTCCATGATGCCCACTTTCATGGAATTCGCCCGCAGGTGGCATGCCCAGGACCCGTCCATGCACTTCGTAGTGGCCGCCGCTCCTTCCCGCACCCTGGAGGACTATGCCAAATACCTGGGCCAGACAGACTTCGTGCACGTGGTCTTCGGCGAAACCTATGGTGCGCTCCGGCATGCCCGGGCGGCCATCATCAATTCCGGCACCGCTTCCCTGGAAGCCGCCCTCATCGGCACGCCCCAGATGGTGGCCTACAAAGTGGCGCCCGTGAGCGCCTTCATCATGCGCCGCATCATCACAGTCAAATACGTTTCCCTGGCCAACCTCATCATCGACCGCCTGGCTTTCCGGGAATTCCTTCAGGAGAACTTCACCGTGGACCATCTGGAAGCCGAGATGCAGCGCCTCCTCCCCGACGGACCCTACCGGGACAAGATGCTGCAGGACTATCAGGAAATACGCCGGCTCCTGGGCGGAACCGGCGCATCCGAAGCGGTGGCCAAGGCCATGATCGATGGCCTGAAAAACTAATCTCCGTAAGGATTCCCTTCTTTCCACTCCCGGAGTTCGTCCCCGTGCTTGGCCGCACAGTGGTTGTAGATGAACTCCTGACGGGACGTTTCCAGCCTATTCCACCAGACAGTGCAGGCGGGATAGCGGACCTGGTCCTCGTTCACGGGACCTTCTTTGCCCAGGCCCTTGCGGGCGATGCGCTCTTTCTCACTGATGGGAAGGGAAGACCACCAGATTTCGAGGTCTCTCTGTAACATGGGAAATTTGTTTTAGGGATGAAAAAACCGCTTCCGGAGTTTTCCTGAAGCGGTTTTTTAACAGGTAATTACCGCTGACGGTGCTTACTTCGTGATCACTTTGGCCATTTCGCAAACCTTGTTGCTGTAGCCCCACTCGTTGTCGTACCAGGCGCAAACCTTCACGAAGGTCTTGTCCAGCTGGATACCGGCCTTCTCGTCGAAGATGGAGGTACGGGCGTCGCCGCGGAAGTCGGTGGAGACCAGAGCCTCGTTGGTGTAACCCAGGATGCCCTTGAGTTCGCCTTCGGAGGCTTCCTTCATGGCAGCGCAGATTTCCTCATAGGTAGCTTCCTTGGCGAGCTCGCAGGTGAGGTCTACGAAGGAAACATCGGAGGTGGGAACACGCAGGGACATGCCGGTGAGCTTGCCGTTGAGTTCGGGGAGAACCTTACCTACAGCCTTGGCAGCACCCGTGGAGGAAGGAATGATGTTCTCCAGGATACCGCGGCCGCCGCGCCAATCCTTCTTGGAAGGGCCGTCAACGGTCTTCTGGGTAGCGGTAGCAGCGTGCACGGTGGTCATGAGGCCACGGACAACACCGAACTTGTCGTTCAGGACCTTGGTCAGGGGGGCCAGGCAGTTGGTGGTGCAGGAAGCGTTGGAGATGATGGTCTGGCCGGCGTAGGTCTTGTGGTTTACACCGTACACAAACATAGGGGTAGCATCCTTGGAAGGAGCGGACATGATAACCTTCTTGGCACCGGCCTTGATGTGGGCCTCTGCCAGTTCGGCGGTGAGGAAGAAACCGGTGGACTCTACGACCACATCTACGCCCAGGGCGCCCCAGGTGATGTTGGCGGGATCCTTCTCACAGAAGACCTGGATCTTGTTGCCGTCTACGATGAGGTAGTTGCCTTCCACTTTGATATCGTGGTTGAACTGGCCGTGTACGGAGTCGTACTTGAGCATGTAAGCGAGATAGTCGGGATCCAGCAGGTCATTGATACCTACCACGACGATGTCTTTGCCGAAGTTTTCCACAGCAGCGCGGAAAACCATACGACCGATACGGCCAAAACCGTTAATACCAAGTTTGATCATAATTGTGTGTGTTAATTTATTGTTTGTTGAATGTTCTTGCTTTCAATTGGGTTTGCAAATTTACAAAAAAATCCGATAATATCATAGATATTACCGAATTATTAAAAAAATTTAACACAAGGTAAAAGATTCGCCGCCGAACAGGCTCTGCTCCACGATGTCACAAAGGATGTGTCCCACGAGGGTCTGACATTCCTGGATGCGCGGCGTATCCCGGGACGGAATGTGCAGTACATGGTCGTAGCGGTCCATTTCACACGGGTTTTTCCCTACGATGGCCACGCTCACCAGCCCTTTTTCCCGGCAGGCGTCCAGCGCCCGCACCAGGTTGGCCGAATTGCCCGAAGTGGAGATGCCCACGAACACATCGCCGGGATTCCCGCAGGCGATAATCTGCCGATAGAACACTTCCGGATAGCCATAATCGTTGCCGATGGCCGTGAGGATGGAGGTATCCACCGTCAGTGCCAGGGCCGGAAGGCCGCTGCGGTTGAGCCGGAACTTGTTCACCAACTCCGCCGCCATGTGCTGGGCATCGGCCGCAGAGCCGCCGTTCCCAGCCCAGAGGGATTTGCCGCCGGCGCGGTAGGACTGCACCAATAAAGATGCCACCGATGCCAGCTTGTGCAGGGCAGCCCCGTCTGCGAGCAGGGCTTCTTTTACCCGGGCCGACTGTTCTATTTGAGACTTGGCGTAATCTTCAATACTTGTCATTAGAAGGAATAGTACACGCCGGCGGTGAAGGTGTTGCCGTTCACGCCGAAGGTGAAGGTGTTGTTGTAGTAGCCCAGCCGGCCGATGTGGCCCACGAAGGACAGGTGCTCGGTGACAGGCAGGGCCAGACCGGGACGGATGCCCAGATTCCAGGCCGTGGCGCTCTGATTGCCCTCACTGATGATTCCCAACTGGAATTCTGCGTCTGCAAAGAGACGGACGGGACCGGCATTCAGGAAAGTGTAACGGAAATAGGGGGCGATTACAACAGCACTGGCGCCTTCCAGCCAGGTGATGGACTCGTCGTTGGCATAGCCCAGGCTCATACCCACGGCCATATTATCGTTAAAGGCATAACCCACTTCGGGGATGATGCTCACCTGAGCGGCCTGATTGGCGGCGGCAAAGTTCAGGGAGCCACCTACATACACCTGGGCGCGGGCCGAAAGGGCGACGATGGCCAGGGCAAAAACCAAAAGCAATTTTTTCATTTTGTCGATGTTTAAAGGTTTATGGTTTATTGAAACAAATGTATGAAATTGTCAGGAATAATGCAAATCAGCGGAGTTTTTCCTGCTGCAGGGTGTCGTACTGCAGGCGCCGGCGGAAGATGTCGATGGCGGCATAGATGGCGCTCATCATGGAACGGGGGTCGGCCTCGTCCCGGCCGGCCATCTCATAGGCCGTACCGTGGTCCGGGGAGGTACGCACGATGGGCAGGCCGGCGGTGAAATTGACCCCGTCGGCAAAGGCGATGGCCTTGAAAGGCGCCAGGCCCTGGTCGTGGTACATGGCCAGCGTGGCGTCGAAGCGGCTGTAATTGCCCAGGCCGAAGAATCCGTCCGGAGAATACGGGCCGAAAGCCTGGATGCCCAGGGCCTGCGCCTCCTGGACGGCCGGCAGGATGATGTTCTGCTCTTCGTCTCCCAGCAGGCCGCCGTCGCCGCAATGGGGATTCAGGCCCAGTACGGCAATCTTGGGATCCGGCACGCCGAAGTCCCGCTCCAGCGAGGCCTTCATGATGCGCAGTTTGTTCAGGATGCTTTCCTTTGTAATGGTCCTGGAAACGTCCCGGAGCGGGATGTGGCCCGTTACCACGCCCACCTTGAGCTGGTCGCTGACCATGATCATGGTTACGTCGGAGGCGCCGAATTCCTTCTGGAGATACTCCGTGTGGCCGGTGTTGGAGAAACCTTCCTCGTTCATGGCGCGCTTGTTGATGGGCGCGGTGACCAGGACGTCTATCTGCCCGTCCTTGAGGTCTTTCACAGCGGTTTCCAGGGCCTTGATGGCGGCCTTGGCGCTGTCCGGGGTGCTCTGGCCGGGTTCTGCATAAATGTTGTCCGGCAGGCAGTTCACCAGGTTGATCTTGCGCTGCTTGGCCTGCGCGGCCGAATTGACTACGTTCACGTCCAGCGGGCCTATGTTGTGGAGGGTTTTCCGGTAAAAGCCCAGCAGTTTGGACGAGCCGTAAATGACCGGGGTAAAGGAATCCAGGCTCCTTTCGTCGGCGAGCGACTTGATAATGACTTCGTATCCGATACCGTTGCTGTCACCCTGGGTGATGCCAACGACCAATTTAGGTAAGCTCATAACAATGAATTTTCTGCAGTATAGCCGCTGTCTTCCGGCAGGTTGGCGGCATGATAGGCAGCCACGGCCAGGCGGTCGCAGCGCTCGTTTTCGGGGTGGCCGGCATGCCCCTTGATCCAATGGAACGCCACCCTGTGCCTGTGGTAGACGGTGTCGAAGCGCAGCCACAGGTCCACGTTCTTCTTTCCCTTGAAGCCCGTGCGTTTCCACTTGTCCAGCCAGCCCTCGTTCAGGGCTTTCACGACATAGGAAGAGTCCGATACCACATGGACCTCCGCGTTGTCCCAGCGGATCTGCTCCAGGCCGACGATGACGGCCAGCAGTTCCATCCGGTTGTTGGTGGTAAGGGCGAAGCCGCCGGAGAGTTCCTTTTCATAGTCTCCGCAGCGCAGCACCACGCCATAGCCCCCGGGGCCGGGGTTGCCGCTGGCAGCACCGTCGGTGTACAGGAATATGGCCGGCTTCGTGTGTTCCATCTTTCAATCGGGCAAAGTTAGCAAATAATTTGCTTTTCTCTCGGTTTGCTCGTAAATTTGTGAGTCTATGGTACAGGAACTGATTGGTAAATACATCTTTCTGGTGCAAACCTTCGTGGAGGCCGGGGACGCCGGACTGACGCTCCAGGCCCTGCAGCGCCGCTGGGAATCCCGTTACGGGGAGTCCTATCCCCGGCGCAGTTTCCTGAACCACAGAATGGCCGTCGAAGAGATTTTCGGCATTCCCATCGTCTGCGACCGCAGCACCAACACGTACCGCATCCAGGAAAGCGAAACAGCGGTGGACAAGCGGGAGGCCGTGGATTTCCTGATCAACACCTTTACCGTGAACAGCCTGCTCACGCTGGGAAAAGAGCGCCTGAGCGGCCGGGTGGCCGTAGAGGATGTCCCTTCCGGGCAAAAATGGCTCACCGTGGCCATGCGGGCCATGCTGGACAGCACCGTCCTCCGCATCCGCTACCGCAAGTACATGAGCCCGGAGGCCGACGAACGCACCATCCGCCCCTATGCCGTCAAGGAATTCGCCAAACGCTGGTATCTGGTGGCCTACAGCGAGGAAGCCGGGGCCCTGCGCACCTATGCGCTGGACCGCATCCAGGCCATGGAATCCCTGCCGGAGAGTTTCAAGATGCCCCGGGACTTCAACGTAGACCGGCTGTTCCAGGACAGTTACGGCATCTATCTGCCGGAGGGAGACGCCCCCGTCCTGGTAAAGATCCGCGCCACGGAGCGGGAAGCCGCCTACCTGCAGGACCTGCCCCTGCACCCCAGCCAGACGCTGGTGTCCCGCGAGAAGGATGGCAGCTGCATTTTCGCCCTCCGGGTCATCCCCAACCCCAATTTCCTGATGGACCTGTGCTGCCGCGGCAACCGGCTGGAGGTCCTGGAGCCCGAAAGCCTCCGCGCCAGCGTCCGGGAAGCATTAAACAAAGCCTTATTATTATATGAACCTTAAATCCTTGATCCTGGGAGCGTCGGCCCTGGCCGCCGTCGTCTCCTGCAACAACAGCGAAATGAAACCGCAGAAAGGTTATATCGGCCCGTCGTCCCTGGAAATTGCCGATGGGCACATGACCCCGGAAGTGCTCCTGTCCCTGGGGCGCCTGACGGACCCTCAGTTGTCGCCGGACGGCAAAACCATCCTCTATGGCGTGAGCTACACCTCCATCGAAGAGAACCGCAGCGTGCGCAACCTGTTCACCATCCCGGTAGAAGGCGGGGAACCCGTGCAGCTGACCATGGACGGGAAAAGCATTGCATCGGCCCGTTGGAGCCCGGAGGGAGACGCCGTCTTCTTCCTGCAGGGCGGGCAGCTTTTCAAGGCGCCCTACAAGAACGGGAAGCTGGGGAAACGTGTGCAGCTCACTCAGTTAGAGAACGGGATAGACGACTATCTCCTCTCCCCCGACGCCTCGCAGATGCTCTACGTGCAGGCCGTGCACTCCGACGTAGAAGTTCCCGCAGACACAGACCCGCTGCTGTCCCAGGCGCAGGCCTATGCCACGGAAAACCTGATGTACCGCCACTGGGACCACTGGCGCACGGAGATTGCCCATACGTTCCTGGCCTCGCTCGGGAACGGCACCGTCACGGAAGGCCTGGACCTGCTGGGCCCGGAGGAGGCCTTCTTCGAGCTGCCCAACGGCCCGTTCTCCGACATCGCGGACCTTTGCTGGAGCCCGGACGGCCGGTACATCGCCTATGCCTGCAAGAAACTCAGCGGCAAGGAATACGCCTTCTCCACCAACACCTGCATCTATATTTACTGCCCGCTCACCGGTGAAACCTCCCAGGTCACCTTCCAGGGCGGATACGACACCCATCCCGTCTGGAGCCCGGACGGCAGCCGCCTCCTGTGGCTGTCCATGGAGCGCGACGGCTATGAGGCCGACAAAGTGCGCCTGATGCTGGCCGATGTCATCTATTCGCAGGAAGGCGAAGGCCAGGGCGCCCTTCCTTCCGTGGAGAATATCCGCGAACTCACCGCATCGTTCAAATATAATGTGGACGCACCCGTATGGGCGGCCGACGGCCAGTCCATCTACTTCTCCGCCCTGGCCGAGGGCATCCAGGGCATCTTCAACGTGGTGCCCCAGGAGGAAGAACCCGCCTTCTTCCGTCTCACGGCCGACAACCTGTGGTTCGACTTCGGCTCGCCCTTCGGCGTCCTGCAGGACGGCACCCTCCTCACCACCTACGCTTCCATGGACTTCCCCACGGAACTGGTGGCCGTCACGGACAACAGCATCCGTCAGATTACCTTCGAGAACGCCCACCTGCTGGACCAACTGGACAAGCACGACACCGAGGCCCGCTGGCTGGACACCGTAGACGGGCAGAAGATGCTCACCTGGGTCCTGTATCCGCCGCAGTTCGACGCATCCAAGACCTATCCCGCCATTGAAATCTGCCTGGGCGGCCCCCAGGGCACGCTTTCGCAGGGCTGGAGCTACCGCTGGAACTATCTCCTGATGTGCCATCAGGGCTATGTGGTGGTGCTTCCCAACCGGCGCGGCACAACGGCTTTCGGCCAGCCCTGGTGCGAGGAAATCTCCGGAGATTACATCGGCCTGAACATGCAGGACTACCTGACGGCGGCCCGCGACATCAAGGCCGAACCTTATGTGAGCGGCGTGGCTGCCTGCGGTGCCTCCTACGGCGGCTACAGCGTGTATTACCTGGCCGGCATCCACGGGGATGTGTACGACTGCTTCATCGCCCACGCGGGCATTTTCAACGAAGAGCACATGTACATGACCACCGAAGAAATGTGGTTCCCCAACTGGGACAACGGCGGCATTCCCATGGAATATGCCTTTGAGCCGGGCCAGACGGGACCTGCCGGAGACGGCGTTACCTTCGGCGGCCTGCAGCAGGCCGGTTCCCCCTGGAGCACCAAGGCCCAGGCCGTCCGCCATTACGCCCATTCCCCGCACAAACTGGTGAGCCAGTGGCACACGCCCATCCTGTGCATCCACGGCGGGTCGGACTTCCGCGTTCCCGTAGACGAAGGCATGGCCGCTTTCAACGCCGCCCAGATGATGGGCGTGCCGTCCCGGCTCATCGTCTTCCCCACCGAGAATCACTGGATCCTGAAGCCTCAAAACGCCCTGTATTGGCATCGTTCCTATTTTGACTGGCTGGACCGCTGGATGAAAGACTGATGAAAAGGCTGCTCTCTTGGGCGATTGGCGGTTTGCTGTCATGGGCGCCGGCGTGTTCGCTGATGCTGGGGCTTTTGTTATTGGCGCCGGCCTGTTTGCATCGGCAGGCCACCCTGTTTGTGGGTACCTACTCCGACGGCTTCTATGCCCTGGACTTTGAGAGCGGAGAAGTGATTGCCAAGGCCGCCATGCCCAATCCTTCTTTCCTGGCCCTGCATGGGAGCAAGGTGTACGCCGTGAGCGAAATGCCGGACAGCACGGCTTCCGTCTATGCCTGGCACTATGGCGGGAACGGCTTCACGTGCCTGGGCAGCCAGCCCACCGGCCTTCCGCAAGGCGGTGAAGATCCCTGCTACGTGGCCACCGACGGCCGGCTGCTCTCCGTCGCCAACTACAGCGGCGGCACGCTGGCCCTTTATCCGCTGCAGGAAGGGGGCGGTATCGGCCCGCTGGACTCCCTGATCGTGAGCGGCACCGGCGGCCCGGACCTTTCGCGGCAGGACAAGCCCCACGTGCACTGCACGGTATTCACGCCGGATGGTAAGCACTTGCTGTTCAGCGAGTTCAGCGCAGACGCCATTGGTTCCTTAGATATCACCGGACGCATCTCCAATTACCGGATTGCCGCCCGTTTGCCGGCCGACTTCGGCCCCCGCCACCTCCTGTTCGACGCCCCGGGGACGCACCTTTACGTGATCGGGGAACTCTCCGGCGACGTGGCCGTCTTCGATTACCGGGACGGCAGCCTCACGCTCCGGCAGGTGGTGAAGGCAGATCAGGTAAACGCCCGCGGTGCGGCCGATATCCATCTGAGCCCGGACGGGAAATACCTCTATGCCAGCCTGCGCCTGCTCAACGACGGCATCGCCATCTTCTCGGTGGCCGCCGACGGTACTTTGACTTCCCGGGGCTACCAGCACACCGGCCCGCATCCGCGGAACTTCTGCATTACCAAAGACCTGGCCATCGTGGCCTGCCGGGACAGCGACCAGATAGAAATCTACCGGCGGGACCCGGCCACCGGCCTTCTTCAAGACACCGGCCGCCGCATCCACCTCCCCAAACCGGTTTTTGTAGCCCTGCAGCCGTAAGTCCCTCAGACCTGCGCCATTACGCCATTCCGCGCTCGCGCTTGATGGTTTCGTAGGCGTCCTGGATCTGGCGGAACTTTTCCGCGGCGGCTCTCTGGACCTCGGGGCCCAGGGTAGCCACTTTGTCCGGATGATTCTTCATGGCCATCCGGCGATAGGCCGTGCGCACTTCGTCGTCCGTAGCGGAGGGCGGAATTCCCAGCACGGAATAGGCCGAACTGTTTTCCTTGTAGAACATGGAAATGATGGAGGACGTGTCGGCGTCGCTGAGGCCGATGGTCGTTCCAATGGCTTCCAGAACGGATTTTTCCGATTTGTGGAACTCTCCGTCGGCCACGGCGATCCGGGTAAGGTAGTGGAACAGTTGCAGCCGCTGGGAATAATTCATGTTGGCGGCGATCTGGCCGCCCACCGAATAGATGTTTACCTGCTGGCCGTTGAGCCGATTCAGGATGCGGATGGCCTCCGGAACGGCCTGCTCGCCAAAATTGCGGCGGATGAAATCCTTCACGGCGTCCATTTCCGTCGGGTGCACCTTGCCATCGGCCCGGATGACGGCCGACGACAACACCAACAAGCTCACGATGAAGCTGTTCTGCTGCTCCTCGGGCGAATAGGTACGGCGCCGCTGGGGCCCACCCTGAGACCCGCCTGACGACCAGCCCCGCGGCCCACCCTGCTCCGACCTTTCCAGATATCCCTCGAACGCGGCGCCGGCCAGATACCCCAGCAACGCGCCGATCGGGCCCAGGACAACCCACCCCAGGAAACCGCCAAACCATTTAATTGTTCCCATAGCCGATATTTTTGCCCAAAGATACAACAAAACTCGGACCCGCAAAACGTTTTGCGCGTAGCACGTTGCATGGGCGCGTGTACATACGGCGTGTGTACATACCTGGTATGTGCAGCGAGTGAGGCAGTGTGGCACCCTGTTACGCACTTTTGGCCGTTTTTCGCGTTATACGTTGCATGGGGGTGCACCCTATAACGCACTTTTGGGCGTTTTTCGCGTTACACGTTGCATGGGTATGCACCCTGTAACGCACTTTTGGGCGTTTTCCGCGTTATACGTTGCATGGGAGCGTGTACATACCTGGTATGTGCAGCGGATGAGAGGCGATTCCCCGAGCAAACGGGACGAAAAGGGCGGGAGGATGCGGAATTCACGGGCAAAAATGCTATATTTGCAAGGTATGGATATGGGAACCGGCATACAATACCTGCCCGGGGTGGGGCCCAAGCGTGCAGAGCTTCTGCAGGCCGAACTGGGCATCGCCACGGTGGGAGACCTGGTGCACCTGTATCCTTTCCGCTATATAGACCGCAGCAGCATCGTGCCCATTGCCGATGTCCAGCCGGACCTGGCGCAGGTCCAGGTGCGGGCTACGGTACAGAAGGTGCGCCTCTTTGGCAAGAACGGCGTGGAACTGCCGCCGGAAAAACTCAAATACAATGCGGTCTCGCGGCTGTCGGCCTGGGTAAGCGACGGCAGCGGGGAGATGGAGATGGTGTTCTTCAAGGGCGTGAAGTGGATGCACGAAAAGCTTCGGCCCGGAAATACCTTCATCTTTTTTGGAAAACCCTCCGTATTCAACGGAAAACTGAACATGGTCCATCCGGAGGTGGATGCGCCCGACAACAGCCCCGCCGGCGTGCTGACGGGCGTTTATCCCTCCACCGAGCGCCTGAAAAACGGGGGCATCACCGGGCGCATGATGACCAAACTCATGGCAACGGTCCTGGAGCATATCCTGCCCACTTTGCAGGAAACCCTGCCAGACTACATCCTCAAGGAAAAAGGATTGGTCCCGCTCACTTTCGCTTTGCGGCAAATCCATTTCCCGGTGGACCAGACGGCCCTGGGAAAGGCCAGTTATCGGCTTAAATTCGAGGAACTTTTCCTGCTGCAGCTGTCGCTCCTGAAGCAGAAATACGTGCGCAGCCGCAGTGCCGTGGGCTTCCGGATGCCGGCCGTGGGCGATGCCTTCAATGCCTGCTATAATGCCTTGCCGTACCAGCTCACGGGTGCGCAGAAGCGCGTAATCCGGGAAATCCGGGAAGACATGCGCAGCGGGCACCAGATGAACCGCCTCCTGCAGGGCGATGTGGGCTCGGGGAAGACCATGGTGGCCGTGCTGTCGGCCCTCATCGCCGTGGGAAACGGCTACCAGACCTGCATCATGGCGCCCACGGAAGTGCTGGCCCAGCAGCATTACACCAACGTTTGCAAATACTTGAAACCCACCGGCGTACGCTGTGCGCTGCTCACCGGCAGCACCGGGGCGGCCGCCCGGCGGGAGATCCATGCGGGGCTGCAGGACGGCAGCATCGGCATCCTGATAGGCACACATGCGCTCATCGAAGACACGGTGCAATTCCGGGCCCTGGGGCTGGCCATCGTGGACGAGCAGCACCGCTTCGGGGTGGAACAGCGGGCGCGCCTTTGGAACAAGGGCTGGCAAGGGGTATTCCCGCACGTGCTGGTGATGACGGCTACCCCCATTCCCCGTACGCTGGCCATGACCCTGTACGGAGACCTGGACGTTTCCGTGATAGACGAAATGCCCCCCGGCCGAAAGCCCGTCCAAACCCTCTGCGTGGGGGAAAGCAAGCGGCACGCCATGCACAATTTCATCAGGGACGAAATAGCCAAGGGGCGGCAGGCCTTCATTGTATATCCGCTCATTTTCGAAAGCGAAAAACTGGACTACAAGAACCTGGAACTGGGATACGAAGAAATTGTGAAAGCCTTTCCGCTGCCGCAGTATAAGGTGGCCATCGTCCATGGACAGCAGTCCGCCCAGGAAAAGGCGTTCAACATGGATGCCTTTGTGGCGGGCCGGGCCAACATCTTGGTTTCCACCACCGTAATAGAAGTGGGGGTCGATGTCCCCAACGCCTCCGTGATGGTCATCGAGAGCGCAGAACGCTTCGGCCTCAGCCAGTTGCACCAGCTGCGCGGCCGGGTGGGGCGCGGCGCGGAACGTTCCTACTGTATCCTCATGAAGGGCACCAAGGTGTCCAAGGAAAGCCAGAAGCGCCTGGATCTGATGGTGGCCACGGAAAACGGTTTCGAACTGGCCGAAGAAGACATGAAGATGCGAGGCCCCGGAGACCTGGAAGGCACCCAGCAGAGCGGCCTGCCGATCAGCCTGAACATCGCCTCCCTGGCCAAGGACGGGCTCATCCTGGCCGATGCCCGCGCCTACGCCCAGATAATCCTGGACCAGGACCCCACCCTGGAAAAACCGGCGAATGCCCCCCTCGCGGCCGAACTCCGCAAAGACAAATACCTTTCCAAGGACTATTCGCAGATTTCGTGATTCTTCGGCACGGCTCGCCCGGCGGTGCATCCCCCGGCGACACTGCCCTGGAACGCCGCCCCGGAGACGCCGCCCAATCGCCGCCCCGCCTCACCCACTGCCCCCACCACACGCTGCACATACCTGATATGTACACCCCCATGCAACGTGTAACGCGAAAAACGCCCAAAAGTGCGTTACAGGGTGCACCCCCATGCAACGTGTAACGCGAAAAACGCCCAAAAGTGCGTTATAGGGTGCACCCCCATGCAACGTGTAACGCGAAAAACGCCCAAAAGTGCGTTATAGGGTGCAAAAACGGACGGGGGGACAAGGTTTCGAGGCCAGGCAGGGCGCACACTCGGGGCCGGACAAAAAAAATTGGAAAAAAACGGGGATTTCCGTAAATTTGCAGGTTAGTAGTGTATTAATCCCCAAGTATATGGATACTTTTACCAAGAATTACATTGAAGGCTTCATGGGTCAGGTCATTGCCAAGAATCCCGGGGAGGCCGAATTTCATCAGGCTGTCAGGGAAGTAGTGGAAAGCGTGGCGCCCTATGTCACCGCCTACCCCCATCTGATAGACCAAAAAATCCTGGAACGCATCGTGGAACCGGAACGTATTGTCATCTTCCGCGTTCCGTGGATGGACGACCGTGGCGAGGTGCAGATCAACCGCGGCTTCCGCGTGCAGTGCAACAGCGCCATCGGCCCCTACAAGGGCGGTATCCGCTTCCACCCCAGCGTGAACCTGTCCATCATGAAGTTCCTGGCCTTTGAGCAAACCTTCAAAAACGCCCTTACAACCCTGCCGATGGGTGGAGCCAAGGGCGGGTCGGACTTCAACCCGCGCGGCAAGTCGGACGGGGAAGTCATGCGTTTCTGCCAGAGTTTCATGACCGAACTGTACCGCCACATCGGCCCCAACACGGACGTTCCGGCCGGCGATATCGGCGTGGGCGGCCGTGAGATCGGCTTCCTCTTTGGCCAGTACCGCCGCCTCCGGGACGAATTCTCCGGCACCCTCACCGGCAAAGGCCTCAACTGGGGCGGTTCCCTGCTGCGCCCGGAAGCCACCGGTTACGGCCTGTGCTACTTTGCCGAGCAGATGCTGGCCACCCGCGGAGAGAGCTTCCAGGGCAAGCGGGTAAACGTATCCGGCGCCGGCAACGTGGCCCAGTATGCTTCGCAGAAAGCCATGCGCCTGGGCGCCATCGTCCAGACCCTCTCGGACTCCGACGGCTTTATCTACGACCCCGAAGGCCTGAATGAAGAGAAGATGGCTTACGTGCTGGAACTCAAGAACATCCGCCGCGGCCGAATCAAAGAGTATGTCCAGAAGTACCCGCAGGCCACTTACTATCCCGGCGAGCGTCCCTGGGGCATTCCCTGCGACATTGCCCTCCCCTGCGCCACGCAGAACGAGATTGAAAAGGCCGATGCCGAAAAACTGGTGGCCGGCGGCTGCATCTGCGTAGCGGAAGGCGCCAACATGCCCACCACCCCGGAGGCCATCCGCGTCATCCAGGGCGCGGGCCTGCTGTACTCCCCCGGCAAGGCCTCCAACGCCGGCGGCGTAGCCACTTCCGGCCTGGAAATGAGCCAGAACTCCATGCGCCAGCACTGGACCGCCGAGGAAGTGGACGAATACCTCCGCCGCATCATGACCGACATCCACGACGCCTGCGTGAAATACGGCACCGAGGAAGACGGCACCGTGAACTACGTCAAGGGCGCCAACCTGGCCGGCTTCATCAAAGTGGCCGGTGCCATGACAGACCAGGGACTGGTATAAACTAAATCGACTGAACCATGGAAACCATCGCGCTGATGGCACGGCGCATCCGGCGGATTTTGCTGGTGTGCAACAACTACGACAATTTTTCGCTGGAGGAAGACGGCCGGCTGGACATGCGCATCGCCAAGGAATACGCAGACCTGAACCTGAGCGGGCCGCCCGTGTTCGAGCGCGTGTCATCTACCCGGGAAGCCCTGGAAAAACAGGCTGCCGGCGAGCGATGGGACCTGGTCATTACCCTGTACAACGTGGGCGAGGTGGACGTTTTCCACTTTGCCGCCCAGATGAAGGAGAACCATGCCGACATGCCCGTCGTGCTCCTGACCTCCTTCTCCAAGGAAGTGTATCGGCAACTGGAAAACCACGACCACAGCTGCATAGACTATATCTTTAACTGGAACGGCAGCACGGACCTGATCATCGCCATCATCAAGCTGCTGGAAGACAGCATGAATGCCCCCACGGACATCCTCCGGGGCGGCGTCCAGTGCATCCTGCTGGTAGAGGACTCGGTGCGCTATTATTCCACCTATCTGCCCCTCCTGTACAAGATGGTGCTGCAGCAGAACATAGAGGCCGTACGCGACGCCCTGAACGAAGAGCAGCAGATTTTCCGCAAACGTGCCCGGCCCAAAATCCTGATGGCCACCAACTACGACGACGCCGTGACCCTGTTCAACCAGTATAAGGAGAATCTGCTGGGGGTCATTTCCGACATTGGTTTCGTGCTGCACCGCGGCGACAAACCGGCCCTGGAAAAGCTGGACGCCGGCGTGGACCTGTGCAAGATGATCCGGCGGGAGATTCCCAAGATGCCCATCCTCATGCAAAGTTCGCAGGAGAGCATGCGGGCCGTGGCGCAGAGCATCCGCGCCGGCTTCCTGATGAAACGTTCCAAAACCCTCACGCATGAGCTGTCGGAATATATCGGCAAGGAATTCGGCTTCGGCGATTTTGTGGCGCAGGACACCCGCGGCCGGGAACTGGGCCGTGCACACGACCTGCAGGAGGCCGAACAGCTCATCGCCCGGCTGCCGGAAAAGGAACTGGAGCGCCTCAAAAGCACCAATTACATCTCCCGCTGGATGCTGGCCCGCGGCCTTTTCCAGGAAGGCATGGCCATCAAGAACAGCAATTTCCAGGAGATGGACGACTACCGGAAAGCCGCCTGCGAGAGCATCCACCGCTACCGCGTAAAACAGAGCCTGGGCGTAGTGGCCCGCTTCCAGCCGGAAACCTACAACGACGCCATCTGGTTCTCCCGCATCGGCGAGGGTTCCATCGGCGGAAAAGCCCGGGGGCTGGCCTTCCTGAACCGCGTACTGTACAAGCACAACCTGTACGAAAACTGGGAAGGGGTGCACCTGACCGTGCCCCGGACGCTGGTCATCGCCACGGAATACTTCGACCGCTTCATCCTGGAAAACGGCCTGCAGTACGTCATCAATGCCGACATCTCCGACGCCGAAATCCTGTCGGAATTCGTGTCGTCCAACCTTCCCGCAGACCTGATGCAGGCACTGCGTTCGTTCATCCGCGTGGTGCGGACGCCGCTCGCCGTGCGTTCATCGTCCAAACTGGAAGACTCTTATTATCAGCCGTTTGCCGGCGTATACTCCACTTATATGCTGCCGGCCGTTGAGAACGAGGACCAGCAGCTGCGCCTCATTGCCAAAGCCATCAAGAGCGTATATGCCTCCGTGTACTTCGCAGCCTCCCGCGGCTATATCACGGCCACGGCCAACGTCATCTCCGAAGAGAAGATGGCCATCATCCTGCAGGAGGTGTGCGGCAGCCAGGAGAACGGCTACTTCTTCCCCACCCTCTCCGGCGTGGCCCGCAGCGTGAATTTCTATCCCATCGGCCACGAACGGGCCGAAGAAGGCATCGTGAAGCTGGCCTACGGCCTGGGCAAGGCGGTGGTGGACGGAGAACAGGTGCTGCGCTTCTCCCCGGCCTATCCCAAACACGTGCTCCAGACCTCGACGCCGGAACTTTGCATGCGGGATACACAGCAGGTGATGTATGCCCTGAACCTGCTTCCGGAAAAGTTCAAGACCTCCGTGGACGACGCCGTGAACCTGGAGCGCATCCCCATTACGGATTGCGGCCAGTTCGCCTCTTTCAACAAGGTGGTCTCCACTTACGACTACGAGAATCAGCGCATGGTAGACTCCCCCTTCGTGAAAGGTCCCCGGGCCGTCACCTTCGCCCATGTGCTGCGTTACAATACGTTCCCGCTGGCCGACATCGTCCAGAAACTCGTGGACATCTGTTCGGAGGAAATGCAGTGCAGCGTAGAGCTGGAATTTGCAGCAGACCTTCAGACGGGCATCTTCAACGCCCTGCAAATCAGACCCATATCCTCCGACAGCCTGCTCACCAACGTGGACTGGACCCAGATTGACTGTTCCCACGCTGTGGTAAACTCCGGCAGCGCCCTGGGCACCGGCTGGCTCCCGGACCTGCAGGATGTGGTATACCTGAAAGCGGACAGCTTTGACAAGATGAAGACCCTGGAGATGGCTGCCGAACTGAGGGAACTGAATGCCCGCATGCTCTCCGAAGGACGCCAGTATGTACTTATCGGCTATGGCCGCTGGGGCTCCAGCATCCCTACCCTGGGCGTTCCCGTGGCCTGGAGCGACATCTCCGAGGCCAAGGCCCTGGTGGAATGCTCGCTGCCGGACTTCCGCGTAGACCCCAGCCAGGGAACCCACTTTTTCCAGAACCTGACCTCGTTCAATGCCGGCTACGTGAACGTGGACCCGTATACCCGTCCCGGCGATTCCCTGGACCTGAGCGTCCTGGACGCCCTTCCGGCCGTACAGGAAACCCGCTGGCTGCGCCACGTGAGGCTGGACAAAGCCCTCACGGTGTGCATCGACGGACGCAGCGGAAAGGCCGTCATCAAACTATAATTGGATATTTCCGCTTTTTTGCCGATATTTGAAGATTAAAATTAATCTTTAAATATCCTATGGGAAAATACAAGAACGATGCAAGGGTTGTACTCACGCTGGATGCCGGCGGGAACTCCCTGCGTTTCAATGCCATGAAGGGAGAAGAATTCCTGCTGGAAACCATTACGCTCCCTTCCAATGCCAATAACCTGGAACTGTGCCTGGAGACCATGGTCACCGGCTTCAAGACGGTGATCAACCAGCTGGGCAGCAAGTTGCAGCCCGTAGCCATCAGCTTCGCTTTCCCCGGTCCCGCGGACTATCCGGCCGGCATCATCGGCGGGTACCTGCCCAACTTCCCCTCCTTCCGGGATGGCGTGGCCCTGGGACCGTATCTGCAGGAGGTTTTCGGCATACCGGTGTTCATCAACAACGACGGAGACCTCTTTGCCTTCGGCGAAGCCCTGAGCGGCGCGCTGCCGGAAGTAAACGAGAAACTGGCGGCAGCCGGGAGCAGCAAACGCTATAACAACCTCATCGGCTATACCTTCGGTACCGGTTTCGGCATCGGCTGCGTCCTCAACGGCCAGCTCAACCGCGGCGACAATTCCTGCGTGGAAACCTACTGCCTGCCCAATCCGCACATCCAGGGCGTCATCCTGGAAGACAGCGTAGCCATCCGCGCCGTCAAACGCGTGTATGCGGAGCAGTCCGGGGAGCAGGATCCCAGTCTCACCCCCAAGGATATTTACGACATCGCGGAAGGCAAAAAGCCCGGTGATGCCCAGGCGGCACGAGCAGCCTTTGCGGAGATGGGCCACGTGGCCGGCCTGGCCATCACCACCGCCGTCCAGCTGATGGACGGTCTGGTGGTCATCGGCGGCGGCATATCGGCATCGGCCAAATACTTCATGCCGGCCCTTCTGGAAGAGATGCGCGGCACGGTGCGCACCCTTTCCGGCGACGTCCTGCAGCGCGTGCAGATGAAAGTGTACAACCTGGACGACGAAGCCGAATTCGCCGCTTTCGCCAAGGGAGACGCCCGCGAGCTCAAAATATGGGGAACGGACAAAACCGTCACCTACGATCCGCAGAAGCGCATAGGCATCTGCATCGACAAGATTGGCACTTCGCAGGCCATTTCCGTGGGTGCCTACGATTTTGCCCTGGCACAACTGGATGCATGAAAGAGTTTGAGATAGCACAGAAGATAGGCAGGGAACTGGCTCCGGAGCAGCTGCGGGAAGCGGCCGCCAAGGCCTTGGGCGTAAGGCCGGAGGCCGTCGGGGAAACCGTGGTGGTACGCCGCAGCGTAGATGCCCGGCAGGACATCCTGTACCGCTATCGCATACAGGCCTACCGGAAAGGAGAAACCTACGAGCCTTACCGGGTGGCTCCTTATCTGGACGTGCACCAGGCCCGGCCCGTGATTGTGGTGGGCGCAGGCCCGGCCGGCATGTTCGCCGCCCTGAAACTGCTCCAGAAGGGCCTCAAGCCCATTGTCCTGGAGCGGGGCAAGGATGTGGAGCGCCGGAAGGTAGACATGGCCAAGCTGTCCACGGAAGGCGTCATCGACCCGGATTCCAACTATTGCTACGGAGAAGGCGGTGCCGGGGCCTTCAGCGACGGAAAACTCTTTACCCGCTCTTCCAAGCGGGGGGATATCCGGGAGGTGCTGCACCAGCTGGTGGCCTTCGGCGCCCACGAAGACATCCTTATCGACGCACATCCGCACATCGGCACGGACAAACTGCCGGAAGTGGTCAAGAACATCCGCCGATGCATCGAAGAACACGGCGGAGAATACCATTTTGACAGCCGGGTAACGGACATTGTCCGGAAAGATGCCCGGTCGGGGCCGGGCATGACAAACAAGCCGGGCATGACAAACAAGCCGGGCATGACGGAAGCCGTGTACGAGGTTCACTGCGGTTCCACCGTTTACACGGCGTCCCAGGTGATCCTGGCAACCGGCCACAGCGCCCGGGACATCTACGAACTGTTCCAGCGCAAAGGCTGGGCGCTGGAAGCCAAGGGTTTTGCCCTGGGGGTACGCGTAGAGCATCCCCAGTGGCTCATCAACCAGATCCGCTACCACGGCAAGTACCAGCCCTTTATGCCCACGGCGGAGTATTCCTTTGTCCAGCAGGTGGAAGAGCGCGGCGTTTTCTCCTTCTGCATGTGCCCCGGCGGCATCCTGGTGCCTTCCTCCACGGAAGACGGCACAGTGGTGCTGAACGGCATGTCCAACGCTGCCCGCAATTCCAAGTGGGCCAATGCCGGGGTGGCGGTGCAGATAGAACCCGGGGACCAGCCGGCCACCTATGAAGGTCCTTTCGCCCTGATGGATTTCCAGCGGGACATTGAACGGACCATGTTCCGCTATGTGCAGGAACACGGCGGAAGGCATCCCCTGAGCGCACCCGCCCAGCGGATGAAGGATTTCTGCCGGGGCATCGTATCCAAAGACCTTCCCAAAACCTCTTATCATCCCGGCACGGTGAGCGCGCCCCTGCACGAACTGCTGCCGGAGCACGTGGCCCTGCGCCTGAGAAGAACCTTCCCGCAGATAGACCGGCAGATGCACGGCTACTATACCAACGACGCCCTCCTCCTGGGCGTGGAATCCCGCACCTCCTCCCCCATCCGCCTGCCGCGGAATCCCGAAACCCTGGAGCACGTGGACCTGCCGGGGCTGTACCCCTGCGGGGAAGGGGCCGGCTATGCCGGGGGCATCGTTTCATCGGCCCTGGACGGCATCAATTGTGCAGAAAAAATCGATTGAACCATGGCAGACATCATACTGGGAATAGAATCCTCCTGTGACGATACTTCGGCAGCCGTGCTCCGGGACGGGGTGCTGCTGTCCAACGTCATCGCCTCGCAGCAGGTACACAAAGACTTCGGCGGCGTTGTACCGGAACTGGCGTCCCGCGCCCACGAACAAAACATCGTTCCGGTGGTTTCGGAGGCTCTCCGCAAGGCCGGCATCCAGGCGCAGGACCTCACGGCCATCGCCTTCACCCGCGGGCCCGGCCTGCTGGGCTCCCTGCTGGTAGGCACCTCCTTCGCCAAGGCCCTGTCCCTTTCCCTGGACATCCCCATGGTCATGGTCAATCACCTCCAGGGGCACATCCTGGCCAATTTCGTCCGCCAGAAGGACGTTCCGGTCCGGGAGCCTTCCTTCCCGTACCTGTGCCTGCTGGTTTCCGGGGGCAATTCCCAGATCGTGAAAGTAAACAGTCCCCTGGATTACGAAATCCTGGGGCAAACCATCGACGACGCCGTGGGCGAAGCCTTCGACAAATGCGCCAAGATGCTGGGACTGGGCTATCCCGGCGGCCCCGTCATCGACCGCCTGGCCCGCCAGGGCAACCCGGAGCGCTTCCACTTCGCCAAACCCAACGTCCCCGGCCTGGACTACAGTTTCAGCGGCGTCAAAACCTCGCTGCTGTACTTTGTCCGCGACGAAATGGCCAAAGAACCCCAGTTCCTGGAGAACAACAAGGAAGACCTGTGCGCCAGTTTCCAGAAAACCCTCATCGACGTGCTCATGGGCAAGCTCATCCGTGCCGCCAAGGAAACCCGCATCCGGGAAATCACCATCGGCGGCGGTGTCAGTGCCAACAGCGGCCTCCGGGAGCGCATCGAGGCGGAGGGCCGGAAGCGGCACTGGAACACCTACCTTCCCGAATTCAAGTTCACCACGGACAACGCGGCCATGATTGCCGTAGCCGGCTGGTTCCAGTACAAGGCGGGCGTACGCACGCCGCTGGACGTGGCTCCCGTATCCCGCATGGCAGATTTCTAAGATGGGTAAAGGGCTCCGCATAGCGGGCTGGATCCTGGCCCTGCTGGTCCTGCTGTTCATAGCAGGGCTGGTGGCGCTGCAGTCTCCCCGCGTGCAGACAGCCCTGGGAAAACGCATCCTCCAGTACATGGAAGACAAGGTGGATGCCGATATCAGTTTCCGCACCACCTCGGTGCAGCCGTTGGAATCCTTCGTCATCGAAGACCTGCTGGTGCTGGACCGCGCCCCGGTGGTCCCGGAGCTGGATACGGTGCTGTATGTGAAGCATCTGTCGGCCCGTTTCTCCGTACTGGGACTGCTGCGGGGAGAAAGCATCTACGTGAGCCGCGCCACCCTGGACGGCGGTACCTTCAACCTGGTCATGGAACCGGATTCAGATAACCCGGAGCATTCCCGCACCAATCTGGAACGCGTTTTCCGCGTGCCCCAAAGCGGAGAGAGCGCCGGATATCACTGGGGAAACCTCCTGCGGGCCCGCAGCGTCGACATCCATAACCTGGATTTCCGGATGGAGAACCTGCCCCTGGCCCGGAAAGACCTGGAGAGGGGCTATTCCGTGCCCGAAGGCAGCATAGACTGGAACCATCTGTCCGTCCTGCTCAAAAATGCCCATGTGTCCCACCTGAAGATGGCCGATGACCTCATCACCGGCCAGGTGGACGACCTGGACCTGCAGGAACAGGTGGCCGGCCTGGACATCACCGACGGCCACGCGAAGAAAGTGCGTGTGGGCAAGGGCCTGGTCCATGTAGAGGATGCGGAAGGCTGGAACGGCCCCGTCACGCACCTGATCCTGCCCACGGCCGATTTCGTGGGTCCGCTGGACGACTACTCTTACTTCACGGAGAGAATTGCCCTGGACATTGTCGTGGGCGAAGGTTCCGTCATTGCCACCGAAACCCTGGGACTCATCAACAGCAGCCTGCAGGGCACCCGCTTCGAAGGCGGCCTCAGTGCCCATGTGAAAGGCCCGGTGAAAGACCTTACCATCGAAAACGCCGTGATAAGGGACCTCCGCAACCAGGTTCTCATCAGGGCCGATGGCAGCATCCGGGGCCTTCCGGACACGGACAATACCCAGCTGGACTTCCAGGTTAAGGAGATCCGCTTCACCCTGGCCAATCTGGGCGGCTTTGTGAAGGACTGGTCTCCCAAGGTTTCACTGGACAGCCGCTCCCTCAGGAAACTGGCCCCCGGAGAGTATTTCACGCTGTCCGGACGGGTGAAAGGCCCGCTGAACACGATGAATTTTACCGGCGGCCTGGAATCCCGGATCGGCGGGGCCCGGATGGATATCACCCTCGGGGATGTCCTGTATCTCCAGTCCCGTCCCCTGGTCATTGACGCCGCCGTCACCACCCGGGACCTGGACATCGGCCGCATCACCGGCATCAAGGCCTTGGGCCCCGTCAGCCTGGAAACCGGCCTGCAGGCCCAATTCCACGACAAGGGTCCGGAACTGCGGCTGGATTCCCTGAAAATCAACCGCCTCCATGCCCTGGACTACGACTACAGCCATATATCGGCGGCCGGAACCTATAAGAAAAATGCCTTCGACGGGCGCATCACGGCGGCAGACCCCAACCTGAATTTCCTCATCCAGGGGGTGTTCAACCAGTCTCCGCAAACCCGGAACATGGGCATGGATTTCTTTATGTCGCTGGGCTACGCAGACCTGCACGCCCTGCACATAGACCCCCGGGAACGTTCCAAGGTCAGTTTCCTCACCACCGCCAACTTCGTGCGCACGGCGCAGCGGGAACTGCTGGGCACCGTGAAAGCCACGGACATCGTGCTGGAAGGCGAAGGCGGGCGCAACCACGTGGGAGACATCACTGTGAATGCCACGGCCGACGACAACCTGCACCGCATCCGCCTGGACGCCGACTTCATGGAGGCCAGCTATGTGGGAGACCATCCCCTGGGAGACTTCGTGAGCGACCTGAAGGCCCTGGTGCTGGGCGAAGAACTGCCGGCTCTCGCCGCAGAAGAACCGGAAGCATTCTCGGGGGGCACCTATGACATCCATGCCACGGTAGGAGATGCGCACCAGGTCCTGAACTTCATCCTGCCGGGCCTGTATGTGGAAAACGGCACGGAAGGCAGCCTGCACATCGGCGGGGACGGTTCCCTGAAACTGCAGCTGGAATCCGGTCGCCTGGCCCGGAACGATAGTTATGTGAAAGACCTGCGGCTGAGCCTGGACAATGCGGGCGGTTCCCTCAACGGAGACATCCTGGGGTCGGCCATCTCCCTGGGCGGTTCCCAACTGCGGAACAACCGCCTGAACCTGTATGCCGACAATAACCTGGTGGGCCTGGGATACAGTTTTGACAACGAATCGGCACAGGCCACCCGCGCAGAGGTCATCTTCTCCGGAGAACTGTCCCGGGACCAGGACGGCCTGTCCGTGCTGGCCCGCGCCCTCCCCTCCAACATCTACTACGAGGGAGACGGCTGGGGCCTCTCTTCCGGTGACATCCTCTATACCCGCAGCGGCATCAAGGTGAACCGGCTGGTGGCCGCCCATGAGGACGAACAGATTCTGGTAGACGGCGGCTATTCCCCCACGCAGGCCGACACCCTCACCGTCATCATGGACAAGTTCAAGCTGGACCTGCTGAACACCGTGCTGGGCGCCGGCAAGATACCCCGGATAGAAGGCAGTGCCACGGGCCGTGCCACGGTGCTTTCCACGGGGTCTTCCATGCCGGGTCTCCTGGCCGGCATCCAGTGCGACTCCACCTATTTCGGCGGCAAGCGCCTGGGCACCCTCTCCCTGAATAGTGTCTGGAACGAAGAGTCGCAGCGATTCGACGCCTCCCTGACCAACCGCCTGGACGGACGCAGCACCATTGCCGCAGAGGCTTCCCTGGCTCCCTCCACCAAGGAGATGCAGGCCCTCCTGCGCCTGCAGCAGTTCAATCTGGGATATGTGCATCCCTTCCTGACAGACCTGTTCAACATCCTGGACGGTTCCCTGTCCGGCGAGATATCGGCCCGGGGAGAACTTCCGGACCTGCATGTGAGCAGCCGGGACCTCAAGCTGGACAACGGTCTGCTGTCCCTGGACTTTACCCGCGTACCCTACCTGGCCGGCGGAGACCTGGCGCTGGACGACAAAGGCATACACTTTACGGATATCCGTCTGAGAGACCGGGAGGGGGGCAGCGGCAAACTCACCGGCAGCCTCCTCTTCGACGGCATCCGGAATTTCATGAACATGCGGACGGACATCCATGCCACGCTCAACGGCATCAAGGCACTGGAACTCCCCTACGGCGTGAATTCCCTCATGTACGGCAACGTATACGCCAGCGGCCGGGTCGACGTCACCGGTCCGCTGGACCGCACCTTCCTGTCCATCGATGCCAGCAGCACCAAGAAAGGAGACCTGCACCTGCTCATGAACACGGCCGGCAAGGACCGCTCCCGCGAGATGCTCACGTTCACGTCGGCCCCGGAAGAAGTGGCCCTGGACCCTTACGAGCAGATGCTCAGCCTGAACCGGAAGACGGAAGTGCGCAGCAGCAACGTCACCATGAAAATGCGTGTCAGGGCTTCGCAGGAACTCACCGCACACCTGGACCTGGGAGAGGAGACCTCCATCAGCGCCAACGGCAACGGCACCATCGAGATGGACAGCAACATCTCCCAGGGCACGTTCACCCTGGGCGGGGATTATACGCTCAGCGGCGGCAGCATGCGCTTCTCTGTCATGAACCTCGTGGGCCGCAACTTCTCCCTGCAGGAAGGCAGCACCATCCGCTTCAACGGCGATGTCTGGGACACGGACCTGGATGTCACGGGCGTATATACCACCAAGGCCAACATGTCCAACCTGCTGCCCTCCTATGACGAATCGGGCAACCAGGTGGGACGGCGAACGGTCAACTGCGAGATCAACGTCTCGGGCAAGCTGAAGAACCCGGAGGTGGATTTCAACATCGACATCCCGGACCTGGATCCCCTGATCCAGCCGCAGGTGGAAGGCGCCTTCAACTCCGAGGACAAGGTGCAGAAACAGTTCCTCTACCTGCTGCTGGCGGGCAATTTCCTGCCCACGGAAGAATCGGGCGTTACCACCAACGGTACGGATGTACTGGTCTCCAACGTTTCCAGTATCATGACCGGCCAGCTGAACAACATTTTTCAGAAGCTGAACATCCCGCTGGACCTGGGCCTGAACTACCAGAGCACCCAGACCGGTTCCAACCTCTTCGACGTGGCCGTGAGCACGCAGCTGTTCAACAACCGGGTGCTGGTGAACGGCACGGTGGGAAACAAGGAGGTGCTGGGCACCACCACCAACGAGGTAGCCGGCGACATAGACATAGAAATCAAGCTGAACAGGAGCGGTTCGCTGCGGCTGAACCTCTTCTCCCATTCGGCCGACATATACACTTCCTATCTGGACAACAGTCAGCGGAACGGCGCCGGCATTGCCTACCAGCGGGAATTCAACTCCTTCCGGCAGTTCTTCCGGGAGCTGTTCTCGTCCCGCCGCCGGCGCGAAGAGCGGGCCCTGGAAAACGTGGGCAGGCCCACCCGGGAGCAGATTCTCCAGATAGATTCCACCGGTAAATCCACCCCTGTCCATGAACAATTACGGTAAACTCTATCTCATCCCCACCCCGCTGGGCGAAGGCAATCCGGCCGATGTGCTGCCGGCACCGGTGCTGGGCATCCTTCCGGAACTCTCGCGCTTCGTGGTGGAGGAAATCCGCACCGCCCGCCGCTTCCTTTCGCAGGCAGGCCTGAAGGGGCATATCGCTGCGCTGGAATTCCGCGAACTCAACGAGCACACCGCCCCCGCCGCGGTAGAATCGCTGCTGGAGCTCTTTGCCGACGGACACTCCGTGGGACTGCTTTCGGAAGCCGGTCTTCCCGCCGTGGCAGATCCCGGCGCCCGCCTGGTTGCACTCTGCCATCGGCATGGGATAGAAGTGGTACCGCTGGTGGGGCCTTCCTCCCTCATGCTGGCCCTGATGGCCTCCGGCCTCAACGGGCAGTCCTTCGCTTTCGTGGGCTACATCCCGGCCAAGACGGAGGAACGGCGCCAGGCTCTGCGCAATCTGGAAAAACGGTCGGCTCAGGCGCACCAGACGCAGATTCTCATAGAAACCCCTTACCGCAACGACGCCCTCTTCGCCGACATGCTGCAATGCCTTGGCGGCAACACCCAGCTGTGCGTGGCGGCGAACCTCACCTGCCCGGATGCCTTCATCCGTACGCGGAAAGTGTCGGAATGGAAGCAGCAGCCGGTGACCATCGGCAAGCGTCCCTGTGTATTTTTGATCCTCTGCTAGATGAAGATAGCCTTTTCCACCCTGGGCTGCAAGCTCAATTATGCCGAGACATCCACCTACGAGCGCGGTTTTGTCGCCGCCGGCTGGGAGGTGGTGCCCTGGACCTCGCAGGCCGATGTCTATCTGATCAACACCTGCGCCGTCACGGAAACGGCCGAAAAGAAGTCCCGGAACCTGATCCGCCGCGCCCACAAGACCGCTCCGGACGCCCGCATCGTAGTCACAGGCTGCTACGCGGAACTCCGCCGCGGGCAACTGCTGGAAATCGAAGGCGTATGGCGGGTTTTCGGCGCCACGGAGAAATCGCAGATCATATCCACCGTCGTAGACTTCCGCACTCTGCCGGAGGGCCCCTCCCTCTTATCCGGCCGAGGGTGGCCAGAATCTTCGGCCGGCACACCCTCCTCCGGCACAGTATTCGGGGCTTTTTCCTCCGGAGAGCGGACGCGGAGTTTTCTGAAGGTGCAGGACGGCTGTAACAATTTCTGCGCATACTGCACAGTGCCGTTTGCCCGGGGCCGGAGCCGCAACATCCCCATCTGCGAGGTGGTGAAGATGGCGCGCAGCATTGCCGCCGAAGGGGTGAAAGAAGTGGTCCTGACAGGAGTGAACACCGGCGATTTCGGCCGCACCAGCGGAGAGTCTTTCCTGGACCTTTTGAAGGCGCTGAACCAGGTGGAGGGCATTGAGCGCTATCGGATTTCCTCCATCGAACCCAATCTGATCACCCCGGAAATCGTAGACTGGATTGCCTCCGGAACCAAATTCCAGCGACACTTCCACATCCCGCTGCAGAGCGGCAGCGACACCCTGCTCAGGCGCGTGGGACGGCGCTACGACACAGCCCTGTTCGCGTCCCGCATCGACTATATCCGTCAGGCGATGGAACGCCCCGGAGAACCCCAGGTGTTTTTCGGCATCGATGTCATCGTGGGCCTGCCCGGAGAGACGGAAGAACTGTTTATGGAAACTTACCGCTTCCTGAAGGAACGCATCCGCCCCTCTTTCATCCACGTATTCCCCTACTCCCGCCGGCCCGGTACGCGGGCGGCCACCTGGAAGGACCAGGTGCAGGACAGCGTGAAGACGGAGCGGGTGGCCCGCCTGGAAGCGCTTTGCGAGGAACTCCACGCGGCCTTTGTATCGGCCAACCGGGGACTGGAAGAAACCGTTCTCTGGGAATCCAGCGTGAAGGACGGCATGATGGGCGGCTACACCGGCAACTACATCCGCATCGAACGCCCCGCCGACCCCGCCCGCTTCAACACGCTGGAGCGTATCGTAATCGACTGATAATTAGGACCTTACTGATTTTTATCGGTCCGTTTTGCGCCGATAAAAATCCATAAAACGCTGAAACACAAGCAATTGCCAACCACGATGAAAAAGATCCTTATCCTGTTGTCGCTGCTTCTGGCGGCCTGCCACCAGCCCGACGGCGTTGTCAACGTAACGGGCGGCCGCATCCAGGGCTTCCCTTCCGGCAAGGCCGATGTCACCGTCTTCAAAGGCGTACGCTACGCCGCTGCCCCCGTGGGCGAATTGCGCTGGAAGGCCCCGCAGCCCGTGGAACCCTGGGAGGGCATCCTGGTCTGCGACCAATTCGGTCCCATCGCCTGGCAGTCCGGGAACGCCCCCGGGACCTTCTACGGCGACGAGTTCTATTGGAACGGGACGCCCGAGATGAACGAAGACTGCCTGTTCCTGAACATCTGGGCCCCGACCCGGACGCTGGGCCAAACAGATGCCGCCCTGCCCGTAGCCCTGTGGATTCACGGCGGGGCCTTCCAGAACGGATATGGCTACGAAGTAACCATGGACGGCGACGAGTGGGCCGCCCGCGGCGTTATCCTGGTCACCCTCAACTACCGCCTGGGCACGTTCGGCTTCCTCTCCCACCCGGAGCTCACGGCCGAACAGGGCCAGAGCGGGAACTATGGCTTGATGGACCAGATAGCCGCGCTGAAGTGGGTACGGGACAACATCGCGGCCTTCGGCGGAAATCCGGAGAACATCACGGTCTTCGGCCAGAGCGCCGGGGCCATGAGCGTGAAGGACCTCCTCATCAGCCCGGAATCCCGGGGCCTGATGGCCAAAGCCATCATCCAAAGCGGTGGCGGCCTGGGGACGCGCGGCCTCGCACCGGCATCCGGTATTCCGCAGTCGTTCTACGACCGGCAGGGCAAAGACATCATGGACAACGCCGGGCTGGGCACGCTGGCCGATATGCGCTCGGCATCGGCCCAACAGATTTTTGACACCGCCGGCAAATACATGGCCGCCGGCAAGGGCTTTGTCATGCTGTCGCCCCATAATGACGGCAAAGTGCTCACCGAAACCTTCGACGAGGCCGTCTTCGATGGCTCCCTGGCGCAGGTGCCCATTCTGATTGGCTATAACAAGGACGATATGGGCATGCTCGCCGGCGCTTCCGTAGACCGCTTCTGTGCGGTCCGCGACTCCCTGGGCTGCCCCGTTTACGAGTACGAGTTCCTGCGCGAACTGCCGACCGACGAGGAGCATCCCGCATCGGCCGCCGGGGCTTTCCACTCGGCCGAGCTCTGGTATATGTTCGGCACGCTGGATAACAGCTGGCGTCCCTTCACCGCCGCCGACCACGCCCTGAGCGCCCGCATGGTAGACGCCTGGACCAGCTTCTGCCGCTCCGGCAACCCCGGCTGGCCGGCGTACAAGCACGACAAGCCCTATAAGGAACTGTTTGACATTGAATAACGTCCTGGTTTCTATCCGCGCTGCCCGTGGAAGCGCCCCCCCCTGTCCGTAGTAGCCCCTCTTGTCCATAGTGGCGCCCCCTGCCCGTAGAAGCAGCCCCTACCCGTGGAGTGAAGTGACTGGAAGTCAGCTATTTATGCAAATGTCCCCCAGCAAAACGGCCGGGGGACATTTGCATAAATAATTCATTAACAACGACATAGCTCCACGGGTTGTAATCTTCCATACTATTTCTTATTTTTGTACCAGTGTTGCGTTTGATCAGGATGCCATAGAAAAATGCGTAGTAGTATTTATTATGGCCTGTCGAATGTTTTATCCCCATGCCCTGAACCACTGTTACCAGTGCACCGCGGACCATGGCGTCCTGTTCTACGATGTCTGTGACAGGCTCCTCTTCTTTACTGTCTTTTGTGTGATGGCCCGCCGGCATCAGGTGAAGGTCTATAAACTGGTGCTGATGCCGGACCACATCCATCACTCTACTGTTCCCCGCAGCAAAGAGCAGTTATCTTCGTTCGCACGGGACTATTCAGCGGTTTTCGCCCGTGAATACAATGGTGCCTTCGGCCGAAAGGGCCCCGTATTCCAGGCCCCTTTCCAGTTTGCTCCCAAACGGGGAGACAAGAGCATCCGCACCCATCTGCTCTACCTGGACAACAATCCCGTGGAACGGAAGCTGGTAACACAGGCCGAATTGTACCGCTGGAATTTCTTGGCTTATGGGGACAGTACACATCCGTTTTCGGAAGCCATCGTCCTTCGCCATGCTTCCATGCCGCTCAGGCGTGCTTTACAGAGAGTAGACTGGGAGTGTGGGCAGAATCATGATCTGTCATACAGACTGCTGCGTAATCTTTTCGACTCGCTGCCGGAAGACAGGGAGCGTAACCAACTGACGGACTATATCATCAACAAGTATTCCGTGATGGACCATGCAGCAGCGTTCCGCTTCTTCGGCGGTTTTGAGCAGGAGGTACAGGCGGCACACTTCACAACGGGCAGCGAATATGACATCAACGAGGGTTTTATCGGCAAGTCAGACCGCTATTACAGCCTGTTCTCCAAGATTCTGCGACAGGAGGCCGGCCTCACAGACAATCATGCACCGCTGACGGCCCCGGAGGCACACAAATGGGAATGGTTCAACCTCCTGCGGCGCAAAACAGATGCTCCCGCGAAGCAAATTGCCGCCTACTTGCATGTACGCGTGGAGACAAAACATTGAAAATGAGCATCTTATAGGATTATCCCCCGCCATTCCAAGAGGGGGATAATCATGTAAAATAATGATACCTAGCTTTTTAGCTCCACGTTTTTTCGTATCTTTGCATGAAAACACGGTAATTCAATGAAAAAGATCATTCTCCTTATCGCTTCCGTATGCCTCTGGATGGCTTGCGGGAACCCGAACGGTCCGCTGCCGCGCGGAAAGGCATCGGCAGAAATGAACGCCGCTTTGGAGGCCTACCTGCAGGCTGTGAATGACAGCAGCGAAGACCTGCACAGCGTGATGGTGCTCCAGCACGGCAAGGTGCTGCTGGAAAAACAGATAGCCCCGGACACCGCCCACATCATGAACTCCGTCAGCAAGACCTTTACGGCGACGGCCGTGGGCTTTGCCATCGAAGAAGGTCTTCTGCATCTGGAAGACAAGATTGTAGACTTGTTTCCGGAAAGCGTGCCGGAGACTCCGCAGCCCCGCCTCGCCGACATCACCATCCGGCATCTCCTGACCATGAACTCCGGCCACGGAACCGATCCCACCCCACTTCGCAACGGCGACGGCGACTGGATCCGCGGCTTCATGGAGTGGCCAATCGACTACGAACCCGGAACTTGCTATTGCTATAACAGTCTGGGAACCTATCTGTTAAGCGCCGCCGTCCAGAAAGTGACGGGCCAGAAAGTGGTGGACTACCTGGACAGCCGCCTGTGGCAGCCTCTGGGCATAGCAAAGCCTTTCTGGCGCGAGAGCCCGGCCGGCATCAATACCGGTGGCTGGGGCCTGTACCTGCACACGGAAGATATGGCCCGGATGGGTCTGTGCCTCCTCGGCGGCGGCAAGTTCCAGGGCAAGCAGGTGATTCCCGCCGCCTGGGTGGCCGAAATGAGCCGGAACCAGGTTCCTTCCGTAGGCGCCGGCCTGAACGAGATGCAGATGAAGGAAATCCTGGTCCAGCACCCCAGCCTGCCGCATTTCCTGCCGGAAAACAGTGACTGGGTGCAGGGCTATGGCTATCAGATGTGGATGTGCCGTCACAATGCTTTCCGGGCCGATGGCGCCAACGGCCAGTACATCATTATCCTACCCGAAAAGAATGCCGTGATCGTTACTACGGCCCACATTCCCAACATGCAACAGGAACTGAACCTCATCTGGGATTACCTGCTGCCGATACTGTAGAAGCGCAGCTACTCGAACTCTTCCGTAGTATTGCTGAAGCGGATGGGCCTCTGGGCCTTCTGGGGAGCGTCCTTGAACAGTTCCTGGGCAAAGATGGTAAGATAGGTGCGCCAGTTGCGCCAGATGTGGCCGCCTTCGCTCTCGTATAGCGTTACGGGGAAGCCCTGGAAGTCGCACCATTCCTTGAGTTTCTTGGAATTGACCATGACGCCGTCTTCCTTGCCGCAGCCAATCCAGTACAGATGGGGCTTGTAGGCGAACACCTTGGCGAAAGCCTGCTCGTTGCCCTCTACCAGACCCACACCGGAGAACAGGCCCACATAGCCGAAGACATCGGGATAATGCAGGGAAAGCATGCAGCTCTGGCGGCCGCCCATGGACAGGCCGGCTACGGCAGTGTTGGCGTAGCCCTTGGCCACACGGTAGTGCTTCTCAATGTAGTTCATCACGTCCGGGAAGCTGTCTTCAATCTCCTGGGTGCTTTGGGAACGGCTGTTCTGCATGGTGGGCTGGAAATTGTTCACGGCCGCGCCCGGTGCCGCCTGATTGAACCAGACCCCGTTGGGCATGACCACAATCATGGGTTTGGCCTTACCCTCAGCGATGAGATTGTCCATAATCTGGGCGGTACGGCCCAGGTCTGACCAGGCATCTTCGTCGCCGCCGCTGCCGTGCAGCAGATAGAGTACGGGATAGTGCTGATTACCGCTGTCGTACCCTGCAGGCGTGTACACCGTCATGCGGCGCTGGCTGCTGAGGGTGGGGCTGTCGTACCAGACATGGGCCACATTGCCATGCGGCACATTGTGCACCTCATAGTACCAGCCGGGGTCTCCGGGCCTGGCACTGAGCGTAAAGATATTGGTCCAGGTGGCAATATCCCTGTTCTGGTGCACGTTGGAAGGGTCCATCACCTTCTTGCCGTCTACCAGGAAACTATAGGAATAGAGTTCGCCGGAGAGGGGGGCCGATGTATACGTCCACACGCCGCCGGGGCCTTCCGACAGGTCTGCCACGCCAGGCGCATTGTACATGATTTTCCGCTCTCCAAGGTCTATTTCGACGGGCAGGGTGGGAAGGAAATCTCCGGTGACCTGGACAACCTTGGCTTTGGGATTGTGATAACGGAAAGTGACGCTGTTATCCGGGTTGATTTCCGGGGATACCAGACCGGTACCGGGCCCCAGGGCCTGCTGGGCCAGGGCGGCAAGGGACAGACTCAAAGCAGCTGCAAAAAGGAGAATTCGTTTCATATGTTCAGTGTTATTGGTCGTTCAAAGATAATAAAACTGCCTGAATATCCAATCGCTTTGAACAAAATGAAAAGAAAATGAACCTGTCAGCTATTTCGGAAGCCCGAATCCCAGTACAGGCGTCCATCCCGCTCCACCATTTCCGAGGGGAAACGGTACACCTCTTCCCTCCGGAAGGGCTTTGCATCCTTCTAAAAATGGATTATCTTTGTTCCATGAACGTCAAGAGTATCACTTTATTCATTGCTGCCGCGCTTTCCCTGGCAGCCTGCACCCCCAAGTCCGACATGGACAAATACATTGACGGCCTGATGTCCCGGATGACCCTGGAACAGAAGATCGGCCAGCTGAACCTCCATTCCGCTCCCGGCTTCATATCGGCCCTGAAGGTGACGGAGGAGGACGAGAACGTGAAGCTGCTCCGCGCCGGACAACTGGGCGGCCTGTACGGAACCGGCCACGGAATATATCCGCGACATCCAGCAGATCGCCCTGGAGTCCGGGGCGGGCATTCCGCTCATTATCGGCATGGACGTCATCCACGGCTTCCAGACCGTTTTCCCCGTGCCGCTGGCCCTGTCCACATCGTGGAACATGGACCTCATCGAGAAGACGGCCCGCATCGCCGCGACGGAAGCGTCGGCCTCCGGCATCAACTGGGTGTTCAGCCCCATGGTGGACATCTGCCGGGACGCCCGCTGGGGCCGGATCGTGGAAGGCGGCGGCGAGGACCCGTACCTGGGCGGAGAGATCGCCAAGGCCTATGTCCGCGGCTACCAGGGCACGGACGGGGTCTATGACGACCACGACGTAATGGTGTGCGTGAAGCACTATGCGCTCTATGGCGGCGCCGAGGCCGGACGCGACTACAATTCCGTGTTCCTGAGCCGGCAGGAGGCGCTGAACGGCTATATGCGACCCTATCAGCAGGCCGCATACGCCGGTGCTGCGAGCTATATGTCCTCGTTCAATGAGTTCGAAGGGATTCCGGCGTCGATGAACAAGTATTTGATGGACGACCTGCTGCGGAAGGAATGGGGTTTCGACGGTTTCATCGTCTCCGACGCCACAGCCATCGCCGAGGAAGTGAACCACGGCATCGGCGACCTGCAGGAAGTATCGGCCCGCTCCCTCCAGGCAGGGCTGGATATGGACATGAACTCCGACGGCTATGTGGGGACGCTCCAGAAATCCCTGGCAGAGGGCCGTGTGACCGAGGCCGACATCGACAAGGCCTGCCGCCGCATCCTGGAGGCGAAATACAAGCTGGGATTGTTCGAGAATCCGTTCAAGTACCTGGATTCTTCCCGGGCGGCGAAAGAAATCTATACCCCGGAGCACCTTGCTTTCGCCCGCAAGGCTGCGCAGGAGTCCATGGTGCTTCTCAAGAACAACGGCGTCCTGCCGCTGTCCAGGAATCAGCGCATCGCCGTGGTGGGTCCGCTGGCCCAGGATGCCTCCGCAATGGCCGGAACCTGGTGCATGTCGGACCACAACGCGGAGAGTGTCACGCCGTATGACGGCATCGCCGAGGTCGCTCCGGCGACTTACGCGGAGGGCAGTTGGCTTTTCAAGGACAAAGCGTTGGAAGAGTCCGTCCGCTACGGCCTGTACAAGATCTTCATGCCCGGCTTCCAGGCGCCTGAGATTCACACGGAGCCGCAGGAAAGGCTCATCGCCGAGGCCGTCGCCAAGGCCCGTCAGGCCGATGTGGTCGTCGCCTGCGTGGGCGAAATTGAAACCCTGAACGGCGAAGGCGCTTCCCGCACGGACATCTCCATTCCCGATGCCCAGAAAGAGCTCTTGAAGGCCCTGAAAGCCACCGGGAAGCCGATTGTGATGGTCCTCGTGACCGGCCGGCCGCTCACGCTCACCTGGGAAGATGCGGAAATGGACGCCATCCTGAATGTCTGGAGCCCCGGTTCTGAAGGCGGCCACGCCATTGCCGATGTCCTCTTCGGCGACGTGAATCCGACGGCCAAACTCACCACTTCCTTCCCCCGCAACGTAGGGCAGTTGCCACTCTATTACAACCACAAGAATACCGGCCGACCGCACCCGGACGACAAGCCGTACCAAAAGTTCGTCAGCTGCTACATCGACGAAATCAACGCGCCGCTCTATCCCTTCGGATACGGACTCAGCTATACCACCTACGCCTACTCCCCTGTCACCTTGAGCGCTTCGGAAATGCCCATGGACGGCTCTGTGACGGCTTCCGTAACCGTCACCAACACGGGCTCCCGCGCCGGCGACGAAATTGTCCAACTCTACATCCACGACATCTACGCCACTTCCACCCGCCCAGTCAAGGAACTGAAAGGTTTCCGGAAAGTGCATCTGGAGCCAGGCACATCGGCGCAGGTTGTATTCACCATCACGAAAGAAGACCTGTCCTACTATAATCACGATCTCCAGTGGGTCTGCGAGCCCGGTGAGTTCGAGATTATGATCGGCCCCAACAGCCGGGATACGGAAAGCATCACACTCCTGCTATAACGACACCTTTGAACATAAGGGAAAACATTTGAACTACGGAAGCAGCACCACGCGAGAAAGAATGTGTATCTTTGTGCAAACCTCAATTACACAATGAAAAGAATTCTCGCAATAGCCGCTCTTTTGGCTTTCACAGTGGCGGCATCGGCCCAGGGCTGGTTCCGTGAGCCCACCCCCAACGACACCCTCCAGAGCGTCCGCGTACTGCCGGACGGAAAAGTCCTCTTCCAGATTTACGCCCCCAAGGCCCGCACGGTGTCCGTCACCGGAGACCTTCCCTGGGGTAAACCCATCGTTTTCCGGGAAGCGCCCAACGGCGTCTGGAAAGGCGTGTGCGAAGGTCTCGCCGACGGCTGCTTCCGTTACAGCTTCATCGTGGACGGCACCCGCGTGCAGGATCCCAAGGCACCCCTGAGCGCCGAGCAGGCCAGCGTGTTCACCAAAGGCCCCGGCTACATCAAGGATGTGCCCCACGGCGCCGTGGCCCAGCGCTATTATTGGTCCGAAACCCTGGGCCAGATGCGCCGGATGCATGTCTGGACCCCTGCCGGCTATGAAAAGACCAAGGCCAAGCTGCCCGTTCTGTATCTGATTCACGGCGGCGGTGACAACGACGCCTCCTGGCCCGGCGTAGGTGCCGCAGGCTGGATTCTGGACAATCTGCTGGCCGAAGGCAAGATGGTCCCCATGATCGTGGTCATGCCCAACGGCACCATCGAGACCCAGGATATGATGGGCGAAGTGCCCCTCTTCGGGCAGGACATGGTGCGTAGCATCATCCCCTTCATCGAAGCCAACTACAATGTAAAGGCCGACCAGGCCCACCGCGCCATGGCAGGCCTGTCGATGGGCGGGATGGAGACCATCGAGACCGCCTTCAAGCACCCCGAGATCTTCTCCTATGTATGGGTCCTGAGTTCCAGCTTCGCCCCCGGCCGCCAGAAAGAGTATGTCCAGGAAATCGGGCTCAAGGAAATTGCATCCCAACTGAACCGGAACTTCAAGGCCCTGTACTTCACCCAGGGCGGCCCCACGGATATTGCCTACCGCAATTGCCAGGAAGCCCTGGGCTACCTGAAAGAGGCCGGTATCCACTATCAGTACCTGGAAAACGCCCAGGAAGGCCACAGCTGGGGCACCTGGCGCGCCGACCTCCAGACCCTGGCTCCCACGCTCTTCAAATAACCACTATTCCATATGAAAAAAGTCTTATTACTGATTGCTTCGGCAGCCGTCATGGCGGCCTGCGGCGGTCCCCTGTCCCCCCAGGACAAGTTAACCGTCAACGACAAGAAAATCAATGAACTCATCGGCCAGATGACCCTGGAGGAGAAAGTGAACATGCTGCACTCCAAGACCAACATGTCCAGTGCCGGCGTAGAGCGCCTGGGCATTGCCGACATGAACTATGCCGACGGTCCCTTCGGCATCCGCGAGGAAGGCCAGCCCAACGGCTTCATGAGTGCCGGCTGGACCCTGGACAGCGCCACCTACTTCCCTACCGGCAGCGCCCTGGCCGCCACCTGGAGTGAGGAGCTGGCCTACAAATACGGCACCGGCATGGGCAAGGAAGCCCGTCTGCGGGGCAAGGACGTGATCCTGGGCCCGGCCGTGAACATCCAGCGCCTGCCTGTCGGCGGCCGCACCTACGAGTACCTGAGCGAGGATCCCATCCTGTCCGCCGCCCTGGCCCTGGAATACACCAAAGGATGCCAGGACGAAGGCACGGCCGTGTGCATCAAGCACTTTGCCGTGAACAACCAGGAGACCAACCGTGGCAGCGTAGACGCCCAGCTGGACGAAAGGACCCTTCGTGAAATCTATCTCAAACCCTTCGAGCGCGCCATCGTCGAAGGCGGCGCCATGAGCGTGATGCCGGCCTATAACAAGGTGAACGGCGAATACTGCTCCGAAAACGAACATCTGCTCAACGAAATCCTCCGCGGCGAGTGGGGCTTCAAGGGCTTCACCGTGAGCGACTGGGGCGGCACGCACAGCACCATGGGTGCCATGCTGCACGGCCTCAACGTCCAGATGACCGGTTCCAACTACCTGGGCCAGCCCGTAATCGATTCCATCAAGGCCGGCAAACTCACCGAAGAGATGGTGGACGAGAAAGTGCGCCAGATCCTGCGCGTGCGCTATGCCATCGAGGCTGTTCCCGCCGATGTGGCCAACCAGGTGATGACTTCCCAGCCGGAATGCCAGGATATTGCCCGTCAGGTGGCCGAAAAGAGCATCGTCCTCCTCAAGAACGAAGGCAAAGTGCTTCCCATCGCCAAGAACGTCAAATCCATCGCCGTTATCGGCCAGAATGCCGTCCTGAAAACCCAGAGCGGCGGTATGGGCGCCGGCGTGAAGGCCCTCTACGAGGTAACCCCGCTCCAGGGCATCGAAAAGCGCGCCGCCCGGGAAGGCATCGAAGTGGACTATGCTCCCGGTTACAAGAACTTCCCCGGACGCCGCTGGGGACCCGCTCCCGCCCAGAAAGACCCGCTGGAGGCCGATGCCATTGACGAGCCTGCCGACCAGTTCCTGATGTCCGAGGCCGTCGAGGCAGCCGCCAATGCCGACCTGGTCATCTTCTTCGGTGGCACCAACAAGAACATCGAGACCGAAGGAAGCGACCGCAAGGACATCAAACTCCCCTGCGGACAGGAAGAACTGGTACAGGCGCTGTATCAGGTGAACCCGAACCTGGTCACCGTGCTCATTTCCGGCGGTCCCACCGACCTGCAGGTGCTGGAGCCCGTCTCCCCGGCCATCGTCCAGGGCTGGTGGAACGGTACAGAAGGCGGCACGGCCCTTGCCGAAGTCCTTTTCGGCGACATCGCTCCCTCCGGCAAACTGCCTTTCACCTTCCCCCGGAAGCTGGAAGACTCCCCGGCCTATGCCCTGGGTAACTTCCCCGACAAGAACGCCGGAGGAGACCTCTTCTCCCTGATGTATCGTCCCGACGTCCTGAAAATGTCCCGCGAAGAGCGTCAGAAGCTCATCGACTCCATGCCCAAGCCCGTGTCCAAGTACACCGAGCGCTTCTACGTGGGCTATCGCTGGTTCGACACCAAGGAAATTGCCCCGATGTATGCCTTCGGCCACGGCCTCTCCTATGTAGACTTCGCCTATGGCGAGCCCAAGGCCACGGCCTCCAAGGACGCCGTCAAGGTTACCTTCACCCTGAAGAACGAGGGCGCAATGGCTGCCGACGAGGTAGTCCAGCTGTACGTAAGCCGTCCCGAAGCCCAGGTGGAATGGCCCGCGAAGGAGCTCAAGGCTTTCCAGCGCGTTTCCCTCGGTGCCGGTGAAACCAAGACCGTCACCCTCACGGTTCCCGTGAAGGACCTCCGCTACTGGAACGAGAGCATCAATGCCTGGGATCTGGAACATGGAAAACTCCAGATTCTCGTAGGTTCCGCCTCCGACGATATCCGCGTAAGTACCCATGTTACAATTTAATATGAGAAAATTGATGGCGATTGGGGCCGCACTGCTGGTTGCAGCTTGCGGCCCCAGGCCGTCGGCCCAGGTGGAAAAGGTTGAGATTTGCACCGAAGTGGGCGACTACGGCATGCTGGTGGACGCCATAGAAATCACGGTGGCCAATCCCCGTTCGCTCAAAGGCCTGACGGCGGCAGACTTCGATTTGGTGAACAATGTGTCCGGCGCCTTCCTCGACGCCGCTACGGGAAAACCCGTCCAGCCTTATGCGGATGACGGAATCACCCTCTCCCGCAAGGGGAAGGTGCTCCGCATCCAGGCGACGCCCTTCAACAAGGCCGGGCGCTCGGAAGGCTGGTTCAAACGGATACCCTGGGAACTGAAATGCACCGTGGATTCGGCCCTGAACGTGACGCCCGAGGCGGTATCGGCCGAACATATCGCCGTCCTGGACGAGTGCATCCACGGAGAATTCAGCTTCGGCGGCCTTACCCGCGAGTATATGCTGCACCTGCCCAAGGATGCCAAGGGTGAGGTGCTCAAGAACGTTCCCCTCCTGGTCTGGCAGATCGGCGGCGGCGAATACAACCGCGACATGATGACGGTGGCAACGGCCAACCGCTGTCTGGTGTCCCTGGCCAAGGAAGGCGTTCCCTGCGCCGCCCTGGTCTTTGCCCTGGCCAACCCCAACTACCACTACGGCGCATCCCTCTTCCCGGAGAAGATCGAGCTCATCGACCGCAACAACGCCCTTCAAATGGCTTTCATCGACACGCTCATTGCCGATGGCACCGTGGACGGCTCCCGCCTCTTTTGCGCCGGTGCCTCTTCCGGCGGCGGCTGCACTATGCGCTTCATGATGCAGTTCCCCCACCGCTTCAAGGCCGCCATCCCCTGCTGCGCCATGGACCCCATCGTCCCCATCCACAAGGTGGATGAGAAGTATCCCGGCCAGTTCACGGACGATGTGGAGAAGGCCTGGAAATCGGATTCCGTGGTTTACCAATGGGACGGGACCGACATGGTGGCCGGTCCCATGGACGTGGACGCTTTCGTGAAGCTCCCGATGTACTTCGTGCATGCCGCCTCCGACAATACCTGCAAGGTGGCCAGCACCTATGCCTATTCCGAAGCCCGGAAGCGTTTGGGCGCTTCCGACGATAAGGTTTTGATTTACAGCGACGAAGACCTGATTGGCTGGGGCGTCTCCCCCATGATGGCCCACTTCTCCTGGGTTCCCCTCCTGGACGACTATTCCGAAGGCAGCCCCATGCAGTGGATGATTTCCCAGTTCTAAGGCTGGCGCATAACGGTCTCATCCAGAGACGTTTACAGAAAATGGGGTGCACCGGGCGGTGCACCCCATTTTCTATAAGTTAGTAATTATCAGCTACTTGAAGAGCAGCGGAACGAACTCGGTGAGATAGATTCTCCAGTTCTTCCAGATGTGTCCGCCGTCGGTTTCCATGAAGGTGTACTTGTAGCCTTTCTCGTCCAGCTTCTTCATGAAGTCCTTGTTAGCCTGGAACAGGAAGTCGGTGTTGCCGCAACCAATCCACAGGAGAGCGGGCTTCTTGGCGAAGTACTGGTCCAGTTTGGCATCGAAGTCCATGTACATGGGGCTGATGGTAGGATCGCTCACGCCAATGGCGGCGCTGAACATACCGGAATAGTTGAAGTAGTCCGGATAGTTGATGCTCAGGTTCAGCGTGTGGAAACCGCCCATGGACAGGCCGCAAATGGCACGGCTCTGTTTCTTGGCCAGGGTGCGGTAGCGGCTGTCGATGAACTTCACCACCTCGGGGAAGGCGCTTTCAAAGGTGCCTTCCATGGTCTTGGGCAGGCTCATGGTCGGATTCACATAACCGTCGGCATTCTCCAGCGGAGCGGCCTCGCAGGCGATATTGCCGTTGGTGAACACCACAATCATGGGTTTGGCCTGTCCGCGGGCGATGAGGTTGTCCAGAATCTGGGTGGCGCGGCCCTGGGTTACCCAGGCGTCTTCGTCACCACCGATGCCGTGCAGCACATACAGGACGGGATACCGGACCTTGGAGGTCTCGTAGCCGGCCGGCGTATACACGGTGAGCCGACGGTCGAAGCCGGCGGTGGCGGAAGGATACCATACCTTGGAAACGGTGCCGTGCGGCACTTTGTGGATGGCATAGAGGTCGCTGCGCTCGCCGGGGGCGGGTACAAGCAGCACGCTGGTGAGGCTGGCCACGTCGCGGTTTACCCACATGTTGTGCGGGTCGATCTGGCTAACGCCGTCTACGCGGAAAGTGTAGTTGTACATGTCAGGAGCCACGGCGAAAGGAGTGGTGTACTCCCAGACGCCGCCCTTGCCTTCCTTCAGCTCACCTACGCCGGGGGCGTCGTAGGTCATCTTGTTACCGTTGAATTCCACTTCCATCTTCTGGGTGGGCAGGAAGTCGCCGGTCACTTCTACCTTCACGGCCTTGGGAGCCTGGAAACGGAAGGTCACCGAACCATCGGCGTTAATGACGGGAGATTCCACGGAGGGGCCGCCCCAAAGGGCCTGCTGTGCGTTGGCGCTCAGGCCGATGCACAGCGCTGCGATTGCTACTAAGATTTTTTTCATATCAGAATAGAATGGTTATGTCTTATGTACAAATTTACAGATTCCCATGCGTATGGGCAAGCGCGGGCGCATGATTTGAACGCCAGTAAAACAATTTGTACAAAAAAACTTCCTATCTTTGAAAAAGCGAAAAGGAAGCATCCTGTACCGGGATGTGCACAAACGCGTAGATTCTTCCGACATCCAGGCCGTGCTGAATCTCTGCTTGCAATGGGAGCAGTAACTATTGCACGGTCAAGACCTGAAGAATCACTTCATTTCCCTGCCAGTTCCAACTTGACGGCTGATAGGCCTGATAATAGACCCCATTGTGGATGGAGAGCGTAAACACGCCGTCTTTGCCGGGATTCCCCTGAAAGCGGGTTGCCTGCCAATAGGTTCCCTTAGACAGAGTACCCACCCCCGCCAATAGGTTGTTCTCACAATTGAGGACGGTAAGTTTCGACGTATCCGGAATCACCAGTTCTTCCAGCAAATTATTGGCACAATCAATCGTATTCGGTTGTGCCCCTTCCGGCAAAACCAGACGGGAGAGCTGATTGTCAGCACATTTGACAACGATGATTTCACTCGAGGGAATAGAAAGTGAACCCGATAAATGGCAAGATTGGCAATTGAGCGAGGTCAACTGAGCGGAAAGCACCAAATTGCTTAACTCAGGATTACGGGAGCACCATAGAGACTCCAGACGGGTTTGGCTAAGATCCAGTTCTCTCAAACGGTTTCCTTCACACTCGAGATCCCTTAATTGACTGGACTGCGAAAGAACCAAAGTTTCCAGTTTGGCGTCGTCACAAACAAGAATCGTCAGTTCTGGTCCGACTGCCAACTCTGTCAAAAGCGTCTCACTACACCAAAGCATGGTCAACTGGGGTACGGAAACGATATCCAGTGCTTCAATAGGGTTTCCACTGCAAGATAAAAACCGGAGATGGGGAAAAGCATTGGGATCCAGCTGGGAAATCCGGTTCTGCGAGCAGTCCAGCTCTTCCAACTGCGGGAAAAGTTCCGGATCCAGAACGCTTAGTTCGTTATTCCCACAATTGAGCACTCTCAGACAAGGCATGGGCGTACGGAATTCCTTGATACCGCAGCCGACACAGCTCAATTCCTCCAGATTCTCGAAAAATGCCAAATCGTCCATGAAGTCGAAAGCCTCACCGGAGATATCCAGGGTTTTGAATCCGAGCAGATCGGAATACCAGACCTTTCCCTGCTCTTCCACAAAGGCGTGATGAATCAGACTCTTGCGGGCCATGAACTCCAATAATTCCGAGGACAGAAGGTCCGACATGTCCCGATCCAGTTTTCCCTGCTGCCTCACGGGGAAAGAAAAGAAGAAGTCTTCCCCGTCCATTTTGAAGACCACGAAACCGGCGCGGGAATTGCCCAGGGACGGCTCTACCACAACGGTCAATTGTGATGTTCCGTTCTCCCCTTCCTGCCTGTCAAAATGAATCCAGCCCCTTTCTGTCTGGTCCGGAGGATAGTTGGCCGAAACAGTCCACGCCGTACTGCACTGGACCGTCACATCATATTGTCCGCCGGGATAATCAGATTCAATCTGTTCTGTGGACACCTGCATTTCAGGCTCCGCCTTTTTGCAGGAAAAGACCAGGGGCAGCAGCAGAAGGAGCAGGGTAAAGGGCTTCATCGGGGAACGGAATATCTCAATATACAAATGTACATAAAATCTTTCGATTTTAGGCCAGTTGCATAAAAATCAAGACCGCTGTCTTATCTTTGTAGGCGAGCGGTCGTCGCCATCCGGCGCGCCGCAAAGTTCTAATGTGTAACGGGCTTGATGTCCCAAAAATTGTTATGCCTATGCGACAAGTATGCGGTCTTGACGTTCACAAAGATAGCGTCTTTGTGTGTATTCTCAATGAGAACGGCGTCGTTTTTCAAGAAAAATTTGGAGTTTTGACTCCTGACGTGGAACAACTGGCTGCCAAACTACAGGAATTGGATGTCAGTGAGGTGTGCATGGAGAGCACAAGTGTGTACTGGATGCCGGTATGGCGTGTGCTGGAACCCTATGTTGCCGAGATGAAGCTGGTTAATCCTTACTTTATCAAGCAGTTGCCAGGAAAGAAGAGCGATGTGAAGGATGCAGAGTGGATAGCTACCTGCCTACTCAAAGACCTTATCCGCGGCAGTTACGTTCCTGGTGACATTATCCAGCAACTCCGTCAGTATGACCGGCGTATCTCCGATCTTAATGCTGAATGTGTCCGTAAACTCGGCAAGCTTGATGCGGCCATACAGCGATGCAACATTCGGATCAGCAACTATTTGTCCACCACAGATGGCAAGAGCTATAAGGATGTCGTTCGTCTTATCTCCGAGGGTGTAAAAGAGCCGAAGGAATTGATTAAAGTGGTCCATAGCCGTATTGTGAACAAGGCTGGGAAAGATGTAATATTGGCATCGCTTAGCGGTGTTCTTTCAGATACGGATATCGATATTATCCGCCAATTGCGTGAAGAGATTGAACTCGCAGAGCGCCACAAGGGTGAATGCCAGTCGAAAATGGATGCCATTTGCCAGCAGCACTTCCCGGAACAATTGAAGAACCTCCAGACTATACCGGGTATTAAGGGCCGTTCAGCCACAGCTATCATTGCAGAAGTGGGCTCAGACGTATCATCATTCCAAGATGCCGCCCACCTTGTCTCCTGGTGCGGGTTGAAGCCCCGCAATGAGGAAAGTGCCGGAAAAATCAAGGCGCGAAGTATTACGCACGGAAACAAGTATCTGCGAAAAACGATGATTGAATGCGCTTGGGCAGCATCCAAAACACAGGGCTGCTTTCTAAACAAGTTCAGCTACTACCAGACAGTTGTTCGTCGCAAGAACAGAATGAAGGTTCAAGTGGCGACAGCCAGAAAAATGCTTGTGGCTATCTGGTATGTACTTCACGGCAATGTCGCATATCGCGACTACACTCCAGATATTGCTCCGACTGCCTAAACGGTCGGCTCAATATATACCGCACTCTGTAAGGTCACTATCTTTGTGGTGGTTCGACCCCGTTGAACAAATTGGCTAACGCTCTGTGCGGCTTAGGAGGCCTGTTTGAGGCATTGATCTCGTAGAGGAAAGTTATTTATTATCAATGTCCTACACACCAGTTAGTACTCACTGGTGGTATACAACTATGCCCCTTCGCGCATAGCGATGCCCACTCGCCTACATAGGACAGCTGTCTTTCTCCGATTTATAGAGGAAAGATAACAAAAACTAATCAGAACTCCTTGGGATTACCCCAATTCTGTTGAACCCGGCCCTTCGAATCAGCGTTTGTCACTACCTTTGTGGCTTAAACAGAAGTAGCGGAGAAGCAGCGTAGTCGAAAATGAATTAGTGGCCTCGTCCCTGAAAGTTAACTTGACATCCGTGGATTGCGACCCCAAATATTGGTGAGAGTCCCGGCTCGCGTCGGGCAGTTCCCGTTTAGAAAAATTTGTTGCATCATTTGTCCCACGGAGCTTCCCCGGTCTACTTCATACAAGTGCAAGTGCAAAGTTATGAAAAAGTCTGAGAAAGAGCGCAAGGCTCAGGTACTCGAGATGCTCTCGAAGCAGAAAATCCGCAGTGTTGCGGATATCGAGGCGTACAAACTCTCCGTTTGCCATCCTGCTTAAGCGGGAATCGATCTTGGCAGCCGCAGCAACTACGTTGCCGTCAATCCCGAGATTGCCGCAGAGATGGGCGTAGACATTGTCCACCAGTTCGCGACCACGACCAGCGGACACCAAGCATGTCGGGACTTCCTCCTGTCATGCGGGATCAAGCAGGTGTCCATGGAGTCCACCTCCGTATACTGGATGAATCTGTACTACACGCTGGAGGACGCCGGAATTGAGGTCTGTCTGGTGAATCCCAAAAAGTTCCGCATGGTGCCCGGTCGCAAGACGGATATCCTCGACTGTCAATGGCTTCAGACGCTCCATATGTATGGCTTGCTCAAAGGCTCCCTTATCCCGAACAGCGATATCCGCAAACTCCGATCCTATATGCGTCAGCGCGAGTCGCTCCTGCAAGACAAAGGACGCTATGTGCAGCGCATGCAGAAGGCCCTTGTGCAGATGAATCTCATGCTTGTAAACGTGCTTAATGACATCACCGGCGTCACCGGAAGCGCCATCATTGAGGAAATCCTTGCCGGAGAGCGAGACCCTATGAAACTGGCATCCCTCAGGCACTACGGCTGCAAGAAGTCCACTGAGGAAATCGCCGAATCGCTCAACGGGTGCTACAAGGAGGACCAACTCCACTTGCTGAAAATCAATCACGATGCCTATAAGTTCATCCAGGGGCAGATTGATGAGGTGGACGGTTATATTGAGTCCTGCCTGCGCACCTTCCCGGCCAAGGAGGTACAGGCCGCCAAGGAGCCGGAAGCCAAAGAGAACGATGGGCATAAGTGCCTCGGGAAAAAGCGTTCCCGGAAAAACGGCATTAAGACAACGATCAATCTGGAAGAACGCCTCATTGAGATGACTGGCGTAAATCTGATGTCAATCACCGGCCTTGGATCAAACACCATTTTACAAGTCATCTCAGAGGTGGGCACTGACATGTCCAAGTTCCCATCAGCCAAACACTTTGCCGCATATCTCGGCTTCGTTCCCAGAAACAAGATTACCGGAGGGGTGATTATCTCATCTTCGACAGACAGGACCAAGAGTCGTGCGGCACAGGCGTTCAAGAAAATCATCCCTTCCATCTCCAGAAGTGACTCTGCCTTTGCCGCCTTCTATCACCGAATATCCGCCAAAGCTGGTACAGGGAAAGCCATTACGGCCACATGCAGGAAACTGGCCATGGCCTTTTACAACACCATCGTGCTTGGGCAAGACTATGTCGAGGAAGGGAACAAACGCTATAAGCAGAGGCTTGCAGACAAGGAAAAAAGCCTTCTTGAGAAACTCGCAAGAAAGCACAATATGCAACTCTCACCGGTTGCTTGCTAATCTTTTGCGGAAAAACGGTTCATTAGAAATGATTCCTGTAAAGAAAACAAAAACAGGCGGCCCGGGGCCGCCTGCGATACGATGGAATGAACCTAACTATTTGAACAGCAGTTTGGCAAAGGTGTTCAGGTACAGGCGCCAGTTCTTCCAGACGTGGGCGTCCTCGCTTACATAGAGCGTGTGGGGCATGCCCAGGTCGGTCAGGTGCTTGTCCAGTACCAGGGAGCCCTTGTAGGCCATGGTATCGTCCTTGCCTACACCAATCCAGTACAGCTTGTAGCCGGCTTTCTTGATGCCCAGGAGGTCGGCGTCCAGGTGGTCGCTTTCACGGATGCCGCAGCTCAGGGGGCAGATGTAGTTGAACACGCCCGGGAAGAGGATGGTGGCCGATGTGGTGTGGCCGCCGCCCATGGAAAGACCGGCGATGGCACGGCCATCGGCCTTGGCAAGGGTGCGGTACTCCTTGTCGATGAAAGGAACGATTTCCTTCACCAGGGAGGTCACATAGGCGTTCTGCCACCTGGGATCCTGACGGTCCATGGGTTCGGCGGCGATGCCCAGGGTATTGGCGGCTTTCTGGTTGGGGTTGCCGTTGGGCATGACCACGATCATGGGCTTGGCCAGCCCCTTTTCAATGAGGTTATCCAGAATCTGGGCGGCACGGCCCATGGAGGTCCAGGCCTCTTCGTCGCCACCGCCGCCGTGCAGCAGATAAAGAACGGGATATTTGGCCTTGGGGTTTTTCTCGTAGCCGTAAGGCGTGTACACCACCATGCGCCGGCTGTAACCCAGGCTGGGGCTGTCGTACCAGCGGGTAGTCACGGAGCCATGCTGATGGGCTTCATAGTAGTTCTCGGAGCGCTCGCCGGGGATGAAGAGCATGTTCAGGTAACGGGTGCCGTCACGCTGCACTTTGTCGTTGAGCGGATCGTTCACGGAAACACCATCCACGATGAAGTTGTAGGTGTAGATTTCCGGGTCCGGGGCATCGATGGTGATTTCCCAAATGCCGCCTTCACCCTTCTGCATATCTATGGAGCCGGTCCAGGGGTTGGCCATCCAGTTACCGGAAAGCTGCACACGGGTGGCGTAGTTGGCATTGAGGCGGAAGGTAACCTTACCGTCCTTCACTTCAGGAGAGACAATGCGTGGGCCACGGTTACCAAAGGCAAAGTTGGTAAGTTCCTGGCCACAAAGGGTGCTCACGGCCAGGGCCGCAGCAGCCAAAAGGGTAAAGATTCGTTTCATATCGGTTTTCCAGTTGAAATCCAAATAAAAATGGATTCCGATTTTATTGGTTAAACTTTAATATATTCATTTTCATAGCCTTACGGCCAATAATATTTTTCTATAG
>CACZUR010000004.1 GCA_902784435.1 uncultured Bacteroidia bacterium | reverse complement strand
CCACTACCTCGTCGGGGTTCACGCTCTTGTTGGGTTCCTTGCCGAAGAAGTTCTTTACCAGCTCCTGCACGTAAGGGATACGGGTGCTGCCGCCCACGAGCAGGACTTCGTCAATGTCGGAGGGGTTCAGGTGCGCATCGCTCAGGGCCTGGCGGCAAGGGGCGATGGAACGCTGGAACAGGGCGTCCGACAGCTGTTCGAACTTGGCACGGGTGAGGGTTTTGGCCAGGTGCTTGGGAACACCGTCTACCGGCATGATGTACGGCAGATTGATTTCCGTAGAGGTTTGGCTGGAAAGCTCGATCTTGGCTTTTTCCGCCGCCTCTTTCAGACGCTGCAGGGCCATGGGGTCCTTCTTGAGGTCGATTCCGCCGTTTTCGGCAGCGAATTCCTGGGCCAGCCAGTCGATGATGACCTGGTCGAAGTCGTCGCCGCCCAGGTGGGTGTCACCGTTGGTGGACAACACCTCGAACACGCCGTCGCCCAGCTGCAGGATGGAGATATCAAAGGTACCGCCGCCCAGGTCGTACACGGCCACTTTCATATCCTTGTCCTTCTTGTCCAGGCCATAGGCCAGGGCCGCTGCGGTGGGCTCGTTGATGATACGCTTCACATCCAGGCCGGCGATGCGGCCGGCCTCCTTGGTGGCCTGACGCTGAGAGTCGGAGAAGTAGGCCGGAACCGTGATGACGGCTTCCGTAACTTCCTGACGCAGATACTCTTCTGCCGTCTTCTTCATCTTCTGAAGAATCATGGCCGAAATCTCCTGCGGGGTATAGAGCTTGCCGCTGATGTCTACGCGGGGCGTGTTGTTTTCTCCACGGACCACTTTGTAGGGAACGCGGTTCACCTCCGTATTCACCTGGTCGTAGGTTTCACCCATGAAACGCTTGATGGAGAACACGGTGTTGTTGGGGTTGGTGATGGCCTGGCGCTTGGCCGGGGAACCGATCTTGCGCTCTCCGCCGTCGGTGAAAGCCACCACGGAAGGGGTGGTACGCTGACCCTCGTTATTGATGATGACGGTGGGCTGGTTGCCCTCCATCACTGCGACACAGGAATTGGTGGTTCCTAAGTCGATACCGATAATTTTACCCATAGTATGCTAATTTTTAAATTGTTATCAATAAAAAACCTGCGCCGCCATTCCGGGCGACGCAGAAGATAAATCGAACTTCGTGCCAAGGGGCACTTTATGACAAAATGGCAGTTTTTATCCCTTAGAACCGCCAGCCCAGCGTGACGATGGCTTCCGGGAGCCAGGAAACCAGCTTGACTTCCGGCGTCAGGATATCCTCCGCGTCCACCTTGTTCCAGTATTGGTTGGGGTCCGGAGCTACATAATAGAAATAAGGGATAATATAGTCTACCGGAGCGGTACGCACCCTGACGGCGGCGTCCAGATAGAACGAGCCGCTGCCCGAATAGCCGAAGCCCAGGGAGAAAGCATGCCGGTTCAGGGCACTCTTTACCTGGCTGTCCAAGGCTGACACTTTATTGCCGACCAGTTCATTTTCCTGGGCACCGGTGGTAAAGTTGTATCCGGCACGGAACGCCAGGGCGGGCACGGGTTTCAGTTCCGCTCCCAGACGCAGCTGATGGCTGGCGCCCAGCAGGTCCCGGATATCCTGGTTGGCCCAGGTGAAGTTGTCGGACACATAGCCGTCACGGCCGCTGAAACGGGCCATGCCATAATGGGCATACTCGTAGTCTGCGCTCACGACGCCAAACTGCCCCAGGGTGAAGGCGGCACCCGCATTGAAGCGGAACGGGCTGACCAGCCTGTACCCCCATTCATCCTCCGGAGAACTGGCAGTAGAGGGATTGCGGCCTTCCATCCTCACTTCTCCGGAATAGCCGTAACGTTCCGTGAGGTCCATCACCGTGGGAGTCTGGAAAGCGGCTCCCAGGCGCAGGCCCTCGACGGGGCGCCACAGCAAACCGGCTTTCAGGTACACGCCGCCGCCGCGCACGCGGTAATTGCGTTTCATCCGGAGGCTGGAGAAACGCTCCGTGCGGCCGTCCGAGTATTTGATGTCCGGGAAATCGGCCGGATTGTCCGGGCGCTCCGTCCAATACTCGTTAAGGTCATAGTTGAGCATGGTGATGCCCAGGTTCATGCCCACATAGAGTTTGTCCGAGTAATCGGCCGAGAAACTGAACAGCATGTCCCGTTTGGAACCGGAGGTCTGCTGTCCGTACTGCTGATACACCGGAGCGGCCAGGCGCATATCCCCGTTGCTGTCCATGACTTCCGTGAGGGCGATGTAGGCGCCATCCTGTCCGGCCACGCCATTGAACATTCCGCTGCGATAACCTGTCATATCTACCCAGGCGGGCAGGCGGGCAGGGTCGCTGCCGTTGTAGAACCAGTCTTCCGCACCCAGTACACTGGCGGAATAGCCGTCGGCCGAAGAAGCCAGAGAAGAGGCATAGGAAGTGGTTCCGTTCACGCCCTGCGCATTGAAACGGGAGGTGAAGTCGTTGGTGGTGTGGACCAGGAAGCCGAAAGACGTACGCCTGAGGCCCGTCCGGCGGCCGGTATCCATATTGAGAACGAAACCGGCGGCCGGAATCTTGAAACCGGCATAGACAGTATTCAGCTTGTCTCCATAGCCCGTGGCCGTGGTTTCTCCGGACAGAACCGTTCCCTGTGCCGTAATGGAAGAGAAGGACAGACCCGGAGAGATGTAAAACTGCGAGTAGCCTGCCACAGCGCCGGCAGCCGGGTTGAACACGATGGCGCCGGGATCTCCGCCCACAGCCGTAAGGGCATTGCCCATACCCACGCCCCGGGCGGTACCGCTGTAGTTGTTTTCCGAGAACAGCAGGGCATCCTGCCAGTTCTGCGCCACGGCCGGCACACAGAGGGCCGCAGCCAATGCTGTTATTACAAATCTTTTCATCATTGTCAAAAATCTTTATCGGCGACCACCGGAGCGGGAACCGCCACCTCCACCGCCACTGGAACGGGAAGAGGATCCGCCACCGGAGTAGCTGCCACTGCCGCCGGAATAACCGCCACCAGAATAACTGCTTCCGCTGGAACGGGAGCTGCTGCCGGAGTAGCTGCTGCCACTGGAGCGGCTGCTACTGCTGCCGGAGTAACTGCCGCTGGAGCGGGAAGAACTGCCGGAAGAGCGGGACACGCTGCCGCCGCTGGAACGATAGGTGGAACTGCCCGATGAACGGGAAGAGCCGCTGCCACTGGGACGATAATTGCCGCTGGAGCGGGAGCTGCTGCCGGAAGAACGGGAAACACTGCCGCCGCTGGAGCGGGAACTGCTGCCGGAGTAGCTTCCGGAAGAACGGGAAACACTGCCGCTGGAGCGGGAACTGCTGCCGGAATAGCTGCCGGAAGAGCGGGAAGCGCCGCTGGAGCGGGACACGGCCGAGGAGGCCCGGGAAGCGCTGCTGGAACGGGATGCGCTGCTGCTGGTGCGGGACACGGCCGAGGAGGCCCGGGAGGCCGAACTGCTGCGGGAGACCGAGCTGGTGCGGGAGACGGCGCTGGCCGATGAGGCGCGCGAGGTGGCGGCACGGGAACTGCCACCGCTCACGCGGACTGCTCCGCCACGGGCGCCAAAGTTGCCTTCCCGAAAGCCCAGCGCGGCAGCATGGCTGCGGTGGCTGAATGCACGGATGGGGCCGCCCCAACCGTAGTGGGGATGGCCATAATAGCCGTAACCATAATAATGGTCTCTCCAGTACCAGTGGTCGTAATACCAGGAATCGTAATACCAGGGATCCCAGGCCCAGGAGCCGTAATACCAGGGGCTGTAGTGGCTGTGCCAGTACCAGTAGCTGTTGTAGGCATAATAGCTGTGGCGGTACCAGGGATTGTAGTACCAGGAATCGTAATACCAGGAGCCGCGGTACCAGGGAGTCCAGGCCCAGGTGCTGTAATACCAGGGACTGTAATACCAGGGCCGATAGGACCAGTAATAGTCGTATGTCCACGTGGGCGTGACTTCAATGACAGTGAGCGGACTGTTGGTATTGAAACGGACCTCTGTACCGGCGGGAACGACCACCTGCTCTCCGGAGTTCAGGACATAGGCCGGAGAAGCATTGGTTTCTGCGAGGAGATTATCCAGTTCCGTATCCGTGGCCGTGCTGGCAACGGTTACGGCAGGGCGGGAATACACACCGTCGTCATAGACTTGTGTCTGGAGTTGGCCCAGGGAAGAGCAGGAAAGGGCGGCAAAGGCCAATACAGCGGTTGCCAGAAATTGCTTTTTCATAGTGGTACCTCCTTATTATCCAATAAAAATAAGTATCTTTGTGCCGGAAAAACCGGCTTTAACCGTGGAAATATGCAATTATTGTACCCATTCTACGGTTTTATCGGGACAATTTTAAGCACAAAAAAGAAAAAAAGCAAATAGATTATGGCAAAAGAGGTGACTAAAAGGTCCGAAAACTACTCCCAGTGGTACAACGACCTGGTTGTAAAAGCAGACCTGGCAGAACAGTCCGCCGTGCGCGGCTGTATGGTAATCAAGCCCTACGGGTATGCAATCTGGGAAAAGATGCAGCGCATCCTGGACGACATGTTCAAGGAAACCGGCGTCAAGAACGCCTACTTTCCCCTGTTCATTCCCAAATCCTTTTTCAGCCGGGAGGCAGAACACGTGGCGGGCTTTGCCAAGGAATGCGCCGTGGTAACCCATCACCGCCTCATGAACGCCCCGGACGGCAACGGCATCGTGGTAGACCCGGAGGCCAAGCTGGAAGAGGAACTGATTGTGCGCCCCACCTCGGAAACCATCATCTGGAATACCTATAAGAACTGGATCCACAGTTGGAGAGACCTTCCCATCCTGTGCAACCAGTGGTGCAACGTGGTCCGCTGGGAAATGCGCACCCGCCTGTTCCTGCGCACCGCGGAATTCCTGTGGCAGGAAGGCCACACGGCCCACGCCACCGCCCAGGAGGCCGAAGAACGCAAAGAGCAGATGGTAAACGTCTATGCCCGCTTCGCCCGCGAAATCATGGCCCTTCCCGTGGTAGTGGGTCATAAGAGCCCCGGAGAGCGTTTCGCCGGCGCCCTGGACACCATGACCATCGAGGCCCTGATGCAGGACGGAAAGGCCCTGCAGGCCGGCACCTCCCACTTCCTGGGCCAGAATTTCGCCAAGAGCTTCGACGTCACCTTCACCAACAACGAGGGTAAGCTGGACTATGTCTGGGCCACCTCCTGGGGCGTGAGCACCCGCCTGATGGGCGCCCTGATCATGGCCCACGGAGACGACAACGGCCTGGTCCTCCCCCCTGCCCTGGCTCCCATCCAGGTGGTCATGGTCCCCATCTACAAGAGCGAGGAAGAGCATAACGCCGTGCTGGACAAGATGTACGAGGTAAAGAAAGCCCTGGAAGCCAAGGGCCACAGCGTAGAAATCGACGACAGGGACACCCTGCGTCCCGGTTTCAAATTTGCCGAATGGGAACTCAAGGGCGTTCCGGTGCGCCTGGCCATGGGCCCGCGGGACCTGCAGAACGGCACCGTGGAGGTGGCCCGCCGCGACACCCTGGAGAAAATCTCCGAGCCCATCGAAGGCCTGGAAGACCGCATCATCGGCCTGCTGGACGACATCCAGAAGAGCATTTACAACAAGGCCCTGGCCTTCCGCGACGCTTCCATCCGCAAGGTAGACACCTGGGAAGAATTCAAGGAAGAGATTGAAAAGGGCGGCTTCCTGCTTTGCCACTGGGACGGCACCGCCGAAACCGAGGCCCGCATCCAGGAAGAGACCAAAGCCACCATCCGCTGCATTCCCGTAGACAGCGCCGTCTGCCTGGAAGAAGGCAAGTGCATCTATACCGGAAAACCTTCCCACCAGAGAGTCCTGTTCGCAAGATCCTATTAATATGAAAAGAATCATCACTGTTTTCGCCTTGTCCGCCACGCTGGTGGCACAGGCCCAGAATACCCAGACGGCCGCCGCAGAGGCCGCCGCTGCCCTCAGCGCCGCAGAGGACGTTCCCGTAAAGGTAGAAAAGCCCAAATACTGGGACAACAGCATCCTCACCAACATCAACTTCGGCCAGACTTACCTGAGCCAGTGGGCCGCCGGCGGTTACAACAACGTTTCCCTGGCCGGCAACATCGACGCCAAGGCCAACTACACCAAGGACAAGCTCATCGGCGCCAACCGCCTGCAGCTGGATTACGGCTTCCTGTACAGCGCGGACAAACCCATCCCCCAGAAAAACAAAGACCGCATCTACCTGGAGTCCAAGTGGGGTTATTCCACGCCCATCCGGAACCTGGCCTATTCTGCCAGCTTCGACTTCAAGACGCAGTTCGGCCGCAACTACGACTATAAGACCCCGGCCACAACCCAAGACGCAGACGGCAATGTGATAGAGCCCACCGTCCAGGACTGGCTCAACGCCCGCAAACTCAAATCCGGCGCCTTCGCCCCCGCCTATATCAATATCGGTGTCGGTGCCCTCTGGACCCCTGCGCCCTGGTTCTCCCTGAACGTGGCGCCCATTTCGGGCGGCGCCGTCATCGTGGGCATCGACGAGCTCCGTTACACCTATGGCATGGACCTGATTCCCGGCAGCACCTATACGGACAAGAAAGCCGCTCAAAACGCCGGCGCCTACAACCAGTTCAAGAGCACCCGCTTTGAACTGGGTCTGCAAATCAAGGCCGATGCTTCCTGGGTCATCAACGACAATTTCTCCTACACCACGCAGGCCACCCTGTTCTACAACTACCTCACGCCCAAGGTTGAACCCCGTATCACCTGGGACAACAAGGTGTTCTGGAAACTGGCCCGTTTCTTCGCCCTCACCGTGTCCACCAACCTCATCTACGACCCGCTGGTGCTGGTCCGCGATTCGGACAAGGACGGTGCGGCCGATGCCAAGGGCATCCAGTTCCGCGAATTCCTGGAGTTCGGCTTCACCTATACCATCGCGCACAAGCGCTAGCCTATGCTCCTTCTGGCCGTCAGCGGAGGCATCGATTCCATGTGCCTGGCAGAAAAGGTTCGTCTTTCCGGCGAACCTTTTGCCGTCGCACACTGCAACTTCGGCCTCAGGGGTGAAGAAAGCGATGCCGACGAAGCCTTTGTCCGGGACTGGGCCCTCCGGTACGGCATCCACTGCCATGTGCGGCGCTTCGCCACCCGGGAGTTTTCGGAAGACCTGGGCATCAGCATCGAAATGGCCGCCCGGCGCCTGCGGTACAACTGGTTCGGCCAGCTGTGCCGGCAATTCGGATACAGCGGCGTAGCGGTGGCGCACAACGCCAACGACAACGCCGAAACCCTGATCCTGAACCTGTTACGGGGTACAGGCATCCGCGGGGTCGTGGGCATGAAGGCCTCCGGATTCATTCCGGACCCGGAATTTGCCACCGTCCCGCTGCTCCGTCCCCTGCTGGGCATGACGCGGGAAGACATCCTGGCCTATGCCCGGGAGCACGGACTCACCTGGCGGGAAGACAGCACCAACGGAGAAAACAGCTATCGGCGCAACAAAATCCGTAACCAGGTGTTTCCCGTGTTCCGCGAAATCAACCCGCGCTTCGTGGAAACCCTGAACCGGGACATGGAACGGATGGCGCAGGAATGGGCGTCCGGACACGAAAACGCCCCTTCGGGTGTCCCGGAGGCCCCAAAAGAGGCGTCCGGACACGAAAACGCCTCCTGGGGTGTCCGCACAACAGCATTTGAACGGGCGCTGGAGCCCTGGAACGGAACGCAGCCGGTGAAACAGCCGGAAGGGATGCTCATCCTGGATGCGGACAAAGCCGGGGAATTCGTGGCGGGGACGTGGGAAAGCGGCGACTGGATAAGGCCTCTGGGCGCACCCGGCAGGAAAAAGATGCAGGACTGGTTCACGGACCACCACATCCCGGCCCATGAAAAACCCTTTGTTCCGCTGCTTAAAAGCGCCCGGGACCCGCATCATGTCCTGGCCGTGATTCCCTACTGCATAGACCACAGTGTCCGCGTGACCAAAAGCACCCGCCGGATTATTCGGATATCCGTAAAAAATTAGTAACTTTGCAGACTGCCCGTTATTGGACAGTCTGCGTTATTTAAGCTATTTAGACAACAAAAATATGAACAGGAAAGTTCTTCTCATGATTCTTGACGGCTGGGGTGAAGGCCGCCACGATTATTCCAATGCCATCTGGACCCAGGGTACGCCCAACATCGACGCTCTCCGCGCCCAGTATCCTGCCGGCCATCTGCAGGCCTGCGGCGAATACGTGGGTCTTCCGGACGGCCAGATGGGCAACTCCGAGGTAGGTCACATGAACCTGGGCGCCGGGCGCGTGGTATACCAGGACCTGGTCAAGATCAACATCGCCTGCCGGGAGCACAAGCTGCTGGAAAACAAAGAGATAAAAGCCGCATACGACTATGTGAAAAAGAGCGGCAGGAAGCTGCATCTGATGGGGCTCACCTCCCATGGCGGCGTGCACAGCTCCCTGGACCATGTGTATGAATTCCTGCGCGTGGCCAAGGAAGAGGGTCTGGACAAAGTGTATGTCCACGCCTTCATGGACGGCCGCGACACAGACCCCCGCAGCGGCCTGGGTTTCGTGAAGGAACTGGAAGAGAAAATGGCCGAAACAACCGGCAAGGTGGCCTCCGTGTGCGGCCGCTTCTACGCCATGGACCGCGACAAGCGCTGGAACCGCGTAAAGGAAGCCTACGACCTGCTGGTAGAGGGCAAGGGCGCCGCTTTTGAAAGCGCCCAGGCCGGCATCCAGGCCAGCTACGACGCCGATGTGACGGACGAATTCATCAAGCCCATCGTGGTCACGGAAAACGGCAAGCCCGTCGCCACCATCGAGGAAGGCGACGCCATCATCTTCTACAACTTCCGCAACGACCGCGCCCGCGAGCTCACCGCCGTCCTCACCCAGCAGGACATGCCGGAAGAGGGCATGCACACCATCCCCCTGTACTACTGCTGCCTCACGCCCTACGACGCCTCGTTCAAAGGCGTACACATCCTCTTCGACAAGGAACTGGTCCAGGACACCCTGGGAGAAACCGTCTCCAAAGCCGGCAAACACCAGCTGCGCATTGCAGAGACGGAAAAATACGCCCATGTCACCTTCTTCTTCAACGGCGGCCGCGAAACCGTGTTCGAGAACGAGGACCGCATCCTGGTCAACAGCCCCAAGGTACCCACCTACGACCTGCTGCCCCAGATGAGCGCCCCCGAGGTAGCCGAAAAACTCATCGGCGAAATCCGCAGTGAAAAGCAGGACATGATTATCCTGAACTTCGCCAACGGAGACATGGTGGGCCATACCGGCGTGTACAATTCCATCACCCAGGCCGTCACCTGCATAGACCGTCTGGTCAAGAACGTGGTGGACGAAGCCATCGCCCACGGCTATGTGGTGCTGCTCACCGCCGACCACGGCAACGCAGACTTCGCCGTGAACGCCGACGGTACCCCCAACACCGCCCACTCCCTGAACACCGTGCAGTTCGTGGTCATCAACGCCCCCGAAGTCAAGTCGGTCAAGGACGGCGCCCTGTGCAACGTGGCCCCCACCATCCTGAAGCTGATGGGAATCCCGCAGCCTGCCGCCATGACCGCCGAGCCGCTCATCTAGCCTATGGAGTTTACCGCAAAATTCCTGGCCCAGCTGCTGAAAGGCAGCGTAGAGGGCGACGAGAACGCCGTAGCCACCAAGTTTGCCAAGATTGAACATGGCAAACCCGGCACACTGAGCTTTTTCGCCAACCCCAAATACGAGGAATTTGTGTACACCAGCCAGGCATCCATCCTCATCGTCAACCAGGACTTCCAGCCCAAACAGCCGGTGAAGCCCACCCTGGTACGGGTACCGGATTCCTATTCCGCCATCGCGGATCTCCTGAAGTACACGGCCGACAAAAAGAAGAAAGCCCGCCGCCACCGCAGCCTGCGCGCCCGCTGGTTCTGGAGCACGAAATTCGGCCGCAAGGTGTACCTGGGGGCGTTTTCTTTCGTGGGGCACCATACGGTAATCGGGGATAACACCATTATCCACGAGCACGTGTACATCGGCGATGACTGCAAGATCGGGAAAAACTGCATCCTGTATCCCGGCGTGCGCATCTACCCCGGCATGGTCATCGGCGACAACGTCATCCTGCACAGCGGCGTGGTCATCGGGGCCGACGGCTTCGGCAACGCCCCGCGCCCGGACGGCAGCTGGGAGAAGATCGAACACCTGGGGAATGTGGTCATCGGCAACGACGTAGAGATCGGGGCCAATTCCACCGTAGACCGCGCCCAGATGGAATCCACCGTCATCGGCAACGGCGTGCGCATCGACAACCTGTGCATGATTGCGCACAACGTCATCATCGGAGACCATACGGTCATGGCCGCACAGACGGGCATCGCCGGGTCCACCGTGGTGGGCAAATACTGCATTTTCGCAGGCCAGGTGGGCATCGCCGGGCATCTGAAAATTGCCGACCATACCACCATCTGCGCCCAGGGCGGCGTCATCGGCCACATCCGCAAGGAAGGCCAGGTGCTGGTGGGTTCCCCGGTGGTAGATGCCAAACTATATATGAAAGCCTATGCCCTGTTCAAGCGGGCCGCAGAAGAGAAATAGACCATGACCCATAGCCAGCATACGCTCAAAGCCGCCTGCTCCTTCGATGGAAAAGGCCTTCATACAGGCACTTACGCCCACATGAAGGTCCTTCCTGCTCCGGAGGGGAAAGGCATCGTCTTCCGCCGGACGGACCTTCCGGAACTGCCGGACATTCCCGCCCTGGCAGAAAACGTGACCCTGACGGCCCGCAGCACCACCATCGCCTTCGGCAGTGCACAGGCCATTACCGTGGAGCACATCCTGAGCGCCCTCACCGGCATGGGGGTGGACAATGCCGTCATCGAACTGGACAACATGGAAGTACCCATTCTGGACGGCAGTGCCCGGCCTTACGTACAGGCCTTCCAAAGCTGCGGCCTGGAGGACCAGGGCGTTCCGCGCAAATACATCGACCTTCCTTTCGCGCTGGAAGTGAAAGATGTCAAAAGCGGTGCCTGGGTGCGGATAGAGCCCGCCGACAAACCGTCGGCCTGCATTACCGTAGACTTTTCTTCCCCGGTGCTGGGCGTCCAGAGCGCCAGCTGGGACCCTTCCACCGACTATGCCGCCGAGATTGCCCCCTGCCGCACCTTCTGCTTCTACAAGGAAGTGGAGGCCATGCTCAGGAACGGGCTCATCAAAGGCGGAGACCTGGAGAATGCCCTGGTCGTCACGGACGAAGGCTACATGGGCAATCCCCAGCTGCATTTCCCGGACGAATGCGGCCGGCACAAGCTGCTGGACATGCTGGGAGATTTCCGCCTCGCCGGTGGTTTCCTGAACGCCCGCATATCGGCCTACAAGACGGGGCATCCCCTGAACACCAAAGCCGCAAAAGCCCTCAGGGCCTTGCTTAAATAGAAGATTATGAACAAGATACATCCGATGGCCTGCGTCAGCCCGGAGGCCAAGCTGGGAGACAACGTAGAGATAGGACCTTTCGCTTTCATCGACGCCGATGTAGAAATCGGCGACGGTTGCCGGATCCTCAACGGTGCCACCATCTACAACCACGTGAAAATGGGCAAAGACTGCACCGTTTTCCCGGGTGCCGTAGTGGGCGCCATCCCGCAGGACCTGAAGTTTGAAGGCGAGGAATCCTGGGTAGAGATTGGAGACCGTGTGAACATCCGTGAATGCGCCACCATCAACCGCGGCACCAAGGCCAGCGGCAAGGGCGTCACCCGCGTAGGAAGCGACACCCTGGTCATGTCCTATGCGCACATTGCGCACGACTGTTCGGTGGGCAGCCACTGCATCATCGTCAGTTATGCCGGCCTGGCCGGAGAGACGGACGTGGAAGACTGGGGCGTCATGGGCGGAAAAACCGGTTCACACCAGTTCAGCCGCATCGGCACGCACGCCTTCGTAGGCGCCTGCTCCAAAATCACCAAAGATGTCCCGCCCTATGTGCTCGCGGGCCGCGATCCCATCGTCTTCGAAGGGGTAAACCGCGTCGGCCTGCTGCGCCGCGGCTTCTCCGAGGCCGATGTGAACGAAATCAAGGAAATTTACGACGCCCTCTATTTCAAGGGGATGAACGTGAGCCAGGCCGTGGAATACATCGAGGCCCACTTTCCCGCCTCCGAGCACAGAGACCGGATACTGGGCTTCATCCGCGCATCCAAACGCGGCATCGTGCCCAAACCCCGTCCCGCCCGCTAGTGCTCCTGTCCACGGCATATTTCCCGCCCGTGGCCTGGCTGGCCCTGGCCGCACGCGACATGACCCTGTCTCCGGACAGGGTTTTGCCGTCCAGGGTGCAGCTGGAGGCCTGTGAGAACTACCAGAAACAAAGCTACCGCAACCGCTGCTACATCCTGGCGGGAGACGGTCCGCAGATGTTGCAGGTACCGGTGGTGCACGGGGCCCCAGCAGAAATCCTCCTTCCGGGAGCATTGCTTTGCGACTCTGTGCGGGCCAATGCTTCCGGAAGGAGGATTTCCGCCATACGCGTAGACTACTCCACCCCGTGGGTCGTGCGCACCCAACGGGCGCTGGACACGGCCTACGAAACCGCAGCCTACTATGAATACTACCGCGACGGAGTGTTCGCCCTGCTGGACGCCCATCCGGAGACCCTCTGGGAACTGGACCTCTCCACCATTCGCTTTCTCCTGGACCAGTGCGGGATTGCCTGCAGCCTGGTTCCCACCCCGGCTTTTGCCGCGCCAGGCACCCTGGCCGATGATTTCCGCTATACCCTCCATCCCAAACACCAGGACACCGTCCTGCAGGAGCTGGGACTGGACAAGCCCTACTACCAGGTGTTCCGCGACCGCCTGGGCGGCTTCACTCCCCGCCTCAGCGCCCTGGACCTGCTGTTCAACGAAGGGCCCGACAGCATCGGCTGGCTTCTGAACTACACCTGATGGTGACTGTGCTCCGAGGTTCTGGTCCAAACGCCCCCCAAGCGAAGCACCTTGGCGCAGGTCAGAGCCTAGATGGCGCAGGTCGCAACGTATATGGCGCAGGCTGGATTTTATGGCTTATGCCTGCGCCACCAGAACGCACAGGATGGAGATTCATGGCGCAGGCATCGGCATCAGAATTAAACCTGCGCCATCCGCGCCCCGACCTGCGCCAAAATAATCGGTGAAGACCCGTTCCAAGGTTCTAAGGGCAGCCCGGTCATGCATGAAAGGCAATGTATGAAAGGCAACGGTATGAAAGATAATACCATAAGAGGCAAAAGAAGATAAAAAGGCATTTCCGGATTATCGGCCCGGAATTTTTGGCTATTTCAAATATTCTTCGTATATTTGCACCCGTGAACGAGATAGAGGACGACGGTCCCCTATCTTTTTTTTATAAAGGCTATGACAAAAGAACAGATCATCGGGGCTGTGAATGCCGCCATTGCGGAAAGGGGTTGCTTTCTGGTGGAAGTGACGGTTTCCAAGGACAATGACATTGAGATAATCATCGAGAAGGAAGCCGGAGAGGTGGATTGGGAAGACTGCAGTGCCATTGACAAGGTGATGCACGAGGCCTTCGACCAGGACGTGGAAGACTATGCCCTCACCGTTTCATCGGCCGGCCTGGACAGGCCCTTCAAGGTGTACAGGCAGTACCTGAAGGCCGTGGGCACGCAGGTAGACGTGAAGCTCAAGGGCGGGAAGCGCATCCTGGCCACCCTGGCCGCCGCCACGGAAGACAGCATCACCCTGCAGTACACCGCGCTGGAGGCCGTGGAAGGCAAGAAGAAAAAGGAAAAGGTGTCGCACGAAGATGTCTTTGCCCTGGCCGACGTAAACTCGGTCACACCTTACATAGAATTCAAATAATACAAACATAGACCAATGGCAAAAGAAAAAGAGAAAGAAATCACCTTGATTGACGCATTCAAGGATTTCAAGGAAGAAAAGAGCATCGACCGTCCGGTTATGCTGGGCGTGCTGAAGGATGTGTTCCTGACCCAGCTGGCCAAGACCTACGGCAGCGCAGACAACTTCGACGTCATTATCAACGTGGACAAGGGAGACTGCGAAATCTACCAGAACTTCGAGGTGGTAGAGGAAGTGGAAGACCCTGTGACCCAGATTACCGTGGAAGAGATTGCCGCCGAGACCGGTGACGACGACTACGAAATCGGAGACACCTTCACCCGCAAGCTCTCCCTCTCTTCCTTTGGCCGCCGCGGCATCCTGAACATCCGGCAGAACCTGCAGGGCCGCATCATGGACATCGAGAAAGCCAACGTGTACAAGAAATACTCCGAGCGCGTGGGCGAAATCTTCACCGGCGAAGTATACCAGACCTGGAAGAACGAGGTCCTGATCCTGGACGAGGAAGGCAACGAACTGCGCATGCCCAAGAGCGAGCAAATCCCCGGAGAGCACTTCAAGAAGAGCGACTCCGTGCGCGCCATCATCAAGAGCGTGGAAATGAAGAACAACACCACGCCTTACATCGTCCTGTCCCGCACTACGGACAGCTTCCTGGAGAAGCTCTTCGAGATGGAAGTCCCGGAGATCTACGACGGACTCATCACCGTGAAGAAGGTAGTGCGCATCCCCGGCGAGCGGGCCAAGGTGGCCGTAGAATCCTACGACGACCGCATCGACCCCATCGGCGCCTGCATCGGCGTGAAGGGTTCCCGCATCATGGGAATCGTGCGTGAACTGCGCAACGAGAACATCGACGTCATCCAGTGGACCACCAACCCGCAGCTCATGATCCAGCGTGCGCTGAATCCCGCCCGCATCTCCCGCATCGACCTGGGCAGCAGCCCCGAAGAGAAGATCAAGGTCTATATGCAGGCCGACGAAGTGAAAAAGGGTATCGGCAAGGGCGGCGTGAACATCAAACTCGCCGGCATGCTGGTCGGCCGTGAGATCGAAGTCTGGAGAGAGATTCCGCAGAACGAGGAAGAGGAGGACGATGTGCTCCTGAGCGAGTTCACGGACGTGATCGACCCTTGGGTGATCGAACGGCTGCAGTCCATCGGCTGCGACACCGCCCGCAGCGTCATGGCCCTGGATCCCCAGGAAATTGCCACCCGCGCAGACCTGGAGGACGAGACCGTAGAGGATGTCCTTCGCATCCTGAAGGAAGAATTTGAAGAAGAATAGCGTTTAATTTAGAAAGTATAGGGGGTTATATATGGCAGAAATCAGACTATCGAAACTGATCAAACAATTCAACATCGGGCTTGACACCCTGGTGGAGTTCCTCAATTCCAAAGGCGCCGGCATCGAGGACGCCAATCCGAACCTGAAGGTGTCGGACGAATACCTGCCGGAACTGCACAAGAAATTCGGCAAGGACCTGGAGCTGAAGGAAGCCGCGGAAAAGGTGGACGTGAAGCTCACGGAAATCCTGGACAAGGCCGCCAACAGGAAGCCGGAGGCCGATGAGGACGAGTACGAGCCGGAGCGCATCACCGTGATCAAGAGCAACAACCTGTCCCGCAAACCGGAACCTGAGCCCGTGGCAGAACCCGAACCCGAGCCGGTGCAAGAACCCGAGCCCGTACAGGAGCCCGAGCCGGTGGCAGAACCGGAACCCGAATCCGTGCAGGAACCTGAGCCGGTGGCAGAACCGGAACCCGAACCCGTGCAGGAGCCCGAACCGGAACCGGTGGCAGAACCCGAACCCGAGCCCGTGGAAGAGCCCGAACCCGAAGCGGAAAAAGAACCCGAACCGGAGCCCGTGCAAGCCCCTAAGGAAGACGAATCCCCCGCCCCGACCCCCGCGGAAACGCCTTCCCAGACCGAAGCTGCCCCGTTCAAGGTGGTGGGTAAGATAGACCTCACCCAGTTTGACCCCAAGAAGGGCAAGAAGCGCGAACGCATCAAGAGTAGCGGTCCCCAGAAGGTGGACGTGACCAAGGTGCAGGCCGACAAGAATCCCAAGAAGAAGGAAGACAAGAAAAAGGCCGAACAGGCCCAGGGCAAGGGCCGCAAGAAGGGCGACCGTTTCAAACCGGCCATGACGGAGGCCGAGCAGGAAGAACTGCAGAAGGAAATCCAGAAGCAGGTGAAGGAGACATACGCCAAGATGAACGAGAGCACGCGCAACAATTTCGGCGCCAAGCACCGCAAGGAGAAGCGCGAGATTGCCGCCCTGCGTTCCCAGGAAGAGATGGAAGCCGCCGCCGCAGAGAACAAGGTGCTCAAGGTCACGGAATTCGTGACGGTGAACGACCTGGCCACCCTGATGAACAACACCCCCGTGGTCAAGGTGATCGGCGCCTGCATGTCCCTGGGCATGATGGTGTCCATCAACCAGCGCCTGGACGCCGAAACCCTGGTCCTGGTGGCCGAGGAATTCGGCTATAAGGTGGAATTCGTCACCGCAGAGCTGTCCGAGGAAGTGCAGCAGCAGGAGCCCGACCGCGAGGAAGACCTGGTGGAACGTCCCCCGGTGATTACCGTGATGGGTCACGTAGACCATGGTAAGACTTCCCTGCTGGACAACATCCGCAAGAGTAATGTGATCGCCGGTGAGGCCGGCGGCATTACCCAGCACATCGGCGCCTACAATGTGACGCTGCCCAGCGGCCGCCACATCACCTTCCTGGACACCCCCGGCCACGAAGCCTTTACGGCCATGCGTGCCCGCGGCGCCCAGATGACAGACCTGGCCATCATCATCGTCGCCGCCGACGACGCCGTGATGCCCCAGACCAAGGAAGCCATCGCCCACGCACAGGCCGCCGGCGTTCCCATGGTCTTCGCCATCAATAAGATAGACAAGCCCGGCGCCAACCCGGACACCATCCGCCGTCAGCTCTCCGAGATGAACATCCTGGTGGAAGACTGGGGTGGTAAATACCAGTGTCAGGAAATATCGGCCAAGAAGGGCCTGAACGTGGACAAGCTTCTGGAGAAGGTGCTCTTCGAGACCGACCTCCTGGAACTGAAGGCCAACCCCAACAAGATGGGCAGCGGCGCCGTCATCGAAAGCTCCCTGGACAAGGGCCGCGGCTACCTGGCCACCGTGCTGGTGCAGGACGGCACCGTGAACGTGGGCGACGTCATCATCTCCGGCAGCTACTACGGCCGCGTAAAGGCCATGTACAACGAGCGCGGACAGAAGGTGCAAAGCGCCGGTCCTTCCACGCCCGTGAGCCTGCTGGGCCTGAACGGCGCACCAGCCGCCGGTGAAAAGTTCAACATCATGGCCGACGAAAAAGAGGCCAAATCCATCGCCCAGCGCCGCGAACAGCTCATCCGCATCCAGGGTATCAAGACCCAGAAGCACCTCACGCTGGAGGAAATCGGCCGCCGAATCGCCATCGGCAACTTCAAGGAGCTCAACGTCATCGTCAAGGGCGATGTGGACGGTTCCGTGGAAGCCCTGTCCGACTCCCTCATCAAGCTTTCCACCGAGGAAGTGCGGGTGAACGTGATCCACAAGGCTGTGGGTGCCATCAGCGAGAGCGATGTCCTGCTGGCCGAAGCCTCCGACGCCGTGATCATCGGCTTCCAGGTGCGTCCCAGCGCCGAAGCCCGTCGCGCCGCCGAGAAGGAAGGCATCGAAATCCGCCTGTACTCCGTGATCTACGACTGTATCAACGAAGTGAAGGAGGGTATCGAGGGCATGCTGGAGCCGGAGAAGAAGGAAGAGGTCACTGCTACCGCAGAGGTGAAACAGACCTTCAAGATCTCCAAGGTGGGCACCATCGCCGGCTGTCTGGTCAAGGAAGGAAAACTCACCAACAAGGCCGATGTACGCCTGATCCGCGACGGCATCGTAGTCTATACCGGAACGCTGTCTTCCCTGCAGAGGGGCAAGGACAACGCCAAGGAAGTACCCGCCGGCATGGAATGCGGCTGCGGCCTGGAGCGCTACAACGACATTCACCCCGGAGACATCATCGAAGCCTTCCAGATCGTGGAGATCAAGCGCAGTCTCTAGGGAAACTTAAACTATGAAAAAAGTCATTTATCGTTTTATGGCAGGACTGTCGGTTTTGGCAGTCCTGCTCTCCTGTAAACAGAAGGAGATCATTCCTTCCGGAACGGATTCCGGGCAGGAGGCCGGAAAAACGACTCTGGAAGTGACGGGGCTCTCCGTCACCCCGTCGGAGTACACGATGAAGCCCGGCGAAACGCTGCAGCTGCGTGTCAGCATCACGCCCAAAGAGGCTTCGGCGGCAGCCCTGGAATGGAAATCGCTGGGCATGCTGTATGCCAAGGTAGACGAAAACGGCCTGGTGACCGCCCTTAAGGAGGGCAGCGTCCGCATCCGCGTATCCACCAAAGACATGCGCGTGAGCGCCACCTGTACCATTACCATCGACACGGAAGCCGATCCGGGAACGGATCCGGGGACAGACCCCGGGACTGATCCGGGAACCGGACCCACCACGTACCGCGTGTGGGAAGACAGCGGCGCAGACCTGCCGGATTATCCTACGTATAAGAAAGTGTCGGCCCGGTCCGATTTCCCGCGCATAGACATTACCTGGGAAGAGGAAACCCAACGTCTGTCCGAAGGCGAATACACCTGGGTGGACGGAACCATCCGCTTCCGCGACCCCAAGGAAATGTACAGGGAGGCCAAGGCAGAGACGTACGAGACCGACTCCCAGGTGCTGAACATGAGAATCCGCGGCCGCGGCAACACCTCCTACGACGCCGAGGGCGGCATCAAGCACTCCTATAAAATCAAGCTGGAAGAGCACCGCAAAGTCTTTGGCATGAAAGGCGACAAAGACTGGATTCTCCTGGCCGATGTCCAGGACCCCACGCTGCTGCGCAATGCCGTAGCCCTCAGGATTGCCCGCATGGTCTCCATGCCCTGGACCCCCAAATTCCGCACGGTGGAAGTGTACTTCAACGGGGAATACGGCGGCTGCTACCTGCTGGTGGAAGGCAAGGAAGTGGACCGGGAAAACAAGATTCCCATCACCGTAGTGGAAGCCGGACAGACGGACGGCGGCTATTTGCTGGAGATTGACAACAAGCAGGACTACGACCGTTACTTCCGCACGGAATCTTTCCAGAAGAAAATCAAGTTCAAGGAACCGGAATTCGGAGATCGCTACAACCCGGACCATTCGGCCGATGCCCAGGCACAGATAGACTTTATCACCTCTTACGTGAACGAGGTGGAACGCCTGCTGGCGTCCCGTTCCTTCGACCCGGAGACCGGGTACCAGTCCAAATTGGACCTGTACACCTTCATCGGCAACTATATTGTGCAGGAACTCACCATGAACGTAGACGGCGGCATGCGCCTTTCCACTTACTTTGCCAAGGACAAGGACACCAAACTGTTCATGCCCATGGTATGGGATTTCGACCTCTCCCTGGGCAATTGCAGCTACATAGGAAGCAGCTTCAATCTGGGCTACGACGGCCCCGAAGGCTGGTTTATCAAAATCCGCGGCGGTTCCTTCGAAAACGGAGACTGGGACGGTTCCCAGAAAAGCTATTACCAGTATCTGTTCGAAGACCCGGTCTTCGTGCAGGCCCTGAAAGAGCGCTGGAACCTGGTCAAACCTCGCCTGGACAAGATTCCCGCCTTCATTGACAAACTGGTGGAATACAATACACCGGCCTATGACCACAATGTAGAGGGCGGAAAGAATCCGCGTGCCAACCGCTATTACTACAGCCCGCCGGACAATTTCACTTCCTGGTCAGAGGCCGTAGACTACATGAAAGACTTCTACTCAAAACGCCTGCAATGGCTGGACACAAACATTAACGCACTGTAATTGTTATGCTGGTTGTACTGGAAGGACTGGACGGGGCCGGAAAATCGACCCAGGTAAAACTCTTGAAAGCGTATCTGACCGAGCGCTTCGGTTCGTTGGAATACATCCATTTCCCGCGCTACGAAGCCCCGGTGTACGGAGACCTCATCTCCCGCTTCCTGCGGGGAGACTTCGGCTCCAATGAACAGGTTCACCCCCAGCTGGTGGCCCTGCTCTTTGCCGAAGACCGTCACCGCGCGGCGCCCCTGCTCCGGGAAGCCCTGCAGGCGGGAAAGACTGTCCTGCTGGACCGCTATGTGTATTCCAACATTGCCTATCAGTGCGCCAAGCTGCAGAATCCGGAAGAACGCAACCGGCTCAGGGATTGGATTTTCCATACCGAGTACGGAGATTTTGAGCTGCCGGTGCCGGACCTGAACCTTTTCCTGGACGTTCCCATCGGCTTTGTAGAAGAAAGCCTGAACCGCCAGCGGGACGGCGCAGACCGCAACTACCTGGATGGGGCGCAGGACATCCACGAAGCCTCCATCGAATTCCAGAAGCGGGTGCGCAGCCTGTACGTGGAGGAAAGCAGCCGTGACAGCAAGTTCCTGCGCATAGACTGTGCCGACGAAAACGGCCGCATGCTGCCTCCCGAGGCCATTTTTGCCAAAGTCCGTTCCACCGTAGACGCATGCCTGTCATGAAGAAGGGATACAACCGTCTCCGCCGCTTCACGGCTACGCTGCTGGGTATCGTGTTCCTGGTGTCGGGTCTCCTGAAAATCATGGACCCGGTGGGAACCATGCTCATTGTAACGGAGTATTGCAAGTTCCTGCATCTGGGCTTTCTGATGCCCGCCGCCAAGGGCGTGGGCATTGCACTGGCTTTGGCAGAGGGCACGCTGGGGATCCTGCTTATCACCGGCGCTTTCCGGAAAATAGCCGCCATTGCCACCTTCTGCATGCTGGGCTTTTTCACCCTCCTCACGCTGGTGCTGCTGGTCAGGAACCCCGCCATGGACTGCGGCTGCTTCGGGCAGGCCATCCACCTGACGCACCTGCAGAGTTTCCTCAAAAACCTGGTCATGGTGGCCCTGTCGGCCTTTGCCTTCCTGCCCCTCAGGGACTTCGGCAAAACCAAAACGCGCAAATGGGTAACGGCCGGCCTGGGCTTCGCCGCCCTGGTGGTGGCGGTGGTGTACAGCAACACGCACCTTCCCAGCATCAACTTCACGCAGTACCATCTGGGGGCCCAGCTCTACGCATCGCTGGAAGAGGATGCCGACGTAGACTTTTCCGCTTACCCGATGCTCAGTTTTTCAGACGCAGACGGTAACTACCACGACGAACTGGCCGCCACGGCCGAGGCGGTGGTGCTGTCTGTCTACGACCCCCTGAAGGCCGACTGGGCGCGCCTGGCAGAGGAGTATCAGCGGATAGCCGCCGCCGGGGCCACTCCCCTGCTGCTGGTAGCCTCCTACCCCGCCCAGACGGCCACGCTGGGCATCCCGGAGGACATTCCCCTCTATTACGCCGACTACAAAACCCTCATCACCCTGAACCGTTCCAACGGCGGCGGCAGCTATTTCTGCGACGGAGAACTCATCCTGAACTGGATGGCCGGCGCTTTCCCGGAGAATCTCCCCGAGGTGGTAGCCGACAATCCCGTAAACGTCTCTACGCGGGAAATGGTGCACCGCAGAATCGTATCCCAAGGCTATCTCCTGGGCCTGCTGGCCCTGCTCATCCTGGTGTAAATGGTGGGCCGCATCCATATCATGGGCATCGTGAACCTGACGCCGGATTCCTTCTATGCCGGAAGCCGCGCAGGGGCCGATCATGCCCTGGACCGCATACGGATGCAGTTTTCCGAGGGGGCCGATGTCGTGGACCTGGGCGCCTGCTCTACGCGTCCGGGCGCTCCGCAGCCGTCCCTGGAAGAGGAATGGAGCCGCCTGGAGCCCGTGCTGCATCGTTTATCATCTGGGGTGGAAGAAGTATTTCCGGGGGCTAAAAAGAAGGCCGATGCCCCCGGAAATACTTCTTCCATCCCCATGCTGTCCATCGACACATACCGGGCCGGGATTGTGAGCCGGGCCTATGATCTCATCGGCCCTTTTATGGTGAACGATGTGGGCGGTGGAGAATGGGACCCGGAGATGCTCTCCACGGTGGGCCGCCTGGGACTGCCCTATGTGGCCATGTGCCCTTCCTGTGCCACCGTAGAAGAAATCATCGCCTGGTTCCGAGCCTTTTCCTTCAAGGCAGCGGAAGCCGGCCTCCGGGACTGGATCCTGGACCCGGGCTTCGGCTTCGGCAAGGACCTGGACCAGAATTACGCAGTGCTGCGCGGACTGGACCGCATTGTATCGGCCTTCCCGCAGGAGGTGCTCGCAGGCGTTTCCCGCAAAAGTATGATATACAAAAAACTGGGCATCACCCCGGAAGAGGCGATGCCCGCTACGCAAGTGGTGCAGTTTGCCGCACTGGAGAAAGGTGCCACCTGGCTGCGCGTCCACGATGTGGCGGCCGCCGTGCACACCGCCCGGCTTTATTCTACGATATATACATCGTCTCCGGGGGCGGCAAAGTGATAGGTTTCCCGGGCAAAGGTTTCCAGGGAATCCCGGTTGCCTTTGAGCGCGGCAATTTCCTGGTCCATCCGGTCTATTTCTTCCTGCAACCGTGCCATTTCCTTCTTCTGGTTCTGTTCCTCTACCGAGGCTTTGATCCAGTTGAGCACACTGTTGTGCGCGAAGAAAAGCAGCCACAGGGCCACCAGCACGGTGACCACGATGACGAAGGGCAGCAGGTAATTGTGCTCGCTGCGCTTGAGCCAGGACCATCTGTTTGCACCCGTTTCCATCTTACTCTGCATTCAATTCCACGGTGTCTATATTGCCGCGTTTCTGTTCCAGCGGAATGCGCCTGAAGGCCCAGAGGCAGGCTACAAGGACAAGCACGCCCACCACGTAGACCGCGAAATAAGTGGTCTTGTCCATGAGCTCTATCCAGTAATCCGTAGACTCCAGGGAGGGAATCTGACTCAGGATGACGGCCGTTCCGTTGTTCACGAAATGGATGAGCATGGTAAGCCAGAGGCAACCGGTCTTGTAATATACATAGCCCATGACCACGCCGATGATGAAGGCGTTCAGCGCCTGCCAGGGGTTCATGTGGATGACGGCGAAGAACAGGGCGCTGATCACGATGGCCCAGCCGGGTTTCAGCTTGGTGAGCAGGCCCCGCAGGACCATGCCGCGGCACAGCCATTCTTCAAAGATGGGGGCGAAGATGGCCACCAGCAGGAAAGAGCTCCAGAAAGGACCGCCCGTCATCTGGCCCATGAGCTCCACGAAGGTATCGTAGAACTGCTTCATGGCCGGCGAGGATGTGGTGAGCTGGTAATTGTAGTAGTTGGGAAGGTCGGCCGATATCATCATGCCAAAGGTGAGGGCCACGGTGATGAGGGCGATCTGCCAGCCTTTGAAAGGGCCGAAGTGACTGTTATTCAGCTGATAACCCGTCTCAAAGAGGCTGTTGCGCTGGCTCTTGTAGGCGGCGTACAGCATGGGGGGGATGAAGGACAGCGGATAGGACACCAGCATGCCGTAATTCAGGGCTGCCTGTTGGGGCAGGATCGCGCCCATCAGGGCTGTTACCACACCGCCCAGCAGGTTTCCCAGGAGGAACCAGCCCAGGAGGGCGAACATGCCGCCCACGCCCGGCACATACCAGGCGTGGTTGGCATACAGGTTATAATTGTTGACTTTGCGTGCACGAAGGGTCAGCATGGGGAAAGGCTGATTGAAATTAGTACAACGGGCTGGGATAGACGCCCTTTTCTACCAGTTCTGCGAACTTGGCCACCACGCCCGGACGGTCTTCCTTGAAGGTGACGCCGAACCAGTGGGAAGGCGTGGACAGGACCTCGCAGGAACCTTTACCGCCCTTCACGATGACGTCTACGGCGTAAGGGATGTAGTATTCTTTCTTGGGCTCGTTGATGTTGGCCTTGAGGAAATCCTGGAAAATGACGGCGCTCTTGGCAAAATAATCCGGGGTGAAACCCCACATATTCATGGAGCAGAGGGCCTTGGCTTCCAGTTTCACATGGTTTTCTCCGGTGACGGAGTTGTTGCCGTACACGACGCCGTCGGCTTCCTTGGCAATTTCCAGATGCTCGGCAATATCCGTGAGGTTGCCCTTGGCATCGTAGGAGCAGATACCGCGGGACACGCTGCCGTTTTCACTGAGGGTGTTCTCCAGTTCGAAGCCCACGATGCAGTACTGGCCTTCCGACTTTTCGTGCTTCCGGCACCAGTCGCCCAGTATTTTGAAGGACTCCTTTCCATAGAAATCGTCGCCGTTGATGACGGCGAAGGGCTCGTGGATGACATCGGCGCCCATGAGCACGGCATGTGCGGTACCCCAGGGCTTTACGCGGGTTTCCGGCACCTGGAAGGGAGCGGGGATCTTGTCCAGCTCCTGGGTGACGAAGACGAACTGCAGGGGCTCTCCGTCTATGGTTTTGACGCCTGCATATTTCTCTTTTACGGCCGCTTCCATCTGGTCTTTGAAGGATTCCCGTACAATGTAAACCACCTTGCCGAATCCGGCTTCCACGGCATCGTGGATGGAATAATCGATGATGGTTTCCCCGTGGGGGCCCAGGCCGTCCATCTGTTTGAGACCACCATAACGGCTGCCCATACCGGCAGCAAGAACAAGAAGTGTAGGTTTCATAGCATTATTTTTTATTGCGTTTTTTCCGACGTTCCCGCACCCTGTAGGCGCTTTCCACCACCAGCTGGTCCTGCAGGCAGCCGCGGGCCGCCAGGAAGTTGCAGATACAGATGACCAGCGGGAAGATGACCGTCCAGCTGAAGACGGGGCCCTCCCAGGTGAAATACATCCAGGCCAGCCAGGCCTGCATGCCCAGAGCGATGACCCCCGACAGGACGGCCAGGCGCATTTGCAGGATACGGCCCTTATACACCACCAGTGCCAGCAGGATGAGGAAAGAGAGGATACCCAGCAGGATGCCGAAGTAAGGACTTTGCAACTGCCAGTAGGACACGGAAGCCATCCCGTCCGGTCCGGCAAGCCTATACGCAGTGCCAAAACACAATGCCGCCACCAGGCCGGCCGAAATAAGCAGATACAGGGTTTGAATTCTTTGCCACATAATCTCTCTTTTAAGTCTACGAATATACTCATTTTTCTTGGATAAATCCAACGCGCACGGCACAACTTTGAATTATCGCTATTTATCACTAACTTTGCAGGCTTATCATGAAGACAGCAATAACCGAAATACTGGGCATCGAAAAGCCTGTTTTCCAGGGCGGGATGGCCTGGATTGCCGATGCTACGCTGGCTGCTGCGGTATCCAATGCCGGCGGCCTGGGCCTGATTTCGTCCATCAACGCCGGCACGGAAGCCGTCCGGGCAGAGATTCGCAAGGCCCGTACGCTCACGACCCAGCCCTTTGGCGTGAACATCATGCTGGCCGCTCCCAATGCGGCGGAAATCGCCGCCCTGGTGGTAGAGGAAGGGATTGACATCGTCACCACCGGCGCCGGCTCCCCCGCCCCCTACATGGAGGCCTGGAAGGCGGCCGGAATCCGGGTGATTCCGGTGGTAGCGTCCGTGGCCTATGCCCTGAAGGTGCAGGAACTGGGTGCTACGGCCGTCATCGCGGAAGGGGCCGAATCCGGCGGACACATCGGCGAGTTGCATACCATGGCCCTTGTGCCGCAGGTAGTAGACGCCGTGCACATCCCCGTGCTGGCGGCCGGCGGCATCTTTGACGGGCGCGGTGCGGCGGCCGCCTTCATGCTGGGCGCCTGCGGCGTACAGGTAGGCACCCGCTTCCTGATGGCCCGCGAATGCCGGGTGCATCCGGTGTACAAGGAGCGCCTGATCAAGGCCTCGGACATTGGCACCATGGTCACCGGGAAAAGCCTGGGAGACGCCGTCCGCTGCCTCAAGACGCCTTTCGCCAAGCAGTTTGCCAAAATGGAGGCAGACCCTGCCGTATCGGCCGACGAAATCCGCGCTTTCGGTACGGGCTCCCTGCGCAAGGCAGTCTTTGACGGAGACCTGGCCGGAGGCAGCTTCCTGGCGGGGGAAGTAGCCGGCCTCATCCGGCGGGAAGAGACGGCCCTGGAAATTGTAAACGACATCATCGGCGGAGCTGAGAAGCTCCTCTCCGGTGCTAAAGAGATATAGAATATGGAACCTAAGAGAGTGGTTATCACCGGAATGGGTGTCATCTCGTCCGTCGGGCAAGATGTAGACACCTTCTGGAACAACCTGATCAACGGCGTGTGCGGGATAGACTTCGTAGACGACTTCAAAGACATGCCGGTGAACTTTGCCGGCAAAGTAAAAAACTTCGACCCGGAAAAATTCGGCATAGAGAAACCCCTGGCCCGCAAACAGGATAAGTTCACCCTGTATGCACTGGCGGCTGCCCAGCAGGGCATGCAGCAGGCCGGCCTGGTAACGGAGGGGGAAAACGCCAACATAGACCCCTTCCGCCTGGGCGTATACGTGGGCTCCGGCATCGGTGGCTTCGACGTGCAGTTCCGCGAATCGTCCAAGATGATCGAAGACCCCAGCGGAAAATGGATTTCCCCGCAGTTCATCGCCACCATGATTTCCAACATCGCGGCCGGACACATTGCCATCAAGCACCAGGCCAAGGGCCCGTGTCTGGACATCGTCACCGCCTGCGCCACCTCTTCGCACTGCATCGGGGAGGCCTACAGGGCTGTCCGCCATGGTTATGCCGATGCCATCATCGCCGGCGGCAGTGAACATGCCACCATTCCGCTGGCCGTGGCCGGATTCTACAATGCCAAGGCCCTTACCCGCGCATCCGATCCCCAATACGCATCCCTTCCCTTCAACCTGAACCGGAAAGGCTTCGTGATGGGCGACGGCGCCGCCGTCCTCATCGTGGAATCCCTGGACCATGCGCTGGAGCGCGGCGCCACCATCTTTGGAGAAATCGTGGGCTACGGTAACACCTGCGACGCCTATCATCCCACGGCTCCCCGCCCGGATGCCAGCACCCAGGCCCGTTCCATCCAGGATGCCCTGCTGGAAGCCGGCTTCGACCCGTCCAGCGATAACCTGTACATCAACGCCCACGGTACGGGCACACATCTGAACGACCTGGCCGAAACCCTGGCCTGCAAGCAGGCCCTGGGAGACTATGCCTACAAGGCCCATATCTCTTCCACCAAGTCCATGACCGGTCACATGTTCGGTGCCGCCGGCGCCGCAGAGGCCATTGCCACCATCCTGGCCCTCAGGGACGGCATCTGCCCGCCCACCATCAACCTGGACACCCCGGACCCGGAATGCGACCTGGACTATACGCCCAATGTGGCGGTAAAGACCCGGCTCACCCTGGGACTGTCCAATTCCTTCGGTTTTGGCGGGCACAATGCCTGCGTAGCCTTCAGGCCGTATAAGGGATGACGCGGGAAGAGATCAAGGGCGTGCTCCCCCACCGGGAGCCCATGCTGCTCGTAGACAGCGCATGGCTGGGGCAGGACGGTCTGGCGTATGCTACGTACCGCATTCCGGAGCAGCCGTATTTCTGCGAGGGGCACTTCCCCGGCAAGCCCATGGTTCCGGGGGTCATTCTCTGTGAAATCATGGCCCAGGGCACCGTGGCCCATTTCATAGAAGTGTTCAAGGAACACATCCTGCTGTACCGCGGCCTGGATCAGGTGAAATTCCGCGGGGAAGTCCATCCCGGAGACCTGTGCGAAGTGGTGGCCTCCCTGGTGGAAAGCAAGGGCAATATCTACGTATGCGATGCCAGCCTTTCCGTGGCCGGCAAGCGCTGCGCCCAGGCGCGGATCACCCTGGCCGCCGTTCCCAGATAAACCGGATTATTCGTGGTGGGCCAAACGCTCCCAGGCCAGCTGTTCCCACCGGGTGCCGGGACGGCCGTAATTGGCGTAGGGATAGATGGAGATGCCGCCGCGGGGGGTGAACAGGCCTGTTACCTCGATGTATTTGGGATCCATGAGCTTGATGAGGTCTTTCATAATGGTGTTCACACAGTCCTCGTGGAAGTCTCCGTGGCTGCGGAAGCTGAACAGATACAGCTTGAGAGACTTGGATTCCACCATTTTCACGTCCGGAATGTAGCTGATGCGGATTTCTGCAAAGTCCGGCTGGCCGGTAATGGGGCACAGGGTGGTGAATTCCGGGCAGTTGAAACGCACCCAATAATCCTGGTCAGGATGCTGGTTCTCAAAGGTTTCCAGCACCTCCGGGGCATAGTTCTGGCTGTATTCGGTATGGTGGCCCAGGGCCTTCAGTTCTTCGGGGTTGCGTGCCATATTATTCTTCCTCCCCTGCTTCTTTGAGCCGTTCGGCGTTTTCTGCGATCTGCAGCTGGTCTATGCATTCCTGGATGTCTCCGTCCATGAACACGGGCAGGTTGTACATGCTCCAGCCAATGCGGTGGTCCGTCACGCGGCCCTGCGGATAGTTGTAGGTGCGGATCTTGGCACTGCGGTCTCCGGTGGAAACCATGGTCTTTCGCTTGGCGGCTATGCCGTCCAGGTACTTCTGGTGCTCCATGTTGTACAGACGGGTACGGAGCTCTTCCATGGCACGGTCCAGGTTCTTGAGCTGGGAACGTTCCTCCTGGCACTGCACCACGATGCCGGAAGGGATATGGGTGAGGCGCACAGCGCTATAGGTGGTGTTCACGCCCTGTCCGCCGGGGCCCGATGCGCAGAAGAGGTCCTTGCGGATATCGGCCGGATTAAGTTCGATATCAAATTCGCCGGCCTCGGGGAATACGGCCACAGAGGCGGCCGATGTCTGGATGCGGCCCTGCGTTTCGGTCTGGGGCACCCGCTGCACGCGATGCACGCCGGATTCGTACTTCATGACACCGTAAACGCCGTCAGAACTGCTGGAAAGCTTGAAAACGATTTGCTTGAAACCGCCGGAAGTGCCCGGAGCCTGGTCAGTGACTTCCAGTTTCCAGCCTCTGCGCTCTGCAAAATGCTGGTACATGCGGAAAAGGTCGCCGGCAAAGATGGCAGCTTCGTCGCCGCCGGTACCGCCGCGGATTTCCACCATGGCATTCTTGCTGTCGTCCGGGTCTGCCGGAATGAGGAGAAGCTTGATCTGCTGCTCCATCTCGGGGAGCTTGGGCTCTATTTCGGCCACCTCGTCGCGTGCCATTTCCTTCAGGTCCTCGTCCTTTTCGTTCATGAGGATGTCCTTGGCCTGCGCAAGCTCGTCCACCAGCCTCTTGTATTCCAGGCCGGCGGAAATGATGGGCTGCAGTTCCTTGTAGTCCTTGTTCAGCTGCACAAACTTCTTCATGTCCGCAATCACTGCGGGGTCTGCCAGCTGCTCTTCCAGCTTTTTATATTTGTCCTGCAGGCTCAGGACCTTTTCCAACAGCGTATTTTCTGCCATACCGATTGATTTAACTTGCAAAGATAATCATTTTCTGCCAAATACGGAAACCGCACACCCTCCGGCCGTCGTGCGCCTGGCGGGCCTGCACCCTGTAACGCACTTTTGGGCGTTTTCCGCGTAATACGTTGCATGGGCATGCGACCTGTAACGCACTTTTGGGCGTTTTCCGCGTAATACGTTGCAGGGGCGTGCACCCTATAACGCACTTTCGGGCGTTTTTCGCGTAATACGTTGCAGGGGGGAAAAAGACCGCGCCGTTACAGTCCCTGTGCTTTGGCCTGGTCCCAGATGGCATCCATCTGGGCCAGGCTCAGGTCTTTGAAGGAGAGGCCTTTGCGGAGGGTGTGCTCTTCCAGGTAGGTGAAGCGGCGGCGGAACTTTTCGCTGGAGCGGTTCAGGGCCGACTCCGGGTCTACGCCATAGAGCCGGGCGGCATTGATGACGGCGAAAAGCAGGTCTCCGAATTCCATCTCCAGATGGTCCGGAACACCTTCTGTCGCGGCTTCGGACACTTCGGTGACTTCTTCCTGCACCTTGGCCCACACGTCTTCTTTCTTTTCCCAGTCGAAGCCGCAGCCCCGGGCCTTTTCCTGCAGGGAAAGGGCCTTCAGAAGGGCCGGCATGGTCTTGGGGATGCCGTCCATCACCCGTTTGTTGCCCCCCTTTTCCTTGGCTTTCACCAGTTCCCAGGTGTCGGCAATCTCTTGGGCCGTCGTCTCTTTTCCGGCTTCCGGGCCAAACACGTGCGGATGGCGGAACACCATCTTGTCGCATACTTTGTTCATGGAATCGGCAATGTCGAAAGCGCCCTCTTCCTGGCCGATGCGGGCATAGAAGACCATGTGATACAACAGGTCGCCGATCTCCTTGGCGGTGGCCTGACGGTCTCCCTCTTCTATGGCGTCGGACAGCTCGTACACCTCCTCTTCGGTGAGGCGGCGGATGGAGTCAAAGGTCTGGGCGGCGTTCCAGGGGCATTTTTCCCGCAGTGCGTCCATGATATCCAGCAGGCGGCCGAAGGCGGCCAGTTTTTCTTCCCGTGTGTGCATCGAATTCTTGATTTGAGGCACAAATATACAAAGAATATCGCTATCTTTGTTTTTGAAATGCAGCCATTACCTTTTATCAGTGCCCGGGAAGCCGTACAGTCCGTACGGAGCGGAGACCATGTTCACCTTTCCAGCATTGCCAGCGTGCCGCACATCCTTATCGAGGCCCTCAGCGAACGTGCCGGGGAGCTAAAGGATGTCCACTTCCACCATTTCCATACGGAGGGGGATGCCCCCTACGGCTCTGCGCAGCTGCGGGAGGCTTTCTGGGACCAGGGCTTTTTCGTAGGACCCAACCTCCGGCCTTCGGTGCAGGCGGGCGTGGCAGACTACATTCCCGCCAACCTCTTTGAGTCGCAGCTCATGTACCGCAGCGGGGCCTTGCCCTGCGACGTGGCCATGGTGCAGGTGTCGGAGCCGATAGACGGCATGGTTTCGCTGGGAACGTCGGTAGACTGCTCCGTAGCCGCCCTGGAAGTGGCCCGGGAGCGCATTGCGGTGGTGAATCCCCAGGTGCCCTTCGCGTTCGGGGACCTCATCCCGCTGCACCGGTTCACCGCCCTGGTGTCCGATGACCGTCCGCCCATTACCAAGACTTACGCCCAGCCATCGGCCACGGACCTGGAGATAGGCCGGCACTGCGCCCGGCTCATCCCCGACGGCGCCTGCCTGCAGATGGGCATCGGCACCCTGCCCAATGCCATCTGCGCCTGCCTGGACGGGCATGCCCACCTGGGCCTGCATACGGAAATGTTCTCCGACGGGGCCCTGGAACTCATCCGGCGCGGGATCATAGACGGATCGGCCAAAACCATCGACCGGGGAAAGGTGGTGGCTTCGTTCCTGCTGGGCTCGCAGGAGGTATACGATTTCATCCGGGAGAATCCCCTGGTGCAGATGAGGGACATCGCCTACACCAACGATCCCCGCATCATCTCGCAGAATCCGGGCATGGTGTCCATCAATTCGGCCATCGAAATAGACCTCACCGGACAGGTGTGCGCCGACTCCATCGGCACGCGCATCTATTCCGGCGCCGGCGGCCAGCTGGACTTCGTGCGCGGAGCCAAACTGTCTCCCGGCGGGAAGGCCATCCTGGCCATGACTTCCCGCACCACCAAGGGGCTGTCCAAAATCGTTCCCATCCTCAAGCCCGGCGCCGGTGTGGTCACTCCCCGGGCCGATGTCCAATGGGTCGTCACCGAATACGGCGCCGTGAACCTGTACGGGAAGTCCCTGCAGGAAAGGGCGCGCCTGCTCATCTCCATCGCCCACCCGGAAGACCGGGAGACTCTCTCGCGCGCCGCCTTTGAACGCTTTGGCCGATAACCCTTTACCCTTATGATATTCCGCTTCTCTGCCCTTTGGGAAAAATGGACCTCCCTCAGCCTGATCCTCCGCATCTTTATCGGCCTGATCATCGGTGCCATCCTGGGTCTGGTCGCACCGGGATGGGCCTGGATGGGCATTTTCGGGACGCTCTTTGTGAGTTCCCTCAAGGCCATGGCACCCGTGCTGGTAGCCCTGCTGGTGATGGCCTCCATCGCCCGGGCCCAGGCCGGCCTGGGAGCCCGTTTCCGGACCATCGTAGCCCTGTACCTGATCAGCACGCTGGGGGCGGCCGTGGTTGCCGTCGTGGGCAGTTTCCTTTTCCCCGTTACGCTCCAGCTGCAGGATGTGGCTCAGGGAAACGCTCCCGCGGCGCTTTCAGACGTGCTGGGAAACCTCCTTTCCAACATGGTGGCCAATCCGGTCACATCCCTGGCCAATGCCAATTACATCGGCATCCTGTTCTGGTCCGTCCTCATTGGCCTGGCTCTCAAGTTCACCGGCTCCACCACGGCCGTCCAGTTCATCTCGGACCTGGCCGATGCCGTATCCCAGATCGTGCGCTGGATTATCCAGTTTGCCCCTTTCGGCATCATGGGCCTGGTTTTCACGGCCGTGTCCGAGAGCGGAATGGATGTCTTCCAGACATACGGGAAACTCCTTCTGGTATTGGTGGGCTGCATGCTTTTCAATACGCTGATCCTGAACCCGATGTGGTCTTTCGCCGCCTGTGGGAAGAACCCTTACCCGCTCCTGTGGACCTGTCTGAAGGAAAGTGGTTTCCAGGCCTTCTTCACCCGCTCGTCGGCCGCCAACATCCCCATCAACATGGCCCTGTGTAAAAAACTTGGGCTGGACAAGAATTTCTATTCGGTAAGCATCCCGCTGGGCGCCACCATCAACATGAACGGTGCCGCCGTCACCATTACGGTCATGACGCTGGCCGTAGCCCATACCCTGGGCATGGAAGTGAGTTTCCCGAGTGCCTTATTCCTGAGCGTAGTGGCCACGCTGGGTGCCTGCGGCGCCTCCGGCGTGGCCGGCGGCTCCCTGCTGCTCATTCCCATGGCCTGTTCTTTCCTGGGAATCGGCAACGATGTGGCCATGCAGGCCGTAGCTGTGGGCTTTATCATCGGCATGGTGCAGGATTCCGTAGAGACGGCCCTGAACTCCAGTGGCGACGTCTTCTTTACCGCCACGGCCGAATACCGCGACCGGCGAAAACTCTCCCGTTGACGCGCCCCGCCCCTTTGCCCTTTCGCCCCCCCCTGCAACGTATTACACGAAAAACGCCCAAAAGTGCGTTACAGTTCGCATGCCCATGCAACGTGTAACGCGAAAAACGCCCAAAAGTGCGTTATAGGGTGCACCCCCATGCAACGTATTACACGAAAAACGCCCAAAAGTGCGTTACAGGGTGCACCTCCATGCAACGTATTACGCGAAAAACGCCCGAAAGTGCGTTACAGGTCGCATGTCCATGCAACGTGTAACGCGGAAAACGCCCGAAAGTGCGTTACAGGGTGCACGCACGCCAGGTGCGCGCACCCCTATTTGATCAGGTTCCCCAGGATGGAACGGGTGAGCTCCCGCGTGAGGGTGTTGGTGGCACTCTTGGTGGCCTTCTTCACGGCTTTCTGGGTAGTGGAGGTCTTGGAAGCGGTTTTCTTCTTTCCGGTTACGGCACCGGTAACAGCGTCGGCGGCAGCGGCGGCGGCCACGCCCGTTACGGCGGTAATGACGGAACGGAGCACCTTGGAGGCTATGCTGTTCTTGGATTTCTTGGCCTTCTCCTTCTCCAGCTTTTCCTGCTCTTTCGCCGCCTTGGCTGCCTCTTTGGCCTCTATGGCGGCCTGGCGTTCGGCCTCTTCCTGGGCCTCGATCTCCGCTTTCTGGCGCTCGGCCTCGGCCGTAGCGGCGGTAATGATCTCGTAGGCGCTTTCCCGGTCCAGCGGATGGTCGTAGCGGCCGTAGAGGCGGCTGCGCTTGATGATGTCGGCCCGCTGCTCCTCCGTAATGGCGCCAATCTGGCTCAGGGGGAAGAGAATCTTGGCCCGTTCCACGATGGAAGGCGTGCCTTTCTCGTCCAGGAAAGAGACCAGGGCCTCACCGGTTCCCAGTTCCAGCAGCGTGTCGTACGTCTTGAACGCGGGGTTGGGACGGAAGGTATCGGCCGCCACCTTCACGGCCTTCTGGTCCTGCGGGCTGTAGGCGCGCAGGGCGTGCTGGACGCGGTTGCCCAACTGGCCCAGGATATCGGAAGGGATGTCCGTGGGGCTCTGGGTGATGAAATAGATGCCCACGCCCTTGGAACGGATGAGGCGGATCACCTGCTCGATCTTGTCCGTAAGGGCCTTGGAAGTGCCTTCGAAGAGCATGTGGGCCTCGTCGAAGAAGAAGACCAGTTTGGGCAGGTCCATCTCACCCACTTCCGGGAGGGTGGCGTACAGCTCCGACAGCAGCCAGAGCAGGAAGGTGGAATAGAGCTTGGGCTGCAGCATCAGCCGGTCTGCCGCCAGCACGTTCATGATGCCCTTGCCGCCCTCGCACTGCAGCAGGTCGTAGATATCAAAGTCCGGTTCCCCGAAGAATTTGTCTGCCCCCTGGTTTTCCAGGGCCAGCAGCGCACGCTGGATGGCGCCCACCGAGGCCGATGTCACATTGCCGTACTGCGTAGTGTATTCGGCCGCATTCTGCCCCACGAAGTTGAGCATGGCCCTCAGGTCCTTGAGGTCTATCAGGAGCAGACCGTTGTCGTCGGCAATGCGGAAGACAATGTTCAGGACGCCGGTCTGCGTCTCGTTCAGGTCCATCAGGCGGCCCAGCATTTCCGGTCCCATCCGGGAGATGGTGGAACGCATGGGATGGCCCTGCTCCCCGTATACGTCAAAAAAGCGTACGGGGCAGCTCTGGAACCGGGGATTTTCGATGCCGAACTCCGGCAGACGCTTTTCGATGAAGCCGGAAAGCTTGCCCACCTGCGAGATGCCGCTCAGGTCTCCCTTCATATCGGCCATGAAACAGGGGACGCCGGCCTGGCAGAAAGTCTCTGCCAGCACCTGCAGGGTGACGGTTTTACCGGTACCGGTGGCACCGGCGATGAGTCCGTGGCGGCAGGCCATCTTCCCGACCAGGGAGATGGGGCCATTTTCCGAATGGGCAACGTACAGCCCGCGTTCTTGATCCAGCATGGTTATTTCTTGTTTTTACGATAATTCCAATAATAGAAGCCCGGGAAGGCCAACAGGGCCGATGCCGCCGCAATCCACGGGGTATATTCCTGCGGAAGGCCGAAGCCGATCTTGTCTACCAGGATGAACGTGACGCACACCGTGGTCATGAAAACGGCCGGGATAAACGTTACCAGGAACCACTGACCGCCCTTTTCCTTGATAAGATAGGTGGTCGCGGTCCAGAGCATGATGGCGGCCAGTGTCTGGTTGCTCCAGCCAAAGTAGCGCCAGATCACATTGAATCCGTTGGCGTCAGAAATATTATACCATAGCAGGAGGGCCGACAGCGCAAAGAGCGGAAGGGCCAGCACCAGCCGGCTGGTGAGTTTTCTCTGGGGCAGATGCACAAAGTCCGCGATGATGAGGCGGGCGCTGCGGAAAGCCGTATCTCCGGAAGTGATGGGGGCCGCCACCACGCCCAGCACGGCCAGGATGCCGCCCACGAGGCCCAGCCAGCCCCTCGAAACCTTGGCAACCACGGCGGGGGCCGATGCCGTGATGTCCGAGCCCACCTCGGCGGCGCCGCCGTCAAAGAAGAACCACGACGCCACGGCCGCCCAGATGAGGGCCACCAGGCCTTCCGTAATCATGGCCCCGTAAAAGATGGGGCGCCCCAGTTTCTCATTGCCCATGCAACGCGCCATCATCGGGCTCTGGGTAGCGTGGAAGCCGGAAATGGCCCCGCAGGCGATGGTGATGAACAGGCAAGGGAAAATGGGCTGGTCCTTGAGACCCGCCTTGTCCTGCCAGCCCACCAGTCCGTCCCAGATTTCGGGAAGCTGCGGCCACTTGACAAAGAGGCAGACCATCAGCGCCACAGCCATGAACAGCAGGGCAACGGCAAAGATGGGATAGATCCTGCCGATGAGCTTGTCGATGGGCAGCAGGGTGGCGATGATATAATACAGGAAGATGATGCCTACCCAGAGCATGATGGCACTCGTGCTGCCATCGCCGGCCATGTCTCCCAGGATGAGCGCCGGACTGTACACGAATACGGTGCCCACCAGGGCCAGCAGGATGATGGAGAAAGCCAGCATCACAATCCTGGTGGCCTTGCTCATATAGTCGCCCACCAGTTCGGGGACGCCCACCCCGCCGCGACGGAGGGACATCATGCCCACCATGAAATCGTGCACGGCACCGGCAAAGATGCAGCCAAAGACAATCCACAGATAGCTGGACGGGCCGAATTTGGCGCCCATGATGGCTCCGAAGATGGGCCCCGTTCCCGCAATGTTCAGGAACTGGACCATGAACACCCGCCAGGAGGGCATTTTGATGAAATCCACACCGTCGGCCTTGGTGACGGCCGGGGTAAGTCTCTGGGGATCCGGGCCGAAGACACGCTCTACGAACGCACCGTAGAACACGTAGCCCAGGACCAGGGCTACAATGCTGAGGAGAAAGGATACCATTAGGCAAAAAAGCTGAAGTGCACGCGCCCGTAACTGCGCTCCTTGACAAAGCGCGGATGGGCGGTAAAACTGTGTTCGTCTCCGTGTTCCAGGATGAAATAGCATTCCGGATGCAGGATATCATAAGAGAAAATGAGGTCCGGAAGCCCCTGGAGGCCTTCCAGGGCATAGGGCGGATCTGCAAAAATGATGTCGAACTTTTCCCGGCAGATAGGCACGAAATCGAAGACATTGTCCCGCACCATGGTTACATTGGGAAGCCCCAGCCGGGCGGCTTCCGTCTTGATGAACGAGGCGTTTTCCCGGGCCATTTCCACACAGTATACCCGTGCGGCGCCGCGGGAGGCGAACTCGAAGGCGATGGAGCCCGTTCCGCCGAAAAGGTCCAGCACTTTCAGGTCCTGGAATTCGTATTCGTTGTCCAGGATATTGAACAGGCCTTCCTTGGCGAAGTCTGTGGTGGGACGGGCCTTGTACCCTGCCGGCGGCAGGATCACCTTTCCCTTCAGTTGGCCGCCGATGATCCTCATAGCTGCACCACGGCTTTGAAATAGCGGTACAGGGACATTTCCGCCTCCGGGTCCAGGGGCGTGCGGAAACAGACGGTGGACACCTCCGGATTCAGCTGCAGGCGCTTCATGCACAGGAACAGGAAATACTCCGCCGTGGTGAAGTCCGGGGCTTCGAACACATTGCACAGGTTAAGGCTTTTTCCCTGGCCGATGACCAGGTGCAGGTAACCGCTGTGCCAGGACGCCACGATTTTGTTGTATTCCGGAATGTCTTCCAGCCGGGTGAGCAGATAATACATTTCCGGAAGGATGCGCACCGGCACCCCGGAAACGGGAAGGACCGTCTGGGCCAGCACCCGGGACAGGGATTCGCCCAGGGAATTGGAGAACACCAGGGTGGAGCCCAGCGAAGGGACAGGCACTGTTTCTACAAAATCCGTGGGATCCAGTTTACAAACCTCCGACAACGTAGCGTGGGCCATCAGGGGCGCGTTGAAGGCATCCGGCACCAGGGTTACCTTGGGCGTAAGCAGGGAAATCTCCACATTCTCATAGCGCCGCTGGAACTCCGGTGTGGTAAAAATGCGCTCCGCACCCAGCCAGCCGGAACACTGCACCCCGTCCGGGTCGTATACCTTAAAAGAATATCCACTCAAGGAAACTTGAATGGATATCCCTTTATATGAGGTATGTAACGGGTCCATAGGAAGGACTACTCCCAGTTACCGGCGTTGTTGTTAGGAGCGGTAACGCTGCCCACCTGCAAGCCTTCGTACTTGTTCTGGTCCCGGCGCTCTGCATCCAGGTTGATGCGCAGCTGGTTGTCCAGGCCTTTGCACAGGGCTTTGTAAGGCATACGGGCTTCGAACAGGGGAACCTGCACACCGGATACGGTCTTGATGGTAGCTTCCATCTCCGTGAGCTGACCGCCGGAGAAAGGAATGAAGGCCAGGGAGTCGATGCAAAAGTCCGGGCGGTTGTGGAAGAGGGTATCCTTCACGGGAATGGAAGTAACGGTGGAGAACACCACCTTCTGACCGGCGGCATAGGCTTCCTGCAGTTTGGCCAGCAGCTGGTCCGGTTTGAGTTTCTTGTTGGCCTTCTTGATGGCCTCGGTGTTGGCAACAGCCAGGGAGTCGTCGTGGGAACCGATCTGCATCACGATGTCCATCTTGCCGGATTCATAGAACATCTTGAGGGAGTCTACGGTAGGGCTGAAACGGCCATTGACGCTCTTGAAAGCCACCTGGAGGGTACGGATGTCCTTGAGGCGCTGGATGCCCACCTTGGAACGGGCGGCAACCTCATTATTGAACTCCACAGGCTTCTGGACACTCTTGACGATGAGCCAGCCTACGAGGCAAATGACGGCTGCCAGAGCAATTTCCACGATAATTTTTACGGACTTGTTCATTATTTTAGTGTTTTATAATTTCAAAACTTCCGACAAAGTTAACAAAATGATTTCTCAAAAGCAATAATCTTTTGTAAATTTGCCATCGCAATTCAAGCGCAATGGATTTTATCAGAAACGAAGACATCAGGCTCCTGCAGCAGTGGATCCGGGAATGCAAGCATCCCGTGGTCGTGGGGCACACGCACCCGGACGGGGATGCCCTGGGCGCCACGGCCGCCCTGTGTCTGTATCTGAAAAACCTGGCCGGAAAAGACGTGGCCTGCGCCTTTTCGGACAATCCGCCCGAAAACCTGCTGTTCATCCTCCCGGAGGAAATCCCCTACTGTTTCCATAACCGCGACGCCGCCGCTACGGAACGGCGCATCCGGGAAGCCGACCTGGTGTTCCTGCTGGACTGCAACGCCTTCCACCGGACGGAAAGCCTGGAAGAGCCCCTCAAGGCCTCCCCGGCCCGGAAAGTGCTCATAGACCACCACCTGAACCCGGACCGGGACAGCTTCGGCCTGTCGTTCTCCACGCCGCACATTTCCTCCGCTTCAGAGGTCCTCTACTGGATTCTGAAAGCACTGGGACAGGGACCGGAGGGGGAAGCCCCTAAGGGAGCATCGGCCTTCTCTTTAGCGACCGCAGGGGCATCCCCCTCCGGTCAGGCACTGCCCAATGACATCGGGAGCGCCCTCCTGACCGGCATGACCACGGACACCAACAATTTTGCCAATTCCGTGTTTCCCAGCACCTTCCGGATGGCCTCGGAGCTCATGGCCGCCGGGGTGGACCGCGACGCCATCCTGCAGCAAATCTACAACTGCTACCGGGAAAACCGCGTCAGGCTCATGGGCTACATGCAAAGCGAACGGATGGTCCTGCTGCCGGAAGGCGCCGCCTACATGGTGCTTACCCGGGAAATCCAGCAGCGCTACGACATGCACGAAGGAGAGACGGAGGGGCTGGTCAACGTTCCCCTGACCATCGGAAAAGTCCGGCTGAGCCTTTTCCTGAAAGAGGACAAGGGGCATTTCCGGGTTTCCATCCGCTCCAAAAAAGGCACCAGCGCCCAGCAGCTGGCCATGCAGTATTTCCACGGCGGCGGGCACGAAAATGCCGCCGGCGGCAAGCTTTTCATCGGCGAGGACATTCCCTGTGCCGATGACGCCCCCGCCTATATAGAGAAGGCCGTCAAAGCATTCCTGGCATGAAAAAACTGAGTCTCATACTGCTTGTCCTGGCGGGTGGCCTGCTGTCTTGCAGCAAGCAGTCCCTCCAGACCACCTACGACAAACAGACCACTTTTATCGAGAACTTCGTGGCGGCCAGGATGAAGGAAGACCCCAAAGCCACGCTTGCCCGGAACGGCGGGGCCTACCGCATTACCCTGCACGACACCCTGCCCCCGGCACGGGATTCCCTGAAAGAGGGCGGACGGGTGTCGCTCCATTATGCCTGTTTCACCCTGACCAGCGCCAGCATTTCCACTTCTAACCTGGTGGCCACCAACATCCAGGAAGTGACCGCGCAGGCCCGGTGGACCCTCTCGGACAACACCCGCTTCAAGCTGGACACCCTCTCCCTGGACAAGAACCTGGTGCAGGGCCTGCAGGACGGGCTCGCAGGGGTGCAGCCCGGGGACGAAGCCTACATCCTGTTCACCGGGAAATACGGCTTCGGAAACAGCGAGAAAGGCACGATTCCTGCACTGTCGGCCCTGGTCTATTACATTTTGATAGAAAAGATTTTCAATGAATAAGAAAGTATTGCTCCTGATGGCCCTCTGCCTGGTTGCAGCGGCCTGCGAACAGAAGACGGAAACCACCAGCGGCCAGGAAGCCAAAGAATACCTGGACCTGTACATGAAGGCCGTCTATCCCAACGTACCCAAAAACGCAGACGGCATCTATATCCTGGAAGACACACCCGGCAGCGGCGAAGCCTGGGACAAGAGCCTGGATTACATCCTGGCCGATGTCACCATCCGCGCCCTGGGCGGCGGCACCGTCACCTCCACCACAGACAAGGCGCTGGCCCAGCAGCTGGGCACCTATTCTCCCGCCAACTACTACGGCCCCAAATGGATGGCCATGGGCGAAGGCATCAGCTTTGCCGGCATCGACGCCATGCTCAGCGGCATGCGTCTGGGCGGCACCCGCAAGGCGGTCATCCCCGCCTGGATGCTTACCACCAGCCGGCTGGGCAGCGAGGAGAAATACCTGGCGGCCTGCACCTCCTCTACGCATCTGGAATACACCATCGGCCTGCAAGGACAGACGGCCGATGTGGACCAAGTGGAAAAACAGCAGTTGGCCCAGTATGTGACCAGCCATTATGGCACTTCCGTCCAGCCCGTCTCCTATGTGACGGACGAAGAGCCCGACGGCAAATTCTATTTCATCAGCGACGTCTCGGCCTTCGGGGACCAGGAGCCCATCAAGGCCGGAGAAACGTTCCAGCTCAACTATACCGGCAAACTCCTGAACGGCCAGGTATTTGACACCACCGTGGAAAAAGTGGCCAAGGACGCGGGGCTGTATAACAGCGCCGCCGCCTACACCACGGTGGCCATCGTCCAGGCCTCTGCCTATGACAACGTGACCCTCGGCGGCAGCAGCAGCCTCATCAACGGCTTCAAGGGCGCCCTGTATCTGCTCAAATACAAAGGTCAGAAGGCCACCGTGCTGTTCACCTCCACCCACGGCTACGGTTCTTCCGGCAAGGGTGCCTCCATCCCCGGTTACGCACCCCTGATCTTTGAGCTGGAAGTCATGGCAGAATAGCCTATGGCCAGCGGAGCAGTCCCTACCGAGCTGGGCACCAAGCCCATCAACGCCCTCATCCGGCAATATGCCGTTCCCGGCATCATTGCCATGACGGCGTCTTCCCTGTACAATATGGTAGACAGCATCTACATCGGCCACATCCCCGATGTGGGGTCGCTGTCCATCGCCGGCCTGGCCATCACCTTTCCTCTGATGAACATCTCCACAGCCCTGGGAACCCTGGTGGGCGTGGGCGCCTCTACCATGATTTCCGTGCTGCTGGGCCAGAAGAACTACAAGGTGGCCGGCAAGGTCCTCTCCAACGAGATTACCCTGAACATCATTACGGGCCTCCTGTTCACCTTCGTGTGCCTGGTGTGGATGGATCCCATCCTGCGCTTTTTCGGTGCCAGCGACGCCACCCTGCCCTTTGCCAGGGACTATATGGCCATCATTGCCCTTGGCAATGTGGTCACGCACCTGTACTTCGGCCTCAACAGCGTGGTCCGAAGTTCCGGAAATCCCAAACTGGCCATGGGCCTGACGCTGTTCACCGTCATTTCCAACGCCATCCTGGACCCCATCTTCATCTTTGTGCTGGGAATGGGCATCCGCGGGGCCGCCATCGCCACCGTGCTGTGCCAGCTGATGTCGCTGAGCTACACCCTGTGGTATTTCCTGAATCCGGAGCGCTTCCTGCACCTCCCCCGCTCCATCCACATGTTCCGGGTAGACTGGCGCATCGCCAAGGACTCCCTGTCCATCGGGCTCGGTCCCTTCCTGATGAACCTGGCCAGCTGTATAGTGGTGCTGTTCATCAACCAGCAGCTGGTAAAATGGGGCGGAGACCTGGCCATCGGTGCCTACGGCATCGTGAACCGGATTACCTTCCTGTTTGTCATGATCGTATTCGGCTTCAACCAGGGCATGCAGCCCATTGCGGGCTACAACTACGGAGCCCGGCAATACGGCCGCGTGCGGGAAGTATACCTGAAAACGGCCATGTGGGCCACCCTGGTCACCTTCCTGGGTTTCGTGGCTTCCGTATTCTTCCCGGTGCCCGTGGTGAAAATCTTCACCAACGATCCCATCCTCATCGAAAAAGCCTCCCGGGGCTTGCGCATGATGAATATCGTGTTCCCCATCGTGGGCTTCCAGATGGTGACCACCAACCTGTTCCAGTGCCTGGGTATGGTCCGGAAATCCATTTTCCTGTCCCTGTCCCGGCAGCTGCTGTTCCTGCTTCCCTGTATCTACCTGCTGCCCGCACTCCTGGAGTCGGAAGTGGGCGTCTGGTACAGTTTCCCCATCTCCGACACCATCGCAGCCGTCATTACGGCCATTCTGGGCTGGCAGCTGCTGGTAAAACTGGGCAAACTCAAGGATGGGGAGGACCCTTCCATCCTTGGCAGTCAAATCTAGCGCTATGCATACCATCATCACCATAGGCCGGTCTTTCGGCAGCGGTGGCGGCTACGTAGGCCAGGCCATCGGCAAAATCCTGGGCATTCCCTTCTACGACAACCAGCTCATCTCCGAGGCGGCCGAGAAAAGCGGCTATTCCCGCAGCGTATTTGAACAGACCGAAAAGAAACCCGGGCTGTTCTCCCTGTCCAGTTTCTTCTCTTCCGGGCGCATGGGCCCCATGGAAAGCGGCTATGTGACCGACGACATGCTGTTCAAGATCCAGAGCGAGGTCATCCGCGGCATTGCAGAGAAAGGGGATGCCATCTTCATCGGCCGCTGTGCAGACTATATCCTCCGGGACATTCCCAGCCTGGATGTCTTCATCGGGGCACCGGAAGAATACCGCATCCAGCGACTGGTAAGCCTGGAAAACCTGGATGCCTCCGAGGCAGAAAAACTGATGCGCCGCAAAGACCGCACCCGGGAAACTTACTACAACTACTACACATTCGGCAACTGGGGGCAGGCCTCCAACTACAACCTGTGCGTAGACAGTTCCGTGCTGGGGATTGACGGTACGGCGCAGCTGATCATCGACTTCGGCCGGAAAGCCGGCCTGGTCAAGTGAGGCCCTTCCGCCTGGCCTATTTCGTGCTTCCGCTGCTGCTGGCGGCGGTTTCGGTGTACCTTGTACGCGGGAAGCAGCGGGCCGTCCGCGATGCGGCCCCGGCGCCGGAGATTCCGGTGAACTGGAAAACAGACCTGCACGACGGCAGCATTACCAACGAGCTGTCCTCGCTGCCCGCGATGGATCACGCCATCGACAGTTTCCTGCAGTTCTGGAGCCTCCGGGGCGCCTCCCTGTCCATTGTCCGGAACGACTCCCTGCTGTATGCCCGCGGTTACGGACAGGCCGACACCAACCAGCCCATGACGCCCGAAGTGCGCCTCCGGATGGCCTCCGTTTCCAAACTCCTCACCGCCATCGGGATCATGCGCTTGCAGGACCAGGGGAAAGTGTTCCTGGAAACCCCGGTTTTCGGCCCCCTGGGCGTCCTGAACGAGTATGACGCCTGCATCCGCGACGACCGTTATTACGAGATGACAGTGGAACATCTGCTGCGGCACCAGGCCGGATTTTCGGCCCGCGGCGGTGACGTCATGTTCGGCACCCTGCGCCTGATGCGCCAGTGGGGGCTGAGCGCCCCGCCCACCCCGGACTACCTGGTCCGGAAGGAAGTGGCCAAACGGCTCTCCTTCCAGCCCGGCACAGACCAGGAATACTCCAATTTCGGGTACCTGCTGCTGTCGCTGGTCATTGAAAGAGTGTCCGGCCTCCCCTACGAGGAATTCATGCAGCAGGAGGTGTTTGAAAAAGCCCTGTGCCATCACTTCGCCCTGGGGGGAGACTACCTGAAAGACCGCCTGCCCGGGGAGTCCCGCTATTACATGCATCCGGAAGCCGAGCCAGGGCCTTCTTTTGACGGCCGCTTCGCCTCGGTGGAAAAGTGCTATGGCGGCAACCACATCTCCGGCCTGTACGGGGCCGGCGGCTGGGTAGGGTCCACGCTGGAACTGGCCCGGCTGGTGTGCGCCATCGACGGCCACGGGCCCGTCCCGGACATCCTGGACCCGTTCACCGTGCAGCAGATGACCGCCTACTTTGACGACGACACCTTCGCCCTGGGCTGGCTGGACTGCCGCCCGGACGGGGAATGGACACGTACGGGCTCCTTTTCCGGGACATCGGCCCTGATTAAGGTATACCCGGACGGAGAGATGTGGATCCTGATCACCAACACGTCGGCCTGGCGGGGCTCGCGCTTTACCCGCAACACCGCCCAGCTGTTCCAGAACCTCCGCGGGCGCTTTTCCTCGCAGCTCCCGTCCCGTGACCTGTTCCGGAAATAGCCTTTCCCCGGACTGTTATTCTCCGGGAAAATTGTATCTTTGCGCAAACAGTTATTTTATGGCCGACGAAAAGATTATCTTCTCCATGAACGGGGTGAGCAAGATTCTGCCCCACAACAACAAAGTCATTCTCAAAGACATTTACCTGGGCTTCTTCTACGGGGCCAAGATTGGCATCCTGGGCCTGAACGGTGCCGGTAAATCTACGCTCCTCAAGATTATCGCCGGCGTGGAAAAGGCCTCCCGCGGAGAGGTGGTATGGGCGCCCGGCTACAGCGTGGGCTACCTGGAGCAGGAACCGCAGATGGATCCCGAAAAAACGGTGCTGGAAGTGGTGCAGGAGGGCGTCCAGGAAGTCATGGACATCCTGCAGGAGTATAACGAGATTTCCCTGAAGTTTATGGAGCCCATGGACGAGGACGAGATGAACCGCCTCATCGAGCGCCAGGGGGAACTCACCGAGCAGATCGACCATGTGAACGGCTGGGAGATAGACGCCAAACTGGAGCGCGCCATGGATGCCCTCCAGTGCCCGCCCCCGGAGCAGAAAATCAAGGAACTCTCCGGCGGTGAGCGCCGCCGCGTGGCCCTGTGCCGCCTGCTGCTGCAGGAGCCGGATGTCCTGCTGCTGGACGAGCCCACCAACCACCTGGACACGGAGAGTATCCAGTGGCTGGAAGCCCACCTGCAGCAGTACAAGGGCACGGTGATCGCCGTCACCCACGACCGTTATTTCCTGGACAACGTGGCCGGCTGGATCCTGGAACTGGACCGCGGCGAAGGCATTCCCTGGAAGGGCAACTACTCTTCCTGGCTGGACCAGAAAACCAAACGCCTGGCCCAGGAAGAGAAGGCGGAGAGCAAGCGGCGCAAAACCCTGGAACGGGAGCTGGAATGGGTGCGGATGGCCCCCAAGGCCCGCCAGGCCAAGCAGAAGGCCCGTCTGGGCGCCTACGAAAAACTGGCATCGGCCGACACGAAACAAAAGGAAGCCAACCTGGAAATCTATATTCCCAACGGCCCGCACCTGGGCAACAAAGTGATCAAATTTACGGATGTTTCCAAGGCCTACGGAGACAAACTCCTGTTCGAGCATCTGAGTTTCGAACTGCCGCCGGCGGGCATCGTGGGCGTCATCGGCCCCAACGGTGCCGGTAAAACCACGCTGTTCCGCCTGATCATGGGCATCGAGCAGGCCGACAGCGGCAGCATCGAGATCGGAGAAACCGTGAAGATATCCTATGTGGACCAGCAGCACCGCTCCATCGACCCGGACAAGACGGTGTACGAGACCATCGCCGGCAATTCCGAATGGGTGCGCATGGGCGGCCGCGACGTGAATGCCCGCGCATGGGTATCCCGTTTCAACTTCTCCGGGGCCGACCAGGAAAAGAAGTGCGGCGTGCTCTCCGGCGGCGAACGCAACCGCCTGCACCTGGCCCTCACCCTGAAAGACGAGGGCAACGTGCTCCTGCTGGACGAGCCCACCAACGACGTGGACGTGAATACCATCCGCGCCCTGGAAGAAGGCCTGGACGGCTTTGCGGGCTGTGCCGTAGTGGTCTCCCACGACCGCTGGTTCCTGGACCGTATCGCCACGCACATCCTGGCTTTCGAAGGCGAGGGAAAGGTGGTTTTCTTCGAGGGCAACTACCAGGAATACGAAGAGAACCGCAAGATGCGCCTGGGCCCGGATGCAGCTCCCAAACGTTTCAAATACAAGAAGTTAATGGAATAATCCATGAAGGAAATCTATTTTGCAGGCGGCTGCTTCTGGGGGGTGGAGCATTTTTTCAAAGGCGTGGACGGCGTAAGCGAGGCCATGCCCGGCTATGCCAACGGCCACACCGCCAACCCCACGTACAAGGAAGTATACACCGACACCACCGGCTTTGCCGAAACCGTCCGGGTACGCTATAACCCGGAGCGGGTGAGCCTCACCTTCCTGTCCCGGATGTTCTTTACCGTCACGGATCCCCTTACCCTGAACCGCCAGGGGCATGACGAGGGCACGCGCTACCGCAGCGGCGTGTTTTACACGGCCGACGAGGACCGACCCGTGATAGAAGCCGTATTCCGGGAAGTGTCGGCCCAACTGGGCGTTCCGCTGGTAACGCAACTAGAACCGCTGCGAAACTTCTATCCCGCGGAGGAATACCACCAGAATTACCTGGACAAGAATCCGGAAGGCTATTGCCACCTTCCCCTGAAAACCTTTGCCTACCTGCGCCTGTATCAGGATGCCCGGCTGTACCTGGGCGACGAGCCCGACACCGTGGCCCGCATGGCCAACCTTTCCGCCCTTATCGCCCACAAGATGCACTTTTTCTGGACGGGATTCTACCGCGTCATGGACGGCCAGCTGGTGCTGGGCCCCTTCCAGGGCACGGCGGCCTGTTTCCGCATCGGGTTCGGGAAAGGGGTCTGCGGCACGTCCTGGAAGCAGAAAAAGCCCCTGGTGGTTCCCGACGTGGAGGAATTCCCCGGCCACATTGCCTGCAGCAGTGAATCCAAGTCAGAGATTGTGGTGCCTGTCTTTGACCAAGACGGGGAAGTGACCGCCGTGCTGGATATCGACGATAACCAGTATGCCACCTTCGACAGCGTAGATGCCGCCTGGCTGGAACTCCTGGCCCGGCTGGTCTAGAACCATTCCACCCCTTCCAGGGAGAGTTCCTTTTCAGGAGCGCCCCAGAAAGGCGTGTAAATGAAGGTATAATCCTTGAGCTCCCGCGGAATGCGGTCCAGGAAACGGAAGTCCGGTTCACCGTAATCCCCGGAACTTCCGTAGAGGGTCATCACCTTGGCCTTGTCATCCTTGTGATACCAGCCGCCTCCGTGGGTTTTCACATAGCCCCGGATCAGATCCTTGTGCTGATACACCAGGCCGTACACGAAAGTGCCCACCAAGGGTTGGGCCGGGTCTGAAACAAGCAGAAATTTCGGGTTCATAAAAGGGTGTAATCTTGCTCGTCCATGGGATAACGGACGCCCCAGCGTCGGGCAAAGGAGCCGGCCCCGACGATGCCTACGTTGAAGTCCCGCATACTCACTGCGCTTTGCCCTGCAGGTACGCCTTGAAGAAGCGGCCCTGGGTAGTGGGGGTGAAATCCCAGTCGCTGATGAGCATGGGCGACCAGCTGGTGTCGAAGCACCATACGGTGAAGGAGATGCCCTTCTGCTCGAAATACTTGGTAATATGCTCGCCGTAAACGTCCGTGGACATGACGGGGATATGGGCACCCGGCTCGTCCGCCAGGCAGAAGCCGATTTCCGTGCAGATGACGGGGTAGGTATCGGCCACAAAGCCGAAGTCCTGCTCCCACTGCTCCTCCCAGGGCTGGGAACGCTTCATCGGATAGGGATGGGAAACGTAAGCGATGTTCTCCCGGGCGATGGGTTCCCTGGCTACCGGCGTGAGGTCGTATGCCCAGTTGAATCCGGCGCACAGGCAGATGGCGTGGGGATTGTAAGTGCGCACCGTGTCGATGAGCTGTTCCTGCATCTCTTTCCATTCGCTCCAGCTGCAGTCCCCCACGCCCTCAGCCGTCACGGTGGGCTCGTTGAACAGTTCGTACAAAGCCACCGTAGGTTCGTCCTTGTAGCGCCGGGCCACCGTGCGCCAGAACTTGAAGGTTTCTTCCTTTGTGGTGTTGTACATGGGCGAAGTGTACTTTTCCTCCTTCAGATTGCCGATGGAATGCCAGTCCATGATCACGTACATTCCGTGCTGCTTGGCCCAGGCGATGCCCTGGTCCATGGCCTGGAAGGTCTCCTCCCAGCCCAGGGAATTCAGGTTGGTGGGATGGACGGCGAAACGCACGATGTTGGCGCCCCAGGCAGCCGCCTCCTGGAAATAGCGTTCGCTCCACTGGCCTTCCCGGACCAGTTTCACGGGATCCGAGAAACAGAGTCCGCGGAACACCAGTTCCTTCCCCTCGGGGTCTACGAAATGGTTTCCTTCCACTTTTACCCAGGACTCCTTGGGCGTGCAAGCGGCCGCCAGGATCAGCGCCAGGACGGCAATGGCTGTAAACGTGTTCGTTTTCATAGGGTTATAATGAGTTGATTCATCGTCTTTTCAAATTTAGACATATATCGGCAGGAAAGCAAAAAAAATTGTTTATCTTTGACTGTTTCAATAATAGGTCATCCATATGAAAGGTCTTTTCAAACTCGCACTGTTCCTCCTCATTGTCGGAGGCATCGCCTACTTCACCTGCCCCGACGAGCAGGCCCACAAAGATGCCCTCAAGGCTGCCATCGAAAAGAACATCGGCAAAGAGCTCGGCCTCAACGAAGACAAGAGCAACGACGTCCTGGGCATCCTGGGCGGCATTTCCCAGCTGGGGTCCAACCTCTCTGAATGGTATCTGGACAGTGAGCTTCAGGTAGAGAACCACTACGTATACAGCGTGGGCCGCCTCACCCACGGCGGAGAAACCGACATGGTATCCGTAGGCGTCTTCGGCCATGTATTCACCGGCGACGACGAGATTGTGAAGAAACTGAGCGGAGAATAGGCGGCTGAAGGGCAGGGACAAAATGGACAAACTGTTTCTTATCGACGGGCATGCGCTGGTATTCAAGATGTACTACGCGTTCCTGCGCAGGCCGATGATCAACTCCAAGGGGGCGGACATGTCCATCCTCTTCGGATTCACAAAATACCTTCTGGAGCTCATCCAACGGGAAAAACCCACCCACCTGGCCGTGGCCTTCGACCCGCCGGGCGGTACTTTCCGCAACCAGATGTACCCGGAATACAAGGGCACGCGCCCGCCCACCCCGCAGCTGATCATCGACGCCCTGGAGCCCCTCACCGGACTGGTAGAGGCCATGGGCATCCCGGTGGTGATGGTTCCGGGCTTCGAGGCCGATGACGTACTGGGTTCCATTACCGTGCAGAACGCCTCCGAAACCCTGGACGTGTATATGGTCACGCCGGACAAGGACTACGGCCAGCTGGTGGGCCCGCACGCCTTCCAGTACAAACCCGGCAAGTCGGGCGCGGACAACGAGATTCTGGGGGTGAAGGAGCTCTGTGAGAAATGGGGCATCCAGAGTCCCTCGCAGGTCATTGACATGCTGGCCATCTGCGGCGATACGGCCGACAACGTACCCGGTGTCAAGGGCGTTGGAGAGGTCGGCGCCGCCAAACTCATTGCCCGGTACGGCTCCCTGGAAAACATTTACGCCCATCTGGACCAGCTGACAGCCAGGCAGCAGGAACTGTTCCGGGAGGCGCAGCCGCACATGGCCCTGTCCAAGGCCCTGGTCACCATCAAGACAGACATGTCCCTCCCCGTCACCCTGGAGCAGATGCGCTACAGCGGAGCCTTCACCCCCCGCCTGGCAGAACTCTTTCAGGAATACGAGTTCACCTCCCTGAAAAAATACCTCGCGGGCACAATAACCCCCGTTTCTGTGCCCGGACCCGCCCAAAATGGCCTCGCGGGCACCAAAACCCCCGTTTCCGTGCCCGGACCCGCCCAAAATGGCCTCGCGGGCACCAAAACCCCCGTTTCCGTGCCCGGACCCGCTTTTGGCAAGGGGGAGGCGGTGCCCGCAGGGGCATCGGCCCTCTCTTTTGTTCCTGCGGGGACAGCATCCCCGGTGGCCGATGTGTTGAGCGCCGCGAAAGCATCGGGGAAAGCAGGCCTGGCCCTGTGGGGGCACCGGATCAGCCTTTCCGCGGGCGGTCTGGTGGCATCGGCCTCCTTTTCCGAAGCCAAAGCGCTGCTGGAAGACGCATCCGTGGCCAAATACGGCTCGGACCTAAAGAAAACGGCCCGGACGCTGGCGGCGGAAGGCATCGGCCTCGCTGGACAATGGAATGATGTCCAGCTCATGCACTACGTACTGAATCCCGAGCGCAGCCACGACTTGTCGGCCCTCTCACAGACCTACCTGGGGGTTTCTCTGGAGCCGTCGGCCCCGGCCAGTACCGGATCGCTTTTCGACGATGTTCCCGAGGAGGAGGATGCCCCCCATCTGCTGGAAGCACAGGTGATGATTCCCCTGGGAGACAAACTGAGGGAAAACCTGCCTTCCTTCTATGACCAAATGGAAGAACCGCTGGCCAAAGTGCTGGCCAGGATGGAATGCGACGGCGTGAAAGTGGATATGGCGCAGCTCAAGGAGTTTGCCGATGGCCTGCGCCGGGAACTGGTGCAGCGGGAGGAGCGCATCCGCTCGCTCGCCGACGCTCCGCAGCTGAACATTTCCTCGCCCAAACAGGTGGGCGAACTGCTCTTCGACAAACTGAAACTGGACCCGAAGGCCAAAAAGAGCGCCTCCAAGGGCCAGTATTCCACGGATGAAGCCACCCTCCTGGCCATCGCGGACCGGCATCCCATCGTAGAGGAAATCCTGGAATTCCGTGCCGTGAAAAAACTCCTGTCCACCTACATAGAGCCTTTCCCCACTTACATCTCTCCGCTGGACGGGCGCATCCATACAACGTTCAATCAGGCGCTTACAGCAACCGGAAGGCTTTCCAGCTCCAACCCCAACCTGCAGAACATCCCCATCCGCACGGAGCGCGGCAAGGAAATCCGAAAGGCCTTTGTTCCGGCCACGCCCCAGGGCCTCATCGTGAGCGCGGACTACTCCCAGATCGAACTGCGCATCATGGCCCACCTGAGCCAGGACGCCCATCTGGTACAGGCTTTCCGCGACGGAGTGGACGTACACGCCGCCACCGCCGCCAAGATCTTCGGCATACCGGTTTCGGAAGTAACGCGGGAGCAGCGCGGCATGGCCAAGACCGCCAACTTCGGCATCATGTACGGCATCTCCTCCTTCGGCCTGGCGCAGCGGCTGCATCTGTCGCGCACTGCGGCCAAAGAGCTCATCGACGGCTACTTCGCCTCTTTCCCGGCCATCCGCTCGTTCATCGACAGCAGCATCGCCTTTGCCCGGGCCAACGGTTATGTGGAAACCCTCTTCGGACGCCGGCGCTATCTGCCGGACATCCAGGCCCGCAATGCCACCGTCCGCGCCCTGGCGGAACGCAACGCCGTGAACGCCCCCATCCAGGGGACATCGGCCGATATCATCAAACTGGCCATGATCCGCGTGGCGGAAAGGCTCTCTGCAGAGGGCTTGCAAAGCAAAATGGTGCTGCAGATCCACGACGAACTGGTGTTCGACGCCATTCCCACGGAGGTACCCCGGCTGCAGCAACTGGTGAAAGAAGTGATGGAAAATGTCATCCGCCTGTCCGTTCCGCTTACGGTGGAATGCGCCGCGGGAAAAAACTGGCTGGAAGCGCATTGATATGGAGTACAACGAAAAAGAACTGATTCAGAAAGCCATCCAGGGAGACCAGATGGCCTACCGGGCCATCTACCAGATTCATGAAAAAGCTGTCCGCGGCCGTGTGAGCGGCTATTTCAAATGGAAGGCCGACGTAGACGACGTCGTGTCCGAAAGCTTCCAGAAAGCCTTTGTGGCCCTTCCCGCCTTTGACACCTCGCGGGAATTCCGTCCCTGGCTCCTGACCATCGCCACCCGCACGGCGCTGGACCATCTGAGCACCATCCGGCGGGAAAGCGAGAAGAAGGAAGGCATCCTGCACAAGGCCGAACAGGAGAGCCCGGAAGGCGGTGCACAGCTCACGGACTTTACGCCGGAAGAAGAGATTATCAACGACGAAGTGCACCAGCGCCTGATGGCGTTCATCGACGAACTTCCATCCCTGTATAAAGACGTGATGATCAAGTATATGATAGAAGAACTGGAATACGAAGAGATTGCGAAAGAGCTGGACCTGGAGCTCAATACGGTCCGCACGCGCATCCGCCGGGGCAAACAGCACCTGGCCCAGATGATGCTCCGGGGGGAAGTGGAATGAACACCGCTGCATTTCTGGACTTTATCCGGGCCGATTTTCCGCTCACGGAAGCGCAGGAAGCCGCTTTCACGGCGCTGGACGGTCTGTACCGGGAGTGGAATGCCCAGATCAACGTCATCTCCCGGAAAGACATCGACGCCCTGTACGAACACCATGTCCTGCATTCCCTCGCCATTGCCCGCTATCTGCAGACGGTACCGGGACTCTATGAGGCGTTTGCATCGGCCTCGGTCCTGGACCTGGGCACCGGGGGCGGCTTCCCCGGCATTCCGCTGGCCATCCTCTTCCCTGGGGCGCAGTGGGTCCTTTGCGACTCCGTTGGGAAGAAAACCATTGTAGCACAGGCGGTTGCATCGGCCTTGAACCTGCAGAACGTCCAGGTAGTAAACGCCCGGGCAGAGAGCCTTCCCCAGCAGTTCGACTTTGTGGTTTCCCGTGCCGTGGCATCCCTCGTGGACTTCTACCCCTGGGTAAAAGGCAAATTCCGCCGCGGCATCCTGTACCTCAAAGGCGGCGACGTAGTGGAAGAGCTGGCCACCGTGATGGCCCGTCATCGGCTCGCAAAAGGCAGCGTACACACATGGCCCGTCTCTTCCTGGCTCCCCGATGCCTGGTTCGAGGGAAAATTGGTCATACATCTTGAAAAATAATTTGGCGGTTTCGGGAAGAATGATTATCTTTGCAGCCCTTACGCGAAAAAATATAAAATAGAGATAATATGAAGAGAACATTTCAACCTTCCCGCCGCAAGCGTGTGAACAAGCACGGCTTCCGCGCAAGAATGGCTTCCGCCAACGGCCGCCGCGTCCTGAGCGCCCGTCGTCGCCACGCCCGCAAGAAACTCTCCGTGTCCGACGAGGACCGCTGGTAGTTTTTTCCTTCTGTAGCTATAAGCCGCAGCCTCTTCGGAGCCTGCGGCTTTTTTGCGCAGTTACCAACCCTCCATATCCAGCGGGAGGTGCAGGTATTTGCGCACTTGCTTCATCCGGGCCGATGTCCGCCGCACCAAAAGCCTGCAGCAGGCGTCTTTCCGCTCATGGTCCATCATCGGCACCTCCCGCAGGTCCTGCACCAGCCCTTCGGCGAGCAGCACCCTGGAGCACGCGGCATAGACCGCGTCGGAATAGGGGTCCCGCTCTTCCGGGATTTCGTATTCGCTGCCCGTGTTGTCCCGGAAGGCCCGGAGCAGGGACTCGTAGCTGCCATAATAGGCAATGGCCTGCTCATAGTCCATCACATTCCACTCTCCTATGATATGGTCGGCCAGCTGCTGCCATTCCCTGTCCGACAGACTTTTCTCCCAGCGGTCCAGCGCCTGATAGCGCAAATAGCCTCCGGCATCGCGGCAGGCCTCCACAATCTTGATGGCACTGCGAAGGCGGCCCGAAGCCTGCGTAAGCGCAAGCGGCTCGGAAAAAGGATGCGTGTTCCGGTAATAGGCCAGGAAGTTCCACCGGTAATCTTCGGCCTTTTCCGTGAGCTTCCGTTCCACGGGATTGTTGTTGCAATAGGCCAGCGAGGTGCGCACCGCTTTGCTGCCCAGCTTGGCCGAGCTGCCATAGGGATGCTGGAATAACGGTCCTTTCCGCCGATGACCGATATTCCATTCCCGGGCAAAGAGGCGCGTAGCCGTGTGCATGAAATCGGCCAGCTGCTTTGCCCCGGTGACAGAGAGCACCAGATGGATATGGTCCGGCATGGGACAGAGCGCCAGGATTCTCACATTCCGCTTGTCGGCATAGGCGCAATAAATGGTAAAGAACACCAAAATGTCTTTCATGGAATAGAAAATAAGGCCCCGGCCGATGGTTCTCTGAAAGACGTGATGGACCCCTCCCGCGTAATCTTTTCGCTTTTTCATGTCTTCGCTTTTTGGGGAAAGATACGCACTCTCCCCTTCCCGAAAAAGAATCCTTTGAAAAGATGTGTTGTTTCACAGGATTTTTTTTATGTTTCAAAGGATTGTGATATGTTTTAAAGGATTTTAAGGGGCGGGGCGTCACTCCCAGACCACCAGCGAACGGTCCAGCAGGATGCTTTTGGAACTGCCGGAATTCCCGCCAATCTGGTACAGGACACGGGACGGCCCCACCAGAGGGGCTAGCGCGGCGTTTACCCGGGCGATGTTCACATTGAGGTCGTTGGAAAAAAGGTCCATGATGCGGTCCAGGCTGTGCTCGATGGCCTCCGGGTCCGAGCTTCGGCTCAGGCGGCCGTAATACCCTGCCAGTTCATCGCGGTAGTCTGCGATCCGCTTGAGCGGAATCCCTTCCGGATGCCGAAGGAAAAGCAGGAGGATGCTTTTGGCCATGGGGCGGATTTTCAGTTCCTGCCCGCCGATATAGACCCGATATCCCTTGGTGATGCGGACGCGCACCATCTGCTGCCCGTAAAGGATTTCCGGGCGCAGAGGCTCTTTCCGCCGCCGGATTTCCTGCATGGCACTGCGGATGAACTGAGCCAGCTCCCAGGTTTCCTGCTCTTCCCAGCTCCAGTTGTACAACGGCGTACTCTCCTGCAGCAGCATGGGCCTGTTCAGGAAGAAAGTGAGTGCCAATAAACCCCAGTCCGGCGTTTCCATGCCCAAAGATAACGAAACGCCCGAAATACGCTGGTTCGCAAGTGCCTCAGTATTAACGTTTTATGGATTTTTATCGGCGCAAATTGGACCGATAAAAATCCATAAGATGCTAACTATCAATCACTTGCGCATCATGCGCGAAGCAGAAAGCGGATGCCTACTTCTTGATGGGATACAGGCGCAGCAGCAGCAGGATGAGGAGGGCGATGGCGGCCGGGAACAGGGAGAACAGCGCCCAGATCATGGTTTGGACAGCCCCCTGGTTGGTGATGGTGATGACGGTGTCCTGCGTGATGGGGTCTGTGCTGGAAATGAAGCCGGACAGGCCCAGGAACATGGCCACGAGGGCACCGGAAATGGCCGATCCGAACTTCTGCGCCATGGTTCCGGACGAGAAGATGAGGCCGGTGGAGGAGGTGCCGTTCTTCTGGGTGGCATAGTCTGCTACGTCGGCATACATGGACCACAGCAGCGGAGAATAGAAGCCGATGCCGATGGACGTGACAATGACATTGGCCACCATCACCCAGATCCAGGCCGGATCCATGGGGATGAAGAAGAACAGGATGGACGACACGGCGCAGATGATGGCCGACCAGGCGAAAGCCTTGTTCTTGGAGCCCACCTTCTTGGTGAACCAGGGGGACAGGCCGCCGAAGACCATGCAGGTAGCCTCACCGAACATCATGAACACCGTGTAGTTGATAACCAGCCCCCAGACAGTGACATCCCCGTGCAGGCAATACTCCATGAGGTAGGCCGCCACGGCATAGCGGAAGCCGTTGAAGAAATTGGTGCAGATGCCGATGAGCGTGAGGTAGATCCACGGCTTGTTACGGAACAGGTCGGCGAAAGGCTTGAAGGAGAACTTCTCTGCACGGACGGGTTTGAGCCGTTCCTTGGTGAGCAGGCCGCAGGCCAGGGTGCCCAGGGCCGCCACGGCGCCCAGCACGGCACCCAGCACGGCGTACTGGTGCTGCGGGGTGCCACCCACCATCTTCTGCAGGTAAGGGAAGGCAAACAGGGTAACGAAGCCCATGGCATAGGCTCCTACCATCCGGTACGACGAGAACTGGTTTTTCTCGTCGTCATCGTCCGTCATTACGCCCAGCAGCGAGCCGTAGGGCACGTTCACGGCGGTGTATACCACCATCATGAGCAGATACAGGGCATAGGCATAGACACGCTTGCCGGCAGGCCCCAGGTCCGGGGTATACAGGAGCAGGGCAAACACCAGACCCAGCGGAATGGCTCCGAAGATGAGCCAGGGCCTGTAGGTTCCCCAGCGCGAACGGGTGCGGTCTGCGATAGCGCCCATCATGGGGTCCGTGACCACGTCGAACAGACGGGCCACCAGCATGAGGGCGGCGGCATCGGCCACGGTAAGGCCGAAGACATTGGTAAAGAAGAAGGGAAAAGCAATGGACATCACTTTCCAGGTAATGCCGCCGGCAGCGGCGTCACCCAGGCCATAGCCTATTTTCTCTGATAATTTGGCCATATGACTATTCAAAAATCTTTAATACTTGGAGGCACATGCGGGAATTGTGATAGGGACATTTCCAGAAGCCGGCCTTGGGCTGGGAGAAGTCCAGCGAGCCATCCGGCAGTACGGCCCACCACCACTCCCCGCCGCGGCTGTCTACGAGGTGCTTCCGGATGTAATACCACAGGGCCAGGGCGCGTTCTGCCCCGGCGGCGTCGGAGTGGAATTTCCACAGCCACAGGTTGCCCACTACGGCTTCGGCCTGCACCCACCACTGGCGGGAATCGTCGTAGCGGCCGTCGGGAAGCAGTTCGTAGCGCATGGATCCGTCCGGGAGCAGGCCTTCGTTGCCGGCCTTTCCCATGGCCAGCGCCCAGGGGCGCACACGGGTTACTACATCCAGGTCCTTGAGCGCGAAGGCACATTCCAGCGCCAGCCAGGAAGTTTCGATGTCGTGACCGTAAGAGAGGCCGCCCGGCAGCACGCTCCAGTCCTTCCGGAAATATAGCTGCAGATGGCCGTCCGGGGCCATGACCCGTGTACCCACCAGGTCCAGCAGGGCCTCCACGCGGGCCTTCAGCCCTTCGTCGGGCCAAACCTGATACAGGTTGGCATAGGCCTCCAGCAGGTGCAGGTGGGAGTTCATGGTTTTGTCGGCGTTGATGTCGTGGGCGCTCAGGGACATATCCTCCAGCGGGGAGAAATCCCGGGCCAGGGCCTCGATGTAACCGCCGTTCTCTGTGTCGGCAAAATAGGTTTCCACCACCTTGTACAGGTTCACGGCGTTCTTGAGCGCCTCGTCGTCACGGGTGGCCTTGTACAGCTCCGACAGGCCGTAAATGGCGAAACCCTGGGCGTACAACTGCTTCTTGGTATCCAGGCGCTCCCCTTCCGCGCTCACGCTCCAGTACACGCCGCCATATTTGTGGTCGCAGAAATGCGCCAGGAACCAGTCCCGGGCATGGACCGCGGCCACCAGATATTCGGTGTTTCCCAGTGCCTGATAAGCCGCAGAGAAAGCCCAGATGAGCCGGGCGTTCAGGATGACGCCCCGCGGAGCATCGTACTTGACGGTGCTGTCCGAGGAAACCTCTCCGTAAAAACCGCCGCGAGGGTCCTTCAGGCGCAGCCAGTACGGCAGGATATTCTGCGTCAGGCACTCCCGGACTTCTTTTAAGAATAAGTCTGTCCTTGTTTCCATCGTCAACTCTTGTTTTCAGGGCAGACGCCCCTAAGGGAGCATCGGCCTTTCTATTAGCGGCCGCAGGGGAGTCTGCCCCGAATCGCTAAATATTCGGGGTGCCCCAGACAAAGGTCTCAGTACATTTCACCAGCTGGCCCAGGCCGCCGCAGCTGATACGGAAGTCGCCTTCTTCCAGGCGCCACAGGCCGTCGGCCCCCACGAAAGCCAGGGCCGATGCCGGAATCTCGAAGCTCACCGTCTTGGTCTCGCCAGGCTCCAAGGCCACTTTGTCGAAGCCGCGGAGGCGCTTCACGTCCGGAATCAGGGAGGCCACCAGGTCTGAACTGTATACCAGGACAGCCTCCTTGCCGGCACGGCTGCCGGTATTGGTCACATCCACCGTCACCTTCAGGACATCGCCGGCCTTGAAGGACGCGGCGGAAACCTGCAGGTTGGAATAGGCATAGGTGGTATAGCTGAGGCCATGGCCGAAGGGCCACTGCACGTCCATGATGGCGTCGTAGTTATAGGAGCCTTCCATGGTTTCGCGGTGTTCGGACACCTTGTAGTCGTAGGTATGCAGGGCGTTGATGTGCTTGGAATAGGTAAAGGGCAGCTTGCCGGAGAAATTCTCGTCGCCGCTCAGGAGGGCCGCCAGGGCGTCGCCGCCGAAGTTGGAAGGCAGCATCACGTCCACCACGGCCGATGCCAACGGTTCGATGTCCCCAATCAGGCGCGGACGGCCTTCGTTCAGGATGAGGATGATGGGCTTTCCGGTAGCGGAGAGGTCTTTCACCAGCTTCTTCTGGTTGGCCGACAGATTGAGGTCGTCCATGTTGCCGGGGGTTTCGCAGTAGGAGTTCTCGCCCACGCAGGCTACGATAATGTCGGCATTGCGGGCAGCCCCCACGGCACGGCCGATCCCCTTGGCGTCCTCGTACTGCCAGGCCATGGGAATGTCGATATAGGTGACGCCCGGTTCATAGGAAACATTGGAGAAACGCTTCTGGAGCGCCTCCAGGATGGTATTATACTGGGGCACGAAGGCATCGGCATTGCCCTGCCAGGTATAGCTCCAGCCACCGTTCAGGGCACGCAGGCTGTTGGCGTTGGGGCCGCAGACCAGGATTCTTTCGTTGCCGTTCAGGGGCAGGATGCCGTCGTTCTTGAGCAGCACCTCGGATTCCAGGGCGGCGGCATAAGACTCGCGGGCGAACTGCTCCGAGCCGAACTCCGGATATACTTCGTCCCAGACGGGCTTGTCAAACAGGCCCAGGCGCACTTTCAGGCGCAGTACCCGGCGTACGGCGTCGTCCAGGCGGGCCGGCGAAATGCGGCCTTCCTTCACCAGGGCCACGATGTCCTTGCAGCATTCGGGGTCGTAGGGGTCCATGATCATGTCGATACCGGCGTTGATACCCAGCGCGATGGCCTCCCGTTTGTCGGCCGCCACATGGTCCCGCACATAGAAATTGTCAATGTCGGCCCAGTCCGTCACCAGCATGCCGTCCCAGCCCAGCTCTTCCTTCACCCAGCCGGTGAGGAGGAGGGCATTGGCGTGGGTAGGGACACCGTTGATGGAGGCCGAGTTCACCATGGCGGTGAGGGCGCCGGCGCGGAAGCATTCCAGGAAAGGTGCGAAAAACTTCTCCCGGAGGTCGTTCGGGGCGATGATGGCCGGCGTACGGTCTTTCCCGGAAACGGGCACACCATAGCCCACGAAGTGCTTCAGGGACACGGCCACGTGCTGCAGGTCTATGTGATTGGGGTCTTCTCCCTGCAGGGCCAGGGTTTCCTCGCGGGCCATTTCGGCCTGCAGGAAAGGATCTTCGCCGAAGCTTTCCCAGATACGCGGCCAGCGGGGGTCCCTGCCCAGGTCCATGACCGGGGAGAACACCCACGGCACCTGGGCGGCACGGGTCTCATAGGCCATCGCGTGCCCCATCTGCCGGGCAAATTCCCGGTTGAAAGTGGCTCCCAGGTTGATCTCCTGCGGATACAGCGAGCCGTCCGTGAGGTAGGAGGCACCGTGAATCATATCCAGGCCGTAGATGCAGGGAATGCCGATTTTCTCCATGGAATACTCCTGGATCTGGCGCACCATGGCGGCGGTTTCCTCCCGGCTGTGGGCACGGTCGTGCATCACGTTCAGGATGGAACCCACTTTATACTCCCCGATGATCTTTTCCAATTTGGCGGGGTCTATCTTTTCGTGGGTGGCATCTTCCAGCGTGCTGATATTGAGCTGGACCAACTGCCCGGCTTTCTCTTCCAGGGTCATTCCTTTCAGGACTTTCTCCACTTTGGCTTCGACAGCTTTGTCGGAGGGGATGGCCTGTGGAGCCTTGGGTGCACAGGATGCCAGCACCAGGGCCAGCGCAAGAACGGGATATAAAGGTTTCATATACACGATAGTTGATTAACCATCAAAGATAGCAAAAAACTGTTTAGAAAGCAACCGACAGCTCCTGGCCGTCGTACACGACAGGGCGGCCGTCCAGGGCCTCCGGCTGGAAGGGAACGGGATGGGCGGTGTCTATCACCACCACCCGGAAATTCATCTTTTCGGGCATGCCGGGATAGCTTCCTTCCCGGGGGCAGATGGTGAGGGTACGCGCAGCATCCTCCCACTGCAGTTCCACGGTGCTGTAAGCCCCTTTCTCATAGGCATAGGTGAGACCGTCATCCCCGTACAGGGTAAAGCGGGTATCTGCTCCGGCATAGACCAGGAGGAGGATCTCATCGGCAGGCTTTTCGTCGGACCATTCCATGGCCGGGCCCACCGGGACGATGCTTCCGGCCCTTACGTAAAGCGGCATACGCTCGTAGGGCGCATCCATGGTAAAGCGCTTTCCGCCAACCATATAGGCACCTGTATAGAAGTCGTACCAGCCGCCCATCGGGAAATAGACGCTGCGGCTGCGAGCCTTATACTCATACACCGGGCAGGCCATGAAGGCCGGGCCCAGCATCCACTGGTCCGAGAGGTCACGGACCTCCGGGTCGTCGGGATAATCCATGGGAAGCCCCCGCATCAGGGTGGCGTCCTGGAAATGCACGGCGCCGGTGAGGGAATACAGGTAAGGCATCAGGCGGTAACGCAGCTGCATATACCAAAGGATGCTCTCGTAGGCGGGACTCCCTTCCGGAGCGATGTTCCAGAGTTCGCGGCGCGGCCACTGCCCATGGGTACGGAACAGCGGCACAAAGGTGCCGAACTGGTGCCAGCGGGTTTGCAGTTCCTGCCATTCATCGGCATGGGCGGGGTCGTTAAACTGGCTCATCACGGAGAAGCCTCCGATGTCCATGCCCCAGAACGGAATGCCGCTCATGGAGTAGTTGAGGCCGGCGGCCATCTGCATGCGCATATCGGTCCAGGACGTGCCGATGTCTCCGCTCCAGGAGGCCGTGCTGTAGCGCTGCAGGCCGGCAAAGCCATTGCGGGTGAGAAGAAAGACGCGTTTGTCAGGATCTACGCTGCGCTGGCCTTCGTAGATGGCCTGGGCGTTCACCAGGGCATAGGCATTCAGGTATTCGGTGCTGCTGCCCAGGGCGTTGGGCGTCAGCAGCCATTTCATGTAATCCAACGGCAGGCAGTCGCGCAGGTTGGGTTCACTGGCGTCCATCCACCAGGCGTCAATCTTGCGGCCGTAGCGGCTGTACAGGGTGTTGTCCATCTGCTGCCAGAACAGCTTCCGGCCGGCCGGGGCATAGGCATCGTAGAAACTCTGCTTATGGCCCAGCCAGTCTTCCAAGCCGTCATCCTCGGCGTGGGTATAGGCAAAACCGGCTTTTTTCAGTTCCTGATAATGAACCGTATTGGTATAGAACTTGGGCCAGACGGAAATCATGAAACGCGCATGCATCCCATGCACATCGTCCAGCATCTTTTCAGGATCCGGATAGCGCTCCGGATCGAATTCGTGGCTGCCCCACTGATCTTCCAGCCAATACTGCCAGTCCTGGACGATATTGTCGACGGGAATGTGGCGGCGACGCATTTCGGCCAGGGTTTCCACCAGGTCTTCCTGGGTGGAATAGCGCTCCCGGCTCTGCCAGAAGCCCAGCACCCATTTGGGCATCACGGGCGCCTTGCCGGTGAGCTGGCGATAGTCCCGGATAACGCCGTCATAGCTGCCTCCGGCCATGAAATAGTAGTCGGCCATGGGCTCGAACTCGCTCCAGAAAGTGAGGCGGCTCTCCTGTTCCGGGGTTTCCAGCGGTGCCACCCGGAGGCCGATGTAAGAGACATCCCCGTCCGGCTCCCAGTCTATGTGCAGGGGCACGGGAACTCCCTTTTCCAGGTGCACGGTAAACTTGTCGCTGTTGGGGTTCCAGGCCGGACGCCAGCGTCGGCTCATCACTTCCTTTCCGCCCACGACGGTGCGCTGGAAACCGGCATAGTACTGGATAAAGTGGTAGTCGCCGGTCTCCGGGGCGGTAAGGGTGCCGTCATAGCTCACCGAAGCACCATTCAGCGGCAGTTTCGGAAGGTTCCGGATGGCCCACTCGTTCTCGTAGAACAGGCTGTCTTCCCGCTGTACCAGCGGCTGGCCCTTGGCTGGCGTATAGGTTCCCTTCAGCTGCAGGTCAAAGACTTCTCCCAGCTGGCGGTAAGGCTGAGCACTTCCCCAGCGGCTCAGGGAATAGGCGTCGAAGAGGATGCCGTAGCCCTTGTTGGAAACCACCATGGGCACGCTGATCTTGGTGTTGTACTGGTACAGTTCTTCCCGCAGGCCCTTGTGGTTGAATTCCCCGGCCTGATGCTGGCCCAGGCCATAGAAGGCCTCGCCGTCCGGGGAAGCATAGCTCACCGTCGTGCTCCAGGCCTGTTTGCCTTCCACTTCCATGGGCTGGAAGGCAGCATGGCCGTCCAGGGCCAGCGGGGTGCCGTCGGCCTTGTAAAAGTTCACCGTTCCCTGCGCCTTGTCCACCTCCACTTTCAGGGCCGATGTGTGCAGCCGCACGCAGCCGTCTCCCTTTTCCACGGTATAATCCACGCTCCCCTGCTGGGGAACGACCATCAGGCTCTGACGGTCCCGGAACTTTCCGTCGGGGGAAACGCTCACCCGGACAATCTCCGGACTTACCACCTGCAGGCGGACGGTGCCGGCCTCGGTGGCCACTTTTACTTCCTGTTTGCCGCAGCCTGCCAGAAACAGTCCGGCCAGCAGCATCTTTCCTATGAGGACGTGTTTCATAAAATACATATCCATTTAGTATTCCCAATCGTCGGAGCGGAACGGCGGCACGGGAATGCCGTTGCTCTTGGCCAGGTTGGCGTCCATGAAGTTGCGGAAGCCGTAGCGGACGGCCACCGGATGCGGCACTTCGGGGCAGCTGACCAGGATGGTCTGGCCGTCCCAGTCTACCTGCGCCTGGGCCAGATGGAACTGGCGGTCTTCCCCGGCCAGCTCAAAGCCCGTGATGTCCCGGGCGCTGATGCTCATCAGGTTGCTCCACACCTGGGTAAGGGTCACTTTCACACGGCCGTCGGCCTCGTAGGCCACGTCTTTGAGGCGCGGCAGTTCGATGGAAATGCCGGGATAGAGGCCGTACACGTTCTGCAGGGCGCGCTGCACCATCATATCGGCCACTTCCTTTTTCTGGGAAGGGTGCACCGTAACCTTGTTGCCCAGGGTTTCCGTGCAGATGGCCCAGGACTGGCTCAGGATTTCCTCCGTGTGCAGCTGGTTTTCCACAAAGAAGGAACGCCAGCGGCCGTCGGCATCCCCATGGTCGTAAGGAGCCAGGAGTGTGTAGATGAAGGGCAGGTCCCTTCCCCAGGCTTTCCGCCACATCTCCACCATGGCTTTCTGCAACTTGTCATAGCAGTGCGGCTGGCCCATGTTGGAGCAGCCCTGGTACCAGAGGATGCCCTTGGCGGCATAACCCACGATGGGCGCCACCCGGCCGTTCCAGATGAGCTCCGGGGTTTCCGGCCAGCGGTCCGGCTGTTCCTGGACGGCATACAGTTCGTCCAGTTCGGCCTGAGTGAGACCGGCGCCATTGATGACATCCCGGGTCATCCACGGCTCGATGCGACTGCCGCCCCAGGCGTTCACGATGATGCCCACGGGCACGCCCAGGGTCCGGGTAAGGCGCTTGGCAAAGAAATAGGCCACGGCCGATGTCTTGGCGGTAACGGCGCCGTCGGAATAGGCCCAACGGGCATCCACATCCTTTTCCGGGACGGTCTTCTTCGGGGTCTTGATATCAAACACGCGTACCAGGGAAGCCGTCTCAGGGGCGCTCATGATGGCTTCCGTGGCGCCTTCCACTTCCTGGAAACCGAAACCGGAGATGGGCATTTCCATGTTGGACTGGCCGGAGCACATCCACACTTCGCCCAGGACGATATCGGCCACGGACAGGCGCTCCTTCCCACTTTTGACGCTGAGGGTGTAGGGGCCGCCGGCCTCACCGGTTGGGAGCACTACGCTCCAGGAGCCGTCATCGGCCACCTTGGCTACGGCTTTGACGCCGTTCCAGGAAGCGGTCACCTCCACTTTGGCACCGGGCGTTCCCCAGCCCCAGACCGGGACGGAGGTTTCCCGCTGCAGCACAGCGTGGTCGGTAAACAGGTGGGACAATTGCAGCGGCTGCGCCTGGAGGAGCAGCGCACAAAGAGTGGCTATTAACATAACTATTTCTGATTCAAATCAATGAGTTTATTCAGGGTCTCTACGGACAGGCCGGTGCGAAGGCCGTCTTCCGGGGTGTGCAGGCAGTAATCCACCAGCCGGTCTACCGAAGAAGTGGCCACATGCATGCGGGTATCGGAGGAGGCGTAGTAGATGAACACGCGGCCGTCGTCGTCCTTGATCCAGCCGTTGGAGAAGAGGACATTCATCACGTCGCCCACATACTCCCAGCCTTCGGGCACCATGAAAAAGCCGCCGGGCTGGGCGATGACCCGCGAAGGATCCTCCAGGGAAGTCATATACATGTACAGCACGTAGCGGAGACCGCTGGCGCAGCCGCGCACGCCGTGGGCCAGATGCAGCCAGCCCTGGGGGGTCTTGATGGGATGCGGGCCTTCTCCGTTCTTCACTTCCTTGATGGTGTGATAGAAACGCCGGTTGATGATCTTTTCCTCCGTCACCACGGCGTGTTCCATGCTGTCTACCAGCGCCCAGCCGATGCCGCCGCCGCTGCCGGCGTCGATAAAACCGTCCTGCGGGCGCGTGTACAGGGCATATTTCCCGTTCACGAACTCCGGATGCAGCACCACATTGCGCTGCTGGCTTTTGCTCTGAAGGTCCGGCAGACGCTCCCAGTTCACCAGGTCCTTGGTACGGGCGATACCGGCCGCCGCCGTGGCGGCGGAGAGGTCTCCTTCCACCGAATGGTCCTTGCGTTCCACGCAGAAGATGCCGTAAATCCAGCCATCCTCGTGCCGGGTGAGGCGCATGTCGTACACATTGGTGGCGGGTTCCCCCCATTCGGGCAGGGTAATGGGACGCGGCCAGAAACGGAAGTTGTCCACCCCGTTGGGACTTTCGGCCACGGCGAAGAAGGACTTGCGGTCGGCCCCCTCCACACGCACCACCAGGACATATTTGTCGCCCCACTTGATGGCACCGGAATTGAGCGTGGCGTGCATGCCGATGCGCTCCATCAGATAGGGATTGCGCTCCCGGTTAAAGTCGTAGCGCCACTCCAGCGGGGTATGTTCCGCCGTGACGATGGGATTTTCCCAGCGTTCGTAGACGCCGTTGCCCTCAATGGGGGCGTTCTTCTTTTCAATCAGTTGCCGGTGGCTTTCCTTCAGCCAGGCCAGACGCTCTTCGTATGTCATAGCTTAATCCAAAAATACGATGGTTTCCAGTTCACTGAATTCTTTGAAATCGGGAGCGCCCTCAAAGCCTTCCCAGGGGGCATAGAAATGTCCCGGTTTGTCGTGGGCGTTGCGCCAGGTGAGTACATAGGAGATGGGATAGTCCTTGATGGCCGGATACAGGGTTTCCGTCCACCATTTCGGGTCTACGAGGCCTTCCAGGCCCGTTTCACTGAGGGCAATCAGCTTCTCATGCTCCGTCCCCGCCGCCGTCAGGAAGGTCAGGGCGCCCTTGAGTTCCTCCTGATAGCGCACGCGCGCCTCCTCTACGGAGCCGCTGCCCACGAACTCGTAACTGTCCACGGCCAGGATGTCCACGAACTCGTCGCCGGGATAGCGGTCCATGGAACGCTCCGGGCCGGCATCGCCGCCGGGAGAGTAGCACCAGAGCACATTCGTCAGTCCCCGTTCCTTCACAAAGTACAGCCAGGTAAAGCGGAACAGCTCCTGGTATTCCCGGGCGCTGCACAGCTTTTCACCCCACCAGAACCAACTGCCGGTATTCTCGTGCCAGGGGCGGAAAATCACGGCCACATCGCCCAGGCTTTCCACGAAATCGGCCGCACGCTGCAGCCAGACCCGGAATTCCGGGGCCAACTCCCCTTCCGGAAGGACGGCCTTCACCACCTGGTCGCTGCTCACGTCCCAGGCGTCTCCGCCCGTGAGGGGATTCCGCGGATGCCAGGAGAAAGTGACGATGCCGCCCCGCTCCACATGTTTCTGCGCGGCCTTCCGCATCAGGCCGAAGGGAACGCCGTCCAGGTTCTTGTCGTTGCCCAGCTCGATGCCGCCCAGGTCGAAGCCCAGCACCATGGGGTACTTCCCCGCGGTGGCCTTGACATCCGAACGTTCCAGCGGGTCGTTTTCCCAGTCTTCCACTTTCCAGGCATGGCCATAGGCCAGGTCGTCCTGGTGTCCGTAGGCGATTTGCCCGTTCTGGGCATAAGTAAACAGGCGGTGGACCAGCTGGTCCCGGGGTGTTTCTACGGGCTTTTTATTGCCGGTGCTGCAGGCAACGCACAAAGCAGTAGCGATCAAAAGCGTAGCGTTTTTTCTAATCATTTTATTATCAATTACTTACGCATTTTACTCCAGTCAATATTGCCGGGAGCAAATATTATATCTAACTAAAAATCAAGCTATTAGCAAAAACGGCATCAAAACACCGGGGCGCTATCATAGACGCTTTGCAGGGTGTAGGAGGCAGCGGTACTGTTCCAGGCCTTGATCATGGCATTGACAGGGGCTTCTCCCTGGGCGGTGAAGGCACCGGAGCCATGGTCTATATAGCCGTGACGCTCCTGGCCATAACCCTCGGCACCATTGTCCCAGAGGAAGCCGGAAATACCGAAGGTCCTGGCGCACTTGACGAAGTATTCCAGATAATACAGGTAATAGGCCCAGGCCTTGGCATCGGCCTTATTGCGCATGGAGCAGCCGAACTCTCCCATGTAGATGGGGATGTCTTTGGCTACATAGTCGGTATAGATGCGGTTGAACAGTTCCTTGATATCTTCCTCTCCCCGGGGGAAGTTCTTTCCGGTATGGCCCCAGTCGGGCAGCTGCTTTCCCCCGATGGTATAGTCGTACGGGTCATAGCAGTGGAAGGCCAGCATGATTTTTCCGGCAGGGTCGTCGGGCACCGTAACATACTGCAGGTAATTGGGGCTGGCGGCATAGCCGGGCACGCCCAGCCAGCGGGTGGCGTTGTTGCCGCCGGTGGCACGGACGGCGTCCACGAACACCTGGTTCCACTGATTGATAACGGAGCACTTCTTCTCCGTATTGGAACTGGAAGACCACTGGTTGCCGTAGATGAGCTCGTTGAAGGATTCGAACATGAGGAAGTTGCCTTTATCCTTGAACTTGGTGGCAATCTGACGCCAGACCGCGGCAATCTCCTCCTTCACCTGTTTGTTGACAGCATCATTGTCTACGGCGCCTTTGAGATTCTGCCAATGATGACCGTCATTCTCGCCATGGTCTTCGTCGTGGTGGGTGTTGAGGATGACGTTCAGGCCCGCATTCTCGGCAAAGCCCACGACCTCATAAATGCGGTCCAGCCATTGCTCATCCAGGGTATAGTCCGGGCCTTCCCCGATATGTCCCATCCATGTGGCGGGAATACGGACGCTGGTGAAGCCCTTGGCCTTCAACCCGGTGAAAGTGGCTTCGGTGGCCGATTTCCCCTGCCAGGCCGTTTCACTGGCCACACCGTTAGCATAGGCGTCAAAGTGGTTGCCCATGTTCCAGCCCAGTCCCAGTTCCCGCGTACGGGCTATGGCCGCGTTGTTGGGCAGGGTGGGATCCGTGATGACTTCCTTGCCGGCCTGCGTCACTTTCAGGGTGACATCGGCCGCGCCGGTGGCTTTCACGGTAACGTCGGCACTGCGGATGGCATAGGTGTCATTGGCCGACAACTTGAGCGTAACGGTGATTTTATAATCCTTGTAGGTGCCGTCCTGCATGCTCAGCCAGCCCTTCGCCTCCGAAGGAATGACAATCTGGGGACGGGCAGGGGCGGTGATGGTCACTTCATGCGAACCGCCCGCAGCCGGGTCTGAAATGGAAGAAGTGCTCAGGGTGATGGCGGTCGGGGCTTTCGGGGTGGTGTCCGTATTCACGGGATTGTCCTTTCCGCCGCAGGAAAAAAGGGCCGATGTCAATACCAGCAAAGGCAGGAAAAAATGTCGACAAATATTCATGACAGAAGTTATTTTAAGGATGGCATGGCTTCGCGTGTGAGCACACGGGGCGAAGACATGAGCGTTTTCCAGTATGTATCTGTATTGAGGGCATAGGATTCCAGGTCCCAGGTGAGGAACCAACTCCAGGACTGGCCGGCAGAGAGACACTTGGCCGGATCCGGAATGTTGCCGCACTCGCTCACGGTTACCAGTTTATGGCCGCCGGAAAGGGCTACGGCCGCCTTGTACTGACGTTCCTTGGCGTTGGTATCATCGGCATAGATATCCACGCCCACGATGTCTACCTGGTCGTTGCCGGGATACCAGGACGCCCATTCATTCTCTGCACCCGGGGTGGCGTCCAGCGTCCATACCCAGATCAGGTTGTCCAGACCGTACTCCCCTTCCAGTTTGTCACGGAGCAGTTTCCAGAGCTTCCTGCAGGCATCGGCCCCGCCGCGTCCCCACCAGAACCAGGCATTGTTGGTTTTGCCATACAGGTTATAGTTGCCGGCGGCTTCGTGGAGCGGACGCCACAGGACGGGGATTCCCTCCTGCTGCAGTAGTTTGAGGTAGCCGGCCACCTTTTCAATATCCTGGAGGATGAAATCGTTCTCCCAGGTGCCGGGAGTGAGGGCGTTCTGGATGCTGAACGAAGTCTTGTCCGAGTAGAAATTATACCCTTCGAAATTCCCCTGCTTTCCCTTGTCCCAGTCGGCCTTGGAATTAGGAACATTCCAGTGCCACATGAAGGAAACCAGGCCGTTGTTGGCCCACTGCTCCTTGGCCGCGGAGATGTCGGCATAATTCACTACCCAGCTCCAGCCCTGCGGAGTGGGCGAATACTGCAGGAAAATGTAGTCGTAGCCGGCCAGGGCGGGGTGCTTTCCGGTGAGCTGATAAATCTGGTTCACGCGCTCGTTGTTATTGGCTGTACCGCCGGACTGCACGCCGCTGAGCATCTTCTGCCCGGCCTGCTCCCGGAGAAAGTCATAGACCTTTACCGCCTGGGCACTGGCTTTTGTGTTGGACAGGATGGCATCCACTTCCCCGACAGGATCCTGGCCCGGATTCACGGACTTGGGAGCTGCGGCCTGCTTCACGGAAATGGTTTTGGAAAGCGTTCCGCTGTTGATGGTCAGCACAGCCGTACGTTCTTCATCAGCGGGATTGGCCGATACCGTAATCCCATAAGTAATCTGATAATTGGAGTAGGTGCCGTCCGTAAAGCCGATCCACTTCGCTGGGACGCTGAAGGTAGGACGGGACGGGGCCTTGACCGAAAGGGAATATGATCCCCCCTCTGCAGGGACATCCAAGGCCGACAGGCTTAGGGTGATATCCTTGGGTGCCGGATTCGAGGGCTCCTCTGCCGGATTGTCTTTTCCGCAAGAAAAGACGCAAAGGGCAGCTACAAAGGCCGCTGAGTATTGGAATAACTTTCTCATAGTCTAAAAAATGGAACCCGGAGGGAGGGTCGGCCCCCTCCGGGTTAAAGAGAGATTACAGGAAGGACAACTTATTCACTACCAGGTTCTTACCCTGGAGGATGATGGCCGTTCCCCAATAGGCTTTGGTCGTGAGGGCCGTAAAGGCATTCCCTTCGGCGATGAAGGACACATAACCTTTTTCAATGGCCTCGGGAGAGTTTTCCGCATTCCACTGAGTACCGTCGGGCGTCACATAGCCCATACCGTTCCAGTGGCCGTCGAAAATCTGGATGGACCAGTCGCTGGGGTCGTCCGGTGTGAAGTAAATGCGTACTTCGGCACCTTCATACAGTTCTGCATTCACCCAGTCGTCTTCACCGCCCAGTTCCAGATTCTGGGCATAGTCGCCGGTGTTGGCGCTGGGGCCTTCCCAGACCACCGTCTCGGAGAGGCCGAAGTGCAGGAACGACAGACCCGTGATGGTAACATTCTTACCCTGGAGGATGAGGGCGCTTCCCCACCACTGATGAGACGTGATTGCCGCATAAACATCCTCTGTCACCTCGAAGGCCACATAGCCGGCAGCGGGGGCTCCGGGAGAATTCTCCTGGTTCCACTGGGTGCCATTGGGCGTAACATAGCTCATGGAGGTCCAGTGGCCGTCAAATATCTGAATCTGCCATTCAGCGGCATTGTCGGGTGTGAAGTAGATGTGGATGACATCCCCTACGGCAACGCCTGCATTCACCCAGTCGTCTTCACCGCCCAGTTCCAGATTCTGGGCATAGTCGCCGGTAGCACTGGCGCCTTCCCAGATGAAGGTTTCCGTGAAAGGAGCCGTCACCTCGAAGGGGACCGGCCAGGTGAGTTCGGTACCGTCCACGAGGACAAGATTCAGGCGATACATGCCGGGGCTGACAATCTCGTCGGGGAGATTGAAAGTCATGGCGTCATCGGTCTTCTGGGAATAAGCGGTCACCTTCTTGTCCTTGATGTAGATCTGCTCAATCTGGAAGAGATTCTTACCGGAAATGTCAATGGGCTTTCCAAGGGCGTAGGAGGCCTTATTGTAGGTGATGGACACGGCCAGGTCGTAAGTAACGGCTATCTCTGCCGTGGTGCTTTCGTACCCGCTGTCTGCCTTGAGGGTGAGAACTCCCGTGTAGGCATTCTCCGGAACAGGAACAGTGATGTTTCCGCTCTCGGCGTCATAGCTGAAGTCGCAAGCAATGAACGACTGCTCCTTTGTGCCGATGGTGATGGCGGTAACAAGGTCAAGGTCTTCACCGGAAACAACGATCTGGTCTTTTCCGGCGACCGCCTCGGTCTTGTCTACGCCACTCACGACCGGTTTTACCACCTCAATTGCGTTCGTGGCGGCCTGCTTACCGGATTCCAGGGTTACGGTAACAGGACCGTCCTTGGCGCCGGCAGGCTGTGTGGCGATGATCTTGCCGTCGGACAAATACCAGGCTGCCTCGGCATTCGTAAATTCCACCTTGGTCACCAGATCCAGGTCTTCACCGGTAATTTCCACCGTGCAGCCGGCCTTATACCGGCCGTCTTCGGCCTGGGAAGTGATGCCCATATCGGCCACGGAAACCGTCTCGATCTCACCGGCATCGAAGTTGTCACCGGCATAGGAGGTAAGGGTGATATTGCCGTCCGTAGCCCTGGCGGGCAGGTTGAACGTGATGGAAGTGCCGTCTGCAGCGATTTCGAAATCTACGTCGTTCACCTGAGGAACGGCCAGATTCTCAATCATATCCAGGTGCTCACCGGTCACTGTCACCAGGTCACCGCTCTTGTAAACGGCCTTCTGGGCCTTTACGACGGTAGGCTGGCCGATGGTAAGTTCGGTAGCGGAATAAATCTGGTTGGGAATGGTGGTAGCATCGTTCACCTCGTCCACGTCGCTCAGGATTACGGGACCCGTAAGGGCATTGCACGGAACCGACACCTTGAGTTCGTGGCGGGACTGGCTCACGAATTCGTTCACCTTGGCATCACCGCCGAAGATGACGCATTTCACATTCTGCAGGTATTCACCCTGGATGGTAATGACATCCCCGGAAAGGGCCGTAGCAGGGCTGAACGACGCCTGCTCGATGGGTTCGGTGAATTCCAGGTCGAAACGGGTAGAAGCCTTGAGGCCTTCCTTGGTCAGGACCGTGACCGGGCCGATTTCGGGGCCTTCCACGGGAACGGTAACGCGAATCTCGCTGCGTTCTCCCTTGGTCACCACTTCGATTTCAGTGACAGAGACACCGCCGGCAAACTGTACCTCGGAGACATTCTCCAGGCCGTTACCGATGATCCGGAGTTCGGCGCCGCGCATCACCGGGTTCGGGGCGATGGCCGCCAGGGAAAAGCCGGCGAACTGGTCTGTTTCCAATGCCTTCTTACAACCTGCCAATGCAGAAAGGGCAAGAACGGCAAGAAGGGAATATTTCAGTATCTTTTTCATATTCTTAGACTATTTGTAAGGAACCGCACGGATGTTGTCAATCTTGATGATGGGGGTGCACTCCGTGCCGGCTTCTTCCATACCGCCCTTGCAGATAAAGAGCCAGAGGCTGGAGAAGCTGTCGGCATTGAGGGTGCCGGTAGCAGGATTGCCGTTCCAACCGTAGGTGAATTCTTCCAGCGGGAGCGTAACGGTGATCCACTTGCCACCCGTGTCGAAACTGCCGGTAGCGGTCCAGGGCCGATACAGGCCGCGGGGGGCTGCATTGCCAGACATATAAGTATTGTTGGCGCCGGCGCACTGGTTGCCGTAGATATCCTCTACGGCACCGCCGAAGGAAACCACATCCACACCGGCCATCACAACCTGCATGGGCGTTCCGGTCCAGGGGTTGCTGGCAGGGATGCACATCTCGAACTTGAGTGCCATGTTCTTCCAGTCCGAGAAGTCGGCCAGGTCGGTCAGACGGGCACCTGTGGCACCATCCTGATAGTTTTCGGGCGTATTCCAGGAACCCGGCCAGTACACGAAGGAGAAGTGAGCCTCTTCCCAGTCACCGGTGAGCGGGGTGGTTCCGTCGCCGAACTGGAAGAAACGGCCGCTGATGCCGGTTCCGTCATCGTCCTGGGAGGCATGACCGTTCCAGCCATGGTTGTCCAGGCCGGTAGCACCGTCAAAGTCGAAGAGCATACCGCGGCTGTCCTTGTACATAAACACGGACTGGGCCGTACCGGAAGCCGTAGTAACCTTGACCTTACCGGGCTGGGCGCCGGCCGGAACCGTCACATCCACGGAAGGTCCGGAGGCCGTAGCCACCTCGACGGGATCCACGCCGGGGAATTCCACGGTGAGGGGGCCGAAGAGATAAGAGCCGTAAATGGTCACGGTCTCACCCGGCTTGGCCCACTCCAGGGACATGGAGGAAATCTTGGGGGCGGGAGGCAGTACCTTGAAGTCGTAGGAGACCACGGTACTGTCCTTGGTAATAAGGTACATCTTGTCGGTCTGTTCTGCCGGCATGTTCTTGGGAACGGCTACCACCAGGGACTTGGCCGTCATGTAGCTGGGATTCAGCACGGCCGGCTGGTCATTGAAGTAAAGGTCGTGCACGCTGGTCAGGTTATCGCCCACGATGCAGACGACCTCTTCCATGTTGGCCTGGGTGATGATGACATCTTTGTCGGCATAGCGGACAAAGTCCACCTTGGGAGTGCCGGCGGTCTGCACAAAGCGGTCCGGATAGTCTACGGACGTGCAGGAGGCGGCCAGCATCAGACCCAGCAGCAAACTGATATATTTTGTCAGATTTTTCATCGTCTCAGAGATTAAAAGTCATAGGTATATTCCGTGCGTACATCCACATGGATGGCTTCTGCATCAGAGGCTACGCCAGGGTTCATGACCACATCTTCCGTCGGGAACGGGATGGTGAACATGGAAGCCTTTACGTCGGTGAGTTCGTTGGAAGGATCGTAGGTGATGCCGCTGGCATCCCAGGGACGGGCGCCGGGACCCACATAATTTCCCTGCTCGTCAGTGACAAAACTCTTGTAAGCGGCATCCAGACCGCCCCAGGTGGAACGGCGCTGGGCCAGCAGGTCGTCGATGCAGCCCTGCACGTCGTAGTAGGAACGGCGGACGAAATCGTACCAGTTGTCCCCCTCCAGGGCCAGTTCCAGACGACGCTCTTTCCAGATGTCGCGGATGTCCACGGTGGGAAGCGGATTGGCATGGGCACGGGCACGTACCTGATTCACATAGTTCCGTGCCGTTTCGGTATCGCCGGTGAGGTAAGCGGCCTCGGCATAGACCAGATAGATGTCTCCGAGACGCAGGATGTGCGTAGGAAGCTGGTTATACATGCCGAAGGAAGGAAATCCGAAGGCGGCTACGTGGTCGGCCTTGTCACCATAGAGGTGCTTGGCATAGTTGGCGCCGGAACCGCAGCCGAAGCTCTTGCTGGAAGCGTTGCTCTCCAGGCCGCCGGGGCAATAAGACTCGTCGTAGAAGAAGCGGTAGAAGTCGAAGCCGCCCCTGTCGGACCAGAAATAGTCGTACTGGTCACCGAACATCATCATGGTGGCCTGACGGCGGTCGTCGTTGTTCGCGCGGTTCTGGGGATTCTCGGCGGCGGAAACGCCAAAGAGGTCCTGCAGGTCTACGGAAGGACCTTTCCAGTCTCCCCAGAGGTTGCCGTTCTCGTCAAAGCCCACCAGGCCCACGTCGCACTGGATGGAGTTCTGGGAGGTCCAGACCTCCTGCTTGCACTGCCAGTGCCAGGTGAAGAGTTCCTCACCCGTCTGCTGGAACTGATCCGGCTTCATGCGGAAGATGTCGGAATACTTCGGGGTCAGGGTACGGCCGGAGTTCAGGATGACATCCTTGGCATAGTCACGGGCCTTCTCCAGATCTGCCTGGTTCAAAGAACCGGAAACGCCGGCCTTGGTGAGGTACACCTTGGACAGCAGCGCCTCGGCGGCATAGTAGTCAATGCGGTTGAGTTTGCCGATATAGGCGTTCTTCGGAAGCAGTTCCATGGCCTTTTCCAGAGTCATGACGATGTACTCGTATACATCGGCCTTCTGGACCTTGGAAACTTCATTGTAGCTGGCCTGCTTGATGGTTTCGGTGTTGTCGTGGATGATGGGGACATCGCCGAAGGTGCGCACCAGGAAGAAGTAGGTCATGGCTTTCCAGGCCAGCACTTCGCCGATGCAGCGGTTGCGCGTGGCATCGGTAATGGAGGCGCTTTGGGAAGCTAGGATATTGCGGATGACCGTGTTGCACTGGGCATTCACGGCCCACAGGGAATAGGCCATGTTCTTGAGGTCCTGGTCCGTACCGTTCACGGTAAGGGTAGAATAGGCGTTCTGGCCCTGGTAGACGTTGCCGCACATGGTTTCGGAACCATAGATATAGAAACGGATGATATCGTACCAGGGGGAGTTGTACAGGTAATTGATACCCTGCTCAATCTGGGCGTCATTCTGGTAGAAGAGTGCAGTCGTGTAACTGTCCTCGGAAGGACGGTTGAGGAACTTGGAGCAGGAGGATGCGCCAAAAGCGATGACCGCTGCGAGGGCAATGTATTTCAATGCATTTTTCATATTCGTTTCCTCCATCATTAGAAAGTAATGTTCACGCCGAAAGAGCAGGTCATCGGGGAAGGATAACGTCCGTTATCCACACCGAAGGTAAGGCCGCTGGAGTCCTGCGTGGAAGCACCGACTTCCGGATCGAAGCCCTTGTATCGGGTGAGCGTATAAAGGTTCTGGATATTCATGTACACGCGTACATTCTCCATCTTGGCCTTTTCCAGAAGCCGCTTCGGGAAAGTATAGCCAAGGGTGATGTTCTTGACGCGCAGATAGCTGCCGTCTTCGATGTAACGGGTGCTCAGGCGGTCGTTGTCGTTGGGGTCCTGGATGGACGGACGGGGCGTCAGCGTGCCGCTGTTGGAAACGCGTACGTTGGAGATGTCATCCTGCCAGGAGGAGCCGTCGGCATAGGTCTTGGCGGGGTCGATGATCTCCAGGCGGGCGCGGTCCTTGATGTCCACATGCTGGTTGGTCCAGGTGCTGTTCATGTGCACCAGGCCGTTGTAGCCCTGGCCCATCATGTTGTAGTTGAGCACCTTGTTTCCAACCGAACCGTTGAGGAAGATGGTAAGGTCTACATTCTTGTAACGGAAGGTGTTGGTCCAGCCGAAGGTGAATTTCGGGAGCGGGGAACCGATGTTGGTGCGGTCCTTTTCATTGATGACACCGTCACCGTTCACATCCTTGAACTTGATGTCGCCGGGCCAGACCGTGGTAGTACGGTTAAAGACACCGTCCTGGGGGAATTTTTCGGCCTTCGGGGAATTCATGATGTCGTCGAAGTCCTTGTAAACGCCTTCCACCACATAACCGTAGAAGTTATACAGGGATTCGCCGATTTCGGTCACGGAGACGATATCGCTCCACTGTCCGTAGCCCACGAGCTGGGCATTGGCGCTGCCGTCCAGGGCGACGAGGGTATTCTGGTTGAAGGAAATCTGGAAGTTGCTGTCCCAGCCGAAGTTCTTCTTGTCCACGGGGTGCGTATCCAGGGTGATTTCCAGACCGCGGTTGCGGATGGTGCCGTAGTTGCCCTTCGGGGCGGCCAGGGCGGAAGAACCGTTGCCTTGGGTACCCATATAGGAAGGAAGGGTCATGGACATGAGCATGTCGGAGGAAACCTTCTGGTACAGGTCTACCGTGAGATTGTATTTATTCTCCAGGAAGTTCAGATCCAGGCCCAGGTTCACCTGTTCCTGCTTCTCCCAGTGGATACCGGTATTGGCGATGTTGGAAGGACGCTGGCTGTCACCGAGGCCGGTGGGCATCTTGCTCATGCCGGATTCCCAGGCGCCGCCGCCGATGTTGGCGTTACCGGTCTGGCCCCATCCCAGACGGATTTTACCGCTGTTCAGGGCGATGGATTCGGCAAAGGCTTTCATGAATTTCTCGTTGGTGAAGCGCCAGCTGCCGGCCACGGAGTGGAAGCCGGCCCAACGGTTGTCGGGGCCGAAGTTGGAAGAACCGTCGTAACGGAACGTATAGGTGAGCAGATAACGATTGTCGTAGTTGTACGTCTCACGGGTGAAGAAAGACGCCATGGCGGAAGAACCGAAACCGGAACCCACCGTGGGATCTCCCGTTGCCAGACGCAGATTGTGGATCTCGTCGGAAGGCAGATCCTTATTGGAAGCGCTCAGGTAATTCCAGCGGGATTCCCAGGTTTCCTGGCCGATCATGGCGGTGAGGCTGTGCTTGCCGAAGGTGTTGGAATACGTGAGGTAGTTCTTCAGGGACCAGTAGGTGCTGGCATTGCGCTGGGAACTCATGGAGTTGGAACCGCGCTGCCAGCCGCCCAGGTTCACCATGGGCTTGTAAGTGGTGGCTTCGGAGTGGCTGAAGTCGAAGCCCACCTCACTGCGCCATACGAAATGCTTGATGGGCGTGAGCTCGGCATAGATGTTACCGGTGAGTTTCTGACGTTTCAGGAGGTTTTCGTCCAGCATGGCCAGGGCCACCGGGTTGGCGGAGGTGTAACCCTCACGGACCGTCGTGGAATAATTGCCGTCCAGGTCATAGACCGGGATGTCGGGCAGCGTGGACAGGGAATAGAAGATGACACCTTCCTGACCGTCGGCCAGCTTGATATTGTCGTTGGTGATGGCGTAGGTGGCGTTCACGCCCAGTTTGAGCCAGTCCTTGAGCTGGGCGTCCAGGTTGGTACGGAAGCTCAGACGGTCGAAGTTGGAACCGATAATGGTACCCTCCTGGTTCATGTACGAACCGGATACATAGTACTGCACTTTCTCGGAGCCGCCCTGTGCGCTCACCTGATGCTGGTGCTGCAGGGCGGTACGGAATACCTCGTCCTGCCAGTTGGTTCCCTTGCCCAGGATGGAAGGATCGGCATACCAGCCATTGTGGTCTACCAGGCCCAGGTCCACCATGTCGTTGTAATACTCGGCGAATTCGCGCAAATTCATCATCTGGATGCGGCTGGTCTGGCGGGAGACGGCGAACATGCCGTCATAGGAGAATTTGGCATCGCCGGCCTTACCGTGCTTGGTAGTGATGAGCACGACACCGTTGGCGCCCTGTGCACCGTAAATAGCGGTGGCAGAGGCATCCTTCAGGATTTCCATGCTCACGATATCGGCCGGGTTGATGGTGGCCAGCGGGGAGATGGTGGACACCTTACCGTTGCCCAGGCCGCCCAGACCGAAGTCTCCGCCGGAATTGCCGCCACCCTGGATGATGACACCGTCGATGACGTACAGCGGTTCTGCATTGGCGTTGACCGTTGCCTGGCCACGCACACGGATGGAGGAGGAGGAACCCGGGGCACCGGAAGTCTGCACAGCAGACACGCCGGCGGCACGGCCCTGCAGGGACTGGTCCAGCGAAGAGATGATGGAGCCCTTCAGGTCTTCCTCCTTCATGGAGACGGAAGCACCGGAGAGGTCACTTCTTTTCATGGTACCGTAACCCACGACGACAACCTCGTCCAGGAATTCGGTATCTTCGGAGAGTTTTACGTTGATGACTTTCTGCGAGCCAACAGCGATCTCCTGCGTTGCATAGCCGATGGAAGAGAACACGAGCGTTGCGCCGGACTTCACCGTGATCTCGTAGTTTCCATCAAGGTCTGTGATGGCACCGTTGGAGGTGCCCTTCTCCATGACACTGGCTCCGATGACCGGGCCGATATCGTCCGTGACGGTACCGGTGACCTTGTTCTGTGCGAACAGGGCCGTGGTGGCGAGGAGTGCCAGCATGAAGGTCACAAATTTTTGTTTCATGCTACTTGGTTTTGGTTAATGGATTAATATTGGTTTGGTTTGGTTAAATGGCTTCTTGGATCACGGAAACAGTAGTATCCGTGATATATACGCCGTTCAGGCCCTGGGCTTCCTGCGCCGGGTCTCCGGTGTAGGGGTCTCCGCTTTCCCACTGCTCGTGCAGGGGCACCGCCACACCGCTCCAGCCCCAGAAATTGGCGCCCTGGAGGGTTTTGCCCACCTGGCCGAAGATGTATTTATAATAAGTATCACGCGCCCGCGTGGGAGCGCTCATGGACGGTGAGAAACCGTCCCGCGGGAAACCGAATTCCTCACAGACGACGGGTTTTCCCAGCCGCCGGGCCAGTTCTGCGTGCCCGGAGAGATATTCGGCCGTCTTTTCAATGGCGGAAGGCAGGGTGCCGGCCAGGTCTTCGGCATTGACCCAGCCCCAGTTGTAGGGCCAGATATGGATGGTCATGTAGTCTACGCCGGGAATGTTGTTCACCTGTTCCGTGAGTTCCCAGTCCTGTTCGCAGCCCATGAAGCCTTCGTTGCCGGTGGATACCATATGGTTGGGATCCAGCTCCTTGATCAGGCGGGCGGTTTCCGTGAGCCAGCCCAGGAAACCCTCCCGGATCTCTTTTTCGTCGGAGAAGCAGCGGGGCTCGTTGCCGATTTGCCAGGAGAATATGGCCGGATCCTCTTTGTAAGGCTTGCCGGTGAGGGAGTTGGTACGGCCCACGATGGCCCTCACATGGTTATAGAAGAGTTCCTGGCTCTCCCGGGAAGTCTGGAACTTGCGCATCTGCTGCATGAAAGGCCAGTAACCGTCTACAAGCGGGATCAGGGCCTTTTCTCCGGTGGCCCATTCCAGATACTGTCCGTAGCCGCCGCTCCATTCCCAGGAGTTGTTCAGGTACAGCACAGCCTGCATGTCCCGCTTGTCCAGTTCCATCAGGAAACGGTCCAGGCCCACCAGCAGGGTGTCGTTGTACACGCCGGGCGCCGTTTCCAGGGTAGGTTCTACGCGGGAGAAAACACCGCTTTCCCCCTGGGCGCCTGCGAGGACACGGAGGTTCCGGAGCCCCAGGGCCTGAAGACTGTCCAGTTCCCGGGTAAGGCGCGCCATGTCTCCCCCACGCCCGTCCGAAGCCAGGATGGGGCCATACCAGAAATTGGTGCCGATAAAGGTAAACGCCTTTCCGTCACGGACAAACTGCCCATTCTGGACGCCGACAAAAGAGGGTTGGGTACACTGAAGGAACGAAAGGGCAACGAAAATGCCCAGAACTAGTTTAAGTGCATTTTTCATTATGTTGGCCGACATAAATATTACTTTTGCAAAGTTAAAGCATATCCGTCGGCACAAAAAGTAACATTTTATCTAATTATGATATTTTTTTAACGCGTCCTATACATACACCCTGCTCTTGGTAAACAACGCCCGGAAATCCCGGGGGGTATAACCGCGCCGCGCCTTGAAGATGCGGTTGAAATTGGACAGGTTGTTAAAGCCGCAGGCATAGGAGATTTCCGAGATGCCGCTGGAGGTGTCTACCAGCATGCGGGCGGCAGCACCTAGGCGGATATCGATGATGTAATCCTGTAAAGTCCGGTTGGTATGCTGCTTGAAGAAGCGGCTGAAGGCACTGGGGGCCATACCCGCCATCTGCGCCAGGTCTTCCAGCCGCAGTTCCTCTGCGTAGTGGGTGGTGACATAGGCTTTCACCTTGGCTACCCGGTGGCTTTCCCGGTCCGGTTCCCGGTGGGCGAACGAACTGGACGCCAATGTCCTGGATTCCGCATCCTGCGCAAGTTCATTCAGGACTTTAAGCATGGCCAGAAACTGTTCGAAGCTGTCGGGCTGCCGGGCGATTCCATCCAGGATGCCATACACCTTCATGACCGTTTTCATGGAAAACGACAGTCCCAGCCGGGCGCGCTCGAACATCTGCCGGATGGCATGGAACTGGTTGCGTCCCAGCAGGCGTTCGTCCAGCAGGTCCGGCGAAAACTGGATGGTGATTTCCCGCACGTCCGGGCTGGTGCAGTTGCCCTGTTGCCAGGCGTGTTCCAGCCCGTCCCCGGTGATGAGTACCAGGTCGAACTCCCCCACTTCCTCGATGCTGTCGCCCACCACCCGGTGCACACCGGTACAGTTTTCCACGAAATTGAGCTCGCATTCGGCATGGGAATGGATGGGATAATTGAACTCGCTCTTGTGCCGTTCCACGATGATAAAGCAGTCCTTCTCGGTGATGGGAGGGTTTTCCCGCAGTACTTTAGACATAATAGTATCAGTGTTTCCTGTACAAATATATACTTTTTTTGATACTTTTTCAACATAAATTGACAATATGGAAAGAAAAACTTATCTTCGTGCAGACCAATCTTTCAACCATGAAACGCATTCTCTTCCTCGCAGCGGCCCTGCTGCTCACCCTCCTTCCGGCACAGGCCCAGAAAAAAGCCAAGAAGTTTGTCCATGAAACCGTCGCCATCCCCTCCGTGGAGCGGCAGGTGATTTCCATAGAGACGCAAAACACTTCCCTGGTCCTGCTGGTGCACCCCAACGGGCACCTGGAAACCGTGCATTACGGCCGCCGCCTGGCAGCCCCGGAGCAGTTCCTGCAGCGCGCCGTAAACACCGAGGACTACAACGGATTCCGCGGAGCCACCTATCCGGCCACGGGCGGCCGCTATATCAATGAACCGGCCCTGCACGTAAAATATGCCGACGGCAACCACAATACGGAACTCTACTACACCGGACACCAGGTTACGCGGCACGGCGGCTGCGAGTCCACCGCCATCGGCCTCAAGGACTATGTGACCGGCCTGGAGGTAAAGCTGGTCTATGATGCCTACGCCAGGGAAGATGTCATTGTGGAACACACGGAAATCCTCAACGGCGGCAAGCAGCCCGTGCAGCTGCTCAACTACGCCTCTTCGTCCTTATATGTCGATGCCGACGAGTACCTCCTCACCCATTTCTACGGGGCCTGGGCCACGGACATGCAGATGGAAAGCGAAGTGCTGGGCCACGACTTAAAGGTGATCGAGAGCCGCCGCGGCACGCAGAATACGCAGGGGAACAACCCCTCTTTTCTCCTGAGCCTGAACACGAAGGAATTCAGCGAAACCGAAGGGGAGGTCATTGCCGGCGCCCTGGCCTGGAGCGGCAATTTCCGCCTGAGCTTCGAGAAGGACGATGCCCACCGGCTGAACATCCTCACGGGCATCAGCCCGTTTGCATCGGCCTACCCCCTGAAGGGAGGAGACACCTTCGTCACCCCGGACATGATCTATACTTACAGCACCTGCGGCGCCGGCGGGGCCTCCCGCAACCTGCACCGCTGGGCCCGCCAATACAGCATCTACGGCGGCGGAGAGGTGAATCCCACCCTCCTGAACAGCTGGGAAGGCGCCTACTTCACCTTCACCACCGAGACGCTGCTGCGCATGATGGACGATGCCGCCGGCATGGGCCTGGAGATGTTCGTGCTGGACGACGGCTGGTTCGGGAACAACTATCCGCGCAACAACGACGACGCCGGACTGGGCGACTGGGAGGTGAACGTGTCCAAACTGCCGGAAGGCATCGACTTCCTGGCCCGGCATGCCCATGACAAAGGCCTCAAATTCGGCATCTGGATAGAGCCCGAGATGGTGAACCCGCGCAGCGACCTGGCCCATGCGCATCCCGAATGGGTGGTGCAGAGCCCCGGCCGCGAGATTTACCAGGGGCGCAACCAGTGGGTCCTGGACCTGTCCAACCCGGCCGTACAGGACTTCGTCTTCGGCATCTTCGACCGCACCATGCAGCTGGCCCCGAACATCGACTATATCAAGTGGGACTGCAACCGCGTCATCCAGAGCTTCGGCAGCCCGTATCTGGGCGCTGAACAGGACCGCTTCTATGTGGAGTACACGCAGGGGCTGTATAACGTGATGCGCCGCATCCGGGAGAAATATCCCAAAACCCTCGTGCAATGCTGCTCCTCCGGCGGCGGACGCGTAGACTACGGAGCCCTTCGCTACTGCAACGAGGTCTGGACCAGCGACAATACGGACGCCCTCACCCGCGCCTATATCCAATACGCCACTTCCATGATTTACCCGGCCTGCATCATGGGTTCGCACGTCTCCACGGTGCCCAACCACCAGACCGGCAATGTGACGCCCCTGAAGTTCCGCTTCGACATGGCCACCGCCGGCCGCCTGGGCCTGGAACTGCAACCCAAATACTTTACGGACCAGGACCGCGCCACCGTAGACCGCTGCATCGCCTCTTACAAACAGTACCGGGACCTGGTGTTCACCGGAGACCTGTACCGCCTGGCATCGCCCCTGGAAAGCAGCTATTACGGCCTCATGTACGTGTCGCCGGACAAGCGGCGCGCCGTGGTATATACCTATTGCATCCACTTCGAACCCCGTACCGTAGGCGGCAAGGTGTTCCGGCTGCAGGGCCTGGACCCGGCCTTGAACTATAAGGTGGTGGAACAGAACGTGGACCGCAGCTGCTGGTGGGGAAACGGCCAGGCTTTCCGAGGCGACTTCCTCATGGAAGGCGGCTTCAATCCCACGCTGTACGGGCAGTACAGCTCGGCCGTATTCGTACTGGAGGCAGAATAAAAAAACCGCCTCTAGTAGGCGGCCGTCTGGCGGGCGATATTCAGTTGCTGGATTTTGTAAGTATCCCCGGCCGACGCCGTGGCATAGATGGTAACCTGGAAGAGTTCCCCGCCTGCATTGAGCAGGCCGATGATGTATTTCTTGTTGGATTCCGAAGCCTTGTGGGTTACCTGGAAGGAACGCGGGGTATTGGCTTCGAAGAAATTGCGCAGGATTTCCTGGGCCTGCTTGCGGGAGCAGTTGCGGTTGGAGGAGAGCACCGTTACGTCCAGATTGTCCGCGAACCAGCTGGAGAGGGAGGCGGCATCTCCCAGGGCCAGGTATTTGGTAATGGAGGAGAAAACGGAAAAACCGCCGTCCTGCTGCTGGGGAGGCAGGCTCCTGACACTGGCCTGGAATTTATTCTGTCCGGCCGCCGATACGCCCAGAAAGAGCGTAGCCGCCACCAAAGCCATATGCAGAAGCGTTTTCATTCCGGACGTTTATATTGCAAATTCCGCGCCGAATCGCTACATTTGCACATAAGAAAATGAACGTAACGCTGCTTACCGTCGGCAAAACCGACGTAAAATGGGTAAAGGAGGGCCTGGACCTGTATGTGTCCCGGCTGGGGCACTATGTTCCCTTCTCCGTGGTGGAGATTCCGGAGCTGAAAAAAGCCGGCAGCCTTACCCGGCAGCAGATCAAAGACAAGGAGGGAGAACTCATCCTGAAACAGCTGGGGCCGTCCGACACCTTAATCCTTCTGGACGAGCACGGCCGCGAATTCCGTTCCCTGGAATTTGCCGACTATATCCAGAAACAGCTGGGCTCCGGAGCGCGGAACCTGTTTTTCACCATCGGCGGAGCCTATGGCTTCTCCGATGCGGTGTATCAGCGCTGCCAGGGCAAGATTTCCCTTTCCAAGATGACGTTCTCGCACCAGATGGTGCGCACGATTTTTGCGGAGCAGCTTTACCGGGCTTTCACCATCCTGAAGGGAGAGCCGTACCACCATGAATAAGAGCAAACACATACGGCAATGCCTGTCGGGGGCCCTGGTGGCCGCCGCGCTGCTGGTCTTCGTGGCCTCGCTGTTCACGGGGCGCAGCGGCGGCAGGCTGGAGTCTGCCGCCGGCAACCTGGGAAAGCGGGTGGAAAAGCGGATGGCCCTGCTGGACAAGTATATAGACATTGCCCTGCATACGGATCCGGCGCAGTGGATGGAACTGAAGAACCTGCCCGAAGACATGGTGGTGTACCGCTACGTGGAAGACACCCTGCAAAGCTGGGCGCACCAGTTTCCCATCCGCTCGGATGACATCCGCCCCCGGACGCTGGTCCAGCGGCTGGGAGACAGCCGGAGCAACCTGGCATCGCCCCTGAGCGAGGTGGGAGAAAATCCCATCTTTGCCAACCACGGGACCAAATGGTTCCTGGAGAAGGCCGTGGACGGGGAGGGCTGCAAGGTCATCGCCGGCCTGGAGATGGTGAACGAACTGCAGGCGGGCTCCCTGAACGGTGTCAACCGGCATTTCCACCTGGATTCCCGCTTCAACATCCGCCCCATCTCTTCCGGCGTGGGTGCCGTGGTCCACGTCAGCGGCAAGCCACTGTTCAAGCTCACGGCCGAAACCATCGCCGAAACCTCCCGGCAGCATTCCGTGCTGCTGTGGCTGGCCATGGCCCTGCTGCTTACGGCATCGCTCCTGTTCCTGTCCACCTATCCGTCGGCCCTGTGGATGGGGACCACCCTGCTGGTACAGCTGGGGGCCATTGTCTGGATGTACTTCTACGGGCGCAAGCTTTCGCCCGTGACGCAGCTCTTTTCCCCGCTCATCTATGCCGATGGCCACATCCTGTACTCGCTGGGGGCCGTCATCCTCATCAACCTGGCCCTCACGCTGCTGGTGCTGGACTTTTACCTGGTGCGCTGGACGCTCCTGAAATGGCTGCGCCGCAAAAACAGCCGCTGGATGGAGGGTGCGCTGGCGCTGGGGCTCACCGCCCTGATGGTTTGTATCGGCATTTACATCCACCTGACTTTCCGGAGCATCACCTTCAACTCCAGCATTACGCTGGAACTATATAAGATTGTGCTGCTCAACGGCTTCACCGGCCTGGTATACCTGAGCTTCCTGTCCCTCACGCTCACCATCCCGCTGCTCATCCAGATCCTTTCCCCGCTCCTGCGCTCCCTGACGGGCCTGCGCTACGACGCCTTTTCGTCCGTGGGACGCCTCGTATATGCGGTGGCCGTGGGCGTGTACTTTGTCATCGCCTCTTCCACCTGGGGCTTCCAGAAGGAGCGCCAGCGGGTAGATGTATGGGCCAACCGCCTGGCCATGGACCGCGACATCGCCCTGGAAATCCAGCTCCGCGGGGCGGAAGCGGCCATTGCGGCAGACCCGGTGATCGGCGCCCTTTCCGTCATCGGCGGCAGCACCGACATCCTCCGCAGCCGCCTGGTGAGCAGCTACATGGGCCGCATCTCGCAGGATTACGACATTGCCGTCATCCAGCCCGGGGCCGACATGAGCGCGGCGCCCCTGTTCCAGGAGCGCATCCGCAGCGGCACCCGCCTGGGCGACAATTCCCACTTCTTCTACAAGACCATCGGCAGCGGACGGGCCTCCTATACCGGTCTGTTTACCTATTATGTAAAGGACTACGGCGCCAGTTCCATCCTGGTTACCGTGGAGTCCAAGCACAACCGCGAGGACCGCGGCTACCTGCGGCTCCTGGGGGTTTCGGACCCCGGCCAGGTGTCCCTGCCACCCGTCTATTCCTGGGCCAAGTACACGGGCGGCAGCCTGTTGCAGTATAAAGGCTCCTATCCCTACCCCACCGTCCTGGAGGGCATCCTCAAACGCGAAAGCAGCGGTCACATAGAGGTGGAGGACTGGAACCATTTCGTGCACAACGTGTCCGAAGACGAAGTGGTGGTCATCTCCCGCCCGTCTACGGAACGGCTCTATTACGTGGTGGAGGGCTTCCTCTTCGCCATCCTGGCGTTCCTGGCCATATCGGCCCTGGTGTGGCGGCGGAAAGGCAGCGGCGGACGCCGGTACTACCAGACCCGCATAGGCATGGTGGTATACATTTCCCTGAGCCTCACGCTGCTGGCCATGGGCGTATTCAGCGTCTGGTTCGTGTACAAGCGCAACAACGCGGACATGCAAAGCATCATGACCTCCCGCATCAACACCCTGCAGTCCATGCTGCAGGAGTACCTGCGGCAGGTGGAAGACCCTTCGGACATTGTGTCGGAGGAAGTGCTGCAATCCGTGGAAACCGTGGGCAACAACCTCAAGTGCGACATCACCCTCTTTGACATGAACGGCCGGGTGGTCATGAGCACCACGCCGGAGGTGTACGACCGCATGATCCTGGGGCACCGCCTCAACGAAACCGCCTACAGCCAGATCCTGTTCGGGCACAAACGCTTCTACATGCAGCGGGAAAAGGCGGCCCGGCGCAATTACTATGCCCTGTACGCCCCCATCATGAACAGCAACGGCCGCAGGGTGGGCATCGCCTCATCCCCCTTCACCGACCTCACCCACGACCTGGAGACGGAAGCCATCCTGCATATCGCCACCATCATCACCATCTTCCTGCTCCTGCTGATGACCTCCCGGGTCATTACTTTCGAGATGATCAGCCGCATGTTCCAGCCCATTACCCAGCTGCGCCGCAAGATGACCGTCACGGACATCGACCACCTGGAACCGCTGGAATACAACCAGGACGACGAAATCACCCCGCTGGTACAGGCCTACAACCGCATGGTGAAAGACCTGGGAGACAGTTCCCGCCGCCTGGCGCAGGTAGAACGCGACAAGGCCTGGACAGACATGGCGCGCCGCGTGGCCCACGATCTCAAGAACCCGCTCACGCCCATCAAACTCCAGCTGCAGATGCTCATGCGCATGAAACAGACCGGCAACCCCGCCTGGCAGGAGCGCTTTGACGAAGTGGCGTCCACCGTCCTGTATCACGTAGACTTGCTGGCCGATTCGGCCGACCAGTTCTCCACCTTCGCCAAGATGTACGACCAGAAGGCGGAGCGGCTGGACCTGGACGCCCTGGTACGGCAGGAAGTGGAGCTTTTCGATTCCCGCGACGACCTCCGGGTAGACTATTTCGGCCTGCCGTCGGCCTGGGTATCGGCCCCGCGCCCGCAGCTTACCCGCGTCGTGGTGAACCTCCTTACCAACGCCATCCAGGCGGTGGACGAGAACGAAGGCGAAAAACGCCTGGTGGTGGCCGTACGCAACGCCGTGGAAGACGGATTCTACGACATTGTGGTGGAAGACAACGGTCCCGGCGTGTCGGAGCACAACCAGGACAAGATCTTCACGCCGGATTTCACCACCAAGACCAGCGGCAGCGGCCTGGGCCTGGCCATCTGCAAACGCATCGTGGAGCACTGCGGCGGCAGCATCTCCTACAGCCGCTCCTTCGCCCTGGGCGGCGCCTGCTTTACCGTCAAATATCCCAAAAAATAAGCGCCTCCAGCCCTATGGTGCTCCTAACGTCCCAAAAACGGGGACATTGGGAGCAAAAACAAGCGGAAATGCGCCTAATGTCCCGATTTTGGGGACATTAGGCGCATAAGACGTTGAGAAGGGGCGCTTACTTCACGCGCTGGCCGTAGCTGCGGTCCGTGGTGTTGACGGTGATGATTTCGCCGGTTTCGATGAACAGGGGAACCATGATCTTGGCACCGGTTTCCAGAGTGACTTCCTTCAGGGCCGACGTGGAGGCGGTATTGCCCTTCACGGCGGGTTCGCTGTAGGTAACCTCCAGGGTTACGTAAGTGGGCAGTTCGCAGGTGAGGCAGCGCTCTTCGGGCTCCGTCATGAACATCATTTCCACGTGCTGGCCTTCTTTCATGAGGTCTGCGTTGTCTACGACATCGTGGGGAAGGGTGATTTGCTCGTAGGTTTCTTCGTGCATGAAGTTGAAGGCCTCGCCGTCATCGTACAGGAACTGGTAGGGACGACGCTCCACGGTGATGGTGTCCAGTTTGACACCGGCGGTGAAGGTATTCTCCAGGATGCGGCCGTTTTCCAGGTTGCGCAGTTTGGTTTTTACAAAGGCAGGGCCCTTGCCGGGTTTCACGTGCTGGAAGTACACAACGGCGCAGGGTTTGCCGTTGAACATGATGTACATTCCGTTTTTCAGGTCAGCAGTTGTTGCCATAAAAGGTATTGTTTAGTTAATCGTTAATTGCAAAGAACTTACAAAAATAACGATTTGTCACTTTTTCTGCAAATTTTCTTTCGGTAGCGGGCCTACATCACATAATCTTCCACGTCCCGGGCCGTGACGGGATTGCCGCCCAGGATGAGCAGGCGCTCCACCACGTTGCGCAGTTCGCGGATATTGCCTGGCCAGGGACGCTCCTGGAGCAGTTTCACGGCCTCCGGGGAAAACGCCCGCGTGGGCTTGCCGCTTTCGGCACAGATGCGCTCCGAGAAATGGCTGATCAGGAGCGGAATGTCGTCTTTGCGGTCGTCCAGGGCGGGGACCTTGAGCACGATGACGCTCAGGCGGTGATACAGGTCTTCGCGGAAATTGCCCTTTCCGATCTCTTCCTGCAGGTTCTTGTTGGTAGCGGCGATGACGCGGACGTCTACGGTGATTTCCTTGTCGCCGCCCACCGGGGTGAGCTTGCGCTCCTGCAGCACCCGCAGCACCTTGGCCTGGGCCGCCAGCGACATGTCGCCGATCTCGTCCAGGAAAATGGTGCCGCCGTCGGCCTGCTCAAATTTTCCCTTGTGGTCCCGGATGGCCGATGTAAAGGAACCTTTCTTATGGCCGAAGAGTTCACTGTCAATGAGTTCCGAAGGGATGGCGGCGCAGTTGACCTCTACGAAAGGCATCATGGAGCGCTCGCTCATCTGATAGATGCTCTGGGCCACCAGTTCCTTGCCGGAGCCGTTGGGGCCGGTGATGAGGACGCTGGCCTGGGTAGGAGCCACCTTGCCGATCATGTCCCGGAGATGGGCCACGGGCTCCGACTCGCCGATCATCTCCCGGCCATAGATTTTCTTTTTCAGGATTTTGGTCTGGGTGACCAGGTTGGCCTTGTCCGTGGCATTCTTGAGGGTGATGAGGATGCGGTTCAGGTCCAGGGGCTTCTCGATGAAGTCGAACGCACCTTTCTTGATGCAGTCGACGGCCGTGGTGATGTCGGCATGGCCGGAGACCATGATCACCGGGGTTTCCACGCCGGCCTCGATGAGCTTGACCAGCATTTCGGTGCCGTCCATTTCCGGCATCTTGATATCGCAGAAGATGGCGTCGTACTTTTCCTTTTCTGCCTTGGAAAGGCCTTCCAGGCCGTTTTCGGCGGTTTCCACCTGATAATTTTCCATTTCCAGGATTTCTTTCAGGGAATAGCGGATGGCACGCTCGTCATCTACAATGAGTACCTTCATAGTTACTGATAATTTTTATGCAAATATCGTAAAAATATTCTATTTTTGTAGAATAGAGCGCATATAACAGTACCGGACTATGAACATTCCCGATATCATCATTGCCGTAGACGGCTATTCCTCTACCGGAAAGAGCACCTTCGCCAAGCTCATCGCCACCGAATTCGCTTTCCTGTACCTGGACAGCGGCGCCATGTACCGCGGCGTCACGCTCGCAGGCCTGGAAGCCGGCGTCATTGCCGACGGAAAGATAGACGAGGCCGCCCTCCTTTCCGTCATGCAGCCGCTGGATTTGCATTTCTGCCAGGAAGACGGCGCCACCCGCCTGTACCTGGGAGCGCGCTGCATCGAAAAGGAAATCCGCGGCTGGGAGGTATCCCAGTACGTGAGCCCCGTGAGTGCCATCGCCGCCGTACGCAGCTGGGTAGACGACAAACTGCACGCCTTCGCCGCAGGTGGCCGCGTCATCATGGACGGCCGCGACATCGGCACCACCGTATTCCCCAACGCGGAACTCAAGATCTTCATGACGGCCGATGAACAGGTACGTGCCCGGCGCCGCTACGACGAACTGGCCGCCAAAGGGGAAAAGACCACGCTGGAAGAAGTCCTGGCCAACCTGAAAGACCGGGATTACCGGGATTCCCACCGGGAAACCTCTCCCCTTCGACAGGCGGCGGACGCCTATGTCCTGGACAATACCCACATGACCCTGCACGAGGAAGTGGTTTGGATGCTGGGCCTGCTGCAAGGGAAATTCGGCCTTCTGGAAAGCCCCGGCCTCAAATGCTAACGGTAGAGATAGACCCCGGCTCCGGCTTCTGCGGCGGCGTGATCCGCGCCATCACCCGGGCCCAAGAATTCCTGGGAGACGGCGCCAGGCTGTATTCCCTGGGCGCCATCGTGCACAACGAGGCGGAACTGGCCCGTCTGCAGGCGCTGGGCCTCATCACCGTCAATTCGCTGGATGAAGTGCCCGACGGAGAAACGGTGCTCATCCGTGCCCACGGGGAACCGCCGGCCACCTATCAGGCGGCCGCCCGCCGCTCGCTCAGTGTCATCGACTGTTCCTGCCCCGTGGTCCTGCAGCTGCAGCGCCACATCCGCGAGGCCTATGCCCGCCTGCACGAAGACGGCCGGGAAGGGCAGGTCATCATCTTCGGCCGGGTGGGTCACGCGGAAGTGCTGGGCCTGCTGGGCCAGGTGGGCGGCGACGCCCTGGTGGTCGAGAACGAAAGCATGCTCCTGGAGGCCATCGGCGCCGGGATGGTCCGGCTGGACCAACCCATCGAGATTTTTTCCCAGACCACCAAGAGCCCTTCCGAATACGACGCCATCTGCCAGCTGCTGCGGGAAAAAGGAGCGAGTCTCACCGTCCATAATACCATCTGCGGGCAGGTAGCCTCCCGCCACGAGAAACTCGCCGCCTTTGCCAAGGGGCACGACGTCATCCTGTTCGTGTCCGGCAAGTCGTCCTCCAACGGCAAGGTCCTCAGCGACCTGTGCCGCAGCGTGAACCCCGACACCCATGTCATCGGGCACGCCTCGGAAATCCGTCCGGAGTGGTTCTCCCCCGGCCAGACGGTAGGTGTGTGCGGCGCCACCTCCACCCCCAAATGGCTGCTGGAAAGCATTGCCGGGGCCGTTCAAAACCTGTAGGAAGTGAAAGCGGGCAAGATCATACGGAATTCGCTCATCGGCCTGGTGGCCCTAGTGCTGGTGCTGCTGGTGGCCCTCCAAGTACTGCTGCGGCCGCAGGTGCTCACCGGCATCGTGAACCGGATAGCGGCCGACTATGTGGAGGGAGACGTCAGTTTCCGGGAAGTGAAGGCGCATGTAATCAAGAGTTTCCCCTTCCTGAACGTGGAGGCGCAGGATTTTGCCATCACTTATCCGCACAGCCGCTATGCCCGGTACGACAGCCTGTACCCGGATACGCAGCGCCGTTTCAGCCTGCTCAAGATGGGCTGGCAGCGGGGCGTGGAAAACGGGCAGGACACCCTGGCCAGCTTCCGCCGGCTGCAGGTTTCGGTAGACTATAAGGCCTTCCTCCAGAAAAAGGGCATCCATGTCCACAGGCTGGAGCTGGAGCGGCCGCGCATCTTTGCCCATTATTACGATTCCACGGCGGCCAACTGGGACATCCTGCCCATCGGCCGCGAAGAAGATGCCCCGGACAGCAGCGGCAAGAAGCCCCTGCCGCCCATCCGGGTGAACAAAATCAGCCTCACAGACCGTCCCCTGATTGTTTTCACGGACCCGGAAGACACCCTGCACGGCATGTTCACCCTGCGCCGCCTGATGCTGGACGGACAGGTGGACACAGAGCATCCGGAGCAGGTGGACGCGCGGTTGCGGCTGGATTCCATGCTGGTTTCCGGGCGCCTGCCCCAGGACACCCTGTCCCTGCGCCTGCACAGCCTGCAGGCCCATGTTCAGCAACGGGATGTGCAGTTGGAAGCCCGGGCCGACGCCCGCCTGCGCACGGGCAGCTTCGGCCGTGTGAAACTGCCGGTGCAACTGGATGCAGACTTGAGCTTCCCGCAGCGGGAAGAAGGTGCACTGGAAGTGCTGGCCAGAAGTCTCCACCTGGGCGTTTCCTCCCTGCACCTGAACGGCCGGGGAGATGTAGTGCGCCACCCGGACGGCCTGCTGGATCTGGATGTAGAGGCCTCCGTGAAAGACTGCCCGCTCGGAGAACTCCTGGACGAATTCGAGAACAACTTCCCCCTCCTGAAGAAAGTGAATACCCGCGCCATCCTGAGCATGGACGCGCAGGTGAAAGGCCCCTGGGGCCCGGAGCGCAGGCCCGCCGTGAATGCCCGCCTGCTGGTTCCGCCCGCCACCGTAGACTATGAAGGCCTGGGCCGCAAAGGCCGGCTGGGCGTAGACGCCGTGGTGCGCACGGATGACATGCAGGAAGTGAACGCAGAGGTAAAACGCCTGTTCGTGGACATCGCGGGCGCCAAGGTAGATGCATCGGCCCGGGTGAAAGATGCCCTGGGCAAAGACCCCCTCATCACCCTGGACGGCAAAGCCCGGGCGCGGGTAGACTCCCTGACCAGACTGTTCACCCTGGAAAAGGGCATCACGGGCACCGGCAGCGTGGACCTGCAGCTCAGCGGCCGCGTGCGCAAATCCCAGCTTAGCATGGCGCGCATCGGGAACGCCAGCCTGAACGCAGACCTCAACGCCAACGGCCTCAGCCTCACCGCCGAAAAAGACAGCCTGTACGCCCTCCTCCCTACCCTGGCGGTCAATCTGTCCACCCAGGCCAACCAGATTAACCGGAACCTGAAGAAAGGCACCCGCGTACTGGCCCTCAAGGCCGATGCCGACACCCTGAACGTCTCCTTCAAGGACATGTTCGTGCGGGGCGGCGGCATCCATCTGCTGGCCCAGAATTCTGCCGAGATCCTGAAAGGCGGCAAAGAGCTGACGCCGCTGATCGGCCTGCTCCGGGTGGGCAACCTCCAGCTGCGCGACAGCGAAGGCATGAGCGTCACGCTCAAGAAGAATACGGAGAGTTTCCGCATCACGCCCGTCACCCGGGAGCAGCCCGTGCCCCGGCTGTCACTGCGCTCCAGCTCGGAGCAGGCCCGCGGTCGTCTGGGGGCCAACATGATGTCTTTCCAGGACCTGAAGTTCGACCTGGCCGCCAGCCGGCACACCCGCAGGCCGCGGAACGCTGCCCGCCGCAACCAGCTGCTGGATTCCCTGCAGCGTGTCTATCCCGGCGTGCCGCGGGATTCGCTGCTGGCCAGGGCCCGCGCCGCGCGCATGCGGGGCGTTTCCCAGGACGATTTCGCGGCGGCCGACGTGCGCATCAGCCTGTCGTCGGCCCTGCAGCAATATGCCCGCAACTGGGACCTGGAGGGCAATCTGAACCTGGGTGGCGCCCACCTCACCATGCCGTCCTTCCCGTTGCCCACCAGCCTGTCGGATGTGAGGGGTTCCTTCGACAACGACACGCTGGACCTCAAGAATATCACGGTGCTGGCGGGGGGTTCCGATGTGTCGGCCCAGGCCAGGCTCACCGGCCTCCGGAGAGCCATTGCCGGCAGTACGCGGAGCCGCCTCAAACTGAAGGCCGATGTGCGGAGCAACTACCTGGACGCCAATGAATTGCTGCGCGGCTATGCCTATTACAGCACCTATGTCCCGCACGAGGAAGACAGCGTGGCGGTGCTGCCGGAACTGCCGGATTCGGCCGTACAGCGGAAACTGCTGGTCATTCCGTCCAACCTGGAGGTGGACTTCTCCCTGGAAGCCAGCGGCATCCACTACGACAGCCTGGAAATCAACTGGGCGGCGGCCGACGTAGCCATGCGCAACCGCACCATCCAGATTACCAACGCCCTGGCCGCCTCCAACATGGGCGACATCTATTTCGAGGGCTTCTATGCCACGCGTTCCAAGCAGGATATCAAAGCCGGCTTCGACCTGAACCTGGTGGACATCACCGCAGAAAAGGTCATCACCCTCTTCCCGGCCGTAGACACGCTCATGCCCATGCTCTCCACCTTTGCCGGAGACCTGGACTGCGAACTGGCCGTCACCACGGACATCGACACCCTTATGAACGTGGTCCTGCCTTCGGTAGACGGCGTGATGCGCATCTCCGGCAAGGACCTGTCCCTGAACGAGAGCCAGGAGCTGTCCAAGATTGCCGGCATGCTCATGTTCCGCAACCGCAAGGAGGCCCATATAGACAACATGTCCGTCACCGGCATCATCCAGGACAACGTACTGGAAATCTTCCCCTTCCTGCTCAAGGTAGACCGCTACCAGCTGGCCGCCAGCGGCATGCAGCACCTGACCAAAGAGTTTGACTACCACATCTCCGTGCTCAAGTCACCGCTCCTCGTCAAGTTCGGTCTCAACGCCTGGGGACCGGACTTTGACAACATCCACTATGGCGTGGGCAAGGCCAAATACCGAAGCGCCAACATCCCGGTATACACCAAGGAACTGGACAATGTGCAGTACAGCCTGGTGGGCGCCATCCACAACATCTTCGAATTGGGGGTGGAAAAGGCCATGGAAGAAAACCGGACCGGCCAGTATTTCACGGTGGAAGCCCCGTCCGGCAGCCCGCAGGAAAGTGTCTCGCTCCAGCATCTGGAGCAGATGGGCACGCTCGTAGACAACATGGCCGAAGACGTCATGAGCCGCCGGGAAGCCCTGAAACAGGAAATCCTGCGGCTGGAGGCGGAAGCCGCCGCCAAACCATGAATGTAATATGAACAGTTTTGATTATCTGGAAATCCGCATAAAACTGGACCCTTTCACGGAGGAAGGAGCCGAGATTCTGATGGCAGAGCTGTCGGAACTGCCTTTCGACTCATTTGTAACGGAAGAGCCTTTCCTGAAGGGGTATGTGCAGACAGAACTGTACCGCGCTTCGGACGTGAAGGTGGTCCTGTCCGGTTATCCTTTTGCAACGGGGTTCGAGGCCATCCCGGTCCAGGGACAGAACTGGAACAAGGCCTGGGAGGACAGTTTCCAGCCCATCGTGGTAGACGGAATGGTGACCATCAAGGCGCCCTTCAACAAGGACGTTCCCCACACGCGGTTCAATATCTGGATAGACCCGCAGATGGCATTCGGGACCGGCAGCCACCACACCACCTACATGATGATGCAGCGGATGCTGGCGCTGGAGGCTTCCATCAAGGGGAAATCGGTGGTGGACATGGGCTGCGGAACCGCCATCCTGGGCATTCTGGCCGCCAAGATGGGGGCCCGGAAGGTTTTTGCCGTAGACATCGACGCGGTGGCGGCGCAATCGGCCTGGGGAAACGCCCGGTGGAACCGCGTGGGCACGCGCATGGAAGTGGCCTGCGGCGACGCTTCCCTGCTCCAGATGGGCACGTACGATGTCCTGCTGGCCAATATCCACCGCAATATCATCCTGGAAGACCTGCCCACTTACAAGCGCTCCCTGCGCCGGGGCGGGCACCTGCTCCTCAGCGGTTTTTACGAGAATGATGTTCCGTCCATTGCCACGGCCGCAGAGGGACTGGGACTGTCCCTGCAGGCACATCTACAGCGCGAAGGGTGGACTTGCCTGGATTTTTGTGATACTCAAACTCCCAGATCCGGGGGTCATTAGCCATTTCGTGGTTCACATACGGGACAGCGGCCAGGATAATGGTCTCCCCTTCCACCATGCCTTTGTCGTTCTGGGAGAAGGCATAGGTTTCCGCGCCTTTGGAAGTGACCTGGTCTATAAAGCCGTATTTTTCGTACATATCCGTCACCGAATACAGGTAGTAATAGACGCTGTTTTCCTGTTCGCCCCAGAAATAGTCCTTGCTTTCGTAGTCCCAGTAGTAAGTGATGTCAGGGTCTGAAGGCGTGATGGTAAGGACGTCGCCCTGTACATCCACCTGGAAATCCAGGTCTACATGGGGCATGACCTCCGTGTGGAAAGTGGTGCTGGCAGGCTCTCCCACGATTTCCCGCTTGAAAGGGTCTACCTGGAAAACGATGAGACGGTAATCCATGTCCCGGCCCAGGAACTGGTAGCGGAAAGAGCGGTCTCCCTTGAAACAGAAACGGTCCTGGAAGTTGGAGAACTTCTTGTCCTTCGAATACTCATCGTCCATGTAACGGATCTGCTTCAGGTATTCCTGGGCCACCTGCATGTCCGTCCAGGAAAACCACCAGTCCTCGAAAGCCCCTATGCCGATATAGATATAGGCGGCATCCGGGCTGCTGCAAGTGATGGAAAAATTCACTTTAGAAGCGCCCACGGTGTTCACCTTCACCGAAAGGGTGGCTGGTGTGACAATGGTCTTGTCTTCCGAGTTGCAGGCGGCCAGAAGGGCCAGACCCGTCAATATGTACAGCAGTTTTCTCATAGCGTGTTGTATACCAGGATGACAAAACGGATGCAGCCGATGGAATGGATGCCATAGTCTCCGAAGTTATAGCGGATGTCCTGCAGTTTGAAGTAGTCCTCGGCCTGCAGGGCGTTGATGAAGGGGACGGTCTGGTCCTGCCGGCTGTGGAACAGGTAGATGGGAGCCGTGGGGGTGAAATTGAGCACGGAATTCTTGAGGAGGGCCTTGTACAGCAGGGCGGTTTCCTTGCTGGTTTTGTCGCGGCCTTTCTCCGTCATGATGTCGTGCAGGAAGTTGGAGCCGATGCGCTGGTTAATCTGGGATACCGTGTACCGCTTGGAGTTAATCCATTCTTTGTAGTTCTGCAGCAGGTTTTCCTGGAAGAAGTCTTCCATATTCAGGCCCAGCTGCTCGCCGTCGTTCACACCCTGCACAATCATGGGGATGGCACAGGGAATGCCGGTTTTGTCCTCTGCCATGGAAAAGTCGAAGGTGGCGGCCAGGTCGTATGGTCCGCCGCCGGCATACACTTCCTTGATGGGGAATTCCTGGGGGTAATTCTCCTGCAGGTAATTCATCACGGCCAGGGTGGTGGAGCCGCCCTGGGAATAGCCCATCAGGATAACCTGGTCACTCTCCGGCTTTCGGCCGATGGCTTCCAGGTAAGGCTTGACGGCCAGCCCCATGTCCACTACGCTCTGGGCGGTGCTGCGGGTGTGCATGTAGGGGTGGATGCGGTCGGCCGTGACGCCGTAGCCGATGTAGTCGGCAATGGCCACGGCATAGCCTTTGGTGGCCAGGATGGCTTCCATGGGGAAGGTCTCCGACGGGGCCTCGAAGTTGGCGCCGATGGTATAGTGGCTTACCAGAATCAGGTTTTTCACGGGCCCCTGGGCCGGAACCACCAGTTTGCCGCTTTGCTTGAGCGGGGTAACGCCGTCTACGTCGTGCCCGGTGAAGGTGCCCGAAATGTGCAGGAGGTTGTTGCAGTTCACCACCTCCAGCATATTGCGGGCGATGGTGGACACGTCCACGCGGGCAACTTTGGTATCGGCCTCTTCTTCCGGAAGGTTGGGGTCTTCCATCAGCTGCACCGCCGGGTTCAGCGAGCCGTCTTCCAGGAAGACATCGGCCGATTTTACCGTGGTGGGATGAAAGGTGTCAAAGTCGATGACCTCCACCGTGGGATGGACACAGGCCGCGCTCAAAAGCACTGCGGCCAATATGTAGGATACTCTTTTCATCGGGTCAGAACTGATAGTTTAAGCTTACGGACACCAGACGGGCGCCCAACAGGTATATCTTGGAACCGCCCGACAGGGCATTGAGCATCCCCAGGTCCAGACCGGCGGTGAGGGGGCCGTTCCCCAGCTGGATGCCCACGAAGTTCAGGTCCAGGGCCGGCGAGAATTCCGCCCCGCCCTTGTTGTCGAAGGCCAGCAGTACGCCTACAGCCACACCGGAGTGCAGTTCCACCCACGGGGTACGGAGGTAGGTAAAACGGACGGTGGGCATGACGGCCAGGTCAAAGTTGTCCATATCGGCCATCCGGATGGCCTGGAAATCCAGCTGCCCGCCCAGGCTCACCACTTTGTTCAGCTGGTACTGGTAACCGGCGAAGAGGTGGCCCGTAAAGCCCTTTCCCCCCTGGGCCCTTGCGGCCTTGGGAAAAGCCAGCGACTCAAAGAGCATGTCGCCCCACCCTGCGCGCAACTGGTGCCGGGGAAACTCCTGAGCAGCCACCGCCGCCGGGATGCCCAGTGCCAGTACGATGAATAAGATAATTTTACGCATGGGCTCTAAAAACTTACAATCTGCAATTTTACGATTATTTTTAGATAGAAACAAACTAAATTCGTATATTTGCAGTCACTTTTCGCGGGTGTGTTGGAATTGGTAGACAACCCAGACTTAGGATCTGGTGCCTTACGGCGTATGGGTTCGAGTCCCTTCACCCGCACGAGGGGACCGCTTCGGAAAGAGGTGGTCCCTTTTTGTTTACGCAAGTAGCTGATATTCTGTCGTTTTATCTAACGATTAAGACGCTATAAATGGTTCAATAATCCTTCACATTTGGAGATAATCCTGCAAATAATTATCTTTGCCATAATGGAATTGGATAAAGTCAAATATTGGACGGAGATTTCTGACTACGATCTGGAAACGGCAGAGGCAATGTACTCTACCGGCCGATGGTTGTATGTCGGGTTCATGTGCCACCAGACTTTGGAAAAGATCTTCAAAGCATATTGGTCAAGCAAAAAAGTTGAACCGGCACCCATGTCCCATAGCCTCTTCAACATCGCCCAAAGTTGTGGTCTGAATGCTTTGTTCTCCGAAGAGCAGAAGGACTTTATCAGTGAAATGATGCCCTTGAATGTTGAGGCTCGTTATCCATCTTACAAGGAAAGGATCTCTGAGGGGCTGAGCAAAGAACGTTGTAGAGAGATTCTAGACAAGACAAAAGAATTACAGCTATGGATAAAAGACAGGTTATAAAAATAGTTAAACGGTACAAGGAGGCAGTAACTGCCAAGTTTGGGCCGGTTACTGTCTATTTGTTCGGATCCTATAGCAAGGGTAACGCCCGGGAGGATAGTGATATTGACGTTGCTGTCATTGTCCCGGAAGTTCATGGAGATTTCTTGAAAGAGTCTGCAAAACTGTGGCGTATCACTTTGGAGGTAAATACCTTGATTGAACCCGTTCTTATTGAGTCTTCGCACCCGTCTCCACTATATGAAGATATCCTTCACACTGGAATTATGGTTGCATAGCTCCATCTATTTGTAAACCAAATGAATAGACCGCTATAAGGTCTTCATAATTGGTTCGATAATTGTCCCATCGCCCGCACATGCCGGCCTTTTCGAGGGCCGGTTTTTTGACGGAAATTTTGCAAACTGTCAAAATTTTACTATTTTTGACAGTTGAAAAGAACGCTGTCAAAATGGAGGCATACGATAGACATACTCCTTACAACCAACTTCCGCCCCTTCCTCCTGACCAGGCGCTGTACATGGATGCGGAAGTAGGAGCCAAACTGGTGCTGGCAAGCAGACGTCTGGCCGAATTGAAAGGCCTGGCGGCCACACTCCCCAACCAAACCATCTTCGTCAATACCATTGCCCTGCGGGAAGCAAAAGCCAGTAGCGCCATTGAGAATATTTTCACCACGGACGATGAACTCTATCGTAGTTTATCCTACCAGGAAGACGACTACCTGGAAGGGCCGGCCAAAGAGATTCTGCATTACAGGGAAGCACTCTGGAAAGGTTTTCAGGACATAACCAAAGAGAAAAACCTCAGTGTAGAAACAGTGGTGAACGTTTTTCGTCAAGTAAAAAAGACGCACGAGGGGATTCGTCCCTACCAGGCAGAAATTGTAATCAAAAAGAGAGGCTGGGGGTCTTTGGTTGCGGAAACCATC
>CACZUR010000003.1 GCA_902784435.1 uncultured Bacteroidia bacterium | reverse complement strand
CCGTTATTTCTTACGTCTTTCAATGATGAACTTGTTGGACACGGCCTTCGGGTTGCGGGTCTTGTAGCCCTTTGCAGGCAGACCCTTACGGGAACGCGGATGTCCACCGGAAGCGCGGCCTTCACCACCACCCATCGGGTGATCGTGGGGGTTCATCACAACACCACGGTTGTGCGGGCGGCGACCCTGATGACGGGTACGGCCGGCCTTACCGTCGGATTCCAGATTATGGTCCGGGTTGGAAACGGTACCTACGGTTGCGCGGCAGGTCACGGGAACCATGCGGGTTTCTCCCGAAGGGAGGCGCAGGATGGCGTAGTTGCCTTCACGGGCGGCGAGCTGGGCATAGGTGCCGGCGGAACGGGCCATTGCGGCGCCCTGACCGGGACGGAGCTCGATAGCGTGAACGAGGGTACCTACGGGGATATTGGCCAGCGGCAGGCAGTTGCCCAGATCCGGGGAAGCCTGAGGGCCGTTCTCCACCACCTGGCCCACCTTGAGGCCGTTGGCGGCGATGATGTAGCTCTTGCGGCCGTCCTCGTACTGGATGAGGGCGATGCGGGCGCTGCGGTTAGGATCGTACTCGATGGTGAGCACGGTGGCCTTTACATCGTCGTAGTTACGGACAAAGTCCACCAGACGATACATTCTCTTGTGGCCGCCGCCACGGTAACGCACGGTCATCTGACCGGTGTTGTTGCGGCCGCCGGTGCTCTTCAGGGGAGCGAGGAGCTTCTTGTAAGGCTTCTTCGCAGTGATTTCTTCGAAGGAGCTGATAGCTTTGTTGCGCTGGCCGGGGGTTACCGGCTTGTACTTCTTGATTGCCATAGTTTATTCTCCTTCTTAGATGTTAGCGTAGAAATCAATCTTGTCTTCACCGGCGAGGGTCACGTAGGCCTTCTTGTAGTGATTCATACGACCGCGCAGAAGACCGGCCTTGGTGTAGCGCTGCTTGCGCTTTCCGTGGTAGTTCAGGGTGTTCACGTCGGCGACGGACACACCGTACATCTGCTCCACAGCGGCCTTAATCTGAAGCTTGTTGGCCTTGCGGTCCACGATGAAACCGTAACGGTTGAGCTTTTCGCCCTCAGCCGTCATTTTCTCGGTTACGATTGGCTTAATTAAAATACCCATTTTCTTTTCTCCTTTACTTTACTCTTGCTGCGAGGATGTCCTGCACGCCGTCCACAAGCACCAGGGAATGGGCATTCATAATGGCGTAGGTATTGATCTCGTCAACGGTGATCACCTGCACGGCAGGCAGATTGCGGGAAGACAGGAAGATATTGGCAGAGTTCTCGGGGAGAACAAACAGGACCTTGCGGTCGCCAGCCTTGATGTTGGCCAGGATGTTCTTGAACTCCTTGGTCTTGGGAGCGTCCATGGCGAACGGTTCCACAATGACGATCTTGTTTTCCTGAGCCTTATAAGAAAGGGCGCTCACGCGTGCGAGCTGCTTGACTTTCTTGTTCAGTTTGAAACGGTAGTCGCGCGGCTTGGGGCCGAACACATTGCCACCACCTACGAAGATACCGGCCTTCAGGGAACCGTGGCGTGCACCGCCGCCGCCCTTCTGGCGACCCAGCTTCTTGGTGGAATAGGCTACCTCGCTGCGGTCCTTGGTCTTGGCAGTGCCCTGACGCTGGGCGGCGAGATACTGGAGAACGTCCAGGTAGATGACGTGGTCGTTGGGCTGTACGCCGAACACCTTTTCGTCAAGAACCACTTTCTTTCCGGACTGAGTGCCGTCAATCTTCAAAACATTCAATTCCATAATTAGTCCTCCAGAATGTTGCCCATGTGACCAGCCATGCGCATTCCCGGGAAAACGCGGGAAGGCCAGGAGGATGCACCCATGGAACCAGGGTGACGGAGACGGTTGTGCTGACCGTGGGTCTCACCACCGACACCGGCGAATCCGTGGCGCTTGACGACGCCCTGGAAACCCTTACCTTTAGAAGTACCCACCACGTCGATGAACTTCACATCGGTGAAGATGTCTGCGACGGTGAGGATATCACCCAGCTTGAGCTCTCCGGCGAAGTCTGCTGCGAATTCCACGAGCTTCTTCTTGGGAGTAGTTCCAGCCTTTTCGAAATGGCCCTTCAGAGCCTTGCTGGTGCGTTTCTCTTTCTTTTCGTCATAGGCAAGCTGCACGGCGGCATCGGGATATTCTTCCCGTCGGCACCGAAGACGGAAATCATTCCGACTTTCTTTCCAATTAAACCAGGCATTGGTGTTTGTTAATTAATTGTTACTTAATAGTTTAACGCATATTGTAGGCCTCTTGGGCACAATTGCGGACCGCAAAGATACGGATAATTCTTTGAAAAACAAAAAGTTTTCAACAGCTTTTTTCACAAGCTGCCGAAAACTAAAGGGTGGATGTGAACGGGATTTACAGCCGCTCTATGTCGGCCCAGCCGAAGCGGGCGGGATACAGCCAGGCGCGGGAGGTACGCTCCATAACGCCGTAGTCCAGCGACATCTTGGGGCATTCCGCATAGGCCGTCTCAATGAAAGCGGGCTCGGTGATGTGTTCCTGCCAGCCCTTGAACAGTTCCGTGACCTCCGGAAGGTATTTTTCCATCTCGGAGATGATGGTAGCGGCCTTCCAGATGAAGATACCGCTGTTCCAGAAGAATTCACCGGTGCGCACGAAGACCTCCGCCAGCTCCAGCGGGGGCTTCTCCGTGAAGGTTTTCACCTGCAGCGGGCCCGTCATCAGGTGGGCGTTGCGGCCTTCCTTCACCTGAATGTAGCCGAAATTGGTGTCCGGCGACTTGGGGACAATACCAAGGGTCATCAGAACATCGTTCTCCTCCACATAGGAAAAGGCCTCGCCCAGGGTGGCGGCGAACTGGACTTCGTCCCGGATGACCAGGTCCCAGGGGCTGGCCACGATGACGGCTTCCGGGTCCCGGGACAGCAGCGTATAGGCCGCCAGGGCCATGCAGGGGGCCGTTTTGCGGGCCGACGGTTCCAGGATGAGGTTCCGCTCCGGCAACTCCGGCAGTTCCCGGCGGGCATCCGCGGCACAGCGGGCCAAGGTAACGATGAGGATATTCTCCCGGGGGACTACCTGCAGGAAACGCTCATAGGTGTGGCGGAACTGGCGGGTAGAGCCGATACCATCGGCCATGATCACGCAGTATCTGTGTTCTGTCATTAAAGTTTATAACGGTTATCTTGGTTATACGTACATGGGAATCCAGGCCTGCGGAATGTAGCGTACCACGGTCTGGGGCCCGTCGAAGAGGACGGAAACGATGTCGAAGAAAATTTCCTGGCCTGCGAGCTTCTTTTTTTTCAGGTACTGGATGGCGGCGGCGCTGATACGCTTTTGCTTCAGGGTGCTTACCTGGTCCTGGATGGTGGCGGGGGTGGGAGCCGTACGGGCTTTCACCTCTACGAAATGAACCCCGTCCGGGGCTTCCGTGACAATGTCCAGCTCCAGGTGGCCAGCACGCCAGTTGCGGTCCAGGATCTGGTGGCCGCAGGAGAGCAGGAAGTCACACGCCATTTCTTCCCCGATTGCTCCCATCTTGCTGGTAGACAATACGTTCATTGGTTTTAGGTTTTAGTCAAAATTTCACTACCGTTACGCCCGAACCCCCAAACTGGATATGTTCGTCCGCGACGCTGGTGACACCGGGCACCGTCCGCACGTATTTCTGGATTTCCTCCCGGAGGGCGCCCGTCCCTTTTCCGTGCAAAATTCGGACCGAAGGAACGCCGAGCATGATGGCATCGTCAATATATCGCATCACAATTTCCAAAGCATCGGTCACCCGCTCTCCCCGCACATCCAGTTCCATCTTGAAACGGGCTTTGCGCTCGGTCATGGCCGAATCGTATACCTGCCGCGGCCGCGTGTCCGGCGCCTTGGCAATGGCTTTGAATTCGTTGGCCGTAATGCGTTCTACGCGGTCCAAGGGCAGTTTTGTGGTGATATTCCCCACGACCACCGTCACGGCCTTGGTGCTCACTTTGGACACTTCGCCCACCATGCCGCCGTCTTTGATGCGCACTTTTTCGCCCACTTTCAGGGGTGCGCTGCGGAAGGCGGCCAGCTTCCGGGCTTCGGCCTCTTCCTGCTCCATCTGCTGGAGGGTTTCCCCGTCGGCCCGTTTGCGGCGGCGGGCCTTTTCCCGTTCCTTGTGCTCCTTCACGCCCTGCAGCTTCTTGTCGATGTAGGCGTCGCGGCGGCCGCGGCTGTCGGCCAGGGCGCCCAGGAACCCCTGCAACTGGGAGCGGGCTTCCTGCGTCTGCTCCTTGCCGGCCTGGGACTCGCGGATGGTACGGATGGTGTTCTCCACCTGCCGGTTGGCCTCGCGGACAATCTTTTCGGCTTCGGCCCTGGCCTCGTCCAACACCCGCCGACGCAGTTCCTTGATCTCTTCCAGTTCTTTCTCGTAGCGGTCCGTCAGACCTTCCAGGGTTTTGTCGGTGGCCCGGATGCGCGTGAGTTTCTCGTCCAGCTGCCGGCGGCTTTTGGCAATCTTCCGGAGGTTGCGCTCGATGCCCACGAACTGTTCCCCGGCGCGCTCTTCCGCATCGTGGACGATGGGTTCCGGCAGGCCCATCTTCCGCGCCAGCTCGAAGGCGAAGGAAGAGCCCGGCAGGCCTTCTTCCAGGCGGAACAGCGGGGTGACGGTGGCGGCGTCGAACTGCATGGCGCCGTTCACTACGCCGGTATCGGCCGACGAAGCGTAGAGTTTCAAGTTGGTGTAGTGGGTGGTGATGACCCCATAGGCGCCGCGGCTGTCCAGTTCGTGCAGGATGGCTTCGGCAATGGCGCCGCCGGCCGCGGGCTCCGTGCCCGAGCCGAATTCGTCAATCAGGACCAGCGTCTTGTCATCGGCCACCGACAGCATGGCCTTCATGTCGGAGAGGAAGGAGCTATAAGTAGAGAGGTCGTTCTCCAGGGACTGATCGTCCCCGATAGACACCATAATCCTATCAAACACAGGCAGTTCCGAGGTTTCCGACGTAGGGATGAGCATACCCCACTGGAACATGTACTGCAGCAGCCCCACCGTCTTCAGGCACACGCTCTTGCCGCCGGCGTTGGGGCCGGAAATCAGGAGGATGCGCTTTTCCGGCGTCAGGGTGACCGTCAGGGGTACGATGGCTTTCTTTTCCTTCCGCAGGCTCTTCTCCAGCAGCGGATGGCGGGCCTTGCGAAGGCGCAGGGAGCCGTCCGTGCTCACCACCGGCATGCCGGCGATATAGTCCAGCGCCACATGCGCCTTGGCCATGTTGAAGTCCAGTTCGCCCACGAATGTGGCCCCGGCGATGAGTTCCGGGACAAAGGGGCGGAGGAATTCGGCAAACTCGTACAGGATGCGGGCAATCTCCCGCGTCTGGGCAAAGTACAGTTCCTGGATTTCGTTCTGCAGCGCCACAATCTCGGCCGGTTCCATGAAAGCGGTCTTTCCGGTGGCGCTTTCATCATACATAAAGCCCTGGAACTGGCGTTTTTTGGCCGATGCCACCGGAATGAGCATCTTGCCGTCGCGGATGGAGACGCTGGCATCGGCCTCTACCAGGCCGTCCTGCTGCGCCTGCCGCAAAATGGCGTTCATCCGCTTGGAAACGTTGATTTCTTTCTCCTTGATGCTGCGGCGGATGGTATACAGCTGGTCCGACGCCGTGTCTTTGATTTCCCCGTGGCGGTCCAGGATGCCGTCTATGCGCTGCAGGACCTCGGCGGGCGCATTCACCCCGGAAGCCAGGTGCTGCAGGTTGGGATAGATGCCCTCTTTTACCGTGTGGAAGAAGTGCAGGGCCCTGCGCAGGGTGTCCAGCAGGGTACGCAGCTTGCCCAGCGAAAGCAGGTCGATGGAGGCATTCTTGCCGATGGGCTCCAGGAACGGGATGGCGTCTATGTAGCCAGAAGTGGGGAAGTTTTCCTCGAACATGAGGATGAGGCGCATTTCGTCCGAGAGCAGATGGCGCCGGTGGATTTCGGCCGCATCGGTAGAGAACTCTTCCTCGGCCACGCGGGTAAAGGCGTAGTCCGTGGAGCACCGGGCCTGGATGGCCGCCCGCACCTTGTCAAAACCCAGTTTCTGTTCCAGCCGTGTGTCCATCCTGCTACTTGTCCTCCTCTGTCATCAGCGAAGAGAGCAGCTGCCGGAGCTCCTTCATATCCTGGACGGTCTTGATTTCGCCGCCGCGCACAAAGCTCACATTCCCGGTTTCTTCCGACACCACCAGTACATCGGCATCCGTGTCTTCGGAGACGCCGATGGCCGCCCGGTGCCGCATCCCGTAATGGGCCGGAATGTCCGTGCGGTTGGTCATGGGCAGCTGACAGCGGGCCGCGGCGATGTGGTCGCCGATGATGATCATGGCGCCGTCGTGCAGCGGAGAATTCTTGAAGAATATGTTCATGATCAGGCGCCGGTTGATATCCGCCTCGAAGCGGTCTCCAGTGCTGATGTAGTCTTCCATGGAGCTCTTGTGCTGGAGCACGATGAGGGCGCCGGTCTTTTCGGCCGACATGGCCCGCACGGCCTCCCCCAGTTCCTCCGCGCTGTGGGAGCCCATCTTTTCCTCTTTCACGCCCAGAATACGGTTGAACAGCTGTCCGGTGCGCCGGGTAATGCCCGACTGCACGGCAAAACGGTTCAGAAGGTGCCGGATTTCCGGTTGGAACAGGATGATGATGGCCAGCACACCCACATCCAGGAGGGTATTCAGCAGCACGGTCATCATGCGCATATTCAGGGCGCTGACGATGGCCTGAAGCACCACCAGGACCGCCAGCACCAGCACGATATTGAGCACGGTGCCGTCTCCCCGGATGCCGCGGATCAGGAAAAAGATGAGCGCGGCCACCATGAGGATATCCAGCAGGTCTGCCCAGCCGAAGTTCAAGAGACTGAATATGGTTTCCAGTGGCATCATAGCTTGCAAAATTAACACTTTTTCCGGACATATCCCAAAATGCCTTACAGGCTGCAGCGCACGGCGCCACAGGGTGCCCGTGAAGCCCTGTGACGCCTTGTGACGGCCGCCGAAGGGACGTGTAACGCGGAAAACGCCCAAAAGTGCGTTATAGGGTGCATGCCGAAGGGACGTGTAACGCGAAAAACGCCCAAAAGTGCGTTATAGGGTGGTAGTTGCCGATGAGGTGAGGAAGGCCGGTGTTCCGGCATCGGCCTGGTGGACCAATTCTAGCGCAGGATGTCGTTCAAGATGCTGGAGGCGGCCTCGCGGGCGCCTTCGCCGGGGCCTTGGATCACCAGGGGATACGGGTGAAAGGCGCTGCGTACGATGATGGCGTTTTCCGTGCCGCGCAGGTAGTAGGCAGGATGCACGGGCGGCACGTTCTTGAGGCCGATACCCGCCACATAGCCCCCTTCTGTCTTTTCCAGGGAGGCCACGAAACGGCGGCGGAAGCCCTGCCGTTCTGCCTCCAGGGCCTCGCTGGCCCACTGGGATTCATAGGCCTCCAGCCCTTCGTAGAACTGGGGCAGGCTCCCCTGCAACAGGGTTTCGGGCACAATGGGACGCACTTTCACATCGCTCTCTTCCAACGGAATGCCGGCCTCGCGGGCGAGGATGAGCAGTTTCCGGAGGGCGTCGCGGCCACCCAAGTCCAGGCGCGGGTCCGGCTCTGTAAGGCCGCTTTCCTGAGCCCGGCGCACCAGCGAGGCGAAGGACGCGCCGCCGGGTCGATAACCGCTCAGGATCTGGTTCAGGGTGCAGGACACCACGGCCTCGATGGAAAGCACTTCGTCGCAGCTGTTGGCCCCGCGGGCGATGGACTCCAGGATGGGCAGGGCGGCCCCTACCGTGGTTTCGTAGCGCAGCGGAACGCCGTTTTCGCGGGCACAGAGGTGGATGGCGGCGAAATCGGCATAACTGCCGGCAAAGGAGCGCCGGTTGGAAGAGACGATGCCGATACCCGCCTGCAGCAGCTCCGGATAACGCAGATACAAGGTTTCACTGTCGGTGGCGTCAACGAAGAGCGAGCCCTTGGGCGCCGTTTCCAGCACCGCCTGGATATAGTCTCCTTTCTTGCCGATGACAGGATTCCCGCCCAGGTCTGTTCCGTATTCCCGGCTGTTCGCCAGCCCCACGATGCGCAGCTGCTTGCCGGTGCGTTCGCGCACGGCCTGGGCGCTCTCCCGCACCATCTGCTGCAGGGCCCGGGACACGGCGCCGTCGCCGGCCACGAACAGGTTCACTTCCGTTACGGGCATCTCCTGGAAGAACACCCTGTGCAGGGCCCGGAGCGCCTGGTCCAGCACGGCTGGTTTCACCTCGATATCCAGGCTGGGGCCGTCGGCCGTCATGCCCAGGGCGGCGATACCCGCTTCCCGGAGAGCGTTTCCGGCCGTTTCCCGGGCGTCCTCTCCGCCGATGCCGGGCAGCCGGGCCCCCACCAGGCGGATGACGTTCCCTTCCGACGCCACCCCGATCCAACGGCTGGCATCCGGGCAGTTGCCGATGAGGGTGCATTTGCCCTCCGGCGCAAAGGTGTTGCGGATTTCTATGTCGATGCCGGCGGCCATGGCGGGCGCCACGGTAGGTGCATACAGCACCTTGGCGCCGTGGCTGGCCATATCCAGCGCCGCTTCGTAGGACATCCGGGGAATGGTACGGGCGGCCGGGACCTGCCGGGGATTGGCCGTCATGATGCCGGGGACGTCGGTCCAGATCTGGAGGCTTCGGGCCTTCACGGCCGCCGCATACAGGGCGGCACTGTAGTCGGAACCGCCCCGGCCCAGAGTATCCACCCCGCCGGCGGCATTCCGGCAGATGAAGCCGGGGGCCACGAAAACATCGGCCCGGGAAGCCTGGAGAGCCTCCCGGATACGACGGTAAGTAAGCGGTTCATCGCCCTTTACCACCAGTTCCCGGGAGTCCAGCCATTCGGTCTTGTACCCCTCGGTGGCCAGTTTGGCGGCCAGGATGGTGGTGGAAAAGATTTCTCCGTAGGTCACCTGCTCTGCGGCAGGGGCCTCACGCATTTGCAGGAAAAGGGCGTCCAGGCGGTTCTGCAGGGCCTCGCGGTCCGCTCCGGTGAACAGCCGCTTCACAATGTCCCCGTGCCGCCGTTCCATGTCCCGGAACTGTTCCCGGTCTCCGCTGAGCAAGGCGTCCGTGCAGCCGCTGATGGCGCTGCTCACCAGGATTACCCGGCCCTTCGCGGCTTCTTTTTCTACGATGTCCAGCACGCGGGATATGTTGGTGGCGGACGCAACGGACGACCCGCCGAATTTCAGGACGCTGTACATATTCCCCGCAAAGATACAAAAACTTGACAGAATCCCAATTGCCCCCGGAGGATGCGTTTCATAGGGTAGGATTTAAAGCAGGTCGATGAATTCGTGACAGCCCTTCAGGCCTTCGGTCAGCAGGGCGGCCACCACGGCGCCTTTGGCGAAGCCCTCGCGGGAGAAGGCTTCGTGCCGCAGCGTCAGCTGGTCACAGGCCGATTTCAGCGTAAGTGTATGGATACCGGGCACTTCGCCCTCCCGGACAGAGGTGATCTCCGGCTTTTCGCCCAGGCACTGTTCCACCAGGCTGGCCATGGACTTGGCCGTGCCCGAGGGCGCATCCAGCTTGTGGATGTGGTGGATTTCCTCGATGGCGGGCGTGTAACCGGCGCCTCTGAGCAGCTCCGACGCCTTCTGGATGGCCTTGAACAGCGCGTTCACGCCCAGCGAGAAGTTGGAGGCATAGACCATGGGGGTATCGGCCTCGTCGAAGGCCTTTATCACATCGGCCCGGATGTCGTTCCACCCGGTAGTGCCGATAACCGCCGCCTTGAAATGCCGTGCGATGAACGGATAATTGGCGCGGAAGGCATCCGGCGTGGTAAAATCGATGCAGACGCACTCCGCCGCCACCGCCGGATCCGTGGCCGTGATGTCCTCGCTGGCCGCCACCAGCGTGATGCCCCGGTTTTGGAGCTCTTTTTCCACCATGTGGCCCATCTTGCCGTAGCCACTGATAATTACCTGGATCATAGCCTGCCCTGTAACTGTTTGTCTGTTAATGATTTATGAAATCTCCGGTGCAATTTTTTGTGCACCGGATTTTGTATAAGTCCCTATGGTTCAATGGGTTGCGCGCCAGGCAGCAAAGCGTGGTACATCTGCTTGTACTGCCGGACGGCGGTTTCCAGGTCGCTCACGAGGATGTGCTCGTCGCTGCGGTGCGCCGTGCGGATGCTTCCGGGCCCGCAGATGATTTTGTGGCCGAAGTTGGACAGGTGCGGCGCGTCGCTCCCGAACGATACCGGGGCCGATGGCAAGCCGGGAAGGGTCACATAGTGCGCCGGAGCGTCGCCGGAACCGTTGCGGGTAACGGACAGACGCCCGGTCAAGCCGGGCGTGACGGGGGCTGGCCCCAGGGCGTCATGGCCGGCAACGACGGGGCCGCAGGCGTCATGGCCGGCAACGGCGGGGCCGCAGGCGTCATGGCCAGCAACGACGGGGCCGCAGGCGTCATGGCCGGCAACGGCGGGGCCGCAGGCGTCATGGCCGGCTTGACCGGCCATCTGCTGCATCCAGTCCTGCACCGCCTGGTGGGAGCGGAAGGTGGTGCGGAAATACAGCCGGCAGGTGAGTTCCGGCGACAGGATGTTCTGCGGATTGTCGCTATGCAGAAGGCCCACGTTCCAGGTGGTTTCCCCCAGTTCCGGATCCAGGCCGAAATCCTTGGTCTTGAGAGCGTTATAGAACTGATTGAACAGGTCTACGGCGCTTACCCCGTACTGCGGATAACCGGAATGGAAGGCCTCTCCGGTAAAGGTGAGGTTGTAAGACAGAGTGCCCTTGGAGGCGCTCACCATCTTGTTTTCCGTGGGCTCCCCCACAATGAGGAACGGCGCCCGGAAGTCTGTCTTGGCAAAGGCCTTGGCCCCCCAGGAACCAGTCTCCTCCCCGGAGAGCAGCAGCAGGCCGAAGTCCGAGCATCCCTCGGCCTCCAGCTCCTTACAGGCCGTATACAGGGCAAACAGCTGCCCCTTGGCATCGTTTGCCCCCCTTCCCTTGACCGTACCCCCCTCGAATACCGGAGGTAAATACGGCGGAACTGTGTCCATATGGGTGCAAAATACCACCTGGGGCGTGCCCCAGGACAGCAGCAGGTTCAAGGTGCCGTCGCCCACCTCGAAAGCCTGTTTCGAGGGGGCTTCCAGTACCTTCAGCAGCCACTCAGCCACTTCCCGCTCCCGGCCGGTCGTGGAATCGATGCTAAGCAGTTCCTTAAAAAAAGTCCAGTCCATAAGATTCTTCGCTTCGTTCAGCATGACACAGGCTTCAGCATGACAGGCTATCCCAACCAGCCGTTGGAAAGGAGCACCTCGGCAATCTGGACGGCATTGGTGGCGGCACCCTTGCGGATGTTGTCGCTCACGCACCACAGATTGAGCCCGTTTTCCACCGAAGTGTCCCGGCGGATGCGGCCCACGAACACCTCGTCCCTGCCCCAGGCATACAGCGGCATGGGATAGACATTGTTGGAAGGGTCGTCCTGCACCACCACGCCGGGCATATCGGCCAGCAGGCGGCGGACGTCCGACAGGTCATAGGCCTTTCCCAACTCCACATTCACGCTCTCCGAGTGGCCGCCTTTCACCGGCACGCGCACGGTAGTGGCGCTCACGGCGATGGAAGGGTCCCGGAGGATCTTCCGCGTCTCGTTCACCATTTTCATCTCTTCCTTGGTGTAGCCGTCCGGCAGGAAGGAGTCTATATGCGGCAGTACGTTCAGGTCGATGGGATGCGGGAACTTGCTCCCGCTGCCGCCGGCCCTTTCGGCCTCCAGCTGTTCGATACCCCGCTGGCCGGCCCCCGTCACGCTCTGATAGGTGCTCACCACGATGCGCCGGATGCCATAAGCCTTGTGCAGCGGCGCCAGGGCCAGTACCATCTGGATGGTGGAGCAGTTGGGGTTGGCGATTATCCGGTCTTCGGGGGTGAGGACATCGGCATTGATTTCCGGCACCACCAGCGGCACGGAAGGGTCCATGCGCCAGAAGGAGGAGTTGTCCACCACATAGCAGCCGGCGGCCGCGAACTGTGGGGCCAGCTCTCCGGAAACGGCGCCGCCGGCACTGAACAGCGCCAGGGCGGGCTTCCGGGCGATGGCTTCATCGGCCCGCATCACCGTCCACTCCCGGCCCTGAAATTCCACTTTCCGGCCCCAGGAGCGCTCGGAAGCTACGGGCAGCAGCTCCGTCACGGGGAAATGCCGCTCCTGCAATACCTGCAACATTTTTGAACCCACCAGGCCGGTGGCACCGACAACAGCAACTTTCATGGTGCGTATATTATTGTCTATTAATCACTTGTGGATTTTTATCGGTCCGTTTTGCGCCGATAAAATTCCGTAAAACACTCACTATCAACCACTTGCGTACTAGCGTCTAGCGAAGCAATTCCTCCAGGTGCACGCTGCCGGCGGTTTTCTCGTCGCGGTATTTGACGATGACCGGGCAATACAGGTGCACGCCGCTCTCCAGGGGCTTTCCGTCCCGGACGATGGGCTTGGAACCGCTCACCACCACGGCGTTCCTCGGCACCACGATGCGGCCATCGGCATTGCGCTTGATGAACTCGCCGGTGGTGGCGTCGAAAATGGCGGTGGACGAGGTAATGATAACGCCGGAGGCGATGACTGCGCCCTCCTGGACGATGGTGCCCTCATAGATGCCGCAGTTGCCGCCCACGAACGCACCGTCTTCGATGATGGTGGGCAGGGCGCCCGCCGGTTCCAGCACGCCGCCGATCTGCGTGGAGGCCGATATGTGGATATGCTTCCCCACCTGGGCACACGAGCCGATGGTGACATGGCTGTCCACCATGGTGCCTTCGTCCACGTAGGCGCCCACGTTCACGTAGGCCGGAGGCATGACGATGCTGCCTTTTGCAAGATAGGCACCGCGGCGGACGGAGGTGCCGCCGGGAACGATGCGGACGCCGTCTTCGGCCTTGAACTGCCGCACCGGGAAAGTGGCTTTGTCAAAGAAGGCGAACTGCCCCTGGGACATATCCGTGACGGCCCCCAGCCTGAAGCCGGCCAGGATGACTTCTTTCACCCATTTGTTCACCACCCACACGCCGTCTTTCTTTTCCGCCACGCGGAGTTCGCCCTTTTCCAGGGCGGCCAGCACTTCGTTGAATCTTTCCAGTGTAACTTCCATCAGAACAAGTCTTTAAGGGTTTTTGCCAGGAGCTGCTCCGTCTCGGGGGTAGCGGGTACCAGCGGCAGGCGCAGGCTGTTTTCCATCAGGCCCAGCTGTGCCATGGCGGCTTTGGCGGGGATGGGGTTGGGCTCCACGAAAAGGGCCTTGAAAAGGGGCTTCAGACGGGCGTCCATCCGGCTTGCTTCCTCCACTTTGCCCGCCTCCAGGGCGTGGATGAAATCGGCCATGGCCGACGGGAACACGTTGGAGGCGACGGAGATGACGCCATCGGCCCCCTTCTGCATGAGGGCAAGGGTGTCTTCGTCGTTGCCGGAAAGGAGCTTGAAGCCTTCCGGGCGGCCGGCCATGATCCTCAGGCTCTGCTCTATCTTGCCGGAGGCTTCCTTTATGCCGATGATATTGGGCACGTCCCGGGCCAGCTGCAATACGGTTTCCGGCTCAATGTTGGAACCGGTGCGGCCGGGAACGTTATACAGCACGATGGGCTTTTCCGTTGCCCCTGCCACAGCCTTAAAGTATTCATACATACCCCTCTGGGGCGGTTTGTTGTAGAAGGGAACCACCACCAGGAAGGCATCGGCATCCTGCAGGAGGCGGATGTTGTCAAGGGTGCCCTTCACGGAGTTGGACCCCACACCGGCCATCACGGGACGTCCATTCGCGTGCTGGAGTGTCACCTCCAGGACCTGGAGTTTCTCCGATTCGGAGAGCGTAGGCGTTTCCCCTGTGGTTCCAAGGGGAACCAGAAAATCGATGCCGGTTTCTACCTGCCAGTCTACCGTGGCGGCAAAGGACTCATAGTCCACTTCTCCCCCCCTGAACGGGGTGAGAAGCGCGGTGCCGCAGCCGTGTAAATCAAGTGCTTTCATACAAGATACAAAAATACAAAAAATCCCCGGAATTCTATGAGCATCGGCAACACAACCCGGCCAAAAATTGCTAACTTTGCACCTATGGATTATGAGCGCTTTTTTTCGGCCGATGTGCCTTCGTTCCTGAGGTCCCCCGTACGTGAAATCTTCCGCAAGGTGGACCTCCAGTCCATCTGCTCCTTTGCCGGCGGCTACCCCGCCGCGGTCACTTTCCCCACGGACCAAATCCCCGGCCTGGCGGCGGCGGTGCTGAAAAAATACGGCACCCGGGCACTCCAGTACGGCGCCACACAGGGCGTTCCGGAACTGCGTGCCGCCATCGCCGCACGCTATGGCGTTCCCGTGTCGCAGGTCCAGATCACCACGTCTTCCCAGCAGGGCATAGACGTGTGTTCACGCGTTTTCCTGGACCCCGGCGACATCGTCCTGGCCCAGAGTCCCGTGTATCTGGGCGCCCTGCAAAGTTTCCGGGCGTACAGGGCAGAGGTCCGTCCTGTCATTGCGGGCAAAGCCGGGAAATCTCCCATCAAGTTCATCTACGTCATTCCGGACTTCAATAACCCCACGGGTAAGACATTGACCCTGGAGGAGAGGAAGGAGATCGTGGCGCTGGCAAGGGAGAAAGATATCCTGATCGTGGAGGACAGCCCGTACCGTGAACTCCGGTATTCCGGAGAGGCGCTGCCCACCCTCCGCGAACTGGCGCCGGAGCGCACGCTCCATCTTGGCAGTTTCTCCAAGATCTTTGCGCCGGGGTTCCGGCTGGGATGGATGATCGGCCCGGAACCGCTTCTGGAGCAGATATATGTGTGTAAGCAATGCCTGGACCTCTGCCCGCCGGTGCTGGACCAGTACATGGCGTGCGAGTTCCTTACTTCAGGCGCTCTTGATGCAAATCTGGTTAATACAATTGCAGAGTACAAACGCCGCAGGGACCTGATGCTGGGCCTCCTTGAACAGTATATGCCAGCAGGGACGTCCTGGACGCACCCTGACGGCGGCCTCTTCCTCTGGCTCACGCTTCCGGAATGCATTGATACTGTGGCGCTTTACGACGAAGCCCTATCGGCCGGCGTGGCCTACGTCGCCGGTTCCTTCTTCTACCCGGACGGCAGCCACCGCAACACCATGCGCCTCAACTTCTCCTTCATCGAGGAGTCCAAGATGGAGCCGGGGATAAAGCTCCTGGCCACCGTTTTGGCTAAAGCATTGAACCATAGGTAGTTATGATATTTACTCCCGGCAATTTTGCCCGGAGTAAAATGTGTAAACAGTTAATAATCAACGAGATGACAAAAACGCCTCACTTATTCACCGGAGCAGGCAACAACTTTGTGGTCTTTGACGGCCGGGAAGGCGGTATGGATGCGTACCGCCAGCCGGAGCGCATCCAGGCCCTTTGCCGGGAATACCACACAGACGGCCTGATGATCCTCACGGAGGCTCCGGGCCATGACTTCGGGATGGAGTTCTACAACCCCGACGGCTCCGGCGGAATGATGTGCGGCAACGGCGGCCGATGCATCGTTGCCTTTGCCGATTATCTGGGCCTGAAACCGGCCTCAGAGGACGGCACATGGCATTTCTTGGCTCCGGACGGAGCGCACATCGCCACTGTCATTTCGAGCGTAGCCGAGAAATCTCTTTGGACCGTCCGCCTGAAAATGATTGACGTCAAGGGCATCAGCAAGGTAAAGGACGGCTACTTCCTCAACACCGGAACGCGGCACTACGTGGAGTTCAGGGACAATGTGGATGCCATAGACATAGAGCCCGAGGCCAAGCCCATCAGATGGGCCGATGACTTCCAGCCCGAAGGCACCAACGTGAACTTTGTGGAGTCCACCCCCGAAGGCCTTAAGGTCCGCACCTTCGAGAAAGGCGTTGAGGGTGAAACACTTGCCTGCGGCACGGGCCTCACGGCCAGCGCCATCGCGGCCTACCACCTTGGGATCCCCGATCAGGTCGGGGATGACAGAGCACCTGTCGGGGATGACAGAGCACGTCATGCCCGGCCCCGACCGGGCATCTCCTACCGGCTTCAGTGCCGCCGCGGAGACTGGCTGGAAGTGGAATTCACGCCCGCGGGAGACGGCTTCAAGGACGTCTTCCTTACCGGCCCCGCAGAACGGCTTCTGTAGGATTACGCCCGGGTAATGTGCGCCCCCAGTGCGTTCAGGCGGCCCTCGATGTCCTCGTAGCCGCGGTCGATCTGTTCAATGTTGTCGATGGTGGAGGTGCCGCGGGCGCTCATGGCCGCCAGCAGCATGGCAATACCGGCGCGGATATCCGGCGACACCAGGTGCGAGGCCTTGAGCGTGATCCGGTGATCATGGCCGATCACCACCGCCCGGTGCGGGTCGCAGAGGATGATCTGCGCCCCCATGTCGATGAGGCGGTCTACGAAGAACAGGCGGCTCTCGAACATCTTCTGGTGGATGAGCACGCTGCCCTTGCACTGGGTGGCCACCACCAGCAGCACGGACAGCAGGTCCGGGGTGAGGCCGGGCCAGGGGGCATCGGCCAGTGTCATGATGCTGCCGTCCAGGAAGGACTCAATCTCATAGCAGTCCTGCGCCGGGACGTAGATGTCGTCGCCCCGCTGTTCCAGCTTGATGCCCAGGCGGCGGAAGGCGTCCGGAATGATGCCCAGGTCGTACCAGGAGACGTTTTTGATGGTGATTTCGCTCTGGCAGATAGCGGCCATGCCGATGAAAGAACCCACTTCGATCATGTCCGGGAGAATCACGTGCTCCGTGCCGTGGAGGTTCTCTACGCCGTGGATGCGCAGCAGGTTGGAGCCCACCCCGTCGATGAATGCGCCCATCCGGCCCAGCATCTTGCACAGCTGCTGCAGGTAGGGTTCGCAGGCGGCGTTGTAGATGGTGGTGGTTCCCTTGGCCAGTACGGCGGCCATCACGATGTTGGCGGTACCGGTCACGGAAGCCTCGTCCAGCAGCATGTATCGGCCTGTGAGGCGGCCCTCCTGCGTAAGGTGGAAGGCGCGGCGGGAAGGGTCGTAGTCCATCCGGGCACCCAGCTTGAGCATGCCGTCCAGGTGGGTGTCCACCCTGCGGCGGCCGATCTTGTCGCCGCCCGGCTTGGCGAACCAGGCGCTGCCGAAACGGCTCAGGAGCGGGCCTACCACCATCACGCTGCCGCGGAGCCGGGCGCATTTGGCCACGAATTCCTCCGTTTCGATGTAGGAAGTGTCCACTTCGTCGGCCTGGAACGTATATACGCCCTTGGCGTGACGGGTAACCTTAACACCCATCTGCTGCAGGAGGTCGATGAGATTTTTCACGTCCAGGATTTCCGGAACATTGGAAATGGTGACGGGCTCACTGGTCAGGAGCACGGCGCTGATTACTTCCAGCGCCTCGTTCTTGGCGCCCTGCGGGACGATGGTTCCGGAGAGTTTGTGTCCGCCCTCTATGATGAATTTTGCCATTGGTCAAAGTGTTTTTTACCAATAACAAAGGTACTCCAAATCGGCCAAATATCCAAGTGGCCGGAAAGGGGGCGGCCCGTAGTACCGGGCGGGTTACCTGTTCTTCAGCCGCTCCAGCTGCTGATAGCGGGCTTTCATCTGCTCTTCGAACTTCTTGTAGGCATCCAGGCCTGACGACAGATCCTGGACCACGAATCTGTATCCCGCGGGAAAATCGAAGACTTCCGGGTGCGGAACGCCCAGGTGGATGTTCCGCATATAAGTCACTATGCCATCGGCATCCTCAAAGAGGGTGATCCCCGTTTCGGGGTCGATATAACTGGAACGGTAATGCTCGTCCGTTTGGGATCCGTAGGGACCTTCGAAAGTCTCCGTAGTTACGATGGTCTTCATATAGCACCAGCGGTCGCAGGCATAGGCCATTTCTTCCTCCGTCATTTGTTCTGACTTGGATTTGACATCCATGTTGTTCAGGGCCTGCATCCCCTCCCCGGGTATCTTGGTGATGGTCCGTGTGGCATCGTCGATCCTGTAGATGGCCAGACTGTCCGGGATGCTCAACGTCTTGATAACCTGGATTTCGCCTGTCGCGGGATTGATGCCGGAAGAGACGCTGTACTGCCGCCGGTTTGCAGCATTGTAAAAAACCTTGGACGGGAAGCCATGACTACTGATGCGGTAGGCGCAGAAAGAAACCTGCGGACGCGGTTTCTGAAAGCCGGGCTGCCGGTCTTCGTCGTGGGCGGGAAGGCCGAGCGGGACATCCAGGGCAATGTCGGGAATATCGTTGTAGGTATAGGGATCCGGCACCTGGGCGAAAGCCGCAAAGCCGATGGGCAGCAACACCGCCGCTATAAGGATACTCTTTTTCATATCATCAGGCTTAGTCTTTGACCGGACGGATGGGCAGACCGTTCTCACGGGGCAGACCGTAGCAGTCCGTGTGGCCGAAACGCATCGCATCACCCTGCTTGCGCTCGTGCCATTCGATGGCAGCCTCACTGCCCTCCGGGGTACCTGACGCCAGGGCCATCGAAGCTGTCCAGCACCATGGATAGTTTGACTCCTGGAGTTTGTCGCCCACATAGTAGCCAGTCTTGGGGAAATCAATGCTGTTGCCGTTAGGGCCAGTCACCGTCACCAGTCCGGGCTTATCATAACTGAATGTGCATTGGGTGAACAGCTCCATGGCTTCGGCACGGGTAGGCATACGCCAGCCCTTGCCAAGAGCCGCTGTAGCCGCATCATCCTCAGGCTGCAGGACAATCAGCCTGTCAGCGGTTCCGGAACTGGCATGTCCGTCCTCGGTGGAGTATTTCGTAACTTTGTAACCGTCTTTGAACTTATAGGTGTCGCCGTTATACTCCTTCTTTTCGGCGGTCTCACCCCAAGCATAGAAGTTGCCTGAATCAGAGGCGTCTTTGGCACCCAGATTGGTCTTGGCCCACTTGACGCTGAGGCCAAGGTCCACCGCATCAGAAACGGATGCCGATGTCTTTGTCCCGGCAGCCTTTCCGCCGCCCTTTTTGCCGGAGTTGCCACCGCAGGACACAAGTGCGACGGCAGCCAAACACATAAGGATAACAGATAGTTTTTTCATAATATCGTTGTTGATTAAACATTCGCCCGGGATTAGTTTCCGTGTACAAAGGTCGGCAATCCCAGGCACTTCAGAATTATACAAAAGTATAAATTTGAGTCTCCCGCATCAGTTTTTCACGCGTCACATAGCTTAGATGAAAGCATTTTGCTAAATTTGTCCTGTCATGAAACGGCTTTTCATCATACTGTCTCTGCTGGCGCTGTGCGGCGGGATTTCCAGTGCACAGTACAACGACCACCGCGACCGGAAACTGGATTCCCTGGAAAACGTCGTGGCCGGATGGACGCCTGAGCGGGTGTCCGTCGCCCCTGTTGAAACCAAGGCCGGTGTCTGCCTGGCCTTTTCCCAGTTAATGTACGGATACGAGCGCATCAACCCGAACCGCGCCATGTATGCGGCGAAAAGGGCTTATGAGCTGGGCAACGAGTTGGTTTCCCTGTATCAGCCTTATCTGGCTTCCAAGTTCATCGGCCAGTTGTATTACGACAAGGAGCAGTACGACAGCACCCTCTGCTACTATCGCTTGGCGCTGGGCTATCTGGAACGGATGGCCGCCGGAGAGGCCGGACCGGACACGCCGGAAGGATATCCGCAGGAAAAGATAGACGATGCCGCCTCCAGCCTGTACGGCAATATCGGCAACCTGTACTATGAAATTGACTCCCTGCCGCAGGCCATGGCCTATTATGCCAAGGCGGGAGCCCTTTTCCGAAAACACAACTGGACCGTCAGCAGCGCCATCCTGGAACACAATCTGGGCGACATCTGGGCCGGGGAAGGGAATGACGCAAAAGCCATCGAATCCTACAATAACGCCATCCAATTCGCCCGGGAAGCCGGGGACTCCCTTTGGGTAGCGTCACCGAAGCTGGGGCTTGGCGCCCTGTATCTGCGGCAGGGCAAGGTCACCAAGGCCTTGCAGTATCTGCAGGAAGCCGATGAGTATTACTCCAAGCACCAGGATCAGGAGTATTACGACCGAATTGCGACCCTGGACATCATGAGTCAGGCCTACCAGACGCAGAAACGGCAGCGGACGATGCTTGCGCTTGCCTTTGCGATCATGACTTTCGTTTCCCTTTCCCTCCTGATTATCGCCCGCAGGACCCTCCGCCTCAAGAAAGAGAATGCAGCGGCCGATGAAGCCATCGGCGAAGCGATGAACGAACTGGACATGCGTGACGCCCCGCCTGTCCGGAAAGAGGAGGATCGCGTCGTCCTGAGCCGGGGAGAAGCGGAGATCCTCCCGATGCTGGCCGAAGGACTGACCAGCAAAGACATCGCCAGACGTCTCTTCCTCACGGAACAGACCATCAAGTGGCGGCGCCAGCGCCTTATTGCCAAATTTGATGCGAAGAATACCGCCGAGATGCTAACCAAAGCCCGTGAGCGGAAGTTTCTGTAGGGACAGCACCTATACATGCTCCACCTCCGGGTGGAGGGTGATGCCGTATTTAGCCGCAATGGCCGCGATGACCCGCTGCTCCAGGCCGATGATCTCTTCCGGCGTGGCATTCCCGCTGGCATTCACAATCACCAGCGGCTGGTTCTGATATACTTGTGCCCCGCCGTTGGTAGCGCCTTTGAACCCGCACTGTTCGATCATCCAGGCCGCCGGGACCTTGACCCCGTCCGGGGTGTCATAGTGCGGCACCTGGTAGTCCGGGCCGTTGTCCTGCCGGGCAATTTCCTGGATACGGGCAAAGTGTTCCCGGCTGATGACCGGGTTGCAGAAGAAGCTGCCCGCACTGCCCACGACCGCCGGGTCCGGCAGTTTGGCATTGCGGATGCCGATGATCGTGTCCCGGATGAGCTGCGGGGTAAGATGCCCGGTCGGAGCCGGGCATGACGAAGCGCCGTCATTGCCGGCCTGACCGGCAATCTCCAGTGCCTTCCGGATGCCGCCGTAGTCCAATTTGGGCTGCGGCTCGCGGCTCAGGAGGTAGGTGACAGCCGTGATGATGTACCGGCCCTTCCACTCTGTCTTGAAACGGGAGGTGCGGTAGCCGTACCGGCAATCGGCCGGGTCAATATGCACGAAACGGCGCTCCTGGCAGTCCCAGGCGCGGATATCGGCCAGGATGTCCTTGGCTTCCACGCCATACGCGCCGATGTTCTGCACGGCGCTGGCCCCGCATTCCCCCGGAATGAGCGACAGGTTCTCCGGCCCCCAGAGGCCTTCCGCCGCAGCCCAAGCGCAGAAATCGTCGAAGACCGTTCCGGCGCCGCAGGTAACCAGAAGATGCCCGGTCGGGGCCGGGCAGGACGAGGCAGGGGCCGGGCAGGGGCCGTCATTGCCGGCTTGACCGGCAATCCCCACATGGAGCACCGTCCCGGGAAAGTCCCTGGTAAAGAGCAGGTTGGAGCCGCCGCCCATGACCATCACGGGCTGGGGCAGGGAGGCCCAGTCCAGGGCCGGGAGCTCGGCCTCGGCCTCTATCTCCACATACAGCGCGCACTTCACCTTCATGCGGAAGGTGTTGCGGCCGGAAAGGTCGTAGTCTTTTACCGTTTTCATTAACCCGTTGATACTGTGGCGGTTATACATTTTGCTCCCAGCAAAAACGCCGGGAGCAAAACTCATAAGCAACTGTTACTGAGCGCTTTCCGAAACACGCAGGTCTATCTGGAGTTCGTCCAGCTGCGACTGGTCGATGGCCGACGGGCTGTCGATCATGACGTCGCGGCCCTGGTTGTTCTTGGGGAAGGCGATGTAGTCGCGGATGGTGTCCTGGCCGCCCATGAGGGCGCACACGCGGTCGAAGCCGAAGGCCAGGCCCCCGTGCGGCGGAGCGCCGAACTTGAAGGCGTTGATGATGAAGCCGAACTTGTATTCGGCCTCTTCCGGGCCGATGCCCAGGACCTCGAACATGCGTTTCTGCATATCGGCATTGTGGATACGGATGCTGCCGCCGCCCAGTTCGTTGCCGTTGAGCACGAAGTCGTAGGCGTTGGCGCATACGCGCTCCAGGTCTTCCTTGGCATCGGAGTAGAACCACTTCTCATGCTCCGGCTTGGGAGCGGTGAAGGGATGGTGCATGGCGTAGAAGCGCTGGGTTTCGTCGTCCCATTCCAGGAGCGGGAAGTCCACGATCCAAAGGGGTGCGAACTCGCGCGGGTTCCGGAGGCCCAGGCGGCCGCCCATTTCCAGGCGCAGCACGCCCAGCATGGTCTGGACCTTGCGCTTGGCGGGGCCGCTCATCACCAGCATCAGGTCGCCGGGCCTGGCCTCTGCGGCGGCGGCCCAGGCGGCGAGCGCTGCAGCGTCGTAGAACTTGTCTACGGAGCTCTTGAAGCTGCCGTCGGCATTCACTTTCACGTAGATGAGGCCCTTGGCGCCCACCTGCGGGCGTTTCACCCATTCGGTGAGCTCGTCAATCTGCTTGCGGGTGTACTCCGCCGCGCCGGGAACGCAGATGGCGCCGATGTAGGCAGCATCGTCCAGCACGCTGAAGCCCTTGCCCTTGGCCACGTCCGTGAGCTCGTGGATGGTCATGCCGAAACGGACATCCGGTTTATCGGAGCCGTAGCGGTCCATGGCGTCGTACCAGCTCATGCGGGGCATGGGGTTGGGGATGTCTACGTTCAGGACGTTCTTGAAGATGGTGCGCATCATGCCCTCGAACATATTCAGGACGTCTTCCTGCTCCACGAAGGACATTTCGCAGTCTATCTGGGTGAATTCCGGCTGGCGGTCGGCCCGGAGGTCTTCGTCGCGGAAGCAGCGTACAATCTGGAAGTAGCGGTCGTAGCCGGCCACCATCAGGAGCTGCTTGAAGGTCTGGGGGCTCTGCGGAAGGGCGTAGAACTGGCCGGGATTCATGCGGGAAGGCACCACGAAGTCGCGGGCCCCTTCCGGGGTGCTCTTGATCAGGTACGGGGTTTCAATTTCCATGAAGCCTTTGGCGTCCAGGTAGTTGCGCACTTCGTGGGCCACTTTGTGCCGAAGCGCCAGGGCACGCTGCAGCGGACCGCGGCGCAGGTCCAGGTAACGGTATTTGGCGCGGAGGTCCTCACCGCCGTCGCTCTCTTCCTCGATGGTGAAGGGCGGGGTCACGCTCTTGTTGAGTATGTGGATGTCCTGAAGTTTGATTTCGATGTCGCCGGTAGGCATCTTGGGGTTCTTGGCGCTGCGCTCCACCACCTCGCCGATGGCCTGGATCACGAATTCACGGCCCAGGGAAGTAGCGGTTTCCACCAGGGCGGCGGGGGCATCGGCCTCCACCACCAGCTGGGTAATGCCATAACGGTCCCTGAGGTCGATAAACGTCATGCCGCCCAGTTTGCGGGCCTTCTGCACCCATCCGGAAAGCGTCACCTGCTGTCCCTTGTTCTCTATGCGGAGTTCCCCGCACGTGTGTGTTCTGTACATATAGTTGTTTAAGTTATATTCCAGTTTACAAAGATAGGCATTTTTCAGGTCAAAAAAAGAGGGTGGGTGCCCCAATTTTTATTCATTGCCGCGTTGACAGCCAGAACGCACACAGATCACATTTTCCGTCAACGTGGCCTTACAGATAAAACCGGACGTGTACCGAAGCCGTATTTAGGTTAACGTTGAGCATCTCATTCTTGACATAGGCCGCCGATGCCTTGTCCTTGACATGGGCGGCGCCATAGGAAACAGCACCGATCCCAACGCCCAATGCGAATTTACGGTTAATCTTGTATTCCAACGCCAGATAGTTGAGATACACCTGCCAACTACCATAGTTGGCATTATAAGATGTCTGTGCCGACAGCTCTTCTTTATATGCGCCTACCTGATAAGCGAATCCAATTTCCGGCGTATAATATAAACCGTCTGCCAACCGGATATAATATGCGACGTTCGGATTTACGAGGAAAGCGACTGTTCGATTTCTATGATATGTCTCCCCTATCGGCGAAGAGAGGTAAGGAACCCCGATGCCCAATGCCAGCCGAAGGTGATTGACAACAAAAAAGCCGAATTCGGCCGATGCACTCGCAGAAGTTGCCGTAGGCCGACGCATCCCCTCTGTCGAAACGCCATCAAAGGTCTTCGTTCCTTGAACACCAAAAGAAGCACTCGCAGAAGCGGCAATATACATATCACCTTTTTGTTGCGCCGACATTGACAGACACGACAGGGTTGCGATGCAAATAACAATAATCCGTTTCATAATAATACTTTTTTATTTTTGATGATTTGTCGCGATGTTGGTCTCGTCCCGCTTCCAGAGACGATTCTCGGACGCAGAACCCCTGCGGCCTCAGAGCCAGATTCCCATCCTCCTGTCCAAAGCCAGAGTACCGGGAATAAGTATAGAAGTAGCTCTGCTCTAGTGAATGCAGAAAGGTAAGCTGCTGTTGCGCCTCCGTAGCCTTAGCCCTTGAAATCAAGGGCATAAGGTTCGGAAGGGCCACAAGCACGAGGATGCCTATAATCACGAGAACAACAAGGAGCTCGGGAAGAGAAAAGGCAAAGAATAACTGATATCTATTTTTCGCCATAAGAGAAGTAATTTGACATGTAATTCTTCTTATAATCATCAAGCACAAATCTTGATGACAATAGATTATTCATGAAAGCTATCCCCCGTTGTTTTTGTCCAGTAATTAAATATAACAATGGCAGCATGAAAAACTGTTGCTCCTTGTCAATGTTCAACTCCATTTTTTCAAAAGATAATAGTAAACGCTCAACGTCGCTATACTCTTTATAAAATGGCGTAGTGTATTCCTGTATCTCTCTGAAAATATTGTCTTCTATTATTTTATAATTATTGTTTTCTTGAACAAGCCAATCTTTAAAACGTCCGTATGGTTCAATATACCCCAAATTAATACAAATTAAAGGAATTGGGGCATTAGTCCGATTTCCTGTCATTGTTTTGTAAAGCTCATCAACTTGCGAATTACATATTCCTGAAAAGCAACTGAGCCCAAGAGAAGATTTGTAATTATAAAAACTAAAAGATAGTAAATCCTTATAACCCACATTACATGAGTTCCTAATATACCAATTGCTTTTTTTTTACAAAGCCAATTCCCCGGCAACGTTCTGTTAATGAAAAGCTTATTCCTTGTTTTAAACTATGCATAGACTAGAAGCTGTTTAAATATGAGTGAAATAATTGCCAATAGAGCCGCAAATAATTAAAAATCTGTAGGTTTACCGAAACATTTTTTCGTAACATTATGAGTACCATCCAATTAAAGCTACAAGTCAATATACAACTAACCTTACTGATAAACAGTGGCAAGCTCCCTATCTTCCACGAAAATACGAATAAAGGACGGAAAATCAAAGCTTACAACCCCTCCACCAAGCGCTCCGGAGGCACGCAGAGGGCCCGGGAAAGGCGCAGGAGGGTGGAGGCTTCTGCCCGGGAGAGGTCCTGGGTTCCCTGTTCGTAGGCGCGGATCATCCGGAGCGACACGTCGCTGCGTCCGGCCAGTGCCGCCTGGGTGAGGCCGATGGCTTTCCGGCACTCTTTCAGAGAGCGCGCCCGGGGCCGGTAACAGGTATCGAAGACATCGAAGACTTTGGTGATATCGGCCTCGTGCAGGGGATGGAAGAGTTCGTGAATCTTTTCGACAGGAAGGCCGTTGCGGTCGATGGACGCGAAGGGAACGCCTTTGTACCACTGGTATTGGCAAAGCGCCCAGCCGGTCCAATAGTAGCTGGAATCGGCATAAGGGAAGCGGTAACTGCCGTCCAGCGGCAGTTCTCCGCCGGTGTTTTCGTACACCCGGCCGGCCAGTTCGATACCGCTCATCCCCAGTGTGAATTTGGGATGGCCGATGCCGAAGGCAATGTCTATCAAACTGCCCAGAAAGCGGTTATAAAACTCCCTGAGGTCCTTGCCGCACCAGGTGACGGCATAGTCTATCATCACGGCAAAGTTGTCCCGTGCCGACAGCATCATATCTTTATCGTAAGCGTGCATCGTCGTTCTTGATTTGTTGCCTGTAAAGATCCAGGGCAAAAATGCCCTCGAAAACTTTGGGGCCGTACTTGATCTTATGAAATTCGTCACGGGCACGGGTTTCCCGTACCTGCCGCCTGGGAAGGTACACAGACCGGTCTACAGGCTCTGCCGAAAGGAATACCAGGGCCTCAAACGCTCTTTCGCTCTGCAGGAATATCTGCTCTCCAAGTTTACCCAGGCGCATGGCATCGCGCAGCTGGTCCAGGTTCATCCCTCCGTCCAGGAAGAATCTGGCATAGTCGAAATAGGAGTCATCGGCCCGGTAACCCCTTATGATGTCGAAGCCCGACAAGTCCGGAAGAAACGTTTGTATGATATATGCTTTGAGGGCCTGCGGAACAGGATGACGTGTCTCGAAAACCCTGTTTTCCAACAGGATTGCCAACCAGTTGAGCACATGATAATCCGGTCCGGAGAGGTCACAGACTTTCAGGTCGAATGCGGGCTCGAAACAATAGTGATTGGCGAAGGCCGACGGGTACTCCGTGCAGGCCCATTCCCGCGCCAGTTCCAAATCCGGGGTGCAGTAAAAACCCTGGCCAAAGTCGTTGTGCACCTTCCCGCCCCGTTTGGTGGGCCAATCAATTACCTTGTCGGACCCGTGAAAAAGTATTGTTTCCATACAAGAGTGACGTTATAGCGTTACTTTGCAAAGGTATGGAAAATAGTGTATCTTTGCAAGCATGACGGAAGTACGCGCAAAAAAGGCCCTCGGGCAGCATTTTCTCACGGACCAGAAGGTGGCCCGCGCCATTGTGGACGCCCTGAAGATTCCCGGTCAGGCCGGGAATGACGGCGCCTTGTCATTCCCGGCCCCGACCGGGCATCCCTTCCCCGTCCTGGAAGTGGGGCCGGGAATGGGGGTCCTTACCCAGTACCTGCTGGAGCGGGAAGACATCGACCTCCGGCTCATCGAGATTGACACCGAAAGCGTGGAATACCTCCTCACGCACTTCCAGGGCATGCAGGGCCGGCTCATGGAAGGGGACTTCCTGCGGCTCCGGCTGGAGAAACTGTTCCCCGGGCAGTTCGGCATCATCGGCAATTTCCCTTACAACATATCGTCCCAGATTTTCTTCAAGGTGCTGGACTACAAGGACAGCATCCCCGAAGTGGTGGGCATGGTGCAGAAGGAGGTGGCCGAGCGCATCGCCTGTCCGCCGGGCTCCAAGACCTACGGCATCCTGTCCGTGCTGCTGCAGGCCTGGTACGACATCGAGTATCTGTTCACCGTGGGTTCCGGCTGCTTCGCCCCGCCGCCCAAGGTGGAGAGCGCCGTCATCCGGCTGCGCCGGAACGGCCGCACGTCCCTGGGCTGCGACGAATCCCTGTTCAAGGCCGTGGTAAAAACCGCCTTCGGCCAGCGCCGCAAGATGATGCGGAACCCCCTGAAGCCGCTCGCCCGCGCCAAAGCGGAACGCGAGGGCTGGTCGGAGGACGCCCTGTCGGCCTTCCTGGCCCAACCCGTCTTTTCCCAGCGCCCGGAGCAGCTCTCCGTGGAGGACTTCGCGGCCCTCACCAATCTGCTGGCCTAAGTACCCCCGAAAGGCTGGGTATGCCTGGTGCACAAACGCCTCACCATCAACGAGTTGTGGATTTTTATCGGCGCAATTTGCTCCGATAAAAATCCATAACATACTATAAATCAAACACTTACGAGCCAGCCACAAAACGGCCGGGGAAGATCATGGGGCATTTTGGGGAAGGTCACACCGGCATTACCACTTCACCACCACCTTCTGGGCCTGGGCGGCGGGGGTGGCGGGGAGGAAGACCGAGGCTTCGCGGGTATCGGCATTGTATTGGCACTCCAGCGGCTGGCCGTTCAGCGTGGCCTTGGGGCAGCGGGAGGCGCCGCCCAGCACCAGCGAGAGCTTGCGGCTGGCGGGTTTGCCGGCATAGGAGCCTTCGGCCGGGCCGATTTCCACCGTCACGCCGGAACCGCTGGCCACCTTGACAATCTTCGTGGCGGAGAACTGGGTGGGATAGGCCTGCGAAACGCCGTCGTCCTCGAAATGCGTGTAGCTGCTGCGGCCGTTACCCGGGGCAATGTAGATGCGCAGTTCATCAGACACGGACTGCAGGTTCTGGATGCCTTCCCCGGCCAGAGGCAGGATGGCGCCGGCTTTCACGAACCAGCAGTTTTCCCCGATGGCGTACTGCAGTTTCTGCACGGTGCCGCCCGGCAGCAGTTGGTGGTGGGCCATGTCGTACCACTGGGTACCGGCGGGAAGCCATACGTCGCGGCCAGCCAGGCCGTCGGCCCCGACGGGCTCGCACACAGTGGCGGCCAGGATATTGTCGCCGAAGAAGTACTCCTGTTTCCACTGGTAGGCTTCGGCCTTTTCCGGATACTCGTAGTAGAGCGGCCGGCACAGGGAAATGCCCGTCTCATAGGCCTCCCGGGCCATGTCGTAGATGTACGGGGACAGGGCATAACGGAGCTCCAGGGCCGCTTTCATGTATTCGTAGTGGTCCGGGAACATCCAGATGCGGCGCTCCAGGACGGCCGATGAGGTGCTGTGTGTCTTGAAGATGGGCGAGAAAACACCATACTGCAGCCAGCGGGTGAACAGTTCCGGGTCTGTGGGGTGGTCGCCGCGCTGCATGTGGCCGCCCAGGTCGTGGCCCCAGTAGCCGTAGAGCACGTTGGAAGCCGTAGCGGTGAATTCCGGCAGGTAACCCAGCACCTCCCATTTGATGTGGGTGTCGCCGGAGAAACCCAGCTGATACCGGTGGCTGCCCAGACCGCCCCAGCGGTGATAGATGAGCGGACGTTCGGCCTTCTCGGGGGCCAGGCCGCGGTTGCGGCGTACCTTGTCGTTGAAGAAGGTATGGTTGAGCCAGAAGGTGTTGCTCAAGCCGGGGGTATACTTGCTCTCCTTCCACTGCTGCCAATCCAGCCACCAGAAGTCTACGCCCTCTTTCTCCAGGGGATGCAGGACGGAATTGAAATAGGCGTCGGTCCAGGCACGCTGGTCGATCCGGAACGGCACATCGGTGTAATTGCCGTCGCGCAGGAGGTAGCCGCGCGGGCCGTCATAGTCGCTGGTCCGGGACAGATAGTCGGCCAGGAAGGCCGGATACTGATTCTCGCGCGGGCTGATGCCGCCGGCCGGATGCAGGTTCAGGGACGTCTTGAGCCCCAGGGCATGCACCTGCGCCAGGAATGCTTCCGGCTGGGCGATGAGGTCGCGGTTCCAGGTGTAGCCGGTCCAGCCGATGCCTTTGCGCTTTTCTTCGCGGCTGGCATGCTGCCAGGTGTGGTGCCAGTCCATGTCAATCACCATCACGTCGATGGGCAGTTTCCGCTCACGGAATTCCTGTCCCAGGGCCAGGAATTCCCGGTCCGTGTAGGCCCAGTAGCGGCTCCACCAGTATCCGAAGACAAACTTCGGGGGCATGGGGATGCTGCCGGCCACCTTCGTATAATCGGCCAGGGCGGCCTTGTAGTCGTGGCCGTAGGCAAACAGGTACAGGTCCTGCCGCTCCCCTTCCGGACGGGCGGCCACCCATTCGCCCCAGTCGCTGTCGTCGGGCACCAGCAGATGCCGCTGGCTCTCGTCCACCACGGCCCAGCCGTCGCGGGACAGGATGCCCTTCTCCATGGGGTCGTTGAAGTTAATCTTGTCCGGGCCCTCGCAGCCGTCCAGCGTGCGGGCGGTGCCCATCAGGTTGCCCGTGTCTTCCAGGCCGGGATGCCATTTCACGGTTTTCCCGCCCATTTTGAAAGTGACGGAAAGATTGTCGGCCGAAAGAGGACCTTCCCCGCCCTTGTACACGAGGGTAAGGGACTTCGTTTTCAGGGTCAGGGCCCCGCCGGAACGGGAAACGCTGAAGGCCGGCACCGGCAGGTCGCGGTTCACGACGGCCAGCGAGGCATGGTCTTCAAACTGGCCGTCGGCCGCCCATTCCAGGCGGACGAGCCGGTCCGTGAGCACGGTGAAACGGGCCTTTCCTTCCACCACCTGGGCTTTGGGATTGGCTACGGGATTGTTTCCGGAGGCGGCAAAGGCCTGGAAAGCGGCCGCAACAAGAGCGGTTATGAGCAACAGTTTACGCATATGGGTTTTGTTTTAGTATTTCGGGAATATGGTGAGCCGGAGCGTGGTGCTCCCGTAAGGTACAAGTTCTATATAGGAGACTTTCCGGCTTTCCGGCACTACGGTCTGGGGCAAGGCAGGCGTATACCGGTCCTGGTCCAGCGTCCAGCCCTGGACCTTCACCACGGGCACCCGCAGTTTCAGAGGTACGGCCGAAGGGTCGAAGGGGAAGCCTTCGGCACCGGTCCGGACCAGTTTCACTTCCTGCAGCCGGTCCTGCACCAGGGCATAGTTCCAGGCCCCGGCGGGAGTCATGGACCAGCTCTTGAAATCCGGATTGGCCGACACTTTCCCGGCCAGATTGTCATAAACTGCCGTATCTTCCTGTACGCTGGCAGGAACGGCATAGGTGTACAGGATGGGGCCGCGGCGAAGCGAAAGGCCGCCTCCGGGCGTCTCTACCGGCTCCACCTGCATAGGAAGCTGTACGGTAAAGCTCTCACCGCTCACCCAGCTGCGCGAAACGGTATGGAAGCCTTTTCCCTGGGCCGACGGACACCACCCGGGAATGCGGTAGGTGAAATCCATGGGAACGGGAGTGCTTACTTCGGCCCCGTTCCGGAAGAAGCGGAAGGTAAAGCGCACCTGCTCCTCGAAGGGATAGGCGGTCTCTTCCACGATGCGCACGCTGAGGCCGCCGCCCAGGCCGTATTCAACGGTGGAAGGCCCGTAGAGGGCGGCCACCGGCTGCCCGTTCCGGTCCTTGAGCCACATGCGGGCCACGTAATTGGGCATATAGCGGTGCAGGTTGCCTATACAGCATTCCGTCTCGTGGATGGGCCGGTAAGCCATCCAGGTGAGACCGTGCTTGAAACGGTTGTGGTTGGAGTTACCCGTGGCGATGACCTGGTTGGGGCAGGAGAAATACTGCATGGAGCGGAAGTCCTTGGTGATGGAGCCCAGGCCCGCGTTGAAGATGGCGTTCTCTATGCGGTCGGCCCAGCTGCCGTCGCCGGTAGCCATGAGGTAGTAACCGGCCGTCCAGGTGTAGTCGCTGACATCGCAGGTCTCGTGGCTGGCCAGGGCGTCGTTGCCCGCGAGGGCCTCGGACGAGGAATTCACACCGTCCACCAGCATATTGGGCCCTTCCATCTTGGCCATCGCGTGCAGCGCGGCATCCAGGTAAGGCTTTTCGCCGGTGTATTCGTACAGCAGCAGCGGAACCTTCAGGAGTTCGTTCATGGTAACCCCGTGCATGTGGAATTCGCTCCCGTCCAGGGCCGATGCCTGCGTAAGCTCGGAGGCATTCTCCTTCCAGGCGGCCACGGCACGCTCCAGCAGGGCGGGATTCCCGGTGAGGGAGTAAGTCCACAGCATACCCTCCACGTTAACCACGAAGCGGTCCATTCCCAGTTCCTCCACCGGATAGGACAGGTAATTCTTCTCCAGGGCGGCCGGGATGCGCGGGTCTGCGGTGGCCTCATAATATGCCTTGACGGCCCGGAAGAAAACGGCCCAGGGCCAGGCCATGGATTCGGTTTCGGGGCCCAGACGGCCTTCCGGACGGTCTATCGCGGCAATCCGGCGCCGGCGGGCATCCCGCTCCCGGAAGCGCTGGATCCGCTGCTGGGCGCGGGGGTCCTCCGACACCTGCGCACCGAAACTCCGCCCTCCGCGGGGTTCGGCCGGCGGCAGTTCCACCCCTTCTTTGAAAGGCAGCGGATGCGCCAGCACATATTCTATGTTTTCCTGCCATTTGGCCAGGAGGGCTTCGTCGTCCAGCAGATAGCCCAGGCGGGTGAGTCCGTCCAGATAGTAGGCGGTTTGCTCGAAGCGCCACCAGTCGGCCCCGCGCCTGTCGGAATCCCGCTTCAGTTCTCCGGCCCAGAGCACAGAGTTGTAGGGGTAGGCCATGGCCTCTGGGTGGCCCGTAAGGCCTTCCCGCTGGCGTTTCAGGATTTCCGCCAGCCAGCCCTGCGCCTGAATGCGGTCTATGAGACCTTCGTCAAAAACCGCGTACGCCGGGGCCGATTGCGCCAGATCCAGCACATACACCCCCCTGGGGGCTATTTTCACGGGTTCCGTAAGCTTGACCACCTCTCCGCTGACGGCATCCCGGCCGATGTCATAGGTGCCGATGGCCTCCCGGAACCGTCCCATGGGCACGGTCTGTTCCTTGTCGGAGCCGTTCAGGATGACCAGCACGGTGTTTTTCCCGTCCGTGCGGGCATAGACATAGCACTTGGTGGCATTGTCCGGGGTATAGTGGATGAGCCTGCCATTAGCCACAGGCCCGGAGGTCCGGCGCCAGTTCAGCAGCTTGCTGGCAAAATCCCAGCACTCATTTTCAAAGGCCGTACGCCCTTCCCGGGTGAAGGCGCTGCGCGGGTCTTCGGCCCAGCCGCCGGGGAAATCGGCACGGAGGGCATCCCGCCCGCCCATCGCAATCTCGGTCCCGTAGTAGATTTGCGGGATGCCGCGGGTGGTGAGCAGGAAGGCCAGGCCCTGCTTCAGCTTCCAGGCAGGCTCGCCGGGCTCCATGAAGCGGGCGATGTCGTGGTTGTCCAGGAAAGTGAGCACGTGACCAGGGTCAGGAATCAGGAAGTCCTGGGCGATGCATTCGTACAGCTTGAAAAGACCGGCCTCGGAGCCTTCTGAGGTGTTGCTCTCCCTGAGCATTTCCCGTTTGGCCGTAAAGGTGAGGTCGAAGTCCATCACCGTCTTCAGATGCGGGTCGGAGGGGTTCAGGGCCGATCCTCCCTGCCACCAGCCGGCGGCAGAATTGCGGGGATACCAGCCCTCGCCCACGATGTTGAAGTCCGGGTACTGGGCTTCCACTTCCCTGCACCAGCGCACCATGAAGTCGTAATCGGCATACGGGTAGGTGTCCATGCGGATGCCGTCGATGCGGGCATATTCTATCCACCAGATGCTGTTCTGGATCAGATAGGCGGCCAGGTGGCGGTTCTTCTGGTTCAGGTCCGGCATGCCGCCCGAGAACCAGCCGTTTACCAGCACCTCTTTCTCGCTCTCTGGAGCATGCGGATCCATCAGCGTCCACTTGTAATGGGTGGTCCTTTCGATGTTGGGATGAATCCAGTCCGGCTCCGGAAGGTCTTCCATCCACCAATGCGAACGACCGCAGTGGTTGAAAATCATGTCCATGACCACCTTCAGGCCCTTTTCGTGGGCGGCGTCGATGAACTGGCAATACTCCTCATTGCTGCCCAGGCGCGGATCCACCTGATAATAGTCCGAGATGGAGTAGCCGTGGGAAGCGTTTCCCTTGTTGAACTGCACCGGGTTCAGCCAGATGGCCGTCACGCCCAGCGCATCCAGATAGTCCAGGTGGTCCCGGATGCCCTGGAGGTCGCCGCCGTGGTGGCCGCCGCCGTTACCGCGGTTCACACCCCACTCCCCCAGCACGTCGTTGCCGGGATTGCCGTTGGAAAAGCGGTCGGGCATGATGAGATACAGCACATCGGCCGAGGTAAAACCCTGCGCTCCGGGCTTGGGATTGCGCTCATGCAGCCGGAAGGACTGCACGGTCTTCTTGCGGCCCTCTTTGAAAGTGAACTGCAGGGTGCCGGGCTGCGCTTCGGGCGCCACATTCAGGTAGACGAAAAGGTAATTGGGATTCTGGACGGTGGCCACCTCTTTCAGGCTCACGCCCGGATAAGGGTCCAGACTGAGCTGCGCCCGGGCGACGCCGGGGCCGTAAAACAGAATCTGGACCTCCTGGTTCTGCATGCCCGTATACCAGAAGGGCGGGTCCATGCGGTCTATGGCAATGGCCCGGGAAAGGACCGGCAGCAGAAGAGCCAGTATGATTAGACGGAATCTCATAAAGCCTGTCGTTTGTAAAGATACGGATTTTTTACGAAAAAGGGGGTGATAACCAACACTCACCCCCTTCAGTCCAATGCTAAAAAACTACACACTAATGAACATTGGAAACCGGACGTCTCCCGACGTCGCACTTATTTCTGAAATTCCACGATGAGCGTGCTCAAGGCCGGAACCACCGTGCTGTCCGACACCGTAATACGCTCTCCGGTAATGACATCCTTACCGGCGCCCAGGCCTTCGGAAATCTCCTTGAAGCGCGTCCAGGGAACGTTTTTAGCCTCCTGGGAGTTGTTTACGAACACAAACACCACTTCTTTTTCGTTGTAGCGGAAATAGCCGTATGTGTTGTCCTGGGGCAGGAAGTGCAGGGTTTTGCCGGCATGGATCACCTCCTTGCCCTTGCGCCATTGGAAAAGGGTGCGGGCATAGTCGTGCAGGTCCTGGGCGTGGGCCCATTCCGGCGCAGCCGATGCCTTCCTGCGCCCTTCCTCGGTGAAGAGATTCACCGGGTCGCCCGCCCAGCCGCCGGGGAAGTCCATGCGCAGGCGCCCGTCGTCGCGGCGGGGGTTGCCGATGGTGAACATCATCTCGTCCCCGTAGAACAGCTGGGGGATGCCCCGCAGCGTGGCCAGCAGCGTGAAAGCCATCTTCATGCGGCGCGGGTCCTGTCCGAAGGTGTCACCGATACGGGCGATGTCGTGGTTGGACAGGAAGATGAGCATGTGGCTGAGGTCGTGGTAGATAAAGTCGTGCGACAGGGCATTGTACACGGCCGAGATGTCGGCCCCGCGGCGTCCGCGGGCAGGCTGCTGCTCCGCTGCACCCTCCCGGGGGATGGGCGCGGAGAAAGCCTGTGAGATGGCGCCCTGCAGCGGGAAGTCCATGATGCTGGGCAGGTAGGAATTGAAACCGTCCCGGTTGGGATTGTCCTTCTGCCAGTAGGCGCAGTAATCCGGATTGGCGTTCCAGTTCTCTCCCACGATGTTAAAATGCGGGTATTCATCCGTCACGGCCTTGGCCCACTGCGACATGGGCACTTTCTCGTTGTAGAACCAGGTATCCACCCGGAAACCGTCCAGGCCCGAGTACTCGATCCACCACACTGCCCACTGCTGGAAGTACTTGAGCATGTAAGGGTTGTCCAGGTTCATGTCCGGCATGCCGCGGGAGAACCAGCCCTCTTCCATGACGGCCAGGTCGGCCTTGGAGGCGTTGGGATCCAGGGCCAGGCTCATGGTGTGGTTGGAATTGATGTAAGGCTCGTTCACATGGATCCAGTCCTTGAACGGCAGGTCTTTCATCCACCAGTGCTCCGTGCTGGCGTGGTTGGTGACCACGTCCATCACGATCTTGATGCCCCTGGCGTGGGCGGCCTCCACCAGCTCTTTGTATTTCTCGTTGGTGCCATAGCGGGGGTCGATGTGGTAGTAGTCGCTGCAGGCATAGCCGTGGTAGGAGCCGTGGCGGGCGTTGTCGCCCAGCAGCGGCGTGCTCCAGAGGGCCGTGGCACCCAGGTCCGCGATATAGTCCAGGTGGTCGATGATGCCCTGGATATCACCGCCGTGGCGCCCCATGGGCTGCTGCCGGTTGGCTTTTTCGGCCGTATCCGGGGTGGAGTCGATGGAAGGGTCTCCGTCGGCAAAGCGGTCCGGGACAATGAGGTAGATAAGGTCGGCGGTGGTGTAGCTTTCCCGCAGGGCCGACCCGGCCGCGCGGGCGTTGATCTGGTAGGGGTAGCGCACGGTGACGCCATCCTGCCGGAAAACGAAGGTATAGGTGCCCGGCTTGGCGGCCGCGTCAATCTGCAGGTCGATGAACAGGTAGTTGGGGCTGTCGGCCTTGTGGACGGCCTTGATGTATACGCCGGCGCCGCCCTCCAGGGTAACATCGGCCTGGCCGATCTGGTGGCCGTGCACCAGCAGCTGCAGCTCGGTGTTCATGCCGGTCCACCAGCACAGCGGCTCTACGTGCTGAATAATTTTCTGTGCATTCATGGCTGTGACGGAACAAAGGATTCCGCATACCAAAGCTACTAATTTTTTGGCAATCCTGTCCATGGTCTATTTCCAGATTTTGAATTCGTATGCGCCGAAGCTCTGCTTTTCGGGAAGGCCCGTGCCTATCTTGGACAAGTTGGCGGTGAGGCCCGTCTTGCCTGTATTCACCGCCACGGTGAAGCCGGAGGCATAGCGGACCACCACCAGGGACTCCAGGCCGTAAATCTTGACGGCCTTGCTGCGGTCGCCGGCCGCCAGGTCGGAAAGGGCCGCCTGGTAGGCCTGGGTCAGACTGGGATTGGCTTTCCAGTCCATGGTCTGGGTATTGAAGAAGTTGATGGTGGAGGAGTAGCCTGTTTCCTGCGAGCCGTAAACCATGGCGCTGCCGTTGAGGGCGCTCATGAGCACGTAAGCGGCCAGGGCGGCCTCGTTGGAGCCGAACTGGGCGGCAGGGGTTCCCTCCGTAGCGTCGTCGTGGTTGGTGACGAAGTAGAGCTTGGTCTTGGGCGCGGGGGCCTTGGCCAGGTCACCCTTGTACCAGGACACGAAATCGGCCGGTTTCCCGCCGGAGAAGAGCTTGCGCATATTGGATTTCATGGCGCGGTCGAAGATGATGTCGAAGCCATTGTTGTACATCCGGTCGAAGTCGCTTTCGGCCAGCATCACAAAGCCGGGCTTGAGCTCTTTGAGGCGGCCGATGGCTTCTTTCCAGAAGTCGTCCCGCACCCCGTGGGCATAGTCGCAGCGGTAGCCGTCGATGTCCAGTTCCTTCACCCAGTATTCCAGGGCATCCTCCATGGCGGCCCACAGCTCTTTCTTTCCGAAGTCCAGCTGCGCGACATCCTTCCACTCACCGTCCTTGGTGGGCCAGGCGATGCTGCCGTCGGCCTTGTGCTCGTACCACTCCGGGTGCTCGGTGAGCCAGACGTTGTCCCAGGAGGTGTGGTTGGCCACCCAGTCGAACATCACTTTCATGCCCTTGCCCTTGGCGGCCTTCACCAGCGAGCGCAGCTCTTCCAGCGAGCCGTACAGGCTGTTCACTTCCTTGTAGTTCTTGATGCAGTAGGGCGAGCCGAAAGGCTTGTTTCCGGGCAAACCCGGCAAAACGGTCTTTCCATCGGCGTACACCGGCATCAGGTACAGGATTTCCGTGCCCAGGGCCTTGATGTCGTCCAGGCGGGCCTGCACCTTGCCGAAAGCGCCGGAATTGCCGTACAGTTTCAGGTTCACCTGATAGATTTGCCAGTTGTCGCGGGCCGATGCTTCCAGGGACAGGAGTTCGGTAGGCGCATTGGCTTGGTCTCCCGTATGGATGATGGGCAGTTCCTTGGGTTTTCCGCAGCCGCACGCCGTGAAGGCGATGGCCAGCGCGAGGAAATACAGTATCTTTTTCATATTGTTCGGGTTTTACTGGCAGGCCGGAGTCCGGTCAGGGGCTCCGGCCCGAAAAGCTTATTCGACGACCGTCACGTTGTCTGCCGTGAAGCGGAAGTAGAAGTCGGTCTTGATGGTCTGACCCTTCAGGATGTCGAAGTTCTCCAGCTGAACACCGTTATTGTTGTTGTTCAGGATGAAGTTGGCCGTGTTGCCGAAGGCAGCGGCAGGCACTTCGAAATACTTGTAAGTCACGCCGCCGATCTCCTGGGTTCCGGCAGGGGCTGCGCCCGGCCATCCGCCAAAGATTTCGGAGGTGCCCCAGACATAGAGGGCAATCTCGTCCCAACCGGTTTCGTCGATCACGTACACGCGGGTAGCCGGCGTGGTTTCGGTGCAGGTGGAGTTCTCGATTTCCAGGAACAGGTCTTCGCCCAGCGTGGTGGAAAGGGCGTCGAACTGGGCGCCTTCGCCGTTGTTGAAAATCAGGTTCTCATTCTTGCCGGAAGCATCGGCAGACACATCAAAGGTGTAGACGGGTTCTCCGCACCAGGTGCCGATCTTGGTACCGGCTGCACCGGTCCAGCCGCCGAAGACCTCGGCATCGCCCCAGGCATAGAGGTTCAGCGTCTCCCAGCCCTGCTTGTTCACCACGTAGATGGTGGAAGCTTCGCCGCGGGGGTTGCCCTCCACATTGCCCAGGCTGTAGGCCGCATTGATGGTTAGGAAGATCTCATCTTCGGGAACCGTGATGGCAAAGCCTTCCAGCTGTTTGCCATTGTTGTTATTGTTGAAGATGAGGTTGAGGCTCTTGCCGGCCATGTCGGCGGGAAGGCCGAAGACCAGGTATTCCACGCCTTTCACCACCTCGGTGGTCACCGGCGTCGCACCGGGCCAGCCGCCGAAGGCTTCGGCATCGCCCCAGGCATACAGGGCCACTTCCTCCCAGTCCGTCTTGTTGTTGATGAGAATCTTGATGTCCGGGTTGGTGGGATCGATGACCGTTGCCACGATGGTGCCTTCCCCGTTGTCGGCCAGCTGGATGTACTGGACGGGCTCCAGGGTGAGGGCCAGGTCGGCCGTCTGCACGCCGCCGCCGTTGTTGTTGAAAATCAGGTTCTCTGCACGGCCCAGGGCATCCGGCACTTCGAATACCTTGTAGCTCACCGTACCAAGCTTTACGGTCTTTTCGGCGGGAAGCAGGCCGGGCCAGGCACCGCTGACATCGGCACCCTCGATATTCTTGTCGCCCCACATGTACAGGGCCAGGGCCTCCCAGCCGGACAGATCCTGCACGTAGATGGTGACGGGGTCATTGGGCTGGGCGGGTTCCACGGGACCGGGATCTTCGCCGCCGGGGTTGTCACCGGCGTCCAGGTTCACGCGGTCCCCGGCAAAGACGATGATCACCTTGGCGGCATCCGGATTCAGGAACAGGTCGTAGGTTCCGTCTTCGGTCACCAGGATGTTGGCACCGCCCTGGGTTACCTCGAAGGCTTCTCCGACGGCGGCGAAAGCGCCGCCGAAGTTCACATCCCAGCCGGCATCCTTGCGGAACTTGAATTCGTCGGAAGCGGTGAGCGTCAGGCCCAGGCAGACGTGCCAGGTGCCGTCGGTGAGCATGGGTTCATCGGCGTTCCAGCTGTTGCCGGTGCTGGCGATGGAACCGATCACGCTCCAGGGGCTGGCATCCTTCATGGCATCGCGGGGATCGGAGGCGCCGCCGCTGGCCGGATTCGGGATCTCTTCGACACCGTCGGCCGTCACCAGGAAGAAGTAGTCGGCTACGCCTTCATCGAAGTGAACGTTGTAGTCGGCCAGCTGCGTGCCGTTGTCGTTGTTGTTGAAGATGAGGTTCTGCCCCAGGCCGAAGATGTCGTCGCCGTACTCGAAGTACTTGTACTCCACGCCATCGGCCTTCCACGTGCCGGTCACCGCCGCACCGGGCCAGTTGCCGCCGAAGTTGTTCGCGTCGCCCCACTGGTACAGCGCGATGGCATCCCAGCCGGTCTGGTCGATGATGTAGATGCGGACGCCGGCGTGCTCCGGCAGTTCAACGCCGGGTTCTTCCTCCACGGGCTTGAAGAACTGCTCCCACTTGTCGGCATACACGTTGGCCCACTCTCCAGGGCCGATGGTGAGCTTGTGCAGCACGGGCTCGTTGCGGGAAGAGCGCTCATAGCCCTGCTGGACAGAGTAGAAAGTGAAGCCGTCGGCCAGGGTCTTGCCGCTTACGAATCGGGCGGGATCCAGGTAGATGCCCCACTTGGAGGTGATGGTCTCGGAGTGTGTCATCAGGTACTCAGGGTTGCCGATGGCAGCCTCATCCCCGTTGAAAGCACCCACAATGTAGATTTCCTCGGTGGCGGTGGATGCTTGCGGCATGATGCCCTCGACCAGGATCAGATTGCTCTGCGTCTGGAATGCCTGGGCTTCGTGGGCGTACTCGATCTCCAGCTTGGGAGAGCAGGCCGCCAGCAGGGCCAGGACCGGAATGGTGAAATATGTAAAGAGTCTTTTCATGGCTATTCAACGTAGTTAGGATTCTGAACAAGGCCGGGATTCACCGTAAGGGCAGCCTGCGGCAGCGGGAACCACTCGTACTTGCGGTCGCGCTGGGCGGGATAGAAGTCGTCGTCCTTTCCACGGCCGAAGAACCACCACTGGCCCTGGGTGAATTTGTCAAAGCGACGGAGGTCGGTGCGGCGGCGGCGTCCCTCGCAGAGGAACTCCTTGCCCCACTCGTTAAGCATCCAGTCGGCATCGAAGGCAGTGAAGCCGGGACCGGGTTCATCCTTGGCGGCGGCCCAGTCGGAGGCCTTGAAGTAGCGCTTGCGCACCTGGTTCACCAAGTCTTTGGCAGCACCGCTGTCGCCTGCGCGCAGTTTGCACTCGGCTAGCATATAGTACACTTCCGAGAGGCGGAATTCCACCTCGTCGATGTCGCGGAAGTCTACGCCGCACACATCCGGAAGGATGGGATAGCGGAGCATACGGTAGCCGGAGTTGGTCTCGCCCCAGTGCGGGGACATCACGTCGGCCAAGTCGCGGCCCTTGTTCTGGAAGGTACCCACCTGGTCCACGTACACCAGATCCTGGCCGTCGCGGTCGGCATCGGCCGGAAGGGCGGCGCCCGTGTAGTAATCCTTCTGTGCGCCGATCAGGAAGAGGCCTTCCCAATTGCCGTTGGTGTCGGCGTGGTAGGGTTTCTTGCGGATGTCGCGGTCGTCGAACCTGTCATACACGGCGCCCAGTTTGTCGCCGTAGTCAAAGACGAAGGACTTGCCGCCGGTGTCGGTGCCGCCGGTAGGCAGCACGGTGCCGGTGTTGTCGTGGGACGGGGCGATGATCACGCAGTTCCAGCGGCCCTGGTCGTTGTTGGTGCCCAGGATGGAGAGCGGATCGCCGAAGGCATTGTACGGGAGGAAGGTCACGTCGCGGCAGTTGTAGGCATTGCCGTGGGACTTGCCGTACTCGGAAGCCAGTGCGAAGATGACCTCGGGGCAGTTGATGTTGTCGATGTTGTAGATGTCGCGGAAATCATCGGCCAGGGCATAGGTGCCGTAGGTGCCGCTCAGGATTTCGTTGCACAGGGCCTCGGCCTCGCTGTAGTGGTTTTCCTTGACAAAGACCTCGGCGTTGAACATCAGGCGGGCCTTGATCATGCGGTTGGTGGCCTGGTTCATCCGGTTCACATTGTTCTTCGGAAGGCCGGCCAGGCTGGCGTCCAGTTCATCCACCAGGAACTGCCAGATCTTCTTGCAGGAGGTGTCGAAGTCCGGGTCTGCGGTGGGCGGAACCTCGGAAGTGACTTCCGTGTTCAGCGGCAGGGCGCCGCCCCATACCTCGAAGAGGTTGTAGTAGCACCAGGCGCGCAGGGTCCGCATCTCGTCGATGTACTGGCTGGCCTTTTCGGAGGTAACGCCGATGGCGGCCAGGTCGATGGTCTGGAGGTCATGGATAATGCTGTTGCATTCGCCGATGGCGCCCCAGGTATTGTTCCAGGCGCTCTGGATGATGGAAGACTGGGAAGTCCAGGTATGCGAGGAAAGCACGAACTTCTCTGCGTTGTCCCAGCCCCAGGTACCGCCGTTCCATACGCGCCAGGCAATCTGGTCGGCGGAGAATTCGTTCAGGTAGAAGAAGTACTCGCCGAAGGAACCTTCCGCCGTATAGTACACGGAAGCGATGGCGCCCTTCACACTACCCTCGTTCTGGTAGAAATTGTCTTTTTCGATGCGGTTGAAAGCCTTTTCGGTGAGGTCGAAGCAGGAACTCAGGCTCAGGGCTACGGCAGCGATGACAGTCAGATTGAATATCTTTCTCATAAAGCAGTCCAATTAGAAAGTGATGGTGGCACCCAGGGTGACGACACGGGTTTCCGGGTAACCGACACCGTTATCCACGCCGGGAGTAAGTCCGTTGGTGCTCAGCAGGGCCGGATCCGTTCCCGTATAACCGGTGAAGGTGTACAGGTCCGTAGCGGTGAGGAACACGCGCAGGCTCTGGAGGATATCCTTTTTCCTGGGATGGAGGGTGTAACCCAGGGTGACATTCTGGATCTTCATGAAGTCGCCTTTTTCCAGGAAGAAGGAAGTGACCACGCCGCCGTATTCGCGAATGGCTTTGTCGCGGGTGTAGGCGGTGCGGAACACATTGGCGTTACCGGAACTCTGGAGGTTGCCGGCGCGGCGGTTGTTGTAAATCATGTGGCCGAAGGCGCCGTTCATCAGGATGTTCAGGTCGAAGTTCTTGTAGCGGAGGGTGTTGTTCCAGGACAGGAACAGCTTGGGAATGGTATTGCCGATGTAGCGCTTGCTGTCGGCGCTGGCCGATGCGGCGGTAATCACATTCCCTTCCTTGTCATACACCATCATGTCGCCATACTCGTTCACGCCGGCGGCCTCGTAGCCATAGAGGGTACCGATGGTGCTGCCTTCCGTGTAACGGTAGTAGTAAGAGGTCTGGCCCAGGCCGCCGGTGCCCAGCATGTCGATGTAGGAAGCACCGTAAATCTGGTTGGACAGGGTGACGATCTGGGACGTGCCGATGGCGGCGTTGATGCCGGTGGTCCACTTGACGGGCGTCTTGGTGAACACGTCGCCTTCCAGGGAGAGTTCCGCACCGATGTTGCGGGTCTTACCCACATTCACCAGGATGGAGCTGTGGATGAACGGAGGCTGGGGAGCCGTGTAGTTGTACAGCAGGTCCGGGCTCTCGCGGTCGTACAGGTCCAGGTTACCGCGCAGGCGGTTGTCGAAGAAGGAGAAGTCTACACCCAGGTTGATGGCCACCAGTTTCTCCCAGCGCAGGTCCGGGTTTTCGTTGGAGGCGGGCCGATAGCCCTTCACCCATTCTCCGTCCATATAATACTGGCCATGGCTTCCGTAGGTGGGACGGGCCACGTTGGAACCCCCGCGGCGGCCGGTGACACCGAAGGACACACGGGGCTTGAGGCTGTTCACCCAAGTGGCGTTGCGCATGAAGTCCATATTGGCCATTTCCCAGGCGACGGAAGCGGCGGGGAAGTTACCCCACTTGTTCTTGTCACCGAAGTTGGTGGCGCCTTCCCGGCGCAGGGAGACCTGGGCGAAGAGGAGGTTGTTCCAGTTGTAGTTCACACGGGCCAGGACGGCGATTACCTTGCTCAGGGACTTGCCGGAGCCCATGCTGGTCTGGGCGGGATTCTCCGTGCGGGCGGTACCGGAGCCGATATCGTTCCACAGAATGGAGTCGTAGGCGAAGCCGCGGTTGGTGATGTTCATGCTCTCGGAGTTGAAATCCTGGTAAGAGTAGCCGGCCACGGCGTTGATGTGGTGGGCGCCGCTGTGGAAGGAGTAGTTGAACAGCCATTCCAGCTGGTTGCGCCAGTTCTTGGAATAGCTCAGGGAGGCGGTGCCTTCGTAGCCGTTCCAATACTTATCGTGGGACTCGATGGGCGTGTAGTTGTTGGACTTGTAGTCGTTGTAGTCCAGCGAGTATGTGACCGTGGAGCTCACGTTGTGGATATCGTTCTTGAAGATGTTGGCCTTCAGGGAGACGGCGGCGGTGGCGAACATGCGCTGGCCGTTGGCCGTCTTGTTGAGCATGGCCTCCACCGGGTTGGTGGCGTTGGTAGGAGCCGTGGGCTGATAGTAGCTGCCGTCCTCATTGTAGATGGGGAAGGTGGGATTGATGGTGAGGGCGGTGCCGAAGGAACCGTCGTTGCCATACTCCTCATTCACGCGGCGCAGGTTCAGGCTCACGTTGAGCTGGAAGATGTCCTTGATCAGGCGCTGCTCCAGGGCGGCGCGGGCGCCGTATTCCTCACGGGCGTCCACCAGGTCTACGCCCAGGGAATTCTTGTAATTCACGGAGGCGTTGTAGGAACCCTTGGCGGTGCTGCCGTCCACGGACACATAATGAGTATGGCCGTAGGAGAAGTCGCGCAGGAGGGCCTGGTACCAGTTGGTGCGGTAGCCGTAGTCCGTTCCGCGGCGGGAGCGTACCCACTCGTCGGGCGTGAGCACGGCGATGGGGGCCTTGGCAAAGTTCACGTTGAAGGCGCCGTCGTAGGTGACATGGGCCGTGCCAGGTTCGTCCTTGGAGCCTTTCTTGGTGGTGATCAGAATCACACCGTTGGCACCGCTGGTACCGTAGATGGAGGCCGATGCGGCATCCTTCAGGACGGTCATGGACTCGATGTCCTGGGGCGAGAGGCTGCGGAGTTCACCGCCGGGGATACCGTCGATCACCACCAGCGGGCCGTTGCCGGCATTCAGGGAGGTGGCGCCGCGGATCTGGAAGTCGGAGCCGGAGTTCGGGTTGGAACCCTGGCTGGTGACCACGTTCAGACCGGCCACCTTACCCGTGAGCATGGTCATGGGGTTGTTGGTGGTTCCGCGGAAGAAATCCTTACTGTCCACCTGCACGACGGAGGCAGACAATTCTTTTTTGGACAGGGTACCGTAGCCGATGACTACGACATCGTCCAGGAATTCGGTGTCTTCTTCCAGGGTCACCCGCGGGGGAACCGCCTTGGCGGCATACACCTGGGTGGCATAGCCGATGCAGCTGATTTCTACCAGTGCTTCGGCGGAAGAGACGCGCAGGACATAGTCACCGTCCAGTCCCGTGGCCGTGCCATTGGAGGTGCCCTGTTCCATGACAGTGGCTCCAATCACAGGCCCGTGGGCGTCGATGACCACACCCTTCACCTGGTATCCGCCCTGGGCGAACACCATGACCGTCAGGCAGAGCCAGAGGGTCAACGTGGAGATAATCCTTTTCATAGGGTAGCGTGATGGTTATTGAAAATAGTTTGGTGTCGTTGGTTTCGCAAAATTATCTCCTTACACACACGCGTCCTAATAACATATGGATAATATAATGCAAAATGGCATAATATTTTTGCCAACACTCTGATTTTCAGAATGTTGGCAAATACTCCAGGGGGCCGAAATATAAAGGAATTATTGCCCTATTTCGTGCCGATCTGCATGATTTCCTGCTCGAAACGCTCGTTTTCCACCCAGGATTTGTTCTTGACGCGGGTCTTGTAGGTGTTGATGGTGTGTACGGAATAGTCCAGGAAACGGGCGATACGGTCCGTCTCCGAGATACCCAGGCGGATGAGGGCGAAGATGCGCATTTCGGGGGTGAGGCCGTTCGAGGGGTACACCTGCTCGGTGTCCGGGAACAGGGCGTTGTAGTCGTTCACGAACGTGGGAAAGATTTTCAGGAAGGTGGTGTCGAACGACTCGTACATGCTGCTCCTTTCCTTGTCCAGGGTAGATTCCTTGACCGATCGCCGCAGCTCTTCGTACTGGTGGGACACCAGCATCCGGTCTACCCACTTGTACAGCTGGGACATTTTCTCGATGAATTCCGAATTCAGATAGAAGGAGTTGCCAATGTATTCGGCCTTGATGGCGTTGGCCTCGGCCAGGCGGGCATTGGCCTCTTCCAGCTGCCGGTTGCGTTCTTCGATGCCCTGCCGGGCCTCGTGAAGCCGGCGGTTCTGCTTCCTGAAAAACCGCAGTGCCACGATGGCGGCCACAGCCACCAAAACGGCCAGGAGAATGCTCACCGCCAGGAGGTTACGCTGCTTTTGCAGGCTGTCGTAGTGGTTTTTTTCTACCAGTGGGAGCACGGCGCCCACCTCCAGTTTGCGCAATCGGGCGTTGTAGAAATTGGCATCGTCAAAGGAGGCCCTCACATAGCGGGAAGGGCGCTCTACCTCTCCCCGGCGCGACAGGTATTCCGCCAGCATCCTGAGGGCCGTGGTTTCCTTGGTGGACGATCTGATATCGTAGATGGCCGATTCGCAGATGCTCAGCAGGGCCTCGTCTTCCTGTCCCTGCAGCTGCAGCATCCAGCCCAGGGAAGATGCGAAGATGGCGCGGGAGTGAAGGTCCAGCCCGGGGTTGGCCAGCAGGTCCTGAAACTCCCGGATACTCTGGTCAAATTCCCGGTTCTCCATGAGGAGATTGGCGTTGTACTCATGCCAGATGCGGGAATTCTCCGGGACAGAGGCCAGGATCCGGCGGCTGTAGTACTCCCCCGCCTGGGAATACTGGTCCCAATACGGGGCGGTTTGGGCATAGCCGCGGGCCGAATAATTCAGGCGCACCATCACCTTATAGTAATCCATCTGCACGCGCGGGGACAGCCCTTTCTCCGTGAGATTTTCGGCCTCGTCGAAAGCCTCCTTGAAAAGCCCGGCGTTGATAAGGCAGTACAACTTGGCGATGACGGCCTCGGCCTGCAGGTCTGCCTGCTGGCTCCGGGCGGCCAGCTTGCCCAGCTCCAGGGCGTAGTTGTAGGCCGAATCGTACTTATAGCTTTCGTACTCTTTGAACAGCTGGAAAGTGGCGTCCCAGCGGCCACCTTCATCCACAGCATCCCGCAGGGCTCCCCGCAACTGGTCTATCTTTTCCTCCTTCCGGGCATCGTAATCGGCCTTCTCGGTGAGGGCCGCATCCACTTCCCGCAGTTTGCGCTCCACTTCTTTGTTCTGTCCGGCCGCATGGCCCTGACTCCCCGGGGCCAGCAGGGAGCGGAGGCCGCCCTGGTTTCCCCGAGCGGGCGTAATTGCAGAGGCCAGTGTGCGGCCTTGGCTCCCGCGAGCGGCCGCAACTGTGAGGCATAGAAAAAGGCCAAGAATGATCGTCTTCCTCATAAAAAGTAATTGACAGAAACAAAGTTACTGTTTTTCAGGAAAATACAAAACACAAAAGGAGCCATACCTCCCCGGAAATGCTGTCCCGCCCGCCGTACATACCAGGTATGTACACGAAATCGCCCTTCTACGGCATTCCAGCTGTACATACCTCCCCCGAAACCCCTCTCCGGCCGCCGTACATACCAGGTATGTACACAAAATCGCCCTTCTACGGCATTCCAGCTGTACATACCTCCCCCGAAACACCGTCTAATCCGCTACTACGCACAAGGATATGGCGGACAATCGGCTGTAAATCAATAATTTACAAACAATCCGGTGCACCAAAATGTGCACCGGAATTTATGCAAGTCGTTATCAATCAGGAACTTCCGCGCCAGGACGACGCAACCACCGGCTACGTCCCGCGCTAAAATGGCCATGCGGGGCATTAGAACTGGAAGTAGATGAAGCTTTGGAGGTCGGCGGTGATGAACTGGTAGAAAAACACCACTACGACCACAACCACCAGGGCCATCACGGCCAGGGGCAGACGGGCGAAGACAATGCGGTAACGGCGCTTGAAGCGTTCCGGTAGCCAGTGGATGATCATGCCCAGCACAAACAATAGCAGCACCGGCCAGTGGGCCAGGGTCATGTCCGGCACCAGGGACAGGTCCCAAGGGCCGCCGATCTGGTTCACCATGTTCTTGGCGGTGTTCCAGGCCTGTTCGTTGGCCAGGGCCGGGTCCAGGTTGGAGCCGCTCCGGAAGAACAGACGTGTGAAGGTGATGAACACGAAGGTCTGGAAGATGTCCCAGGCACGGGAGATCCAGGCCACAGATGCCCGGTCGGAGCCGGGCATGACGGCTCCACCGACACCACCAACTCCAGCCGCACCAGCAGCACCCGCCACCGCTCCGCCTCTCCGGCGGCGGACCACCGCATAGAGCGCCTTCACCAAGGTGCCGGCCAGGATGATGAGCGTCCACACGAAGAACAGGTTCCACACGGGGTAATGCGTGGTGCGGGAAAGCACGAAGCACAGCAGGGTCACGGCGCTGATAATCAGGAGTTTGGCCCACATGGGGCGTTTGGTCCAGATCTTATAGATGACCATGCCGATGCCGTTGAGGCCGCCCCAAATCATGAAATTCCAGCTGGCGCCGTGCCAGAGACCGCCCAGTAGCATGGTGTTCATGCTGTTGATGTTGGTAGTGATGAGCTTGCGCTTGTCCGGGCGCAGCCAGGCCCAGAGGCCGATACCCGCCGCCAGCACGGCCACGGCGAAGGCCACCCACCAGGACCCGCTCAAAAAGGACCCGAACACGGCCACCGCCGCAATGATGATGAACGTGGCCGGCGTGGCATTGCGGTTGCCGCCCAGGGGGATGTACAGGTAGTCGCGCAGCCATCGGCTCAGGGTCATGTGCCAGCGGCGCCAGAACTGCTGGGTATTCACCGCCTTGTACGGCGAGTCGAAGTTCTTGGGCAGATAGAAGCCAAAGAGCATGGCCACGCCGGTGGCGATGTCCGTATAGCCGGAGAAGTCGGCATACACCTGCAGGGAATAGCAGAAAAGGGCGCACAAATTCTCGTAGCCGCTGTACATGAGCGGATTCTCGAACACGCGGTCGGCGAAGTTGACGGCCATGTAGTCCGCCAGGATGAGCTTTTTCAGGAGGCCGTTCAGGATCCAGAAGATGGCGATGCCGAACCATCGGCGCGAAAGGTTATAGGGCTTGTGCAGCTGCGGGATGAATTCCGCCGCCCGCACGATGGGCCCGGCCACCAGCTGCGGGAAGAAGGAAAGGTAGAAGCCGAAGTCCAGGAAATGGGCCACCGGCCGGATCTTCCCCCGCTTCACGTCCATGATGTAGCTCACCGCCTGGAACGTGAAGAAGGAGATGCCCACGGGCAGGACGATGGCATCGACCCGGAAAATGGACGCCCCGGTGAGCATGTTCAGCCATTCGCCCAGCACGTCGTGCACCACCCAGTGCGTTCCCAGGAGGTTATTCAGGAAGTCCGTGAGGAAATAGGCGTACTTGAAATAGGCCAGTACGCCCAGGTCTATCACGATGCTCAGGATGGTGAGCGCTTTTCTCCAGCCCTCTTTCTTAAGCCGATACAAACCTTTGGCGGCGAAGAAGTTATAGACAATCACAAAAGCCAGCAGCGCCAGGAACACGCCGCTGGTTTTGTAGTAGAAGAACAGCGAGCAGGCAAAGAGGTAGCCGTTGCGCAGAAGCACTTTGGAATGGAACAGGGAGAATACCGCGAACACCAGAGCAAAGAACGCCCAGAAATAAAACTGGGTGAACAGCAGCGGATGCGCCTGGTCGAAGCTGAACAGGTTCTGCAGAAAATCCCGTATGACAGCCCAGAGCGTCATCTGCTTCTTCGCTCCGTTTGTTTGGAATAATCCTCCATGATGGCATCGAACAGCAGATCTCCCACCAGGCGGTAACCGGCGGCGGTAAAATGCACTTTGTCGGCCTGGGCCAGCCCGGCCTCCTGCCACAGGGCCATGGAACCGTAGCCGCCCATGATGGTGTACCAGTCCCAGAACACGCCGGCACACTCATGGGCCAGTTCGCGGAAGGCATCCTGGGCGGCCTGGGTGTGCGGATTGATGTCCCGGCGGCGCCAGCTGTCGTTGATGCCGCTGAAAAAGATGGCGCAATAGGGATTCACGCGTCGGACGGCCCGCACGAGTTGCCGATAATTCTCCTTGAAGCGCTCCACGTTGAAATCGGCCCCCTGGATGTCGTTGATGCCCACGGAGAAAATGACCATGTCCGGCATCACGCGCCGCAGGTCCTGCTCCCACAGTCCGCAGCGCAGCCAGTGATAGGTGGATGCACCGTTCACGCCTGCCTCCACCAGGGTAAAACCCGTGTTGGGACGGTCCAGATACAGCCCGCGAAGCGTATATTCCCCGCTGCCGGCAAAGGCCAGCTGCAGCCAGTCTGTATAATAAGGCAGGTCGAAATGGCCTTTCACGCCCCGCAGGGTATCTTTGGGGCCCAGGAGCAGCACCGGTTCCAGGCTGCCCTCCCCCAGCACATCCACGCTGCGGAAGGCATAACGGTGCTGCAGCAGGTGCTTTTCCCGGGGCAGCAGGTCGATGACCACCCGGGCCGATGTATCCCGCGCAGTCACCGTCATCCCGGTGAGTCCCAACGGCGCGCCGCCGGGTTTCACACAGGTGGCGCCCTCCCAGTTTCCGGTGTAGGAACTGTTGTAGCTCACGGGCGTATTGGTCATGGCGGCCGAGAAAGGGAAAACCAGCCCCCTGCCGCCGTCCATGCCGTAGCGGAGGCTCAGGAAATTACGGCGCAGGCGGTCTGTCCAGGTACCGGCCTGCACATGGGAACCGCCCACATGGAGGATGCGCACGTCTCCCCTGCCCGACAGCAGCAGCGTATCCAGCTTGCGCAGGAAAATATCGTAGGTGGGCGATGCGCCGGCGGGTGCCTCAACCACGTTCAGGTCGGCCCGCACAAAGGGGAAATACGATGCACGACGCGCCCCGGCGGGAAGCATCGGCAAAAGCAACAATAGTATGATTGTCAGGCGCTTCACGGATGCATGGCCTCCCGGACGCGCTGTTGGGGAAGGGTCTTCCGCAGCTGGTAGAAATCGTAGTACGTGAGGAAGGACTGACCCAGGGCCTCGCCTACGCGCTGGGCACCGGCGGGCGTAAAGTGGATGTAGTCCGGGCCGGCATACGGCGGGTTGTGCTTCACCCACTGGCCCATGGAATTCTCACCGCCCATCATGCGGTAGATGTCCCAGTAGGCAGCATTGTTGCGGAGGGCTGTCGCCTTCAGGGAATCCACCATCTGGGGCAGCCGCGGCCAGGTGACGACGCGGCCGTTCACGCTCTTGCCCATGTCCGACGGACCCACGAACAGGATTTTTGCTTGGGGTGCCATCTCCTGGAAGTAGCGGATCTGGTCGGCAATCTGCTCCTGATACCGCTCGATGACCTCCGTGCTGCGCGTGACGGGCATATAGTTGCCGCCGAACTGCAGCAGGATCAGACGGGTGTCCGTGAGGTCGAAGCTGTCTGCCATCAGCGGCTTGGAAATGCGGGTGAAAATGGTGCCCGAACAGCCCCGGAGCGGGATATTGTCCACTGCCACGCCGGAGAGGCCATCGGCACTGACGGCATAGATTTCCGCGTCTCCCTTCAGGCCGATGGTGGCTTTTTCCACCTCCCGCGGGAAGGTCCAGGTAAGGAGGGTGGCGCCGCCTTCTCCTACGGTTTTCTGTACGGTGGCCTTGAGGGTGTCGCTCCGGATGACCGCGTCGAAGCCCCGGTCACGGCCGTAGAGGATGCTCACCCGGCGGAAGCGCTTTACCCCCTCCCGGGCCGTCTTGGAGGCCGTTTTCCGAAGGGTGATGGTACCGCCGCCGTACATCTGCACCACCTGTGCCAGGATGCCATAGCGGTTGTGCCCGGCGCGGGATGTGGTGGAATCTCCGTACATGGTATACTGCACAAAGCCGCCGGAAGCGCTCTTGGAAATACTGGCCGACGGCACATTGCTCAGCGCCGGAAACATGCCTGTCCCCTCGCCGCCGAAACGCTCCTGCAGCATCTGCCTCAGATCCTGCGAGATGCGGTCCATCTCTATCTGCGAGTCTCCGTAATGGACGATACGCACTGGATGGTCCTTTCCCCCGGCCTGCTCCAGCTGAGCAAACACATCATCGAAGAACGTGTAGTCGTTGTCCGGCAGGAAAATGCGGTCCGGGTTCTCGTAGAAGAACTTGCGGTAATAGCTGAGGGTATCCTCCTCCATCCGGAACCGCGCATTCACGGCCGAGAGGATGGAATCCACGTCCACCTTCTTCTCACCGGCATCCCGCAGCGCACCCTGATAAGAGGCGAAACGGAGGGTAATGGGGCCTACCGGGATACCATCGGCCGGCACCGCCAGCCACAGCACCCCCAGCAGCGCAAAAACGCCCACGAAGAATATGAGTACCTGCCTTGCTTTCATAGAACAGTCATCGACCTCACTTTCATAGAGAATGCAAAGATACGGATTTTCTTTGACATTATCTAAATGGCGCAGGCGTAGGCTTGTTTGGCGCAGGCCGGGGTCCAGATGGCGCAGGCCGAGGCCCGGATGGCGCAGGCCGGAGCTCGGATGGCGCAGGCCGGATTTCAGGGGCGATGCCTGCGCCAAAGGATGGCACAGAATGGGGATTCGTGGCGCAGGTGTCGGCCTTATAATTCAGCCTGCGCCATATACGTTACAACCTGCGCCAAACAGACCGACATCTGCACCAAATAAACCTATATCTGCGCCAAACAAGCCTGCAGTCTGCGCCAAACAAGCCTGCAGCCTGCACCACAACAGCCCTTTCTCCCGCCACCACCGTTTAGGCATAAAACGAGGAATCCGGCGGGCTCAATTGACCGATGCCCGCCGGTTCCCATATTATATGCCGCATGAACGGCTAGTGAAGCATGACGGTCAATCCGGCCATGACGATGGAGACCATACTCATGAGTTTGATGAGGATGTTCAGCGAAGGGCCGGAGGTGTCCTTGAAGGGGTCTCCCACGGTGTCGCCCACGACGGTAGCGTGGTGGCTGGAGGAGTTCTTGCCGCCGAAGTGGCCTTCCTCCACGTACTTCTTGGCGTTATCCCAGGCGCCGCCGGAGTTGGCCAGGAAGATGGCCAGCACAAAGCCAGCACCCAGACCGCCGGCCAGCAGGCCGATCACGGCTGCAGGTCCCAGGATGGCACCCACCAGCATGGGGACGATGATGGCCAGCAGGGACGGGAAGATCATCTCGTGCTGGGCAGCCTTGGTGGAAATGCGCACGCAGGAGGTGTAGTCCGGGCGCTGCTTGCCTTCCAGGATGCCGGCAATCTCGCGGAACTGGCGGCGGACTTCCACCACCATCTTCTCTGCGGCGCGGCCCACGGCGTTCATGGTGAGGCCGCAGAACAGGAAGGCCATCATGGCGCCGATGAACACACCTACCAGCACCATCGGGTTCATGAGGGTGATGTCGTAGTAGTCCACGATGTCCACGATGCTGGCCGATACGGTATCTACCGTCCGGTCTCCGATTTCCAGCACCGTCTTGCCGATGTGGCCCAGGCCGATCTTGATTTCCTCGATGTAGGAAGCCAGCAGGGCCAGGGCGGTAAGAGCGGCACTGCCGATGGCAAAGCCCTTGCCGGTGGCGGCGGTGGTGTTGCCCAGGGAATCCAGGATGTCTGTCTTCTCGCGGACGGAAGGATCCAGCTCACTCATCTGAGCGTTGCCGCCGGCGTTGTCGGCAATGGGACCGTAGGCGTCCGTGGCCAGGGTGATGCCCAGGGTGGACAGCATGCCCACGGCGGCGATGGAGATGCCGTACAGGCCATGCGAAAGGGTGTCTACGCTGAAATGGAAGCCCGTGGCGAAGCCGTAGGCCAGCAGGATGGCCACGCAGATGGTGACCACCGGAACGGCCGTGGAAATCATGCCCAGGCCCACGCCGTTGATAATGACGGTGGCGGGACCGGTCTGGGAGCTCTCTGCCAGTTTCTGGGTGGGCTTATAGGAATGGGACGTGTAGTATTCCGTAATCTTGCCGATGATCACGCCCGCCAGCAGGCCGCTCACCACGGAAAGGGCCAGCATCCACCAGTTGGGGAAGCCCAGCACATAGAACACGCCGAAGGCGATGACGGCAATGAGGATGGCGGCCAGGTTGGTGCCGCGGCTCAGCGAGCCCAGGAGATCCTTCAGGGAAGCGCCTTCCTTGGTACGCACCACGTAAATGCCTAAGATAGAAAGGACTACGCCAATGGCAGCAATCATCATGGGCGCCAGGATGGCGCGCATCTGCACATCCGTTCCTTCACTGAAGAAGGCCGATGCCCCCAGGGCCATGGTGGCCAGGATGGAGCCGCAGTAGCTCTCGTACAGGTCTGCGCCCATGCCGGCTACGTCGCCCACGTTGTCACCGACATTATCGGCAATGGTGGCAGGGTTGCGGGGATCGTCCTCCGGGATGTCCTGCTCTACCTTGCCCACGATGTCCGCGCCTACGTCGGCCGCCTTGGTATAGATGCCGCCGCCCACGCGGGCGAACAGCGCCTGCGTGGAGGCACCCATGCCGAAGGTGAGCATGGTGGTGGTAATCACCACCAGGTTCTGCGCCTGGGAAGGTTCATAGAAAATCTTGAGCACGGACCACCAGATGGCGATGTCCAGCAGGCCCAGGCCCACCACGGTGAGGCCCATGACGGCGCCGCTGCGGAAAGCGATCTGCAGACCGCTGTTCAGGCTGCGCATGGTGGCGTTGGCGGTGCGGGCGCTGGCAAACGTGGCGGTTTTCATGCCCACGAAGCCGGCCAGGCCGCTGAAGAAACCGCCCGTCAGGAAGGCAAACGGCACCCAGGGATTCTGTACGCCGAAACCGTAGGCCAGGATGGCAAAGAGCACAGCCAGCACGGCAAACACGATGATTACCACTTTGTACTGCTGTTTCAGGTACGCCATGGCACCTTCCCGCACATACTGGGCAATCTCTTTCATAGTAGGGGTTCCCTCGCTCTCTTTCATCATCTGCCGGAAGAAGATCCAGGCAAACACGAGCGCCAGCACGGCGGCCAGCGGAACCAGGTAAAATAAGTGGGTCATAAGGTTATAGTTTTAGTTGATTTTGACGACGGTGAACCCTTCCAGCCGCTCCATCATGGCCCGGAGCTGGCCCAGATGGTCCTTGTGGCGGAAACGGAGCATCAGGTGAATCTGACCGCTGTCATAGGAGAAGGATTCCATTTTGATTTTCATTTGTTTAAGCTGGTCCGGGAAAGAGAGAGGGTCGTATCCCGGCGGCGGAACCAGGATCACTTCCATGGCCCGGTCGTTCAGGTGCAGGTTGATAAAATGCATCATCTCCATCACGCAGATGGTGAGCAGGGTGGCCGCGAGGGCCACGGAGTACATGCCGTCGCCGCAGGCCATGCCGATGGCCGCCGCCACCCACAGGCCCGCCGCCGTGGTGATGCCCCGCACGGCGTTCTGCTGGAAAATGATGACGCCAGCCCCGATGAAGCCGATGCCTGAAACCACTTGCGCCGCCACGCGGGCGGCATCGTGCTGCTTGCCCTCAAAGGCAAACTGCGAAATAATCATGAACAGGGCACTGCCCAGCGCCACGATGAAGTGTGTGCGCACGCCGGCCTCCTTGGCCCGGAACTCCCGCTCCAGGCCGATGAGACCCCCGAAAACCCCGGCAATCACCAGCCGGGTGATGAGTACCCAATTCACTTCCATAACGCAAAGATAAGAAAAAAAGCCCTTAGAACAAACCCGGGGTAATGTTTAACCATTTGAGGACGGTCTGTCCGAAGAAGAGGATCAGCAGCCAGGAGAAGGTCATCATGGTGATGCCGTATTTGAAGGCGTCGGTCATGCTGTAGTGATTGGTGGTGTACAGCAGGGCGGCGGGCTTGCTGTTGAAGGGGAGCACGTAGCAGTGCTCGATGAGCATGGACACCGGGAGGGCCAGGCTCATGGGCGGGAAGCCGAAACGCTTCTCTACGCCCAGGGCGATGGGCACGAACACCATGGTGCGGATGGTCTTGCTCTGAAAGACCAGGCCGGAGTACATCATCAGGAAGGTGAGGATGACGTACAGCACCCAGAAGGGGGTGTCGGCCGTAATGCCCAGGGAATCGAAGGCGGCGTTGACCATGGTATTGGGCAGGTCCGTGGCGTTGAGGCCGCTGCCCAGCACATAGGCACCGGCGCTGAAGAGCATCAGGTGCCAGGGAATGTCCACATCGTTCCATTTGACTACGCCGATGCCCGGCAGCAGGGCCAGGACGGCGCCGATCAGGGCCACGATGGTTTCGTCAATGTTGTGGAAGGTGCCCTTGGTCACCCACAGGAACAGCACCACCAGGAAAATGCCCACGGCCTTCCATTCCTGGGCCGACATCCTCCCCATGGCGGAGAGTTCCGCTTTCAGGCGCTCGATACCGCCTTCCAGCTGGGGCACCTGCTCTTCCTTTTTCATGGGGAAGAACACATACATACCCAGCAGCAGGCCCACCACCAGGATGATGATGCTCATGGGGCCCACGGCGATGAGCCATTCTTTGTAGCCGAAGTCGCAGCTGCCCACGAAGCCGGCAATCAGGGAGATGGCCAGCAGGTGCGCGCCGCTGCCGGTATAGAAGGCATTGGCGCCGATGTTCACCTGAAACAGGTTCTGGATGACCAGGTTGCGGCCGAAATTGTTGCGATGGCCGTCACTGGCCCCGTAGATGGCGCAGATGACCATGAAGATGGGCAGCATGATGGTGGCCTTCACCGTGGTGGCCGATATGAAGGCGCTGAGCACCAGGTTAATCAGGAGGAAGCTCCAGAGCACCCCCTTGGCGCTTCGACCGAATTTAATCACGAAAGCGAGCGCCAGCCGCTTGGCAAAACGCGTTTTCACCAGCATGGAGGCCAGGACGAAGCTCAGGATATTCAGCCACATCACGGGATGCCCCAGCTGGGCCAGGGCTTCTTTCTGCGTGGTCACGTTGAACAGCACCACGCCCAGGATGAGGATGAGGGAGGTCAGGTAATTGGGAATGGCCTCCGTCATCCACAGGATGAGACTGGCCACGAAAATGGCCAGCATGGCATAATTGGCCCGGATGAACCCGTCCAGGCCCAGGGCGGCCAGACGCTTCTGCGCCGTGGCCGCCAAGGTGCTCTGGTCCAGGTTGTCGATGAACCCGATGTGACAGAACCAGCAAATCCAGACAAACGCGATGAGGGCGAGTGGAGCGCCCAAGCGGGCCATCCACACCTCAAAGGTCGATTTCTGCATCTTGGGCAGTTTCTCAACCCGGTAGTTGTTCATGTCCAGCGGGTCCATCATCTTACTTCCAGTTCTTGTAAGGGTTCTTCATGAGCATGGAGTTGAAGTACTTGGGGTCTCCCGTCACTTCCTCTCCCAGCCAGGCCGGCTTGTCGAAGGGCTCGTTCTCGTCGGCGAGTTCCACTTCGGCCACGGTAAGGCCTTCGTTGTCGCCGTAGAACTCGTCCACTTCCCAGGTGTGCACGCCGTCGGTGTTCTTGACCAGATAGCGGGTCTTGTCAATGACGCCCGGTTCGGCCAGCTCCAGCAGGGACTTGACTTCCTCTACGGGGATTTCCTTCTCCCACTCGAAGCGGGCGGCGCCGGAGGCGTTGCCGATGCCCTTGATGGTGATGAAGCCCTTCTCCCCTTTCACGCGGACGCGCACCGTGCGCTCCGGAACGGAGGAAAGGTAGCCCTGGGTGATGCGGGTGGCCTTGAAGGCATCGGCCTTGAAGTCTCCCTTGACCAAGAATTTCTTTTCAATTTCCTGTGCCATGGCCTATTCGTTTGCTAAGGGTTTGTCGCTCATGCCGATCACGCGCTTGATGGCCTGCAGGTAGTTGATGTTCTCCACCCCTTCCAGACCGCAGTCCGCGATGGTTTTCTTGATGTCCTCGATCTCGGTGGATTCCGAATTGATGGTGACCACCTTGGCGCCGTTGATGATGACGTTGCCCACCTCGCAGATGGTGTCGTTCACCATGTAGCCGAAGCGCTGCTTGTGCACGCGCACGGCGGCCAGGTCGCGGTTGGCCTTGACCATGGCGATGAATTCCTCATACGTGTAGGTGTCCTGGGTGAGGGCGGGCATCTCTACCATGAAGGCCGGAAACACTTCCTTCTCCAGCACTTCGCGGGAGATGGGGAATTCGCCCTTCATCAGGGGATTCCACTGCTCCAGTCCGTCGACGGTCTGGACATAGGTCTTGATGTCCATCTTGCCATTACGGATCTTGGTGTTGTTGATGTCGTTCTTGGCGCTGATGATATAGATTTCGTCGCTCTCGCGCTCCCAGACTTTCTCCGGGACGGGAACGCTCAGACGGGCCATCCGTTTGGCGGCGGCGTCGAAGTTCTGTCCAAAGCTGCGGAATTCGAAGCGGGGCTTGGACTGTTCACCAATTTTGAGTTCTGCCATAATTACTTGTCTGTTAGCGATTTACTGTGCAAAACCGGTCACGGGATCGGAAGCGTCGGTAGCGTTCTTGGCGCCGGGCGTGGCGTCGGTGTAGCACCATTTACCGGTACCGTCGGGAACGCGGCTGTAGGAGGCGGGGGCCGTCTTGGCCACGGTTACCAGGTTGAAGTCGTCCACGTCGTTGCCGGCGGGGTCCTTGAGCTGGATGCGCACGGCCTTCTTGGCCGACAGGCCGGAATGGAATACCAGGGCCTCGTCATAGCCTTCCTGGGCCTTTCCGGCCGCGGTTACGTCTTCGCTGTACAGCAGGAGGATGGCACCGGGCTGCAGCAGGGTGGCGGGACCCGTCCAGGTGGCTTCGGCACCGGAATCCTTGAAGATGGTCACGTCCTTCATGGTCACGGGATCCTTGCCGGTGTTGATGATTTCGATGAACTTGTCGTTACCGTTGAGCTCGTTCAGCTTGAGCTTGGTGTAGTCTACCGGGGCCTCGCCCACTTTGTAGGACGCGGTGGCCGATGTGGTCTTGCCGCCGGCGGTGAGGGCCTCGATGAAGTACTTCACCTCGGTGCCCATGGGCTGGGCGGGGATGACGCCGGTATAGGTTTTTCCGGAAGCGGTCATCTTCACAGTCTTGGCGGCGGCGCTGCCGGCCGTATAGACCAGGTTCACTTCCTGGATGTCCACCAGGGCCGAAATGGTGGTGGTGACGGTGACGTCGTCGGTATCATAATAGGCCACGGTGTTTTTCACGTCGGCCACGCTGGGATAGGGATACAGGGCATCCTTTACGCAGGCAGAAAGGGCCAGGACGGCGGCCAGGGATATGATGAGCTTTTTCATAAGGCGTTGCATTTTAGAAGTCAATCTCGAAACGGACGGCCAGCATGTGATAGTCTACGCCGGCGCTCTTGGACGCAATCTTGCCGAAGTCCTTGGTGGGATTGCCGGCCTCGTCCAGGCCCACGAACAGTTTGTTCTTGCCGTTGGCGTAACGGTCGTTGTTGTTGAACTGGTAGTTCAGCTGCATCTTCACATTGTTGGTAACCCAGTAGTTCAGGCCCAGGGTGTAGGCCTCGGCGGCGCCGCCGAAGACCATGCCGCTGTTCAGGTCGCAGTATTCATAGCGGGCGCACAGTTCCACATCGCCCCACTTCTTGCCGGGCTTTACCTTGGTGTACTTGCCGCCGTTGGCGTCGTAGCGCTGGGAACCGCCGAAGAGCAGATAGCCTGCCTGGGCGTACCATCCCCAGAATTTCTTGGGGGTGGGGTCGGCTGCATCGGCCTTGAAGGCCACGTTGTCCTGGACGTAGGCGGCCTCGTAGCGCAGGCCTTTCCAGTGACCGGCCAGTTCTACCGTCCACAGGAGATTGTGGTCGTAGCCGGGCAGGTTGTCGGTATCCAGGTATTTCTTGCGGTTGATGCTGGTGGAGTTGCGGGAGCTGGCACGGTAGTTACCGTATTTCTCTACGCTCACCTTGGGGGTGCGGTAGGAAACGGCGCCGCCCAGGTGCAGGCTGGCGTTGTCCATCTTGAACAGCGGACGCAGCACCAGCTTGCCGGTGATGGAGTAGCCGGCGTTGTAGCCAAAGTCCTTGTTGTTGTCGGCAATGTAGGTCCACTCTTCGGAACCGGCAATCTCGGGGCCGAACCAGCCCAGGCTGGCCCACAGCCAGTCCTTGGCATACTTGGCGTTGATACCCAGATGACGGGAAGGCGTCAGGGCCGAGCACACCATGGGACGCTCCATGAACTGCAGGTAGCGGGAAGTGGTGTTGCGCTGGATGGAGAAGTTCTCCTTGAAGTTACCTACCTGGAGTTCCAGGTTGGGAACGCCGGTGTAACGTACAATGGCGTCCTTGAGTTCTACCAGGCCGTTGGCCAGGTCCATGTCAAATTCGCCATACCAGTTTTCGTCCACCTGGCCTTTCACGGCAAAACGGGCGCGGCGGATGCTTACGCCGTTACCGATTTTGTCGGCAAAGGCGGGTGCGCCGGTGAACACGGCGGCATCGGCCTGGACACGGATGTCGAACCAGAGTTTGTAGGCGGAATTGGGCGATGCCAGCACCAGGATACCGTCCTGGGCCTCTACGTCCAAGCGATCACTCTGCACGGCCACACCATACTGGTTGACCTTCTGTGCATACGCTGCCGACAGGGTGAGCAGCGCCAGGGCAATGAGGGAAATAAGCTTGCGCATAGTGTTAAAAATAATGGTTAGAATTGGTTATAAATTGAAAATAATTGTCTAACTATCTCAATTCTAAACCCAAAGTTAAAAAACTTTGCGCAAAAGTGTACTCCCCGGGGCTAATTTTTTGCAGCTACGGCACGCGGATGGTTTCTCCGTGCTCCTGGGCCACGGTCTCTTTCCAGAGTTCCGTGTAGCCGGGCCACTCCACCTTTTCCGGAATGCCTTCGCTGTATTCGGAGTGCACGAAAGTGCCGTCCGGATTCTGGGGCTTCACATTGCCGTCCATGAACTTCACCAGCAGCTCCTCTTCCAGCTTTTTCCATTCCTCGAACTGGTCCTGGGCCGTTTTTACGGTATAGTCCGTCACGTACTTCACCACTTTGGAGAAGGGCTGGCGGGACACCATCTCAATGCCCTTGGACTCCATCTTCTTCTGGAGCTTCACCACCACCTGGTTGTACATGACCACGGCCATGCTGTCCACGGAGTGGGTGCGGCGCTCCATCTGGTCGTACTCGAACAGGTCGGCCTTGGCGCGCACGTGCGGGGCCATGACATTGTACATCTTGTAGCAGGCGTTGGAAATGCGGTTGTTGATCCAGAACGACGCCTTGTCGGAATAATGCAGCAGGTCTCCGTTGCCTTCGCGGAAGCAGTCCGGCACCTTGGTGGTGCTGGTGTAGATGGGGGTGAGATAGGAGGTGGCGGCATCGTCCGTGCCGAACCAAAGGATGCCGCCCACCACGTCGGGGACGTAGTTGCGGGCCTGGCCCACCATCCAGAAGCCGGTCTGCTGGGTGGCGATGGCACGCTCGTTCACGTAGGTTTTGCCGTCGAAGCTGAACTCCATGGGCCGCCAGCGGTACGGCAGGGCGTTTCCGCCGGCGCCAATGTCCTGGGTCATGTCCATGGGGGTGCCCTCGAAGTGGTCGCGCATGACATCGGCCACATCTTTCACGCTCACCTTGCGGCGGGGATAGACAAACAGCGGGAAGTCCCCTTCCAGGTTGTTGCCCATCACGTAGTCCAGGTAGGAATAGGCGTCCCGCGTGATGGGGTTGCCTTCCTCGTCGTAGAACGAGAACCAGCCGTCCGTGAGGATGTTGAAGGCGCTCCAGGCGCGGGCGTCACAGCCGCGCACAGTGCCGAAATCCACGGGGCAGTAGGCTTTCTTGAAGCTGAATTCGCTGTCCAGACCCTCGAAATAGCCCTTGCGGCGGGCGAAGGAAATCACGTCCGGGGCATACAGGCAGTTGTCGGGATCGTTCAGGGGGAACTTGCCGATGCGCGCCTGGTTGGCATGGGCGCAGATGGCCCCGTCCGGCACGCGCAGGGCCACCCAGACGATGCCTTTCTGCGTATTCACGCCGTTGCGGATATTCGTGCCCTTGCCGATGAGCTCCATGATCCAGGCCTCATTCTTGTCGGCGATGGAGAAGGTTTCGCCCTCGGAGGCGTAGCCGTATTCGTTGGCCAGGTTCACGATGACGTCGATGGCCTCACGGGCGGTGCGCGCGCGTTGCAGGGCGATGTAGATGAGCGAACCGTAGTCGATGCCGCCCTTCTTGTCCTCCAGTTCCGTGCGGCCGCCCCAGGTGGTTTCCGTGATGATGAGCTGGTGCTCATTCATGTTGCCCACCGTCTGGTAGGTGTGGTATACCTGCTCAATCTCTCCCAGGTAGCGGTTGGTGTCCCAGTCGTAGATGGGAAGCATGGAACCGGCTTTCCAGTCTGCCGCCGGATGGTAATACAGTTCGCCGAAGAGGTAGTGGGAATCGGCCGCATAAGACACCAGGACGGAGCCGTCTGCAGAGGCGCCGCGGGTAATAATCACGTTGGTGCAGCTGTTGCCTGCGGGCTGGAACGAGAGCACCGCCAGGGCCGATACCGCCAGTTTGAGGATGGTTTTTCTCATCGTATTTGGGCTTTTTCTATATTTTGCGTAATTTTGCGGGTTAAGATTAGTTTACAAAGGTATGAATTTTTATCGTTTTATAAGCGTCATCGCTGCCGTAAGCTTGTCGGTTTTTGCCGCGAAGGCCCAAAACCAGGCGCCAAAGACCCCAGAAGAGAAGGAAAAGCAGCTGATGGAATTCATCGACAAGGAGGTGCAGCGCCTCTCCGGCATGCTGGAGCTGGAATACTGGCAGGAGTTTTACGTAGACTCCACCCTTACGCACGACTACAAGGCCATGACCGAGGAAATGGAGAACATGTCCAAGGCCAAGGTAGAGAACACGGACCTGTACCAGAATGTGCAGGACAAGTGGATGCAGCAGATAGACAATACCTACAAGAAGTACTTCACCCCGGAGCAGTGGGCCAAGTACTGGAAAAACGGCGGCAAGCGCGCGCAGGCCGCCCGCGACAAACGCAAAAACAAGAAATAAGATATGAAAGAAGCGATTGACAGGATTTGCAAGGAGCTGGAAGAGCTCCGGGCCAGCACCCAGAAAGAGGCCGAGGAAGCCCGTATCCGTTTCCTGGGCAAAAAAGGCGAAATCACGGCCCTGATGGAGCAGTTCCGCACCGTGGCGCCGGAACTCAAGCGTGAATACGGCCAGAAACTGAACGAACTCAAGAAGACCGCCCTGGCCCGCATCGAAGAGCTGAAGTCGGCCGCCGAGGAAGCCGCGCAGGATCTCGCCCCCAAGGAAGACCTGACCATGCCCGGGGATGCCTTCCCGCTGGGAAGCCGCCATCCCGTTTCCATCGTCCGGCAGCAGATTGTGGACATTTTCCGCAAATTTGGCTACGACGTGGCGGAGGGCCCGGAAATCGAGGACGACTACCACGTGTTCGAGGCCCTGAACTTCCCGCCCAACCACCCGGCCCGCGAGATGCAGGATACCTTCTTTGTGAGCACCGGCCATGTGAATCCCCTGCTGCTGCGCACCCACACCTCTTCCGTCCAGGTGCGCACCATGGAAACCCAGCCGCTGCCCATCCGCGTAGTGTGCCCCGGCCGCGTGTTCCGCAACGAGGCCATATCGGCCCGCGCCCACTGCATCTTCCACCAGGTAGAGGGCCTGTACATTGACAAAAACGTCACGTTCGCAGACCTCAAGCAGGCCATCCTGCTGTTCGCCCGCGAGATGTTCGGCCCGGAAACCGAGATTCGTATGCGTCCTTCCTACTTCCCGTTCACGGAGCCTTCGGCCGAAGTGGACGTGAGCTGCAACATCTGCCACGGCAAAGGCTGCAACATCTGCAAAGGCACCGGCTGGCTGGAAATCATGGGCTGCGGCATGGTAGACCCGAACGTACTCAAAGCCAGCGGCATAGACCCGGAGGTCTATTCCGGCTTCGCCTTCGGCATGGGCGTAGAGCGCATCGCCATGCTCAAGTGGCAGGTGAACGACCTCCGCCACTACTTCGAAAACGACATGCGTTTCCTGCAGGAATTCGCCACTGCCACGGAGGTGTAAACACCCCTCAACGCGGAATCACAAAAAAACTTGCGGCCGGAGTTTCCACCCGGGTCGCAAGTTTTCTTTGGGGAGTCCCAAAGCATTAACCAATTAATAACCTGATAACCAACTTTAATAGGTCGGTAGCAAATATATACGAAAAGTGCGCCACGAAATTTTCAATTTGCGTAGCGCACCTCCCAATTTACGAAAACCCACATTAAGATTTCCTAAAGATTTGTAAACTCAACCTTGTGCAGCCAGGAAGGGTTGCCGCTGTCGCAGTCGTCGGCAATCCAGATACAGCTGTTTCCGTGGTCTACGCACACCGCTTCGGGGTTCCAGTTGGCAAAGTCGCCCACATAGTAGGTATTGAGCAGCTTGCTGCCGTCGCCGGTGAACAGATACAGCGTGAAGCCCAGATACTGCGGCTTGTCCTTGTTGCTGTTGGAATCCAGTACCCACAGGTAGTCGCTCACGGGGTCGTAGCACAGGTCTCCCACCTCGGAGATGGTGGACGTGACATCGCGCAGGCTCTTCTTCCACAGCTGCGTGCCGTCCAGCTTGTATTCGAACAGGCGGGCGCCGGTCTGCGTGCCGAAGTACAGGTTCCCCTTGTGCCAGGTAATGCCTTCCACGCCGGAGTTGCCCATATCGGCCACGCCTTCCACCGCGAACAGGGAAGAATAGGAGTTGTAACCCGGTGCGGGAACCTTATAGGCCGACTTGGAACTGCTCTCCAGGCCGATATACAGGTCTCCGGTGTCCGGGTCCAGGGTAATGCCTTCCATGTCGGCATCGTGGTACCAGTGTTTCTCGAAGCTTCCGTCGAAGTAAATCTTGTACAGGGTGCCCTTGTCGTGCACGCCCCAGAGGAAGTCCTTGTCCTTGCTCAGGCACAGGCCGGAGAGCTCTTCCACCTTCTCGGTGCCCTTCTGGAGGACGAACTTGGTGGCTTTGCCCATCACCGGCAGTTCGGCCGGCTTCTCGGGCTCCACATTCTCTTCCGGACGTTCCCATCGGCCCGGAGCATCGGGATTCCCGTCCATGGCATGCTTCACGGCATGGCGCAGGGTTCCCTGGTCGTTGTCGTGCCGGTACTCCCAGATCATGGCGCCCAGCATGTTGCGGCTCTTGAGGTATTCCACCTTGGCGTTGATGGACTCTATGTCCTCATAGCTGGCATACATGCGGCCCAGGGCGTCGCCCAGGTAGGGAACCTTGGCCACATCGTCCCAGATGCGGTAGTTCACGCCCTTCACGTCCATGTCATCGCACTTGTTCTTGAAGAAGATGTCTTCCAGCTTGCTGTAGTCCACGGAAGAAGGATAGCGGTTGCCCACCGTCTGCTTGTAGCCGTCGCCATGGCCGTAGAAGGCCAGGCCGAAGTTCATCATCTGGTAAGGGATGCCCTGCTTGCCATGGAAAATGTCGTCGATGGCTTCGGCGCAGCAGCGGCTGCCGGTGATGCCGCTGCGGTACAGCGAGGAATTGTGGTACGGCGGATTGCCCTGGTCGTAGGTCATCACGTTGATGTAGTCGATGTAGGGCAGCACCCCCACGTTGTCGGTGTATTTGCCGCTGTCGGAGGCTGCGTAGGAGAGGATTTTGTCGGGCATGGCCTCGCGCATCTCCTTGAACAGGGTCACGAAGTTCTCGAAGTCTGCCGGGGAGGCACCGTTTACGTGGTCGCCGTCCTTGGCGGCATAGGTGGGATACTCCCAGTCTATGTCGAAGCCGTCCACGCCGTACTGCTCGCAAATGGCTACGCACTCGTCCACGAAGGCTTTGCGCTTCTCAGGATCGCGGGCCATCTGGGACCAGCCGTCGGCATTCTTGCCCCAGCCGCCCATCTGCAGCTTCACCTTCAGCTCCGGGTACTGGTCCTTGTAGGCCACGAACTTCTGCACCAGCGGGATGGTCTTGGAGTCAATCTCGATGCCTTCGCCGGTGTCTTTGTTCACAAAGCGCACATGGCCCACGTTGATGTGCGTGAAGTTGCGCACCTCTTCCAGCGACGGGAACAGGTCTGTCCGGGTGTACTCCGTGTAGTAGATTTCAATGATGGGCGTAATGCCCAGCCGGGCCAGGCGCTCGGGGTTGTTCACGATGGCGTCCATGGGGTCTTCCTCACTGGGGCCGGGACCCGGATCCGGAGCGTCCGGGTTGAAGGGATCTCCGGACGGAATCTCCCCGCTGGAGGGCTTGGTGTTGGGCCCCGGAACCACCATGCCCATCACCTTTTCTGTGGTGCAGGCGGCCAGAAGGCCGATGCAGGCACTGACGAGCGCAATGCTCAGAATTCTCGATGTTTTCATATCGATATACGTTTTAGTGTTTTTCCGGCACCCAGGGGCAGGGTCAGCCGCCCCTGGATGAAAAAGCTTATTCCACTACGCAGCGGACCGCAGCAACACGTGCTTTGGGATTCTCCTTGCGGCTGAAAGAACTCTCGTTGAACCTAAGGTCGATGCAGTATGCCTTATTCTCACCGGAAGCGTATGCACTCCAAATCATGGTACGAGGTTTCGCAGAATCATAACGGATGGATCCTACACCATAATCATCACGATAACTTGCATCGGGGAATACAAGGGAACCGAGCGTGAACCAGTAGTGTTCGGCATTGTAAGCCCAACCGTCAGCATCTGTCACTTTATTACTACCAGACCAGACATGAATGTCGGTATTTCTGGCAGGTACACGATATCCTACGGGACAGGGATCGTAAATAGTCTTTGTTGAATTACTCCAAAGTGTATTGTCAGAAATAGAAAGCCAGTTTGCGTCATTAGTATGGCCAAGCTGTCTGGGATTGGCAATTGACTCTTCCAAAGAAATGGTTCCCTCTGCAACACTTTCCGCAGTGCCTTCAATCTTAGCCTTGGTAGAACCGGCAAGAACACTTCTGTTTACGAACGGATCCTTACGTCCCCACTGATACATCAAACCAAGGGACTTGATATCAACGTCTGCGTCTGTATTGGCAACTGCGGCAACAAGTGCGCCCAGGTTACGGTCCATAACATCCGTTGCACTGAATACTGTGCCATCCGCCACGTCTGCAACGGTTGTTTCAGGTACCCAGATATGCCAGCTCCAGAGGATATTGTCACCGGCGTCCTTGGCGGCGATGACGGCGTTTCCGGGATGCAGGCTAGCGGGTGTCTTGAAGACGATGGTGTAGTAGTCGTTGGCGGCTGTCTTTTCAAAGTCTACAGCCTCTATAACGGTGTTGGCCGTTACTTCGTCGGTATTCCAGGTCTCCCACAGAATCTCGGCAGAAGCAACGATTCCGACGCTCGTGGTGCTGTTGCCCTTATAGGCCTTGAAGGTGAACACCTTTCCTTCATTGTCGGAATCACTGCCATCAACAATGTAGCTGTTGGCGTTTCCGCTCTCGTCCAGAGCAGTTGCTCCGGTCGTAGGAATGGAGGAATCATGCGTTGCCGGAGCTTTGTAATCCCCGATATATGCTTCGGGAAGAAGGCCCAAATCTACGCCATGACCATGGACCAGATGGAGCTGTGCAGAAGCCGAGATGGTCTTCTTAGGAACGCCTCCCAGTTTGAACAGGAGGGTAAAGCCGTCGGCAAGGTCTATTTCGTTCTGGAAATAGATGGCATGTACGGTTGTTCCGTCAGCAACGACGGGGCCGGACAGACTGGTGACGGGGTCCAGGGTTCCATAGGTTTCGGCACCAAGCTTGGCCAGATAGGAAGGAGAAGAGCTGTTAATCTCTACGAGATATTTTCCATACCCCAATACTTCGCCGTTCTTGCCGGAGAATGTGTAAGAATCTACGAGTCCGTCGAGACCGGCGGGCACTTTGAAGAACAGGACGGCGGTCACATGCTCCAGTTCGATGCTGCTGCCATTCAGGTAGCCGGCCAGCAACAACTGGTTGGTGGCATCGGTAAAACGGCTGCGGCCATACGTATGGCTGGAAGAATAAGAAGACCAGGCCTCCGCAGGATAAGCTACATTAATCTCATACGGCGTCCCTTCGTCCGGAGAAAGGGAAGACAGATCGATGTTGATGACGGCCGTTTTCGGGTCGACGATCTCTGTGGCAGTAAGTTCGTGGACGATGGGTGCGATGGCAGTACCTGAGGGTTTCGGGCAGCCTTGGAACACAAGCTTGTCGCCCACTTCCCAGCCGGTGGTTCCGAGATCGTTGCTCACTTTCGTGTCGGCGCCGTCAATCGAAGGGAAGGTCACGGTAAGGGTTTGCAGATTAGGCTCCTGAACGGGTTTAATCTCTTCCTGGTTCTTCTGGCAGGAAAGGAGCAGGGAGGCGGCGCTGAATACAGCGATGGAATAAAGAATCAGTTTTTTCATAATTCGGTCCTCCTTACAAAATGCTTTCCCATCCCGGGAGATAACCATCCATCACGATATCCGGCACACCGGCATTGGTCGAAGTTGCCTGGCAGACAGGCTCTGCGTAGCTCAACTCCAGTACTTCTGTCTGGGGCGATGCGTACAGTTCTTTTTTCTTCATAGCGTTTTTATAGTTTTTAGTGTTTTTAAATTCTCTTTTGTGTGCAAGGTTGGCCAACAACCAACTTTGCACATCGGCACACGCGTTATTCGGCTACGCAGCGGACAGTGCCGCCATAGGCTTTTTTATATGCATCCTTCGTGGTTTCCCCAGCATTAAAGAACTGGGTATATGCGCTATTGTCATCAGACTTATGGGAATTCCAAATAAGCGTTCTATCGGCAACATGGTCAAGTTTTCCATTATAGTAATAGTAACCGCAAATCGGGAAAACGGCCTTGGGAGAACCGACGGTGAACCAATGATAAGCAGTGTTCGCCTCCCAGCCGGTCTGATCCGTCAAATCGGCAGTCTTGAACAGAATATTTCCGTCGACATCTCTCCTCGGAACCTTATAACCGGTCGGGCAGGGGTCATAAATGGACTTGGTGCCACTAACATCACCCCAAAGGTCGGCGTCGGGGGTTGAATTCCAGTCGCCACTATAGTTGCCAAATCGAGTGGGATTTGCGATGGATTCCGCTAAACTAAGTTGTCCGCTATAAATAGAGAAGGCAATCCTTGCATTCATGGTTGCCGCCGTTTTGGTTGCAACGGCACCGGGACCCATGAACGGATCCTTTCGGCCCCACTGATACATCAGACCAAAGGATCTTACATCTACTTCTGACTCCTCTGCCTGAGCATCTACCAGAGCCCCCAAATTTCTACTCATCATTGCGGGAACGGAAATCCCAAAAGTATTGGCATTGTAAGCAGTGCTAGCGCCTTTATAAATGTCTGCAGGCACCCAGATATGCCAACTCCAAAGAATGTTGCCATCGGCATCTTTTGCGGCGATGAGCGCATTGCCGGCATGAAGCGTAGAAGGCATCTTGAAATAAACGAATCCGTCTTTATAGTCAACAATTGCAATTACGCTGTTTGCGGTGACGGTCTCAGCGTTATTCCAGGTTTCCCATACGATGTCCACGCTCGCGACAGTGCCGACAGATGTCCCGGCATCCCCGTCATAGACATAGGTGTTTCCCTGAACGGCAGGGAACTTGAACACCTTGTTCCTATTGGCGTCATTACCACCGTCAACAACATAGCAGTTGGCCGATTGGGGATTGCTCAATTCTGTAGCCGTGAGTTTTTCCGAAGCAGGAATGGGTTCATAATCATGCATATAAGCAGTCGGGAGCAGGCCCAGGTCGATGAAGTGGCCGGGGGAAATGGTAAGGCCCGCCGTAGAAGTGATGGTCTTTTTAATCACACCCTCTTTCACAAACTGGATGGTGAAACCATTCGGGAGAGATACGGCATCGGCGTCGTCTCCCGCCGCATCGGAATTGTTAACGGGAAGATAGATATAGTTATACCCGGAACCGTTATTGCTGAGGAGCGTGCCGGAAATCCTGGTCAGAGGATCGGCCGTTCCATTGCTTTGCAGATATTTTTTGCGGTAAATGGGCGTCGCGTTGTTCATTTGGCAGAGATAGTTGGCATAACCGACGATTTCTGTGCCATCGGCGCCCAGGAAATGGTACGAGTCAAAGTCACCGTCAACTTTGAACAGAATAGCCGCATTCAGATTATAAAGGACGATGTCGTTATCGTCGTTGATGTATCCCGCCATCAACAACTGGTTGGTATTGTGAAATCTGGCGCGGCCGCTGTCATCGGTGGAACTGGCGGTAAACGGAACGTTCTCTTCGTCATACGGGAATGCCACATTGTAGTGCTTATAGCCCCAGGTACTGGGCGTAACCCCGGATAAATCAACGGTGAATACGGCGTTTTTGGGGTCCGTTATCTCGTCGGCCGAAAGCGTATGAACGATTTTTTCGGAGGCGGTCAGTCCATAGATAATCAGCCTGTCTCCCACCTGCCACTGTGTCGTTCCGTCAGCGGCAAAGGAAACCTTTGTTTTGTTCATGGTTTCCATGGACGGGAAAGCGCACGTCAGCGTTACCGGACAGGATGCTTCCTGCTCGGGAGCGATCGTTACAAGACTGTCCTGCTCAGATGCCTTTTGGCAAGAGAGGGCCAGCAGGGCCACGCAAAGGGTGGCCGAAGCATATAGAAAGACTTTTTTCATGATGCAGCCCTCCTCGTTAACCCCAGACGGGAGTATAAGAATCTTTCTGATAATCCTGCACGCCGCTATTGGTAGGAGAAGCGGCCTGACAAACAGGCTCGGCATAGCTTAGCTCCAGCACTTCTGTCTGGGGCGATGCATACAATTCTTTTTTCTTCATAGCTTTTTTAGTTTTTGTGTTGTTAAAATCTTGGCACCCAAGGGGCGGGTCAGCGCCCCCTGGATGAAAAAATGTTATTCGGCTACGCAGCGGACAGAGCCGGCTTTGGCCTTGTGGAACTTCTGGGAGTAGTATTTGTTATCCTTGTCGGCACGGAAGTACAGGCAGTTCGAACGTTCGGAATCATACTTCTTGGCTGCCCAGATATGGGTTCTTTCACCCACCTTGGCATAGCCGGGAGTCCAGCAGTCGATGTAGCCGCCAACCGGGAAGACAATCTCTCCGTAGCTGAAGCGTTTGGCATCCACCTCGATGGTCCAGCCGTCGCCGAAACTGCCGCTCCACATGGGCAGGGAGCTGTCATACAGCGGTACGCGGTAGCCCGCAGGGCAGGGGTCATAGATGGTCTTCTTGTCGCCGTCGGCATTCCAGAGGTCCGCCGGATCATCCTTATTCCAGACGCCTTCATCCACGTTGGGAATGTGGATGTACTCCGTGGGGTGTGCAATGGCATACGCCGTGTCTTCCGTGGTGCCGTGTGCCGTCCAGGCCGTTCCCGCCACGGCAGCACCGGTATTGGAGGACATGGAAGCCATGCCCGGGAACGGGTCTTTACGGCCCCACTGGTAGTTAAGGCCGATGGACAGCGGGTCCACTTCGCCGGTAGCGCTGGTGGCTACCAGGGCTCCCAGGTTGCGGTCCATGATCTGGGCGCCGCAGAGGGCCGTTCCGTCCAGGGTTGCAACGTCGTCGATGGGAATCCAGATGTGCCAGCTCCAGAGAATGTTGCCTTCGGCATCCTTTGCTGCGATGAGGGCATTGCCGCACATGATGGGATCCGGGGTGGAGAAGGTGATGAAACCATCCTCTACACCCACGCTGGCGATAATGGCGCCAGCTTCGGGAGCCGTCGTGGTGTTGAAGGTTTCCCACAGGACTTCGGCAGAAGCCACGGTGCCTACGCTCTCGGCGCTGTTACCCTTCACGGCTGCGAACTTATAGTTGCCGCCCGCGCCCAGGATATAGCTGTTGGCGCTGCCGTCTTTGCTCAGGTCGATGGCGCTGGCGGGCTCATTACCGCCGCCGGGAGTGGGTGTAGGAGGAACAATGGCCGTAGGGTCGAAGACCACGCAACGGATGCTGCCGCCACGGGACTTACCGGCGGTGCCCAGCTTGTGCGCGTTGCCGCCGGAGGTGGTTTCGCGGACATTCATGCCATAAGCCGTTTCGTCGTCGCTCTTGTGAGCAGTCCAGTACAGTGCACGGAGGCCATTCTTAGCCACGCTGCCTGCGGGATCATAGTCGTCCAGGTAACCGGTGAACGGGAACACGGCCACAGGGTCACCCATGCCAAAGATGTGGAAGTCCTTGCTCTCCGTCCAACCGGTCACGGCCGTGAAATCACTGCCGTGGAGAGGCTGTTCGGCATCTCTTGCAGGGACGCGGTAGCCCGGAGGGCAGGGGTCGTAGATGGTCTTGGACTCGTCCAGCCAGAGCTCGTTGTTGGCCGGGGTAATCCAGCCCTTGTTGTTCATGCGGCCCATCAGGAGCGGATTCTGGATGGATTGCTCCAGCGTAATCTTGCAGGCCTCGGTGGCACCGTCACCGGAAAGCTGGGACGGGGCGGGACCGGACGTCTTGGCAAACGCGCTGCCGGACACGGCTGCAGGGCCCGGGAACGGGTCTTTGCGGCCCCACTGGTACAGGAAGCCATAGGATTCTACCGGTGCCTCGGCCGTTGCCGTGGCGGCTACCAGGGCGCCCAGGTTGCGGTCCATCAGGGGCAGGCTGTAAAGGCCATAGGTGTCGGTCGTAATTTCCGTTGCCGGAATCCAGATGTGCCAGCTCCAGAGGATGACGTCATTGGCATCCTTGGCGGCGATAACGGCGTTACCGGGCAAAAGGACATCCGGGGTGGCAAAGCTGATGAAGCCGTCGGCATAATTCACCGAAGCAATCACGCTGCCGACCGCCACTTCCTGATCGTTGTTGTAGGTTTCCCACAGGACTTCGGCCTTGGCTACAGCGCCTACGCTCTCTTCGCTGTTGCCCTTCACGGCGGCGAACTTGTATTCACCGGCGGCGGTTACGATGTAGCTGTTGGCGCTCTGTTTCTTGCTCAGGTTGGCAGGACCGGCTTCGGCCGGAGCAGCGGCATCCTGGCCGATGACGATGGTCTGGATAACGTCTTCCGTTCCCTTCTTCACGAGGTTCACGGTACCGGTACGGAAAGCGCCGGTGGTGTTGTCGTCCAGGGACAGCGTGATGGTGTAGGCCTGGGCCTTTACGCTCACGAGCTTGATCCATTCATCCACGGGCTTCACATCGAAGTCCACGTTGGAAACCACGTTCACCTCCACGGAGGCATCCTCGCCGGGGGCCATGTAGTCCATTTCGGCGCTGAACGGCTTGTCCGTCACTTCCAGGCCCTCGCCTTCGAAGGTCAGGCTCTCGGTGGAGACCAAGCCGATCTTGGAGTCGGCATAGGCCAGCATGACGCCGGCGGCCTTGAGGCTGAGCGGGGTAACCACAATCTTGTCGGCCTCCACTTTCACGGAGAACTCCTTGGGATTGTAACCGGCCACGCCCACCACGGTGCCTGCGGTCTTGGCGCTCACCGTATAGGGAACCTCGATGGCATCCAGGGTGCCGAAGGTGAATTCCTTGGTCTCGATGTTCAGCTTGAAGGCTTCGGCGAAGGGGATGTTCACCTTGGTGTTGTCACTGAGGGTGAGGACCACCTTGTCCTGCTCCACCTTGATGTCGGTGAAGATGCCATCCACCAGGGTGGCGCCTTCGTTCTGCACCTGGCCCAGGACCACGGGTTCGCCGCCATCGATGGAAACCAGCAGATTGCCGTCGCCGTCAATGGTGAACACAGGCGTCTGATACACAGGCACTTCATCACCGTTCACCTGAATAGCGACGCCGTCGATAGCCCATACCAGGGCACCGGAGCCGCTCTTGATCACGCCCACGACGGGGCCGGTATAGTCGGCCTTGGGGCTGATTTCGAAGTACTTCACGTCACCGTTGGTGTAGGTGATGGTGACGCCGACGGTTTTCCCCGTCTCCGGGTCGGCCAGTTCCTGCACTTTGGCTACGAACACACCCTCGCCGATGGCGCTCTGGAGGCTCTGAATGGAGCTCTCCAGGGCCGTGACACGGGTTTCCAGGGCACCGATCCGTTCCTTGAGGCCCGAATCGTCATACTCCTTGGCGCAGCCAACCAGGAGCAGCGCCATAGCAACACTTGTCAAAAACTTTTTCATAAGAGGTTATTATTTAGTTTATTAATTACTCTACTACGCAACGTACAGAGCCCAGACGGGCCTTGGGAGCCGAACCGAATACATAGGTGCCTTTGTCTTGACGGAGGTCGGCGCCGGAGCCCTTGGTATCGGAGGCTGCACGGGCGAACCAATACAGGGTACGGGAACCCACCTTGGCCATACCGCCCACAGAATAGTCGTCGCGGTAACCGGCGATGGGGAATACGGCGGCAGGAGAACCCAGCTTGAGCCAGCCGGCTGTAGCGTTGATGCCCCAGCCGGTCTGGGCCGACAAGTCGGCTGCCCAGAAATCGCCGGTGCGGTTGGGTACGCGGTAGCCCGGAGGGCACGGGTCGTAGATGGTCTTCTCCAGTTCCGTCCAGAAGTCGTTGTTGGGGATGGTGGCCCAGTCGCCGTTGTCGATGTGGCCCAGCAGGCGCGGGTGGGCGATGGACTCTTCCAGGCTGATCTGCATGGCAGCCACTTCTTCGGGCTCGCCGGCGTAGGTGGCCTGCGTGCCGGAGTTGAAGGAGCCTGCGGCCGTGAACGGGTCTTTGCGGCCCCACTGGTACACCATGCCGTAGGACAGGATGTCAATCTGGTTGTCCGTGGCTGCGGTGGCCACCAGTGCGCCCAGGTTGCGGTCCATCAGGTCTGCGCCCATGATGCCGCCGTAGCTGGCGGTCTCGATGGCGGTGGCCGGAATCCAGATGTGCCAGCTCCAGAGGATGTCGCCATTCTCGTTGGTGGCGGCCACCACGGCGTTACCGGGCCTCAGGGTCTCGGGCGTGTGGATGATGATGAAGTCTTCGGCATAGGAGGCCGACGTGAGCACGCTGCCGGGCGTGACCTCGGCATTGTCGTTCCAGGTTTCCCAGAGCACTTTGGCCTCGGCGGGCTCTTCCAGGAACATCACGGCGTTGTTGCCCTTCACAGCCTTGAACTTATAGCCGCCGGGTTCGGTGACGATGTAGCAGTTGGCGCTGCCATTGGCATCCAGGTCCTTGATGTCGGCACTGAACGGGTTGTCGTATTTCTGGATGCCGGCGGTGATGTCACCGATATCCACCACGCCTCCCCGGCCAATCTCTACAGGATCCTCGTACTTGAAGATTTTGGTGTATTCCTCTCCTTCCCGAAGCTTCAGGGTGAAGCCGGCGGCAAAACTGGTGCCGTCCGGCAGATAGATCAGGATTTCAGAGCCGTTCATGGGCCCTTCCATCTGCATCACGGGGTCTCCCTTATACTGGGCGAAGATCTGCTCCTTGTCGGTGAGCTTCACCTGCAGGAACTCGTAGCCCAGCGCCTCTTTCTTGGGCGTGGACAGCATATAGCCGTCGTAATTGCCCTCGACGGAAAGCGACAGCACGCCGCAGATGCGCTGGAACTGGAAGGTGTCCCCGCTGCCATTGCTGGCCGCCATGATATCGGCGTTGGTGGTAGAGAACTTGCTGTAGAAGAAGCAGTGTTTCAGGTTGTCGGACAGGGAAGCCGGGTAGGAGGCATAGAGCGTGCTGCTGCAGTCTTCCCGCTGGTAGGGATACAGGTTGTTGACGGTGACGGTGGCCGATTTCCCGTCGGCCGATATGTCACCGGCGGCCAGGGTAACCGTCACCTGGTTCTTGGCATATTCGCCGTGCACCACAATCTGGTCGCCGGCCACCCAGGCGGTCTTGAGGGCCGCGGGGGCCTCTTCGTTCTCCTCCAGGACAATCTCGGGGAGGACGAAGGTGAGCGTGCGGGTTTCGGGCTGTGCCTCCGGGACCACGGGTTCCGGAGTCACAGGCTCGTCTTTCTTCTGACCGCAGGAAACGGCCAGGCCCAGGATGCAAAGGATCGCTAATTTATCGATGGTTTTCATAATCAGATGCATTTAAGGTCCTTTATTCGTCCCAGTTCATAGGAGCGGTGTATTCGTACCATTCGCAGATGGCGCTGCCGGCCACGTCTACACCGAAGTACATATTGATGCTGGCGTTCCATTTGACGGAGCGCATCAGTTCAGGGCCGGAATCCCAGCTGCCGGCGTCCTGGCCGTTCACCTGATAGGAGACATGGCAGTGTTCGGCGCCGCTGGGGTCGAACTTGATGGTGAATTCGATAGGCTGCGTCCAGTCGTCAATGGCCGTGTAGGAGTCTACGCTGGGCTTGTTGCCGTCGCCGGCCGCATTGAAGTCGAAGCTCACCTTTACGTCGGCCGGACGGATGTCGCACTTGATTTCCGCGCTCTCGGAGAAGCAGAACCAGTGGCGCACACGCGGACCGCCCAGTTCGGGATCGGTGACGAAGTTGCTCCAGCGGAAGGTGTAGGAGCCGAACGGCATGCTGCGGTTCAGGCGGGCCTTGCCCAGGAAGGTGGTGCCTACGCCCTTGGCATAGGTGGGCACATTGGCCCAGTCGCTCTTCCAGAGGCTGAGCTCGTCATTGTCCACTTCCACGCGGACGGGGTCAATCTTGTAAGCCTGCTTGACCACGACGGTCTTTTCCACCTGGAAGTCATCCGGGTTGGCGGCCACGTTCTTCACGATAATTTCGGCCTTGCGGAGGCCTTCGCCGTCGTTCTGGGTGAAGCTCAGCTGGACCTTTCCATCGCCGGAACCGTTGGGGGTGAGGATGGTGAACCAGTCGTCGCCTTCGGAGGCTTTCACCACCGTCCAGTCTGCGTTGGCGGCAATGTCAAACTCGGCCGTGGGCTGGTCGTAGCCGGCGCGGAGTTCTTCCACGGCGGGAACCAGCTGCACACCGTCCTGGGTGAACAGGATCTTGGCGACGGGCACGTTGTGGCGGTCCGACACGGTCACCTCTGCATAACGGAGCTCGGCGGCGTTGTCGGCCGCGTTCACGGTCACGGTGCCGTCACCGTTGCCGGTGGCGCCGTCGGTGATGGTTACCCAGTCACCGTCGGTGACCTGAGAGCTCCAGTCCTGGTTGGAAGAGATGTGGATGACGAATTCGCCGCCGGCCTTCTCCACGTCCATGCTCAGGTCTTCCTCGGGGATGACGAGGTAGGCACTGCCCTTCTGGTTCACGGTAATGGTCTTGCCGGTCCAGTAGTCGCTCTTGATATAGATCTTGTCCGTGCGGTCGTCCAGGAAAGTGTTGTCGTAGTACTGGATACGGATCACCGTAGCTTCGGCTTTTCCGGTATGTACCAGTTCGGGGTCGGAGGCGGCACCCTCCTCCTCGGAGATGATGCACCAGTCGGGATGCTCGCTGGTGACGGTCCAGGGGTCGGAAGAGGCCACCAGGATGGTGAAAGCCTGTGCGCCCGTAGCCGGCAGGTCATAACTGTCGTTGGCCCGGTAGCGCAGGTCCACCGTCTTCACGGGGTCTTCCGCCTTCTTCTGGCAGCCCCACAGCCCCGTGACGAGGGCTGCGGCCGCGCAGAGTATGTAAACTGTCTTTCTCATAAGCTTTTACTCAGCAATGAAGGTGGGGGTGCAGGATTTTACTATGTACCAGGTAGAGGAACCGCTGGCGCCGCTGTCTGTTCCAAAGAAGTAGTGACCGCTGGCTTCGGCATTGCCGTTATAGGGATTGGTGCTGGTGTGCACCTGCCTGCTGGTTCCGTTGTAGAAGAACTCCAGGTCTATCTGGGCAGGATTCGCTGCATTGGGCCGGAAGTCCATGCGGTATTCGGTGATGGCGTTCATCTCGTCCTTGGTGATGTCGAACTTGGTGGAACCGTAGGCGGTGTGGCCGCCGTTGGTGCGCAGGCGCTTGTTGCCGTTCAGGGTAATCTGGCACTGGAGCTCGGAGTCTCCGGCGGCATCGTGGGTGCACAGCCAGAACTGACCGGCGTCATCGAAATACGTGTCGCCCACTTCCAGCACGAAGGAGACGTAGCGGGCCGCATCTTTCAGGGTGACACGGGACTTCCTGTCGCCGAAAATCTTGACGGAACCGTCTTCCTGGACTTCCGCGTCGGTGAATTCGAAGTTCACATCCTGCGTGAGCTCGATCTCGGCGGAGGCGTTGGCCGATGTGATGGACACGATGCCGGTCTTGGGGAGGAACTTGTTGTTGAAAGAAGCCTTTACCTTGAAGGAAGATGCATCTATCTTTTCCACGGTCCAGCCTTCCACTTCCGTGGCAGGCTCCCAGGCGGCGCCGGCATTCACGTTCAGGACCAGTTCGCCGCCGGCACGGGGCATTTCGGGAGAGGCCGGAGCCACGATCTCGAAGGTGAAACCGCTCTGGCTCACTTCGAAGGTCTTGTCCAGGCCGCCGGCGGTAACGGTCACATTGGCCTTGCGGGCCGGGCCGTCATTGGCCACGGCGGTGGCTACGATGGTGGTTACCGTTCCGTCGCCGTTGCCGGAGGTCTTGTCAAAGCTGATCCAGTCCTTGTCGGCACTGATCTCCCAGGGCAGGTCGGTCTTGAGGGTGATGTTCTGGCTGCTGCCCTCGGAGGCGAAGGCGCCGGAGAGCTCCGTGAGATTGAAGGTGCCCCGCTGGGCCACGTCGAAGCTTTCCTCGTCGTCACCGGCCACCACGGTGATGGTGGCGGTGCGCTCCATCACGTCGCTGGGCTCGGCCGTGGCCACGATCAGGAGGGTACGGCCTTCCGGATCCGGGGCGCCGCTCTCGCGGTTGAAACTGATCCAGCTCTGGTCGCAGCGCACCTCCCAGTCCTGGTTGGTCTGGATGGTGAAGTTCAGCGGACCGCCGGATGCGGCGAAGTCCTTGGAGACGGGGGTGATGAACAGGCGGCCCTTGCGGGTCTGCTTGATGGTGATGACCTTGGCCAGGGCGATGTTGTCGCCTTTGAGGGTAAGGGTGGCCTGGCGGTCTTCGCCGTTATTGGGCTGTGCGGTCACGGTAACGTCGGCAATGAGGGCACTGCTGGCGCTGGATGCCGGGCTTACGGAAAGCCAGTCGGCGCCGCTGGACAGGGTAAGCGTCCAAGGCGTATTGGAACTTACGTTAAAGTTGATGCTCTCCGGGTCGATGGCCGGGAGCGTGTAGGATTCCACGGCACTGCACTCCATCCGGATGGAAGCAGCCGCCTTCTCGGGGGTCATCTGCGTGTCAATCTTGTACATCTGGCAGGAAGCCATTGCACCGACGACGGCCAGAAGGGCAAAGATTCTTGTAAGGGTTTTCATATGGCTATTGTTTTTAATCATAGGTTAGACTACCATCCGGTGTTTTGGGTAAGGTTGGGATTGTTGAACACTTCGGCCTGCGGGATGGGATAGAGGTTCATCTTGGAAGACCAGGTGCGAGTTTCCACCACCTTCCTGCTGTAGGAGAGGTTGGCTCCGCTCTTCACAATTTCCACACCGTCTATCTGGCCCATCACATCCTGGCCGATATTCCAGCGGCGCACGTCCCAGAAGCGGTGGTCTTCGAAGGCGAATTCCACCCGCCACTCGCGGCGTACGGCCTCGCGGAAGGCGGCTGCGTCGGAGGCCTCAACGTCCGGCATGCCGGCGTTGGCCCGCACCTGGTTGATGGCATCCAGGGCGCTCAGGCCCAGGGAGGCATCGGCAGGACCGAAGGCCTCATTGGCGGCCTCGGCGAAGCTCAGAAGGGCCTCGGCGTAGCGGTAGACAATCCACTGGTGTTTGTTGGTCACCGTATTTTCAGGGGTGAAGCTGGTGCTTTCCTGAATGTAACGGCGGAGGTAGTAGCCGGTAGCCGTACCCAGTTCGCTGCGGGTGGCGCTGTAGTCCTTGCCCCCGACGAAGGTTTCGATCGTGGAGCCCTTGAACGGCATGCCGTTGGCCAGGATGGCCCGGGCGAAGCGGGGATCGCGGCCTTCGTAAGGCTTGGTGATGTCAAAGGCGGGGTCGGCGGTCTGCCAGCCGTTCGCACCCAGGGTGATGTCGTAGCCGGCGGCCGTCTGGAAGGCGTCCACCAGGTTCTGGGTGGGGAAGGTGCCGGCCATGGAGGAACGGTCACCCTCGGTGAAGCGGACCGGGAAGTTGTAGCGCTCGAAGCTCTGGCTTTCGGAGCGGCAGATGGCCATGATCACCTCCGGAGAAAGGTAGTTGTTGGCCTTTTCGGCGGGATCCAGCTGGTATTGGTTCAGGTCGATGAGGTCCTTGGCGGCGCGGGCAGCTTTCTGCCACTTGGCTTTGTCGCCGGAAGGATTGTGCAGCGGGGAGGCGGCGTACAGCAGCGCCTTGGCCCGCACGGCCAGGGCGAAGCCGTTGGTCACGCGGCCGATCTCGTCGTCCATCAGACCCACATACGTGGTGGGCAGCTGTGCGGCACACGCGGAGCACTCCGTGTCGATGAAGTCGATGACCTGGTCGAAGGGGGTCTTCTCAATGGCGTTGGCCTCCTCGGCGGTGAGCATGGTCAGGGGCATGGCGATGTCGCCGTAGCGGCGGGCTAGCTCGAAGAAGAAATAGGCGCGCAGGACCCGGGCCTGGTAAGGATAATAGGCCAGGTGTTCCAGCCAGCGCTGGTATTTCACGTCGTACTGGTACATGGACAGGTCCACGGTCTGGATGGACTCCAGGAACTCGTTGGCGCTGCGGACGCCGTTGTACAGGCTCCATTTGTCGTCTACGGTCTGCAGGGGGCTCCAGTTGCCGTTGGTGAAACGCTGGACGCTGGCCTCGGGGTCCGCGTATTCGGCGTCGTCACTGCCACAGTCGCGGAGGGCGCTGGACACATCGGCGATATCCTTGTTGGGCATGTAGCCGTAGATGTTGGTGAGCATCTTCTGGATATTGCTGTAAGTCTTGTACATGTCCTCGCGGGAGTACTGGCTGGACGATTCGTCAAAATCCAGGAAGTTGCAGCTTGCAAGAAGGAGCGCAGCGGAGAGAATATAGAATATCTTTTTCATAACTTTCGCTCTTTTTATTTGATGATACAAACGGCAACGCGGTTGGATGCAGGGCTGGCCGATGCGTCACGGTCGGTGTTCTTGCTTTCCGCGACGATGCGGTTCTGGGAAATGCCGGCTTTCACGAGCATGTCCACGACGGAGTTGGCGCGTTTGGCAGAGAGAATCCTGTTGCCCTCGGGCGTTCCGGTGGCGGTGTCGGCATAGCCGGTGATGTAAATCTTCGCGTCCGGATTGTCCTTGAGAATCTGGCAGATGCGGCCCAGTTTGAAGGCCTCGTCGGGCCTCAGCTCGGCCTGGTCGATGACGAAGTAGAGGTCGTCCTCATACTTCTCGCCGGGCGTGAGAGTCTTGCCGGGAACTTCCTTCACCACCTCTTTCACCACTTCCTTCACCACTTCTACGGGCACTTCCTTGATCACCTCTTTCTCGATGACCTGCGGCACGTAAGGCTCTACGTGCACGGGCTGCTTGGGCGCAGCGGCTTTCTTGCCGCCCTGGCCGAATTTCATGGTGATGCCGGCCCAGAAAGTACGGGTGGAAGGATAGTAGGCGCCCAGCTGTTCAGGATCGGCAAAATGGATATTGTCCAGGCTGAACAGGTTGGTGGCGCGCAGGAACACGGTGGCTTCGCACAGGCGCAGGAGGCTCTCCGGGAAGGTGTAGGAGACGCCGACGTTGCGCAGCTTGATGAAGGAACCGTCGCGATACCACAGGGAGTTGGCGCGGTAGTTATTGTTGTTCTCCTGGGTGGTCAGGCGCGGCATGGTGGCCGCGTATTCCCGGCCGGGGGCCCAGGTGATTTCCCGGTTGAGGAAGGTATTAGAGATGGTGCCGTTATTCACCAGCGGCTGGTACAGCGGGCTGTCCAGGAGGTCGATGGTAACACCGGTAACGCCCTGGAAGTCGGCGTATACCTTGAAGCCCTTGTAGCCGGCGTGCAGGCCGAAGCCGAACTGCAGCAGCGGCGTGGAGCTGCCGAACATGCGCACGCGGTCCTGGTTGTCAATGACACCGTCGCCGTTCTGGTCGCGGTATTTGAGGTCGCCGGGGCGCACCTCGCCGAAGGTCTGGCGGGGGCTGTTGTTGATCTCTACCTGGTTCTGGAAGATACCGATCACTTCCAGGCCGTACTTCTGGCCCACGGGATAACCCTTGCGGTACAGATAGTCGTACATCTGGTAGGCCTGGCCGTCATTGATGACCTTGGTGAACAGCCAGCCGCCGTTGGCATACAGACCGTAGTTGAAGTGGCCGCGGGTCTCGTTCCAGTTGACGCCCACATCCACGCCCTTGTAACTCTGCTCGCCCAGGCTCTGGTCGTTCACACCGATGCCGATGACGCCGGAGATGTTGCTCGGGGAGATGAGGATGTTGCTGCGGTGCTCCAGGAAGGCATCGGCATTCAGGCCCAGACGGCCGCCGAAGAACTTCATGTCCACACCCACGGTGGCCTTCTTGGAAAGCTCGGGAGCCAGGGTGACGGCAGCCATGTCGCCTTCGGTGCGGCCGCTGAAGCTGGTGCCGCCGTTGCCGCCGAAGTAGAAGCTGTTGCCGCTCACATAGCTCTGGCGCCACAGTTCGTGCTCCAGGTCACCGTCGCTGCCGGCCATACCGGCCGATGCATAGGCCTTGATGTAAGGGTCTCCGGGCAGGATGACCCCGGCCACGCTGATGGCGGGATACCAGTTGAAGCGCTTGCCGGTCTTGGGAATGTAGGCCGTACCGGAATAGTTGAGCACGGCGTCTACGAACAGCCGCTTGTTCCAGTCGTAGCTCACGGTTCCCAGGTATTCCTGCGTCTTGGACGAATTGTTCTGTCCGCTCAGGATCCAGGAACGCATGCGGTAGCCGGCGTGGGCTTCCAGGTGGTTCTTTCCGAAGTCGCGGGCCCAGTTCAAGCGTCCCTGCAGTTCGAAACGCATCTGCAGATTCTTGAAATAGTGGTCGAAGTCCACGGTCTTGGAGTTGACGCCGTAGTACTTCTGTTCGCTGAGGATGTAGCTCTGGTTGCCCTGGGCAGCCAGGGTGCTCACCAGTTCGGAATACTGCCAGTCCTTGGAGGCGCGCTCGTACAGCAGGCCGATGTAGTCGAAGCCCACATTCACGTCGGCCGACAGGCCCCTGAGGAGGCCGCCCAGGTCCTGACGCAGCATGGCGTCGGCCAGGACCTTGGTCTGGGACCACTGGCGCTGACCGTTCTCCTGCATCACGGCCACCGGGTTCACGGCGCCGTACAGGGGCGTTCCGCCATAGATTCCGTCGGCCTGCTGGATGGGGAAGGCCGCGGCGGGCAGCTTGTACAGGGTGCTTTCCACACGACCGGAGTAGTAGCCCTGGTTGAATTCGGCCAGGCGGGCCATCACGCCAATCTTCATGGTGGTGGTACTGGTGATGTTCACGTCCACGTTGGCCCGGATGCCCAGGCGGTTGTCGTAATGGTTGCCGTTGTAGCGGTCGTCGGCGGTGGCTTTCTTATACAGGAAATCCTCTTTCAGATAGTCCAGGGCCGCAAAATAGCGGAAGTTGCGGTTACCGCCCTGGAAGGTGAACTGGGCGCGGTGGTTGTCACCGTGGTTGCGGTAGACCTCGTTCCACCAGTTCACATTGGGATAGGCATAGGGGTACTGGCCGCTGTACAGGGCCAGGAGTTCGGCCTCGGAATACTTGGCGGGCAGACCGTCCAGGCTGCGGGCCTCGTTCATCATGAAGCCATAGGTGTAGGCATCGGCAAATTCCGGCGGGCGGAACATGACGGCGTAGCCGTACTGGTAGGTGCCGCTCACCTTCAGCGGGGAGTCCTTGCCGCGCTTGGTGGTGATCATCACCACGCCGTTGCCGCCCTTGACGCCATACAGTGCAGCGGCGGCAGCATCTTTGAGGATGCTCACGGATTCGATCTCCAGGCCGGAGATGTCTTCCACGTCGCGGGGCAGGCCGTCTACCAGCAGCAGCGGGCTGTGGCCGTGCAGGCGCAGGGACAGCTTCAGTTTGGCCTGGTTGGAGTCGTAGGTACTGGAACCCGTCTTCACCAGCAGGCCGGAGAACTGACCGTAGAGTGCATTCGAAATGTCCGCTTCGGGGCTCTTGTCAAAGAGGCAGCTTCCGGCTTTCAGGTTCACGTTCGCATTCAGGTTGTATGCGTTGCCCAGGGACAGGGAGTCCAGCAGGGACTGCTCCTGCGCGAAGGCCGTGGAACCTGCCAGAAGAAGCGGAAGAAGGATATATGTAAATAGTCTTTTCATCTTCGGGTGCCATTTTTAGTTTACCAACCCGGGTTCTGGGTCATTCCGTAGTTCTTTTGGATTTCTACGGACGGGATAGGGGCGAGATACCACTTGGTGTCGAATTCGGTGTACCACTTGCGGGGCGGGTAGGCGTCTTTCACGGCAAAGCGGAAGACGGTGGCCTCGCTGTTCTTGTCACCTATGGAGGTGAGACCCTTCAGGGGCGTGGTGAAGGCTTCCTTCAGGCCCCAGCGGACCATGTCAAACCAGCGCACCTCCTCGAAGCCGAACTCCAGTTCGCGCTCCAGGATCAGGGCCTTGCGGAATTCTTCCTTGGTCAGGTCTTCGGGAAGGTTGGGAAGGCCCACACGGTTGCGCACGGCATTCACATAGGAATAGGCCTTGTCGGAGGGGCCGCCATCGGCCTCGTTATAGGCCTCGGCTGCATTCAGGAGCACCTCCGCGAAGCGCATCATGCACCAGTGCGGCGGGTTGGAACGGTCGCTGTTCTGCTGCATCACGAATTTCATCATGATAAAGCCGGGGCAGCCGTCCTGGTGGTATTTGTGGTTGTCATAGCCACGGCCCACGGTACCGTCTCTCCAAAGGTCGCCGGGAACGCCGATGTTCTCGTACAGACGGGGGTCACGGGTTTCGGTGAAGGTGGCGTTGCCCACCTTGAGGGTACCGTTGGGATCCGGTTTGAAGAAGGGATGCTCAGGCCAGTTGCCCTTGTTCTCCCAGTCGAAGTCCTCCGGGAAGGGGGTGCCGTCGGCCCAGGGGAATTTGTTTACCCAGTTCAGGGAGCAGCCGCTGCCGTAGGAACCCTGGATCTCGAAGTGCTTGTCGTGGTAGCTGGTGCTGTTGGACTTGCGGATGGAGATGATGGCTTCCGAGGAACCGCGGTTGATGTATCCCCGGCGGTAGGCCAGGCGGTAGTCACGGGGCTGGATGCCCTTGACGGGGTCGGCCACGGTGGCCTGCTCCAGGGCGTAGTGGCCGTTGGACAGCTGCTCGCGCATGAACTCGTCGGCAGCGGCCTTGGCGGCCTGCCAGCGGGCTACGTCGTAATTGCCGTAGCAGGTGTACTCATCGGCCTGGGGATGCCACTTGGTGTCGGAATTGAAGGTGGGCGATGCGGCGAAGCACAGGATCCTGAGCTTGAGGCCCAGGGCGGCGGCGCGGGTCATGCGGCCGTCTTCCGCGGCGGAAACGCTCCAGGGGAGGTCCGGGGCGGCTTCGTCACAAAGCTTCACGATATAATCTACGGTTTCCGCGAAGGTGTTGCGGGGGTATTTCATCTCTTCGTCGGCCTGCACGGCGTGGTCCAGGATGGGGACGCCGCCCAGGTAACGGAGCATGTTGGCATAGGCGATGGCCATGCACACCTTGGCTTCGGCCTTCTTGCGGGCCAGGAGGCCGGGATCGGCATTCGGGATGCGGTCGGCGTTCTCCAGGAACAGCCAGGCATACCGGACGACGGTGTAATCCTTCTCGCTGCCGAAGCGGTAGTTTTCGCCGCCGGCATAGGAACCGGTAAGGTTGGCGGACAGACCGCCGGAGTAATACAGGTTGTTGGGACCGTCGCTGTCCGAGTGCTTGTTGGAAATGAAGTGGTCCGTGATGGACTCCAGGAAATCGCTTCCCATCTTGGAGTCGAAGTCGGACACCAGCCCGTACGGAAGGTTGTAATAGGCCGATGTAAGCACTTTGTCGGCATCCGTCAGGGTGGCGAAGAGGGTGTCGATGGTGGCACCGGAGGTCTCGGGGGCCTTGGACAGGCCGGCGTCGCCCAGTTTCAGACTTTCACAGGCGACCAGTCCTGCTGCCAGCAGGGCAATGCTCAGAATTTGTACAAACTTTTTCATGGGACGCCTTGTTTAGAATGTGATGTTGATGGCCAGGTTGTAGGTCTTCACCAGCGGGTAGGAACCGCTGGAAGAGCTGGACTTGGCTTCCGGGTCCTGGAGCGTCATCTTGGACAGGGTCCACAGGTTGTAGCCCGTGAACATCAGGCCCAGGCTGCTGATGCCCAGTTTGTCGAAGAATTTGTTCCGGGAGAAGGTGTAGCCGAAGCTGGCACTCTTGAGTCGGAGGTAGGAAGCATCCACGGTCCAGAGGGTGGAGTCCATGGAGTTCCAGGGATAGTTGGTCTTGGTGAAGCGCGGCAGGGTGCCGTCTTCACGGCCGGGGGCCCAGGGATTGTCGTTGTCAATCCAGCAGTCGTCGGCAAAGTACTTGAGCAAGCCACGGTGACCGGAGTTGGTGAACGGGATACGGTAGTCGGCGTTCCACACACGGCTCACGTTGGTGGCGGCAATCCAGTTCAGCTGCAGGTTGAAACCCTTGTAACCGAAGCGCCAGTTGGAACCGAACACGTATTCCGGACGGTTGGGATAACCGTCGTACATACGGTCGCGGCCGTCGATGACGCCGTCACCGCTCAGATCCTTGTACATACAGTCGCCGGGATACACGGCGTTGGAAGGCTGCGGCAGGTCGGGGTTCAGGCGCAAGACGCCGTCGGCATCCCGGTAGAAGTCGCTCTTCTGGTACAGGCGCTCGAACTGGTACAGCATGTATCGGCCGGTAGAACCGCCGGTTTCCCGCTGATACTCGAATTCGGGTTCCACTTCGTCCTCGAAGATAATCTTGTTGCGGGCGAAGGTGACGTTGCCGCTGATATCATAGGTGAAGTCGCCCACGTGGTCCTTCCAGCCCAGTTCCACCTCGTAACCGGCATTGTCCACGATACCCAGGTTCATATTGGGCAGGCTGGTGGCAATGATGGACGGCAGCGAGCGCGGGGCGATGAGGATACCGGTGCGGTGCTCCTGGAAGATATCGCCGCTGAAGTGCAGGCGGTAGTTAAAGAGGTCGAAGTCCAGGCCGATGTTGCTCTTGAGCGCCGTCTCCCAGGTAACGCCCAGGTTGCCGGGAGTGCCCAGCTCGTAGCGCGGAACGCCGTCGCTCCTGTTCACGCCAAAGTAGTAGGAACCGGCATTGTTCCACACGCCGTCCATGTACATGAAGCGCACGGAATTGCCCTGGTCGTTACCCACCTTGCCGATGGAGGCGCGCAGCTTGAGGAAGTCGATCCAGGGGGCCTTCTTCATGAATTTCTCCTCGGAGACCACCCAGCCCAGGGAGGCCGACGGGAACAGACCGTAACGGGTCTTGCCCGGGGCGAAGTTCTCGGAGCCGTTGTAACCGGCGCTCAGGTCTACCAGGTACTTGTCCTTGTAGCCGTAGGTGGCGCGGGCCACCCAGCCCACGTAACCGTAAGGCAGCCAGCTGTATTTGCTGGGATAGTAGTCGCGGGACTGGTTGTACAGCAGCAGGGCGCTCACATTGTGCTTGTGGGCGAATTTGCGCTTGTAGTCGATTCGGGCCTCGATGTACCAGCTCTTGTCGTCGTCCGTGGATTCGGAGTAGCTCAGGGTGGGCTCGGAGCCGCTGATGACCGGCAGATAGGTGCGGTCGAAGGCGGGGTCGCTCATGGACAGGCCGCTGTTGTCGGCCCAGGACTGGTATTCGATGGTCTGGTGATAACCGCCGCTGCCGGTGCGTTTCTTGGTGATGGCCATGTCCGTGTCATAACTGCCCTTGAGAGAGGCGCTCAGGCCCTGGGTGATGAAGTCCAGGCGCTGGGTGATGGTCATGTCCATGTCCAGGGTGGTCTTGTACTTGGCCTGGTAACCGGACCAGTAGTAGTACTCCCAGCCGTTCCACTTGGTAAGGCCGTCGGGCAGGGCGTCGTAAGACACCACCGTCACCGGCATGCCGTTCACGATACCCGGGGAGGCCGTGGGGTGTGCCCACAGCATGGTGAGCATCCAGATGTTGCCGCGGTCGCTGTCCAGGGGTTCGCGGGTGTTGCCGATGACACCGCTGATGTTGAACTTCATGTCCGTGGTCTCGGTGAGCTTGAAGTCCAGGTTGGCACGGTAGTTATACCGGTTGTAGGAGTAGTTGTTGTCGTAGGTGACATCCGGAATCTGCTTCAGCAGACCGTTCTGGAACATGTAACCCATGGACACGAAGTAACGCACCTTGTCCGAACCGCCGCTGATGTTGATGTTGTTCTTGGTCTGGACGAAGGCCTTGCGGAACATGAGTTCGTGCCACTGCGTGTTGGGGAACATGATGGGGTCGCTGCCCGTGCGGTAGGCCTCGATGGCTTCCGGGGTGAAGTACAGGCCCGGGTCGGTCTTGCCGTCGTTCCACTGGTACACGTTGTAATAACGGGCAAAGTCGTAGCTGGAACTCTGGGTGATGTAGGACATGGGCACCTGCACACCGGTGATGGAGCTCACGGAGATCTTGGGCTTGCCGGCGTCGCCGCGCTTGGTGGTGACGATGATGACACCGTTAGCGCCGCGCACACCGAACACCGCCGTGGAGGCGGCATCCTTCAGGATGGACAGGCTCTCGATTTCGTTGGGGTCCACCGTGTTCAGGGGACGTTCCACGCCATCCACCAGGATGAGCGGAGTGGCGTTGGAGTCGGAGAGGGAGCCTGCGCCTCGGATGTAGATCTTGGCGTAGTCTTCACCGGGCTGACCCGTTTCCTGCACGGTGGAAACACCGGGCATCTGACCGGCCAGCACGTTGGTTACGTCGGCCACGGGGGCCTTGATGAGCGCCTTGTTGTCGATGGACGTCAGGGCGCCCGTGACGGTGGCTTTGGTCTGGGTACCATAGGCCACCACCACCGTGGCTTCAATGGACTGGGTGTCGTCGCGCAGCACAACGGTGAAATTCCGCTGCTTGCCCACTTTCACCTCTTCGGTCACATAACCGAGGGCCGACACTTCCAGTACAGCAGTCTCGCCGGGAACGTTCAGCGTAAAGGCTCCGTCCACATCGGCAGCCACACCGGTGGTGGTCCCCTTCAGGGTGACACCCGCACCGATCACCGGCAAACCGTCTGCGTCTACCACCTTACCTTTGACGGTAATGCCCCGCTGGGCCAGGGCCGTAGGGCCCCACATTCCCAGCAGGAGACACAGCACAGCAGCCAGTCTTGCAATTTGGACTACTTTCTGTTTCATTGGTTAGTTAGTTAGATTAATAGTTTATATGTGTTTGTATTCTATTGTAAAACAGTTTCTTTTCCGTAGACGCCCTTCACCAGGGCTTTCAGGAGGTCGTGGTTGTCGGTGTCGCCGCGGTACTCCCAGAACATGGCGCCCAGCATTCCGCCGTTTTTCACGTACAGGCCCTTGGCCTCAACGGATTCGGGGTCGTCGTAGGAGAGGTAATTGCGGCCCGTATCGTCGGCCAGGAAAGGTACCATGGATTTGGGATCCCACACACGGTGCAGTTTTTTCGTAAGAGTCACGCCCATGTAGGTACCTTCTTTGACGATGGGGACGATATCCCGGTATTTGATGGAATAGCCCAGCTTCCCCTTGCTGTCCACAAAGACCTTGTAGGCGTCCTCAGGGTTCTTTTCGGCCTTGCCGTAGAAGGGGACGCCCATCACCTGGCGGTTCTTGGGAACATGGTATTTTTCGTGCTTCTGGATGCTCTCGTCCCAGCTGCTGTGGGTGAAACGCTCGCCCTTGTGCAGCGGGGAGTTATGCCCTTTGGGGGCCGCGCCCATGTCGTAGGTCATCACGTTCACGTAGTCGATATAGTTGATGGCGGTGGCCCAGTCTACATATTCCGGATGGGAGGAAGAAGAAGCGTAAGAGATGATCTTGCCGGTGCCCAGGGTTTCGCGTAACTCCTTCAGTACCAGGTTGAAATTCTGGGTGTCGGAGGGGTCGCAGCCCGTCTCGTTGTCTGCGCTCTGGGTGGGATATTCCCAGTCGATGTCCACCCCGTCCAGCTTGTGGAAGTCCAGCAGCTGCTTCACGCTCTTGCAGAAAGCAGTGCGCTTGGCTGCGTCGCGGGCCATCATGGAGAAGCCGTCGGCATGGGCGCCCCAGCCGCCGATCATGAGCATCACCTTCAGTTTGGGGTTCACGCTCTTGAGGGCCACCACCTTGGCGATGGGCGCCTTGGAGGACTCGGTGATCACGATGCCGCCGTCACCGGTCTTGGGGTTCTTGAAGCGGCCGTGGGCGTAGTTGATGTGGGTGAGGAGGCTCACCTCCGGCAGGGTTTCGGTGTACTCGGTGAAGTAGGCCAGGATGATGGGTGTCTGGCCGATGTCCGTGCACAGCGTTCCGGCGGGCTGGGGGGTGGTGGTGCCGGTGCCGGGGTCGGTGCCCTGACCGTTGCTGTTATTATTGTTGTTTCCGCCGCCGTTCTGGGTGCCGGAATTGGGCTTGGAATTGGGCGGAGTGATGACCAGACCCTGCTGGTCCGGCGTGCAGGCGCACACCAGCAGGGAAAGGAACACGAAGGTGCTTATGATCCGTCTGTTATGCATACTACTGAATCTCTATCTGTCTCCATTTTTCGGTACCGGCGCGGCGCACCAGCACTTCGCCTTTGTTGCGGGCGGTGGTCCAGCCGCCGTTCACGTTGCTCAAAAATACCACGCGGAGGTGGTGGATGCCTTTTTCCAGCACCAGGGAACCGTCGTGCCGGAAGTTTTTCCTGATTTCCCCGCGGTTGTCCACCACCAGGCGGCCGTCCACCCACACTTCGTCGTAGAGGGAGCTGAACTGCCAGGCATCGGTGGCCGATACCCGGAAGTAGCCTTCGGCCTCGGCAGCGAAGAACTTCGGGTCCTGCATATTGCCGCTGAAGGGATACAGCTTGGGGATTTTGCGGATATCTTCCAGCTCCAAGGTGGTCCACTCCGTGCCGAAGGGAATGTCGTGCGGAAGGATAAAGCGGCCGGGCGTATGGCGTACGGAGAGTTTTCCGCTGAGCTTTTCCGGATGGAGTGCCGGGATGGGTTCCATCTTCTCAAGGGTTACCTTGCGCTCGGGGCTCAGCTTGCCATAGGAAGTGAGGCTGGCGATGCGCAGCAGGCCGCTTTCCCGGACCACGATGGGGCCTTCATAGCGGGCCGATGCCGCCGTGGGCACCGTTCCATCCAGGGTATAGACCATGTCCATGGGCCTGGAAGTGGTGAAAGTGAGCACCGCGGAGTCACGGAAAGCCAGTTGGCTGAACGAACCGCCGGGCTGTTCCGGAAGGGGCATGTGATAAGTAATGCCCAGGGCATCCAGGCGGGCGCAGGCTGCATCCAGACGCCGGCAGAAGTCCGGGAAATCTTTCTTTTCCTGCGGAGTCCAGGCGGTTTCGGCCACGGCGAACATCTTGGGGAAGGTGAGGTAGTCCCGCATGGCGTCGGAGTAAATATACTCGCTCCAGAGGTTCCCCTGCACACCCAGGATGTGCTTCGCTTCCTCGGCGGTAAGCTCAGAAGGAACCGGATTGTAGTCATAGGGAACCTGCAGGACGGAGTGGTGGGCATAGCACTCCGGCTCCGCCTTGGGGTCTCCCTGGTAATGGTTCAGGTACAGGCCGGCGCTGCCGGGGGTCATCACCACATCGTGGCCTTCGCGGGCTGCCTGGATGCCGCCCTTTTCGCCGCGCCAGCTCATGACGGTGGCGTTGGGGCTCAGGCCGCCTTCCAGGATTTCGTCCCAGCCCACGAGGCTCTTGCCGAACTTGGCCAGGATGCCTTCCATGCGCCGGACGGCATAGCTCTGGAGCTTTTCTTCGGCCGTGCCTTTTTCATCGGCCACCAGGCCTTCGGAGGCAATGCGCGCCTGACAGGCCGGGCATTTTTCCCAGCGCACTTTCTTGCACTCGTCGCCGCCGATGTGGATGTACTTGCCGGGGAACAGGGGCGCCACCTCCGCGATCACGTCTTCCAGGAAACGGAAGGTGAACTCGCTGCCGGGACACAGGACGATGTCCGGAGAGCCCCAGGTGTAGAAGTTCCCTACCGGCTGCTTTTCGCAGGAGAGCTCCGGATACGAGCGGATGGCCGCCATGCTGTGGCCGGGCATCTCGATTTCCGGAACCACCGTCACGAAGCGCTCGGCGGCATAGGCCACCACGTCCTTGATCTGCTCCTGGGTATAATAGCCTTCCGTAACCGAGCCGTCAAACTCCGTACGGATGGCACCTACCTGGGTAAGGGGGGGGTACTTCTTGATTTCGATGCGCCAGCCCTGGTCGTCGGTCAGATGCCAGTGCAGGACGTTGATCTTGTACTGCGACAGGATGTCTATGTGCCGCTTGATCTGCTCTACGCTCATGAAATGGCGCGCGGCGTCCACCATGAATCCGCGCCAGCGGAAACGGGGGTAGTCCTTGATATACACGCAGGGAAGATTCCCGGTCAAGCCGGGAATGACGTCATGGCCGGCCTGACCGGCCATCTCCAGTTGGGACAGCGTCTGGCGGGCATAGAAGAGGCCGGCTTCGGAGGAAGCCGTCACCTTCGCGCGCGAGCGCGTGATATCTATGATGTAGCCTTCGGCCGGCAATCCGGCCTTTTTATCCAGCACGAACTGCACCTGTTTCCCGGCACCCGGCGTAAACGACCCGTCCCGCACCTGCATTTCGGCAGGGGCGGGAATGAGCCGGGGCATCAGGGCCAGTATGAGGGTGAGCAGCCGGATCATTTGAGCAGTTTCCTTACAATCTGTCCAATTTCCGCGTTGTCGTGCACGCCGGCAAAGGCCTCGGCGCCGGGCCCGTAGGCAAACACGGGCACCACGATGCCGTCATGGCCCTTGGTGGAGAAGTGCACCTTTACCTCGCGGTCCTCGATGCTGCCCTTGAGCAGGGTGAGACCGCCGGTGTTGTGGTCGGCCGTCACCACCACCAGGGTGTGACCGTCCTTTTCGGCCCATTCCAAAACGGCGCCGATCACCTTGTCAAAGTCGAAAAGTTCCTCGCACATGTACCCCACCTTGTTCCGGTGGGCCCAATCGTCAATCTGGGAACCCTCCACCATGAGGAAGAAGCCCTTCTTGTTGTCGAGCATCTGAATGGCCTTCAGGGTGCTTTCCAGGAGAATGGGACCGCGGTCCAGGGCGGGTTTGAGGTCGTATTCGTCGTACAGGCCCAGGAATCTGCCGCCCTGTGCGCCGGCAATGTCTTCCAGTTTGTCCACGTAGGTATAGCCCTTGGCCTTCATCTCCTCGATGAGGTTGCGGCCGTCGGAACGCTGGTTCCAGAAATGGGTGCCGCCGCCGGAGATGAAGTCTACGTCGGCGTCCACGTACTGGGCGGCCAGGCCTTCCTCATCCTTGCGGGTGGGGCCGTGCACGCAGAAGTCCGCCGGGGTGGCGTCATTGATGCGGCAGGTGACGGTAACGCCCGTCTTCATGCCCTTCACACGCTTGGCCCACTGCAGGTTGGATTCTACCTTCTCTCCGTCGGGGCCCAGGCCGATGTAACCGTATTTGGTCTTCTTTCCGTTGGCCAGGGCGGCGCCGCCGGCGCAGGAATCCGTGATGAGCTTGTCGGTGGCATAGGTACGGGAATAGCCGGCCACAGGCATCTGGTCGATGTTCAGGGCACCCCCGTTGGCCACCCAGCCCACATTCCACTGCGTGAGGCCGGTGCCGTCGCCGATCATGAAAATCACATTCTTGATTTTCTTGCCCTTGGGCTGTTTCACACTCACCGTCCGGTAAGGGGTTTCCACCTTATACTGGTCGTCCTTGGAGAAGGAGTAGGTAGCATATTTGGAGCGGTCGCGGTCCAGATCCTCAGGGTTCTGGGCGAAAACGGGGATGGCGCCGAGCGCCAGAAAAATACAAAGGAGACGTTTCATTATTCGGCTTGTTTGGCGTTCCATCCGGAGAAGGTGATGCGGGCGCTGGCGCAGCCCTCCGGCAGCTGGCAGCTCACGGTCTTGGTCTCTCCGGGAAGGAGGGTGAAGAAATTGTCGGTCCAGAGCGCACCGGGAACCAGGTCGTTGTCCGGCGAGAGGGCCTTCAGGATGTTCTGGTAGGCGATAACCTCGCCTTTGTTTTCCAGGGTTACCGCATAGCCTCCGTCGGCCGGTGCCACGGTCATGGCCACCTGGGTTTCGGGCAGCCGGGTTACAAAGTCCAGGGAGCAGTAGCCATTGAAAGGAATGCCCCACCAGTCGCTCTTCTCCCAGCGGTAGTCGTTTCCGCTTTCGGGTACGCAGTAGAAATTGTCTGTGGCATACGCGCCGCCTTCCAGCGACAGGGCCACGAAGCAGGGACCGTCGATGGCCTCGAACACCTTCACGGGCGTGCGCTCGCAGCTCACCAGCTTTTTGCTTTCCTCCCGCACAAGGGCGGAGTTTACATCGTACACTTTCAAGGTAGCGGTTATTTCCTGCCGGGAAACCGCATCGTTCACGGCCCACACGCACTTGTCGGCAAAATTATACACCAGCTGGATGGGCGCGGTGCCCTTCCGGGTGCCATAGAAACCGGCGGTGGGGTTGCCGTACCAGTCGTACAGCTGCCAGTACAGGGACGGCCAGGCGCTGTTGAGCATCCAGTGCACCACGCCGGTACTCACCGGCACGTTGCAGCGGAAAGCCTCGTACATGGAGCGCACGGAATCGTAATCCAGCGCATGGGCCTTTTTCATATAGTCTTCCAGGCCGGTGGCCTCACCGTAGATGCCCTTCATCACGGCCTCCTGGAAATGGGTGTTGTTCATGTGGGACGACGAAGCCGTGCAGTGATAGTGCCAGGCATCGCCGATGGGCCACAGATCCTTCTCCCCGACCATCTTTTTCACGCTTTCCAGCTGGGGGATGTTGAGGCCGGGACCGGTTTCGGTGTTGAACCCGAAAGCGCCGCCGTTCTTCTTGTCCACCCACCAGTAGTCCGGGCCCACATACTCATAGGGACCGGTCATCTTCACGCCGGAAGGCCCTGCCAGGGAGCTCATGCTGCTGGCCGAACAGATGTAGGGACGATACTCCAGCTGCTCATACAGCTTCAGGTATACCGCTTCCAGCTTCGGGTTGGGAATGCGGTCGCTGCCGGTGAGCCAGCCGATGACGGAGGGGTGGTTGCGCATGCGCAGTAGCAGGTCGTGGAAGTAACGCACGGCCATCTGCTCCGAACGGGGGTCGTTGATGCAGCCGTACCGCTTGTATTCGGGCAGGCCGCAATAGTCTTCCCATTCCCACTGGCAGCTCAGGCCCACCAGGGCCAGGATGCCCATCCGGTCGCACAGGTCGTACACGGTGTCTTCCTTGCCCCAGATATTCTCGAAGCGGATGCAGTTCAGTCCCATGTGGGCCACCAGGCGCAGCTGGACGGCAATGCTTTCCGGGGTGTCCTGCATGAAAATGTCGTCGGTCCAGCCGGCGCCCTTGATGAGGACCTTGCGGCCGTTCAGGATGAACAGGCGGTGGCCGTATTCGTCAATCTCGCTCTTGATATCCCGAAGGCCGAAAACCACCTCCCGGCGATGGGACACAACCCCGTCTTTCACGAAAGCGGCGTCCAGGTGGTAGAGTTCCGGGGCACCCATCTCACGGGTCCACCAGATGCGCGGATTCTCCACGGCTTCCTCTACCTTCACGGTGCGGGTTTCCCCGGCCGCCAGTTTCACGGGAAGGTCGATGAGGCCGCTGTCATAGCGTGCCTCCAGCTTGCCTTCCACGGGTTTGTCGCTGCGGTTCACCAGCGTGGCCTCCAGGCGGAAGGAAGCCTGGGACAGGTCTTCGGGGTTTACCAGCGGACGCACGAAAACGTCCTGCACCTCCACGTCGGGCGTCTCGATCAGGTACACCGGACGCACGATGCCCATGCTTTCGTCCAGGGGCCTGGGGTTCCAGTCCACATAGCCGTGGTTCAAGTCTCCCTTCTGGGCCCGGGCGACACGCACGGACAGGGTATTTTTGCCTTTGACCATCGAAGTCACGTCGAATTCCCGCACATGGAAAGTGCCCATGGTGGTGTCTGCAGCGGCAATCCGCCGGCCGTTCAGGTCAATGTCGGCATAGAAATTCAGGCCTTCGAAGCGCAGGACATAGCGCATGCCCTTGCGGGCGGCAAAACGCGTGGTATAGACCCAGGGGCTGTCGAACTGCGTCCGGTCCGCCTCCTGGTAACGCATCTGTTCCAGGAGATCCGTTCCCAGGGCGCCGGCCTCGTTCAGGGCGCCGGCCACCGTGCAGGGAACCGTCACTTCGTACTTTTTGCCGCCGTCACTGTTCTGGAGGGTCCAATGGGTGAGGGGGCCCGCCGATTCCAGCGGTGCGCAGGCGGCGACGAGCATACACAAAACAGGGATAAAAGACATTTTCATAGACAAAAATTAAAGGAGGGCGGCACCGACAAGCGCCAGGTTCTGCTGCGGAAGCACCTTGATGGTGAGCTCTTCCAGGGAACGATAGTAAGGATACTTTTCGCGGAGAGTGGCCCACATGGGGGCCTCGAAGAGAGGAAATGCCTTGGCGATGCCCCCGCCCAGCAGGATGCAGTCGGCGTCGTAGGCATACATCACCGCGGTGAGCAGCTCGCCCATGTGATGGCCGAACTCCCAGAACAGGGCGTTGGCCTCGGGATCTCCCTGGCAGGCCCGGATGGCCACGTCTTTCGGGTTCAGTCCGCGGACTGTAAAGAACTTTTTGGAACAGAAACTTTCATAGTCGGCACCGTTATAGGCCAGGGAACAGATTTCCCCGGCGCCGCAATGGCTGCCGCTGAACAGGGTTCCGTTTACGACGATGCCCACGCCGGTTCCCGTACCCAGGGTGACGCCCACGACGGTGTGCGGGACATCTTCCAGCATGGCGGCGGCGCCCAGGGCAAAGCAGTTGGCGTCGTTGTTCACTTTGACGGGGACCCCGAAACGGGCTTCCAGTTTCTCTTTCAGAGGCACTACGTCCCAGGAGGGGATATTGGCAGCATCGTAAACGATACCCTCTTCCGGGTCTGCTACGGAAGGGACGCCGATTCCAATCTTTTCCACCGCAGGGAAAAACAGCGCTTCGATCTGGCTGGCCAGATACTGAAGCGTCTGCTCCTGCGTGGCATTGGAGGCGAAGGACGGAACACAGACTTCTTTTACCACCTGGGCACCCTGGACGAGGCCCAGACTGATAGTAGTTCCGCCGATGTCGATACCAAGTGTCATTATATTATTAGGTTAGTGACACAAAGTTATGCGGCATCGCCTATGAAAAATTCTTAATTTGCGTATTTATCCACCCAATTTGCGTAAATTTTGCTTTCTGTAGGCCGATGGCGTACACCCCTTGATGGCCTGAAAACGCCGGGCAATGCTTTTGGGATCGGCCTCGTCCATGCGGGCGGCAATGTCGGCGATGGAATCCTTGCTGGAGAGCAGCAGCTGCGCAAAGCGGTTGATGCGCACGTTGCAGATATACTGGTAAATGGTGGTTCCGGTGGCCTTCAAGAAGCGCTGCTCCAGCAGGCGGCGGGACATGGGCACATGCTCCAGCACGTCGGTGACCAGGATTTTGTGGTCCACGTGGTCGTTGATGAACTGCAGGGCCTGGTGGATGGCCGGGTCTTTGGTGGCGATGACGCTGGAGGAGGTACGCGTGATGATGGAAAGGGGCTGCAGGACGATGTCCGGCCCTTCGAACAGCCCGTATTTGACCATCTGGGCGGCCAGGGCAGCGGTTTCGTAACCGCCCCGCTCCAGGTCTACGTTGATGGAAGAGAGCGAGGGCTCCGACATGGTGCAAAGGATTTCGTCGTTGTCCACGCCGATGATGGCGGCGTCGAAGGGAACCCGGATGCCCAGGGTGCGGCAGGCTTCCAGCAGGATGCTGGCCTGGTTGTCGTCGCAGGCCATGATGCCCACCGGCCGGGGCAGGGACTGCAACCATTCCTGCAGGCGGTTCTGCTGGTAAAACCAGAGGTTGCTCACCCGCTGCCGGTCGTAGATGTGCAGGTGGTCCCCCAGGCCCGCCGCTTCCAGGGTGTCCCGGAAACCGTCCCGGCGGCCATCGCTCCAGCACATGCCGTTGTTCCCGAAGAAGGCGAATTCCCGGAAGCCGCTGGCCATGAACTGTTCTGCGGCCATCTGGCCCATCCTGTGATAGTCTGCCGTAATATTGGGAACACCCTTGAACGGGGTAATGAAGTCCTGGGCCATCACGACGATGCCTTTGCGGCGGAACAGGTCCAGGTTGTCTCCCGGATCGAACTGGCCGATCATCACGTCGGCCCGCCAGTCCGCACAGAAGTTCACCACCTTCCGGAGGCTGTTTTCCCGCTTGTAGGAGGGCGGCATCTTGCACACCACCCAATGGTCTCCGGTTTCCTGGCCGTATTTGATAATGCCGCGGAGCAGACGGTAGGGGAACTGCTCCGTGAAGTCCGTCATAAACACCAGTCGCATAGCGCGGAAAAGGGATTTTAATAGGTTTATTATGCGTTAGTTGCCACTAAGTTAGGACAATTCTCGCAAAAGTCCAAATTTTGCAGTGTACGGCATTTTGATTATATTTGTGGAATTAAGAACAGAATAATAATATTCTACCGCATATGAAAAAATCCCTTCTCGTATTGGCTGCCGCCGCAATGGCCTTTGCGTGCGCATCCCCGGAAAAGATGGCCAAGATGGCCGACAATGTCAAGACCGACTGTGTCCCTCCCGTGCTGGAGGTTATCAATGACGCCATCGACGCCACCGTATCGGTCACCTACCCCAAAGATTACTTCAACCCCAACGTGGTGGTGGAAGTGACCCCCGTCATCGTGTACGAGGGCGGAGAAGCCTCCATGAAGCCCTTCAAGTACCAGGGAGAAAAGGTGAAGAACAATTACAAGGTGGTCTCCTCCGACGGCCAGACGGTCCGCGAAAAGATTCACTTCGACTACGTGGAAGGCATGGAAAAGAGCTACCTGGAGCTGCGCGCCAAGGTCATCGCCGGCAACAAGACCATCAGCCTTCCTTCCAAGAAAGTGGCCGACGGTGCCAACACCACCTACATGCTGGTGAAGCGTGCAGGCAACCTGGCCCTCAAGAAAGACAATTACCAGGATGTCATCTCCAGCACCACCGAGGGCCAGATCAAGTACCTGGTCAATAGCTCGGACGTGCGCAACTCGGAGCTTTCCGGCAAGTCCGTAAAAGACTTCCTGGCCGCCCTGGACGCCATTTCGGCCGATGAACGCAGCAGCATCACCAGCACGGAAATCGTAGCCTACGCTTCCCCGGAAGGGGCCGTGGACAAGAACGAAAAACTGTCGGACAACCGGTCGGCATCGGCCTCCAAGGCCTGGGAAAAAGTGACCAAGGGCCACGAAGCCGCCAACCCCACCGTCCGCAGCGTGGGCGAAGACTGGGAAGGCTTCCAGCAGCTGGTGCAGCAGAGCAGCCTGGAAGATAAAGACCTGATCCTGCGCGTTTTGTCCATGTACAGCGACCCCGCCGTACGGGAAAACGAAATCCGCAACATGTCCCAGGTGTTCACCGCCCTCAAGGGAGAGGTGCTGCCGGAACTGCGCCGCGCCCGCCTCATCGCCAACGTGGAATACAAGAACTACAGCAACGAGGAACTGCTTTCCCTCCTGGAAGGCAACGAGTCGGTCCTGGACGAGGAAGCCCTGCTTCGCGTGGCTTCCGTAGTAAAGGACAACGCCCAGAAGGAAAGCATCTACAAGAAAGCCATCGAGCGCTTCGGCAGCGACCGCGCCCAGTATAACCTGGCCTGCCTGTACCTGATGGAAGGCAAGGACGCCAAGGCCGAAGCCGGTCTGGCAGAGGTCAAGGGCGGAGACGCCGACGTCGTGAACGCCATGGGTGTGCTGGCCCTGCACAAAGGGGACTATGCCACCGCCGAGAACTGCTTCCGCAAAGCCGGCACCCAGGAAGCCAAGAACAATCTGGGCATCGTGCTCATCCTCACCGGACAGTACGAGGAAGCCGCCCAGGTGCTCAAGGACGCTCCCGGCTGCTGCCACAACAGCGTGCTGGCCTACATTCTGAACGACCAGCTGGACGCCGCCAAGGAACGCGCCCACTGCCAGGACCCCAAGGTGTGGTACCTCAAGGCCATCATCGCCGCCCGCCAGGGCCGGCAGGAAGACGTGAAAACCTGTCTGGAAAACGCCTATAAGAACCCTGCCCTGAAGGCCCGCGCCGCCCGTGACATCGAATTCGCCGGTTATCAGCTGTAAGAAGTGATCCGGAGCGAGATACTGCGCACGGACATCATCTTCTGCATCCTGGTGATGCCGGGGATGATGTTCCTTTTCCCCACCGGAGAGTGGCTCCAGTGGCACACTGCCTATGTGCTGCTGTATGTGCTGTGGCTGTATGCCGTGTACTTCATCGGGCGCTTCGGCCTGGGTCCGCTGCTGGTGGTCAAGACCTGGAAGCGACTGGTCACGGTGGCGGGCATCCTGCTGCTCATCTGGGCGGTCACCTTCCTGATGACGCTTACCACCGTAGACTTCCCCCAGGACACCGCACGCCTGGGGAAGATGCCGCCGCACGAAACCGCCATGTGGGTGCTGCTGGTGGCCGTCCTGGCCTATTCCCTGCCCGTGGGCATGCTGTCCACGCGCCTGCGCTGGCTAAGCCGCCGGGCAGACAAGGAGGCCGTGCAGGAAGCCGCCCGCGAAGCCCTGGAAACCCGCCGCGCGGAAAGCGGGGAAATGGCCGGGGAAGAGCTCCTGGTGAAGTCGGACTACAAGACGGTACACATTCCCCTGTCGGCCATCCAGTATGTAGAAGGGCGCAACAACTACTCCTGCTTCCACCTGGACAACCTGGACGACGTAGTAACCCAGATCAGCCTCAAAAGCGCGCTGGAAATGCTTCCGCAGGGCAAATTCGCCCGCATCCACCGCTCGTACATCATTCCCCTCTGGCGCATCGAAAAGCGCACGGCCGCCCAGGTGAAGCTCCTGGGGCTGCCGGACCCGTTCCCCATCGGACGGGCCTTTAAAGACCAGTTCAAAGATGGCCGATAAGAAAGACTTTTACGCAACCCGTTCCACCGCATGGTGGAAGGTAGCCATCGCCATGATCGGCTCCTGCCTGTCCGGGGTCACTTACGTTTCGGTGCCGGGCATGGTGGGCAGCGTGGGATGGGGCTACCTGCAGATGTGCCTGGGCTTTGTCCTGGGCTATCTGGTCATTGCCTTCGTCCTTACCCCGCTGTACTTCCGGCTCAACGTGGTGTCGGTGTACGAATACCTGGAAAAACGTTTCGGAACCGCCTCCCACAAGTGTGGAGCATGGTTTTTCTTCGTGTCCAAGATGCTGGGGGCCTCCGTGCGCCTGTTCCTGATGATCGCCACGCTGCAGCTGCTGCTGTTCGGCCCCCTGGGCATTCCCTTCTGGGTGACGGTACTGGCCGTGATGGCGCTGGAATGGCTGTATACCGTGCGCGGCGGCGTAAAGGCCGTCATCGGCCTGGACATGGTCAAAACCCTTTCCATGCTGCTGGCGGTGGTGCTGTGCATCGCGCTCATCGGCAAGGAAGTGGGGCGGCCGGACACCTCGCTCATGCGGGTATTCTATTTTGACGACGTGAACCACCCGCAGTTCTTCTGGAAACAGCTGCTGGGCGGCCTGTTCACCGTGGTGGCCTGCACCGGCCTGGACCAGGACATGATGCAGCGCACGCTGGCCTGCAAGAGCGTGAAGGATTCCCAGAAGAACCTGATTGTGAGCGTATTCCTGCAGGTGGTGGTCATTTCCCTCTTCCTGCTGCTGGGGGTATACCTCTATCAGTTCGCCGCCCTGCACGGGTTGCAGGAGCGCGGCGACGCCCTGTTCCCGGCGGTGGCCTGGAGCGGCCTGCTGCCGGCCTCGTGGCTGGTGGCGGCGCTCTTTGTCATCGGCCTGGTCATGGCCGGCTTCCCCGCCGGCGGCAGCGCCCTCACGGCCCTCACCACCTCCTTCACCATCGACATCCTGGGCGGGAAGGACACCCGCCGGAAGCAGGTCCATACCGCCATGGCCCTTCTCATGGCCGTCTGCATCATCGTGTTCAACGTCCTCAACTCCACCAGCGTCATCGACGCCGTGTACCGGCTGGCCAGCTATACTTATGGTCCCCTCCTGGGCCTGTTCGGCTTCGGCCTGCTGTGCAAAAAGCAGGTCAGGGACGCCTGGGTGCCCCTGGTGGCCGTCCTGGCCCCCGTGGTGTGCCTGGTGCTGGACCTGAATTCCGTGCGCTGGTTCGGCGGCTATCATTTCAGCTACGAGCTGCTCCTGATGAACGCCCTGTTCACGGTGGCCGGCCTTTGCTGTCTGGTGAAAAAGTAGTAACTTTGCCGTGTTATGGACTTGCAAGCGCTCAAGAACAAATACGATATCATCGGCAACGACCCGGTGCTGAACGACGCCCTGGAAACGGCCGTCAAGTTTGCGCCCACCGGCCTCAGCGTCCTCATCCAGGGCGAAAGCGGCGTGGGCAAGGAGAACGTGGCGCGCATCATCCACCAGTTCAGCAACCGCCGGCAGGGCAGTTTCTTCGTGGTCAACTGCGGCGCCCTGCCCAAGGAACTGGTGAATTCGGAGCTGTTCGGCCATGTGAGAGGCTCCTTCACCGGCGCGGTAGACACCCGCAAAGGCTATTTCGAAGAGGCCGACGGCGGCACGCTCTTCCTGGACGAGATTGCGGAGCTTCCGCAGGAGTCGCAGGCACTGCTGCTGCGCGTGCTGCAGAGCGGAGAATTCCGCAAGGTGGGCTCCAACAAGGTGGAACACACGGACGTGCGCATCGTGGCGGCCACCAACGTCCATCTTTACGAGGCCGTCAAGCGGGGCAAGTTCCGCGAAGACCTGTACTTCCGCCTGTCGGCCGCCCAAATCCGCGTTCCCGCGCTAAGAGAGCGAAAATCAGATATTTATCTACTGTTCCGCAAGTTCACGTCGGACTTTTCGGAGGTAAACGGCATGTGCAAGATCAGCCTTAAGCCGGATGCCATCCGCCTGTTGGAACAGTACCGCTGGCCGGGCAACGTGCGGCAGCTGCAGGGCTTTACGCAGGCGCTCACGGCCACGCTTTCCGTGAAGGTGACTCCTACGCTGCAGCGCATCGAACTCAGCGCAGCGCAGCTTCAGCCCTATATGCCCCGGGAGCAAGGGGAACCCATTCCCGTGCTGTACGAGGGCCCGCAGCCCCAGAGCGCCTTCAGCCAGGACGAGCGCCAGGCCCTGTTCAAGGCCATCTTCGACCTCAAGCAGGAAGTGGATGCCCTGAAAGCCCGCCTGGACCGCCGGGAATTGCCCGCCCCGCAAGCCTCCGTCCCGGAAGAAGAGGCCGAATGGCAGGGAGAGGAATACACCGCCAGCAAGCCCATCGTGCATGTGGAAGCCCCCCGGGAACCGGAAAAGGACGGCAGCCTGAACGTGAGCCGCCGGGAGGAAGACCTCATCCGCCTGGCCCTGGAAAAACACCACGGCAACCGCAAACTGGCCGCCGAAGAACTGGGCATGAGCGAGCGCACGCTGTACCGCAAACTGCCCCCGGAATACCGCAAGAAATGAAACGCCGCCTTCTCATACTGCTCATGGCCGCCCTGGCTGTCTGCTCCTGTGGAATCTACTCTTTCACAGGCACTTCCATCCAGGCCGATGTGAACACCATCACCATCCCCTACGTAGAGTACAAGGCCCTGCGGGTGAACCCTTCCCTGTCCAACGACCTCACGGAAGCCCTGCAGGACAAGTACCGCAAGCTCACCCGCCTGGAGCAGGTAGACGTGGACGGAGACCTGGAGCTGGTGTGCGAAATTACCGGATACGACGTAAAGGCCACGGCGGTCACGGCCGACGAACAGGCCTCCCAGAACCGCCTTACCGTTACCGTGAAGGTGGAGTTCTCCAACAAGAAGTATCCGGAAGACGACGTATCCAAGTCCTTCAGCGCCTACGAGGACTTCGACGCCACGCAGTCGCTGGACGCCGTAGAGGGCACCCTCTGCGAAACCATCATCGAAAAACTGGTAGAAGACATCTTTAACGCAACCGTAGCGCAGTGGTAGCCGGCTCCCATATCGACATCCGTACCCTCACGCTGGACGAACTTTCCGGCGTGGTAAACCTGTATCCCTGGTTTTCCGCGGCCCGCATAGAACTGTGCCGCCGCATGAACGCCATGGGCGACAGCTGGGGAGAAGACCAGTATGCCTCGGAGGCCCTGTATGTGGCAGACCGCAGCAAAGTGGCGCGGCTGCTGCGCGGTTCGCGCACGGCAGACTGCTCGGACAAGGACGTGTCCCGCCTCCTGGCCTCCTACATGGAAACGCCGGACCCGGAGGGCGGAGAGCATCAGGTGCACGTGGTGGGCGGAGACTACTTCTCCCAGGCCCAGTACGACAAAGTGCGCACGGGGTCGGACAACATCTTCTCCCGCTTTGCCGGCAAAACCCGCCCGGAGCATGATGCGGCAGAGGAAGTGTCGGAAATCGCAGACCAGTTTGCCACGGAAACCCTGGCCCGGATCTTTGCCGAACAGGGCCGTCCGGAGGAGGCCCGGCGCATTTATTCCCGTCTGATTTTGGATTTTCCGGAAAAAAGTGCTTACTTTGCATCCCTTATCGACGAATTAGATTAAAAAGTAAGAATATATGAACGCAGCATTCACCATTTTGGTTGTCCTGATCATCATCGCAGCCATTCTCCTGATTGCGGTCGTCCTCCTGCAGAACGGCAAGGACGGCGGCCTGGCAACGAACTTCACCTCCGCCAACCAGACCCTGGGCGTGCGCCAGACGGCGACCATCCTGGAAAAGGCCACCTGGTACCTGGTAGCCTTCATCCTGGTCCTGAGCATCATCACCGTATTCGTCGCCCGCGGCAACACCCAGCGTGGCGCCAACGACACCATCGGCACCGAGATTGTGAACCAGGTGGAGAACACCGCCGAGATGCCCGCCTTCCCTGTATCCCAGGAGAACCCCGAGGCAGAACCGGAGCAGTAGCTGCCGGGCGGTGGTCGCCGGTTGCCAACAACCTGATTATCAGCGCTTTATGGATTTTTATCGGAGCAATCTGCCCCGATAAAATTTTATATATACCACAGTATCAAGCACTTGCGCACCAGGCCGATTTCCTGCCAAATTGTCAGTACAAGTCCCAAGGAACGGAGATTGATGGAACAGCGGGCAAAGGAGACTGAATTATGGCAGACAACAATAGTACATTCCTGGAGCGCTTCGCCGTGAACCTGAACGAACGCGCTTCGCAAGGCAAGCTGGATCCGGTGATCGGCCGTGACGACGAAATCCGCCGCGTGCTGCAGATCCTGAGCCGGCGAACCAAGAACAACCCCATCCTGGTGGGCGAGCCCGGCGTGGGCAAGACCGCCATCTCGGAGGGCATCGCCCAGAACATCGTGAACGGGCAGGTGCCCGAAAACCTGAAAAGCAAGAAAGTCTATTCCCTGGACATGGGCGCCCTCATTGCCGGCGCCAAGTACCAGGGCGAATTCGAAGAACGTCTGAAGGGCGTGGTGAAGGAAGTGGTGGACAGCGCCGGTGAAATCATCCTTTTCATCGACGAAATCCATACGCTGGTGGGCGCCGGTCGCACGTCCGGGGCCATGGATGCGTCCAACATCCTGAAACCGGCCCTGGCCCGCGGCGAACTGCGCTGCATCGGCTCCACCACCCTGGACGAGTATCAGAAGTACTTCGAGGCCGACAAAGCCCTGGAGCGCCGTTTCCAGATGGTGCTCATCGACGAGCCCTCGCCCGCCGAGAGCATCGCCATCCTGCGTGGCCTGAAGGAGCGCTACGAGAACCACCACAAGGTGCGCATCGAGGACGACGCCCTCATTGCCGCCGTGAACCTCTCGCACCGCTACATCACCTCGCGTTTCCTGCCGGACAAGGCCATCGACCTGGTGGACGAAGCCGCCTCCAAGCTGCGCCTGGAGATGAATTCGGTGCCGGAGCCCCTGGACGATATCAACAACGACATCCGCCGCCGCGAGATTGAGCGGGAGGCCGTCAAGCACGAAGGGGCATCGGCCAAACTGGAAAAGCTGGAGGCCGAACTGAGCGCCCTGCGGGAGAAGCAGGCGCAGCTGATGAAGCGCTGGAACGACGAGAAAGAGATCCTGGGCGGGCTGCAGACGGCCCGTCAGCAGATGGAAGACCTGAAGCTGGAGGCGCAGGCTGCGGAACGGGCGGGCGACTACGGCAAGGTGGCGGAAATCCGCTACGGCAAGATGGGCGCCCTGCAAAAGCGCATCGACGAGCTCACCGTCAAGGCCGAATCCATCCAGGATCCGCTTGTCACAGAGGCGGTTACGCCGCAGGACGTGGCGGAGGTGGTGGCCAAGTGGACCGGTATCCCCGTCCAGCGCATGCTGGAGAGCGAGAAGGAAAAGCTGCTCCGGATGGAGAGCGAACTGCACAAGCGGGTCGTGGGTCAGGATCCCGCCATCCGGGCCGTGGCCGATGCCGTACGCCGCAGCCGGGCGGGCCTGAGCAACGAAAAACGCCCCATCGGCAGTTTCCTGTTCCTGGGAACCACCGGCGTGGGCAAGACCGAACTGGCCAAGGCGCTGGCCGAATTCCTGTTCAACGACGAGAACATGCTCACCCGTATCGACATGTCCGAGTATCAGGAGCGGCACACCGTGTCCCGGCTGGTGGGCGCGCCTCCGGGATACGTGGGCTACGACGAGGGCGGCCAGCTCACGGAGGCCGTGCGCCGCAAACCCTACAGCGTGGTGCTGCTGGACGAGATTGAAAAAGCCCACCCGGACGTGTTCAACGTGCTTCTGCAGGTGCTGGACGACGGCCGGCTCACCGACAACAAGGGCCGTACGGTAGACTTCAAGAACACCATCCTCATCATGACCTCCAATGCCGGGGCCGATATCATCCAGAGCTATATGGAGCGCCTGCCGGAGGTGAACGGACTGGATGTCCAGGCCATCGCCAACCGCCGCGGCCTGCTGGACGAATGCGCCGCCAAGGTGCTGGACGTGCTCAAACTGAGCGTCCGTCCGGAATTCCTGAACAGGATTGACGAGATTATCATGTTCGACCCGCTCACCAAGGCCGATATCCGCGACATCCTGCACATCCAGGAAGGAGCGCTGCAGCAGAAGCTCCAGGCCAGCGACATTACCCTGCAGTTCACCCCGGCCTTCGAGGATTACATGGTAGAGCACGGCTACGACCCGTCCTATGGCGCACGGCCCATCAAACGACTGATTCAGAAAGAGTTGGTGAACCTTTTGGCCAAGTCTGTACTGGACGGAAGCATCCGGAAGGATTCCACGGTGGTGGTAGACGCCGCCGGGGCGAAAGTGGTGCTCCGCAACGCCTGATTACTAGCGGGCGCCGCTGTAGTGCTTGACAAAATTGTATAGACGCAGGAGACGGGAGGCTTTGGCTTCCCGTTCTTCGTCTGCATTGGCGGTGACCGTTTCCGGGATTTCGGCCGTGACGATGGTAGACTGCGCCGTGCCTTCCAGGCCGAAGCACAGGGTGGCTCCGTCGGAGCGCACGTCCAGCGTGACGGGAGCGCCCATCACCAGCGGCAGGTTTACCTCGCCGTGGCCGCCGGGGAAGCCCGCCAGCACCGGGACGCCATAGGGCTTGAGGTAAGAGACGATCATTTCCTCTACGCTGCCGAAGTCCAGGTTGGCCTCGCAGTCCGTGAACTGGCCCAGGACCACGCCCTTACAGCGGTCCATTACACCATTGAAAATGAGGAGGTTAATGAGCCTGTCGATGTGGCTCATGTTCTCTTCCACTTCCTCGATGAACAGGACGATGTCCCTGCCCAGGGTAGCATCGGCCGGGGTGCCCAGCACGGGCGAGAAGGTGCACAGGTTGCCGCCCACCAGGATGCCGGAAGCCTTGCCGGGGATACTCTGGGGGTGGGCCGGCAGTTCGTAGGCGGGAATATCGCCCATCAGAAGGTCCCGAAGGAGGAGGCTGGAGATGTCCTTTCCCTCGTATTTAGCCATGAGCGAGCACATGGTACCGTGGATGCTCATGACCCCGGCGCGGGTTTCCATGCCGTGCAGGGTGGCGATGTCGGAGAAGCCCACCAGCCACTTGGGATGGGCGCTGAGCACTTCCAGGGGCAGTTTGTCCACCAGGCCGATGGTCCCGTACCCTCCCCGGTTGCACAGGATGGCTTTGATGGAAGGGTCTTCCAGCGCCCAGCGAAGGTCCGCCAGGCGCTCTTCCGGCGTACCGGCATAGCTGCCCTTGTAGGTTTTGCCCACATTCGGGCCGATGACGGGCTGCAGTCCCCATTCCTGCAGGATGGACACGCCCGAGACCACATTCTCCATGGGGGTGAAGGACGATGGCGACAGCAGCGCCACTTTGTCGCCGGGCTTCAGGAAAGCCGGGGCCATACAGGAAAGGACCACGGGCTCCAACGCATTCTCGTCCCGGGAGCAGGCCAGGAAGACCAACGCCAGGGCGGACAGAAGAAGAAGGTGTCTATTCATAGCATTTGTGCTTACGGTGTGCAAGTTAGCAAAAATACCCGAAAAAGCCAGCCGGCGGTTTGCAGAAACGGAGCAGGTGTGCTATCTTTATGGCCATGAAGAAATTATGGATATGGAGCCTGCTGCTGCTCACGGCCTGCGGCGGTGGCTGGAGCCCGTGGGAACGGCAGGTGATTGGGGCCGGACAGGACCCCATGTATGTGACGGTGCTGCCGCTGGACAGCGCCATTCTGCGCACGCCCAGCAGCGAGGTCAGCGCCGCCCAGCTCAAGAGCGGGGAACTGAAGGAACTGGCCCATCAGATGCTGCGCACCGTGACACACCCCTCACAGGACGGAGTGGGCATCGCCGCTCCGCAGGTGGGCATCAACCGCCGCGTGGTGTGGGTGCAGCGCTTCGACAAGCCCGGAGAACCCTTCGAGTGTTATGTGAACGTGGGTCTGGACAGCCTGTTCGGGGAAATCACCCACGGGCCGGAAGGCTGCCTCTCCGTGCCCCCCATGCGGGGATATGTACCCCGCTACAGCGGCGTGGTGGTGCATTACACGGACCTGGAGACGGGAGCCGTATGCCGGGAACGGGTCGAGGGCTACACCGCCATCATCTTCCAGCACGAGTGCGACCACCTGGACGGCATCCTGTACATAGACCGGGCCGACACCGTCTTCGTTTCGGAGTCCTGGGCCCGGGAACGCCAGGGCTTGGACTACACCCGCCCCGCCTGGTGGAAACCGTAACGATTTCGAAACCGCAAGGATTTCACGCAAAAAAACATTTTTTTCACGTGCTGTCTTGCGAACTGTGAAAAAATTCGTATCTTTGCAGTCCGTCTTTTGTGACGGCCGCCGGGTTTAAGCCCGGAGGGGTGGGTGAGTGGCTGAAACCAGCAGTTTGCTAAACTGCCGTACGGGTTATTCTGTACCACGAGTTCGAATCTCGTCCCCTCCGCAAAAAATTGATTTACAGCCGGTTGCGCAAGCAGCTGGCTGTTTTCGTGTGCGATGGACGAGGCGGGGCGGGATGAGGCGGGATGCGACGGGACGCCGCGGGCGGGACAGGGCTTGCTGGAGCGGGACAGGGGGTGAGCAGGACGGGATGCGACGGGACGCCGCGGGCAAGACAGGGCTAGCCGGAGCGGGACAGGGGGGCGGGATGGCACAGGCCTACCCGTTATCGGCGCAGGTCTGGGCTTATTTGGCGCAGGTCTGGGCTTATTTGGCGCAGGTCTAATTCTAGTGCCGATACCTGCGCCATGAATTGTCATCCTGTGCGTTCCCATGGCGCCGGCATAGCCCCTGAAATTCAGCCTGCGCCATCCAGACCCCCACCTGCACCATCCAAACTGCAGCCTGCGCCATCCAGAACCTCACCTGCGCCATCCAAACCGCAGCCTGCGCCAAATAAACCGCAACCTGCACCATCCAAGCCATCCGGACTACCGCAGGACGGGACGGCCGTCGTGGAAGGCCACGATGCGGGCGTCGGGGAAGCCCAGCAGGCGCACGACGTTCAGGTCGGAGAGAGCGGCATCGTAGGTGGGATACAGGCCCACGGAGTAGGTATAGCGCAGATTGGAGGTGAGGCGCTCGTACACGGGCGAAAGGCCGCCGATGTCCTCCACGGACGCATGCCGGGGCGACGAAAACAGCTCGATCTGATACACGAGGCCGGCCGGAAGGGTGTTGTCCTGGGCGAATCGGCCCACCGGAGAAACGCGGAAATACGGGCGTGAGGCGGGCTTTTCCAGCTTCATCTTGAAGCGCGGGCCGATGGCATTCCGCGCAAAGGTATAGCCGGACGAGGAACCCACCACCTCGCGGGCCTCGTTGCCGCCCTGCTGCACCACGCCGCTCTGCAGGAAACTCTGCTCCACCAGGCGGATCTCCAGTTCGGTCTCTTCCAGCAGGACGCGAAGGGGCGCCATGGCCTGTTCCTTGTCGCGGATGCTGGCGGTGAGGGCGGCGGTTTCGTCCTCGTGCGCCCGGGCCACCCGGGTCCGCAGGGCGTCGATGGCCTTTTGGTAGCTGTCCAGGGAGTCGCGAATGGCCCTGGCCTCCTGATTTTTACGCATATACAGGCGCGTGTTGGCGTTGTCGGTGACGCCGCCGGACACAGCCGATGCATTGTCTATCCGGGAAGGATTGTTCTCCGGCCGCAGGGATACGATCTGCCGCAACTCCTCGTACGAGCGGACAGCCTTCCGGGCACGGTTTTTTTCGTATTCCACCACATACACATATACGCTGTCCCGGGAGCATTCCCGGTTGGAGGCGAAGAGTGTATATTTGCCGTCCGGGGTATCCATCAGGAGGAAATCGTCACCGGGGGAACTGAAGGGGAAGCCCAGGTTCACGGGACTCCCCCACCCCTGGGTTTCCGGGTCCCAGGTGCAGGAATACAGGTCAAAGCCGCCCATGCCGAACAGGCCGTCCGAGGCAAAATACAGGGTGTTTCCGTCCGGGGACAGCATGGGGAAAATCTCGCTGCCTGTGGAGGTGACGTCCTCGGACAGCAGCCGGGGGGCACTCCAGAGGGAATCCCGGTCTTCGGTGACGAAAAGGCTGCGCGTTCCCGCCTTGTCCAGGGCCGAAAAATACACGGCCTTGGCATCCTTGGGATAGTACAGGGGGTATTCGGAAAGGGAATCCAGCGGATTGGGCGAGGGGCGCCAGGCCCGCTGCCCCAGCGGATAGAAGAGGAAAAAGTCTTTCCGGGAGAAGCGCTGCCGGGCCACCACGTGCGGCGTGGCGCAGAAATCCGTCATGTTGAGGCCGTTCTGCGAGGCGGCCACCTTGCGGTCCAGTTCTTCGCGGGCACGGGCGCTTAAATCGGCCCCGGAGATGCTCATATACAGGCCGATAGCCTCCTGGAAGCGGAAGGCGGCGTGCAGGCTGTCGGCCCGCTGAAGCATCTGCTCCAGCGACAGCCTCCCGCGCGCCACGGGGACCTCCAGGGGTTGCGGACGGTCCAGGATTTCCTGTCCCCGCAGACCCGTCCCCGCTGCCAAAAGCAGGGAAAATATGACTATCAGGCGTTTTTTCATTCGCAATGCAGCCTGCAAAATTAAGAAATAGTTACGAGAAAGTGCTCAAATCCGAAAAAAAATCGTAAATTTGCAACCTATTTTGCCGTAGTGTCTAACGACGCTGCCGCAGACGGAAAAAAGATATAATTTAAACAATAACAAAAATGCAAAGTAAAGGATGGATTAGATTCGTAGCAATCTGCCTTGCCATTGCCAGCATCTGGCAGCTGTCCTTCACCCTGGTCACCCGTCTCCAGGAGAAGAAAGCAGCCAAGTATGCCCAGGAACAGGCCCTGCAGTTTGTAGAATCCAACAATGTGGCCGCCGATGTCCGTGAATTCGTACAGGACTCCGTGGCGGCGGTGCGCAACAGAGCGTACGTAGACTCTATCAGCAACGAAAAAGTGTTCCTGGGCTACTCCTACAAGAGTGTTAAGGAAAAGGAAATCAACCTGGGTCTGGACCTGAAGGGCGGTATGAACGTCATGCTGCAGGTGCAGCTGGAAGACCTTGTCAAAGCCCTGTCCGGCAACAGCTCGGACCCGGACTTCGTGGCCGCTCTGGCCCAGGCAAAGGCCAACAACACCGCCTCCAGCGCAGACTTCATCGGCCTGTTTGAGCAGGCTTGGGAGCAGGTGGCCCCTCAGCGCCGCCTGGCAGAGATTTTCGCCACCTACGAACTGCGTGACAAAGTGGCCAACGACGCCACCAACGCACAGGTGATCAGCGTAATCCGCCAGGAAGCCAAGAGCGCCGTGGACAACTCCTTCAACGTGCTCCGCAACCGTATCGACCGCTTTGGCGTCACCCAGCCCAACATCCAGCAGGTAGGCAACTCCGGCAAAATCCTCATCGAACTGCCCGGTGTGAAAGATCCTGAGCGTGTGCGCAAGCTCCTGCAGGGCACCGCTTCCCTGGAATTCTGGCCCACCTACCAGGGCAATGAGGTAGACCTCTATGCCGTGGATGCACGCGTGGCCGAAATCCTGGGCAACCTGAGCGACAGCACCGCCGTGGCCAATCCCCTGTTCCGCGTGTTCTCCCCTTCCGGCTGGAACAACGCATGCCTGGGCTTCGCCGCCGGTGTGGACACCGTTACCGTGAACCAGTACCTGGCCATGGCTGCCGACGTGCTGCCGGCCGGCTTCCGCGGTATGTGGTCCGTGAAACCCACAGACCTTGTCAAGGGCAACAACCTGTACGAACTGGTGGCCATCAAGTCCACCTCCCGTGACGGCAAGGCTCCCCTGGACGGCGGTGTGGTCACCGACGCCCGCGTGAACTTCAACGGCGCCCAGCAGGGCGGCAACGGCGCTCCTTCCGTGTCCATATCGGCAAGCAGGTTGCCATCGTCCTGGACGGTCTGGTGTATTCCTATCCTACCGTGAACACCGAAATCACCGGCGGTTCCTCCGAAATCACCGGTAACTTCGACGTGCAGGAAGCCGAAGACCTGGCCAACGTGCTCAAATCCGGTAAGCTCCCCGCCCCTGCCACCATCATCCAGGAGCAGGTCGTGGGTCCTTCCCTGGGTAGCGCTTCCATCAAGGCCGGTCTCATCTCCTTCCTCATCGCCTTCTGCCTGGTGCTCATCTACATGGTGTTCTTCTACCAGGGCGCCGGTCTCATTGCCGACGTAGCCCTGCTGTGCAACGTGCTCCTGCTCTTCGGCGTGCTCGTAAGCTTCGGCGCCGTCCTTACCCTGCCCGGTATCGCCGGTCTGGTCTACAGCGCCATCATCGACGGTCAGCTCACCACCCTCATCACCGGTATCATCCTCTACATCTTCGGTTCCGGTCCTGTGCAGGGCTTTGCTACCACCCTCATCATCGGTATCATCACTTCGGTGCTCACCTCCATCTTCATCACCCGCATCATCTTCGACGACCGCATCAAGGCCGGCAAGACCGTAGCCATGTCCAACAAGCTCACCGCGGGTATCCTGAAGAACACCAAGTGGGACTTCATCGGCGCCAAGAAGTGGTCTTACATCATCTCCGGTGCCCTCATCGTGATCTCCATCCTGTCCATCGCCTTCAAGGGCTTCAGCTACGGTGTAGACTTCACCGGCGGCCGTACCTATGTCGTGCGCTTCGACAAGAGCGTCACCGCAGAAGAGGTCCGTGCTTCCGTAGAGGCCACCTTCGAGGAGGCCGCCCGCGCAGCCGGCATCGACCAGTATTCCGTAGAGGTGAAGCAGTTCGGCGGTGACTCCCAGATGAAGATCACCACCCAGTACAAGAACGACCAGGAAAGCACCAGTGTAGACGCCGAAATCGAAGGCCTGCTGTTCAACGCCCTCAAGGGCTTCTACGCGGAGAACATCCAGCTGGAAGACTTCAACTCCACCCTGGAGAACCCCAACGGTATCATTTCCTCCGACAAGGTAGGTCCTACCATCGCCCGTGATATCACCCGCAGCGCTTTCATCGCCGTATTCCTGGCCCTGATTGCCATCTTCGCCTACATCGCAGTCCGCTTCAAGGGCTGGACCTGGGGCCTTGGCGGTGTGGTCTCCCTGGCCCACACGGCGCTCATCGTCATTGGTTTCTTCTCCCTGTTCAACGGTATCCTGCCGTTCAACCTGGATGTGGACCAGACCTTCATTGCCGCTATCCTCACCATCATCGGTTACGCCATCAACGATAACGTGGTTATCTTCGACCGTATCCGTGAGCAGCGGGGCCTGCACCCGAAGGAAGACTTCCGTGACACGGTGAACACCGCTCTGAACGCCACCCTTACCCGTACCCTGAACACCTCCGTGTCCACCCTCCTCCCGATGCTTGCCATCGCCTTCTTCGGCGGCGAAAGCATCCGCGGTCTGGCCGTGGCCCTGTGCCTGGGTGTGATCATCGGTACCTACGCATCCATCATGATCGGCACGCCCATCATGTACGATGCCACCATGCGCAAACAGAACAAGGCCGACAAGTAATTGTCTGTCTTGTCGCCCCGCCCTTCCCTTGCGCAATTGCTGCGCTGGGATGACGCAAATGACGCAAAAGCCGGCTCCTTTCGGGGTCGGCTTTTTCTATGGCTTTTCGGGGAATGCCGCGGGGTCACGCCCGGAAACCCATCCACACTCACCGTACATACCAGGTATGTACACGAAAACGCCCTCCCAGCGCGTTCCAGCTGTACATACCTCCGCCAGAACCCCTTCCTGGCCGCTGTACATACCAGGTATGTACACAAAATCGGCCTCCCAGCGCGTTCCAGCTGTACATACCTCCGCCGGAACCCTTCTCCTCCCGCTGTACATACCAGGTATGTACACAAAAACGGCCTTCCAGTGCGTTCCAGCTGTACATACCTCCGCCGGAACCCTTCTCCTCCCGCTGTACATACCAGGTATGTACACGAAAACGCCCTCCCAGCGCATTCCAGTTGTACATACCTCCGCCGGAACCCCTTCCTGGCCGCTGTACATACCAGGTATGTACACAAAATCGGCCTCCTACGCCATTCCAGCTGTACATACCTCCGCCGGAACCCCTTCCTGGCCGCTGTACATACCAGGTATGTACACAAAAACGCCCTCCCAGCGCCTTCCAGCTGTACATACCTCCGCCAGAACCCCTTCCTGGCCGCTGTACATACCAGGTATGTACACGAAAACGGCCTCCTACGCCATTCCAGCTGTACATACCTCCGCCGGAACCGCCTCCGAAGCCGCCGCAAGCCGCCTCCAACCCGCTGCACATACCAGGTATGTACACACACAAAAAAACGAACGCCCTCGGGCGTCCGTAGGAAGCTATTTGCTCTGAACTTCGTACCGGTCTATCCCGATCCGTTGCAGGTCCCGGATGAATTCCTGGGTCACGGCCACCTGGAACTTCTTGGAATAGAATTGGATACGGTATTTGGTACCCGGATCGAACAGGTAGATGGTGAGGGGGATGGCGCCCTTGTGATGCTTCACCACCTTCACCAGGTCCTCCCGGAACGCGGGGGTTAGCATCGGAGTGGTGATGTCCATGCTGAAGCCCGCCAGCTTGCTTTCCGCGACATTGCCCAGGAGCGTCACTTTCTTCAGTTTAAAGGCATAGGGGGCCGATTTCCCCGCAGCCTTTTCTTCCGGCTTCAGGAAGAATTTCTCCCCCACTTCGCCTTCCAGGAACAGGGTGGCCTTGGGTTGCATGTATTGCATGAAGGTCTCGTGGTCTTTGCCGAAGAGCGACAGCTCATAGGAGCCGCTGTAGTCTTCCAGCATGGTGCGGGAATAGGGCTTGCCCGTTTTGGTGGTAAGCTGCTTGAAGTCTGTGACAATGCCCGCGATGCTGATTTTGGCCGTATTCTTACGTGACTCACACTCCGACACAAAGTTGGATAGCGTGGCCAGGGGCGTGCTCACAAAATGGTCTATTTCGAACCGATAGCGGTCCAGCGGATGGGAGCTCAGGTACATCCCCACCAGTTCTTTCTCCTTCTGGAGCATTTCCATCACGTCCATATAGCCTTCATCGGCCGGCAGGGGCGGGCGTTCCGGTTTCATCTCTTCCATGTCTCCGAACAAGGACACAGCCCCGTTCAGGGCGTCACTCCGGTACAGGTCTCCGTAGCGGGTAATCTGGTCGATGAACAGGTCTGCGTTGCCCTTGCCGGGCTGGAAATACATACTGCGCTTGTGCCCGAAGCTGTCCAGGGCGCCGGAATGGACCAGGCTCTCGAAACTCTTGCGGTTCACGCTGCCGGACATGCGTTCCACAAAGTCGTAAACATCTGTAAACAAGCCGTTTTCTTCCCGCTCCTTGATGATGGCGTCTACTACGTTGGCGCCGAATCCCTTGATAGAGCCCAGGGCAAAACGCACGTCTCCGTTCTTGTTCACGGTGAAGTGTGCGGCACTTTCGTTGATGTCCGGATTCAGGACCTTGATGCCATGGCCCTTGCAGTCGTCCATGATCTTGGTAATTTCCTCCAGGCTCTTGGCGCAGTCCAGGCAGGAGGCGAAGAATTCCGACGGATAGTGGCACTTGAGCCAGCCGGTCTGATAACTTACCCAGGCGTAGCAGGTGGCGTGCGACTTGTTAAAGGCATACTGGGCAAACTTCTCCCAGTCTTTCCAGATTTTATCCAGCACTTTTTCCGGGTGACCGTTGGCCTCCCCGCCCTTCATGAACTTGTCTTTCAGGGAGTTCAGGATATCTATCTGCTTCTTGCCCATGGCCTTGCGCAGTTTGTCGGCCTCGCCTTTGGTGAAGCCGGCCAGCTTCTGGGACAGCAGCATCACCTGCTCCTGGTACACGGTTACGCCATAGGTATCCTGCAGGAATTCCTCCATCTCGGGGAGGTCGTATTCGATGGGTTCCTCCCCTTGCTTGCGGGCAATGAAGCTGGGAATGTAGTCCATGGGACCGGGCCGATAGAGGGCGTTCATGGCGATCAGATCCTCGAAACGCTCCGGGCGCAGCTGCTGCAGGTATTTGCGCATGCCGTCCGATTCGAACTGGAACACGGCAGTGGTGTCTCCGCGGCCGTAAAGCTCCAGCGTGGGCTTGTCATCGATGGGAATGGCCTCTATGTCGATATCCTCCCCGTGGTGCTCCTTGATCAGGTTCAGGCAGTTGTGGATGATGGACAGGGTGATGAGGCCCAGGAAGTCCATCTTGAGCATGCCCACATCCTCGATATAATGGCCGTCGTACTGTGACGTACGGACGTCTTCGCCGGTTTCCTTATCCTTGGACAGGCAGATGGGCAGATAGTCCGTCAGGTCTCCCCGGCCGATGATGGTGGCGCAGGCGTGCATGCCCACCTGGCGCACGCTGCCTTCCAGCGCCTGGGCGTATTTGAGCACTTCCCGGTTGATTTCCGGGCCGTTGTTGAGTTCGTTGATGAATTCCGGGACCAGGCGGTAGCAGTTTTTGAGCGTGATTTTAACGTCGGTGTCTTCCAGGCCCACCTGGTAGGTTTTTCCGTCCCGTTCCACCACCGTGAAACCGGGCTTCAATTCGTCCAGTTTGGGATTGAAGGGATATTCCTTCTCCTTTTTCTCCGACAGGCGGTCCGGAACCATCTTGGTGAGCCGGTTGCTCTCGTCGATGCTCACATGGGAAATGCGCGCCACATCCTTGATGGCGCTCTTGGCCGCCATGGTACCGAAGGTAATGACACGCGACACGTGCGAGGCTCCGTACTTGCGTTCCACGTATTCGTGGGCCTTGGTAAGGTCTTCGAAGTCTACGTCGATATCCGGCATGGAAATGCGGTCCGGATTCAGGAAACGCTCGAACAGGAGCTGGTAGCGGATAGGGTCCAGATTGGTGATTTTGAGGCAGTAAGCCACCACGGAACCGGCGGCGCTTCCCCTGCCCGGCCCCACCATGCAGCCCATGGCGCGCGAGGCGGCGATATAGTCCTGGACGATGAGGAAATAGTCCGGGAAACCCATGCGGCAGATGGTCTTGAGCTCGAAGTCTATGCGCTCCTGCTGCTCCTGGTTCAGGGTTTCCCCGTAGCGCTCGTGCGCGCCCAGGTAAGTAAGGTGACACAGATAGGCCACCGAGTGGCAGAAACCGTCGCCGCGGTAGGTGCCGTACTTGTCGCATCGGCCCGCATCGATGATATCCTTGTACTTTTCCAGGTGTGCGTCGATATCGGCCATGAAAGCCGGATCTATTTCGTACACAGGCAGCACAGGGTCTATGTCGATGGAATAGGATTCCACCTTGCCGGCCACCTCCAGCGTATTGGCCAGGGCCTCCGGATGGTCCGGAAACAGCGACAGCATCTCCTCTTCCGTCTTGATGTACTCCTGCTGGGTATAGCGCAGGCGGTCCGGGTCGTCGATATAGGCGTTGGTGGTGAGGCAGATGAGGCGGTCGTGCACGGGGCCGTCCTCCTTGCGCACGAAGTGGGCGTCGTTGGTGGCGATGACCTTGATACCGTGCTTCTGGGCCAGTTTGAAGATTTCCTCGCAGTAGTAGCACTGCTTTTTGTACAGCTCGTTGTCCAGGCCGGGGACCTCCGTCTTGTGCTTCATCACCTCCAGGTAGTAGTCCTCCCCGAACACGCGTTTGTGCCACAGGATGGCTTTATCCACAGCTTCGTCGTCGTGCGCCAGGATAGCGCGGGGAATCTCTCCCGCCATACAGGCCGACGAGCAAATGAGGCCCTCGTGGTACTGCTCGATGATTTCGTGCGTCACGCGGGGCTTGTCGTAATACTTGCCTTCGATATGGCCGATGGACACAATCTTAGCCAGGTTCTTGTAGCCCTGGTAGTTCTTAGCCAGCAGGATCAGGTGATAATACCCCCTGTGCTCGTTGTCCTTGAGCCGATGGTCATAGTGCCGGGTAACGTACACCTCACAGCCGATGATGGGCTTTACGTCCGGATGCTTCTTGGCGTACTTGAAGAACTCCTTTACGCCATACATGTTGCCGTGGTCCGTAATGGCCAGGGCCGGCATTCCCAGCTCATCGGCCCGGTTAAAGAGGTTTTCTATGGAGGATTGTCCGTCCAGGATGGAGTACTGGGTGTGGACGTGAAGATGCACGAAACTCATGAAACAAATATATATAAAATCTGTCGATTTTAGGCCCGTTGTATAAAAATCAAGACCGCTGTCTTATCTTTGTAGGCGAGCGGTCGTCGCCATCCGGCGCGC
>CACZUR010000002.1 GCA_902784435.1 uncultured Bacteroidia bacterium | reverse complement strand
AAAGTAACGAATATGCCTGCTTTTAACAATAAGGAAAACAAGGTAAAGAGCAATTTCTCCCGCATTTCCATTTCGCTCGCTTCTCCGGAAGACATCACCGAGCGTTCCTGCGGCGAGGTCCTGAAGCCGGAAACGGTGAACTACAGGACTTACAAGCCGGAGCGTGAAGGTCTGTTCTGCGAGAAGATCTTCGGTCCCACCAAGGACTACGAGTGCTACTGCGGCAAGTACAAGAGAATCCGCTACCGCGGAATCGTGTGCGACCGCTGCGGCGTGGAAGTGACGGAGAAGAAGGTCCGCCGCGAGCGCATGGGTCACATCACCCTCACCGTTCCGGTAGCTCATATCTGGTACTTCAAGAGCGCTCCCAACAAGATCAGCGCCCTCCTGGGTGTCCCGTCCAAGAAGCTGGAGTCCGTCATCTACTACGAAAAGTACATCGTGGTGGATCCCGGTCTGCTGGGCACGGACGAGGTTCCGGAGGATATGCGCCTGGAGAAGATGGCCCTGCTGTCGGAGGATGAATATTTCACCGCACAGGAGCGTCTGGCCGAAATCCGCCGCAAGAAGGTGGAGGAAGGCCTTGTCTGGGAAGACGGGATGAACCTGGTGGCCAAGATGGGCGCCGAGGGCATCTACGACCTGCTCAAGGAAATTGACGTGGAGGAACTGGGCCGCAGCCTGCGCCGCGAAATGCGTGCAGAAAGCTCCCAGCAGCGCAAGACCGAAATCCTCAAGCGCCTGTCCGTGGTCAAGTGGTTCCAGGAGTCCAAGGATGTGAACCGTCCGGAGTGGATGATCATGAAGGTGATTCCCGTCACCCCGCCGGATCTTCGTCCGCTGGTTCCGCTGGATGGCGGCCGATTCGCCACCAGCGACCTCAACGACCTCTATCGCCGTGTTATCATCCGTAACAACCGTCTGAAGAAGCTCATCCAGATCCAGGCTCCCGAGGTGATCCTGCGCAACGAAAAGCGCATGCTCCAGGAAGCCGTGGACAGCCTCTTCGACAACTCCAAGAAGAGCTCTGCCGTCAAGAGCGAATCCAACAGGGCGCTGAAGTCCCTGTCCGATTCCCTCAAGGGCAAGCAGGGCCGCTTCCGTCAGAACCTCCTGGGTAAGCGCGTGGACTATTCGGCCCGCTCGGTTATCGTCGTAGGTCCGGAGCTGAACATGCACGAGTGCGGTCTCCCGAAATTCATGGCTGCAGAGCTCTACAAGCCTTTCGTGATCCGCAAGCTCATCGAGCGCGGCATCGTCAAGACTGTCAAGAGCGCCAAGAAGATCGTAGACCGCCGCGACCCCGTTATCTGGGACATCCTGGAGAACGTGATGAAGGGTCATCCCGTGCTGCTGAACCGTGCACCTACCCTGCACCGTCTGGGTATCCAGGCCTTCCAGCCCCGCATGATCGAGGGCAAGGCCATCCAGCTGCATCCGCTGGCCTGTACGGCCTTCAACGCAGACTTCGACGGTGACCAGATGGCCATCCACCTGCCCCTGGGCAATGCCGCCATCATGGAGGCACAGCTCCTGATGCTGGGTTCCCACAACATCCTGAACCCGGCCAACGGCTCTCCTATCACCGTTCCTTCCCAGGACATGGTGCTGGGTCTGTACTACATCACCAAGGAGCGTCCCGGTGCCAAGGGTTCCAAGCTCAGATTCTACGGCCCCGAGGAAGTGATCATCGCCTTCGACGAGAAGAAGATCGACATGCACGCCCCCATCAAGGTCCGCCTGCCCAAGGACAAGCAGGATCTGAGCAAGGGCTACGAGATGGTGGAAACCACCGCCGGCCGCATCATCGTGAACCAGTACATCCCGGAGGAAGTGCCTTACGTGAACGACGTCCTGGGCAAGAAGGCCCTGCGCAGCGTCATCACCGACGTGATCAAGCACACCGGCGTAACCCGTACCGCCCAGTTCCTGGACGACATCAAGAATCTGGGTTACGACCAGGCCTTCCGTGCGGGTATCTCCTTCAACCTGGGCGATGTCCTCATCCCCGAGGAGAAGACCGCCCTCATCGAGAAGGGTTACTCGGAGGTAGATGCCATCAAGGCCAACTTCTCCATGGGTTTCATCACCAACAACGAGCGCTACAACAAGGTTATCGACCTGTGGACCAGCATCGACAACCAGCTCACCGCCATCGTGAAGAAGCAAATCTCTGCGGACCAGCAGGGCTTCAACCCGGTGTACATGATGCTGGATTCCGGTGCCCGTGGTTCCGCCCAGCAGATCAAGCAGCTGTGCGGCATGCGCGGCCTCATGGCCAAGCCCCAGAAGAGCGGCGCCGCCGGTGCGGAAATCATCGAGAACCCCATCGTGTCCAACCTGAAGGAAGGCATGTCCGTGCTGGAGTACTTCATCTCTACGCACGGTGCCCGTAAGGGTCTGGCCGACACCGCCCTGAAGACGGCCGATGCCGGTTACCTGACCCGCCGTCTGGTGGACGTGTCCCACGACGTGATCATCACCGAGGAAGACTGCGGAACCCTTCGCGGCCTCATCGCCACGGCCATCAAGAACAAGGACGAGGTGGTGGAATCCCTGGGTGAACGCATCCTGGGCCGTACTTCCGTGCACGACATCCACAACCCGCTCACCGGCGAACTCATCATCGCCGCCGGCGAGGAGATCCGCGAGGACACCGCTGCCCTCATCGACTCCCTGCCCATCGAGCAGGTGGAAATCCGCAGCGTGCTCACCTGCGAATCCCGCAAGGGCGTGTGCGCCAAGTGCTATGGCCGCAACCTGGCTACCTCCCGCATGGTGGAAACCGGTGAAGTGGTGGGCGTTATCGCCGCCCAGTCCATCGGCGAGCCGGGTACTCAGCTTACCCTGCGTACCTTCCACGTGGGTGGTACCGCTTCCGGTTCCGTGGCCGACAACACCATCGTCTCCAAGTACGAAGGTAAGCTCCAGTTCGAGGAACTGCGCACCATCGACCGTATCAACGAGGACGGCAGCGTGAACCAGGTCGTAGTGTCCCGCATGACGGAACTCCGCATCGTGGACGAGCGCACCGGTATGACCTATTCCCAGTACGATATCCCTTACGGCTCCACCCTGTACTTCAAGGACGGAGACACGGTCAAGCCCAAGGACCTCATCTGCGAATGGGATGCCTACAACGCCACCACCATCGTGGAGGCCGACGGTATCGTCCGCTTCGAGAACATGATAGAAGGCAGCACTTACCGTGAGGAGAGCGCCGACGAATTCGCCACCAATACGGACAAGGTCATCATCGAGAGCAAGGACAAGACCAAGAGCCCTGCCATGCTCATCGTGAACGGGGAAGGCGTGGTCCTTCGCCAGTACAACCTGCCCGTGGGCGCGCACATCATGATGAACGACGGAGACACCGTGAAGGTGGGCGACGTCATCATCAAGATCCCCCGCGCTATCGGCAAGGCGTCCGATATCACCGGCGGTCTGCCGCGTGTGACGGAACTCTTCGAGGCACGTACCCCGTCCAACCCTGCCATCCTCTCCGAAATCAACGGTGAGGTCATCATGGGCAAGGTGAAGCGCGGTAAACGTGAAATCGTGATCAAGAACCGCTCCGGCAAGGAATGCCGTTACGAGGTTCCCATGACCAAGCAGATCCTGGTCCAGGAGAACGACTATGTGAAGGCCGGTACCCGTCTGTCCGACGGCGGCACTTCGCCTACCGACATCCTGAACATCCTGGGACCTGTGAAGGCACAGGAATACATCGTGAACGAGATTCAGGCCGTGTACCGTCTCCAGGGTGTGAAGATCAACGACAAGCACTTCGAGATCATCGTTCGTCAGATGATGCGCAAGGTGCAGATCAACGACCCCGGCGACACCGAATTCCTCCAGGAAGAACTGGTGGACAAGTGGGAGTTCATGGACCGCAACGACGAGATCTTCGGCAAGTTCTATGTGGAAGATCACGGTGATAGCGTCCGCTACGAGGAAGGCGACATCATCAGTGCCCGCGACCTGCGCAGCGAAAACGCTTCGCTGGAGCGTCAGGGTGCCAAACTGGTGGTTGCCCGTCCGGCCCGTCCCGCTACTGGTTCCCAGGTACTCCAGGGTATCACCCGTGCCGCACTGAAGACCGGCTCCTTCATCAGCGCCGCTTCCTTCCAGGAAACGACCAAGGTGCTGTCCGAGGCCGCCATCCGTGCCCGCGTAGACTATCTGGAAGGCCTGAAGGAAAACGTGATTTGCGGTCACTTGATTCCTGCCGGCACCGGTCTCAGCCGTTATCAGGACATCGTGGTCGGTTCCAAGACCGACGCCATGGAAATGATGAACGAACTGTAGGCCGCCCCCTGCCTGTGGCAGGACGCGTCAGTTGTCCTGCGGCGGGATGTCGGTTGCCCTGTGGCAGGAGCCAGTCCCTTTTGGCAGGACGGCAATGGCTCTGTCGCAGGTTGTCAGTTGCCTTTTGGCAGGATGGCAATGGCTCTGTTCCCAGGATGTCGGTTGCCCTGTGGCAGGGTGTTAATACAGATGGCGTTCCGGTACCTTTGTGCCGGAACGCTTTTTTTTGTGCATCCAGCCCTAACCTGTGTTAGCGCCCCCTTCGTTTGGGGAAGGTCTTGGCTAGAAATGGTGAGGGTCTATGTCTCATATGGTGAGGGTCTATGTCTCATATGGTGAGGGTCTATGTCTCATATGGTGAGGGTCTATGTCTCATATGGGGAAGGTGGTAGGCCAACATGGGGAAGGTCCTGGCTAGAAATGGGGAAGGTTCGAGTCCCGTATGGGGAAGGTCTGTTTTTGGGGGCAGGACCTTCCCCATTGAATTGGCGTTCCAGGCCACTCTGGCTGCGTTTCCGTGAGGAAGGTCCCTGGCAAAAATAGACACCTTTCCCAAATCCCAAGGGGACCTTCCCCAAAACGTTCTATCCATACCAGTTCGTGCGTCGTCAGTACGGCATTCCCAGGGAGGTATGAACAGCTGGAGTGTCGTAGGAGGCTGTTTTCGTGTACATACCTGGTATGTACCGCGTGTGGGGCGGCATTTCCGGGGAGGTATGTACAGCTGGAGTGCCGTAGGAGGGCGTTTTCGTGTACATACCTGGTATGTACCGCGGGTCGGACGGTGTTTCCAGGGAGGTATGTACATCCAGAGTGCCGTAGGAGGGCGTTTTCGTGTACATGCCTGGTATGTACGGCGTGTGTGGCAGTGTTTCCGGGGAGGTATGTACATCCAGAGTGCCGTAGGAGGCCGTTTTCGTGTACATACCTGGTATGTACTGTGTGTGGGGCAGTGTTTCCGGGGAGGTATGTACAGCTGGAGTGCCGTAGGAGGCCGTTTTCGTGTACATACCTGGTATGTACCGCGGGCAGGACAGCGTTTCTAGGAAGGTCCTGCTGGTGGGGGTGGCATTTCTGGGGTAGGTATGTGCAACTGACTGGCGAAAGAAAGGGTCCCGCCGATATCGACAGGACCCTTTTGTGCTCGGAGAAGGAATCTCCGCCCGTATCGCCGGAGGGAGGGATGTCCTTCCGTATCACTGGAGAAGGAATCTCCGCCCGTATCCCCCGGGCCGGCATGGGAAGACGTTTCTTCCCGATTTACTGGGAAATGATGACGCGGAAATTCATGGCCGGAGGGACGATTAGATCCTGACCCTCGCCGATGAACAGGTCCGAGGTGGTGACGTAGATGTAGATGGTGCCTTTCCGCCACTCATAGTCTACGAAGGTGGTGAAGTAGTTGTCGTTCGCGTCCTTTTCTACCCGGATGGTGGGGAGGGGAGTGGCGGTAACTTCGTTGCCTTCGAAGTAGCGGCGGTCTACCTGGACGGAGCAGTCGTCCTTCATGGCTTTGGTAACATCGTCGGGCAGGTTCAGGATAACCTGGAAGAAGCCTTCGTCGGTGTTGCCGTTGTCCACTTCCATGGGGGCCCAGTTCTTCTGCTCTACCTCGAAGTCTACGAAGGTCATCTCTGTGCCCTGCACGATGGTTTGCTGGGTAATGTATTCTTCCGTATAGTACTTCTTGGTGCATCCGGTGGCCAGCACGGCAGCGGCGGCCAGAATGAGCAGGAGGATTCTTTTCGTTTTCATATCTCGTCTGTTTTTAGGGTTTCAAAACGTGTTTCTCAAAAAGTGTTCCACAAAATTACGGATTATTTCTTTTATTTCCGCGGAAATGCGTAATTTTGGATATGAAAACACAATTCTGCCTTGCACTGCTGCCTGTTGCGGCATGCATCATCCTGGGCGCCTGCAACGGCGGCAAACCTTCCAAGACCCTTACCCTCATGTCCTACAACGTGGGCGTCTTCTCCAAGTACGAGGAAAACAGCACGGCCCAGGTGGCCCGGCTCATCCTGGCGCAGGATGCCTCGCTGGTGGCCCTGAACGAGCTGGACAGCTGCAACCGCCGGCACAGCGAGTATCAGATCAAGGAACTGGCCCGGGAACTGGGCGGCTGGCAGTACGTGTTTGCATCGGCCTTCCCCTACGCGGGAGGCGCCTATGGCAACGGCGTGGTGTCGGACAGTAAAATCGTAAGCCGATACAAGATTCCGCTTCCCAAGGGCGATGGCTCCGAGCCCCGCAGCGTGGCCGTGGCCGAGACCGGGGACTGCGTCTTCGCCTCGGTGCACCTGGACCACCGCAGCAAAGCTGCTGCCCTGGAGCAGATGCGCGTGGTGAACGAGTGGTTCGGCAAGGTGTACGGCGGCAGCGCCAAACCGGTTTTCCTGTGCGGAGACTTCAATTCTACCCCGGACAGCGAAGTCATCGGCCTGGCCAAGACGGAATGGACCCTCCTCTCCGGCGAACCCTTCACCCATTCGTCCAAGAACCCCCACCACTGCATAGACTATATTTTCGCTTTCAAGGATGCCGCCCCCGTGGAGGTGCTCCGCTCCCGCGTGCTCACCGAAGGGACCGAAGACCTGTCGGACCATCTGCCTATCGTGGTTTCCGTGAAGTTCTGATGGGACAGATCGTCATCATAGAGAGCGGCGCCACCAAGAGCGACTGGCGCGTGCTGGAAAGGGACGGCCGGCCGATAAAGCAGTTCCACCGCCCTGGCACCAACGTGTCCACCATGCAACTGGAGGCCATTGAGGACACCCTGGCCCAGGCCCTCCGCTCCGAAGGCCTGGAGCAGGCCGACGGCCTGTATCTGTACACCGCCGGCGTGGTCACGGAGGAAATTTCCGCCCGGCTGAAAGACTACATAAGGCGCATCTCCCAAATAAGAGAGATCGATGTCCAGAACGACCTCATGGGCGCCGCCAGGGGCGTCTGCGGCCATAGCAAGGGCATTGTGGCCATCATGGGAACGGGCTCCAACACCTGTTTCTTCGACGGCACCTTCGTCAATCAGCGCGTCTATTCCGGCGGCTACGTGCTGGGGGACGACGGCAGTGCCGCTGCCCTGGGCAAACTGTTCCTGTCAGACCTGATCAAGGGGCTGGTGCCGGAAAGCATCGCGGCCGATTTCGCCCGGGGCTTCGATGCCTCCTATGCCGGCATTGTGGAAAACGTGTACCGTAGCGGCGCCCCGTCCAAATACCTGGGCAGCCTGGCGCCCTTCGTCCTGGGCCACTACGCCCATCCCTACGCCAAGGACCTGATAGAAAGGAACTTCCAGGCCTTCATAGACCGCTCCCTCCGGCATTACGACACCGCCTCCTTCCCGCTGGGCATTGTGGGCGGCTTCGGCTGGGCCTGCCAGGACATCTTCCGCCCCCTGTGCGAGAAGGCCGGTATCCGCATCTCCCGTTTCCTGCAGGCCCCCATCGACGGACTGTGCCAGTACTACTGCCAGTAGCGCTTACACTTTCCCGATTTCCATGAGTTTTTCTTCGAAGGCTTCGCTGCCCCAGAGGCAGGCGTTGCGCAGTTTCACGCGGTAATTGTAGATGGTGGAAGGCGATTTTTTGAGGAAGCTGGCAATCTGCCCCGACTCCTTCACCCCCAAGCGGATGAGCGCGAAAATGCGCAGTTCATTGGTCAGTTTCCCTTCCGGCAGGCCCGTGCCGATGCGCTTGTCCTCCTCCAGCAGCGCATTGAGCTCCTGTACGAAATGCGGGAACACACCCAGGAAAGTGTGGTCGAATTCCTCGTACAGAACCTCCCTTTCATGGTCGATGAACTCGTCCGAGCGCAGGGCCTGCAGAATCTCCTGCAGGTTCATGGATTTGGCCACGCTGCGGATGGACGAGCGGTAGCGCTCCAGGCTGTTGATGTGGCTGGAAAACATGTACAGGTAGCGTCCCAGATAGGAATCCTTGATGTTGTTGGCCTCCTTCAGCTTGTCCACGTTTTGGGCCAGGGACGCGTTCATCTGCTGGATTTCCTGGTTGTTTTTGGCAATGCGTCTCTGCAGCTGCTGCACTATGACCAGCGCGAGGATGCTCACCGCCAGCAGCAGCAGGATCACGGACAGCGTGACGGTGAGCTGCCGGATGCGCTTTTTCTCCTGCATTTCGTGGCTGCTGATAATCTCCGGCATGAAGTCCGCAATCTCGTCCAGGCAGATGCGTGCATCGGCCTCGATGGCATCCCGGTAATTGCGCGTAATGTATTGGTAGGCCTTTACGATCTGCCCTTTCTCCAGGAGAAGCTTAGCCGTCTGCATCAGGGAACGCGAGGCTTTATATGGGCCGATGCAGTCGTACCGGGCGCTGACGGCGAATTCCTCCAGGGCCTTGTCCAGGTTCCCCTCTGCCCGGTACGTTTTGGCAATCCAGTAGTGGATGATGGCCTGGTTGTCAAAGCTCTGGTCCCGGCTTTTCTCAAACTTCTCCAGCATTTCACGGGCCTTTGCGTGCTTGCCCTCGTCCATAAGCAGGGAGGCATTCACCGTATAATAATCCAGCATGTCCGGGTGCATGGTGTCGAAACTCAGCTGCCGGAATAGCGCCTCCTGTTCCTGGTAACCGGCCCTCAGCACGCTGTCCTTGACCGTGAGCACCAGCCCGTGATACAGGGAGTTGTAGGATTGATAGTACAAGGCCTTTTGCTGCGCGGACATGTCTTCCGGATGCTCGATGGCATCCAGCTTCTCCTTGGCCTTGTAATACATGCCGGACATGATGTACCGACGCGCAAAACCCAGCCGTGCGTCGCGGAGCAGCTCACGGTTTCCCAGACTCAGGGCAATCTGTTCCTTGCGGTAGGCATAGATGAGGGCCGAATCTGCATTGAAGCGCAGGTATTCTTCGAAGAGGTTGTTGCAGATGAGAAACTGCTGATATGGAGTTTCTGCCTGGTCCAGCAACTGCCGCATTTTGCTGGTACGCGAAGAGACTTGTGTATTGAATTCGTTTTCCAGGGCCAGGACCTCGTCCAGCTGGTCCAGGGCTTTCATGTAGGGGTGTCTGTCCTGCCACTGCGGGAAACAGGACGGAAACAGAATGGCAATTAGGACAAACAAGGCTATTTTCGGAAAAGCTATTTTCATGGTTTTACGCATTGTCCGGTACAAAAATATTCATTTTCCGTGAAAAATCCTATACCAGGCATCTACTAAAATGCTTGTTTCGAGAAGTTGTAATATATTTGAAAATCAATTAGTTAAACTTTTAGCAGGGGGGGGGGTGACACTACTAATCTACCATTCCCTCTTTTATTTGAAATAACAAAAATCGAAATTTGTTTGTTTAATAACCGACAAAACTAAACACTAAAATTAATCATATGTTGCACAAAAAACTGTTCACTTTGCTGTCCATACTGTTAAGTATGGCAGTATCTTTTGGCGCCTATGCCCAAAAGCAGACAGTGAGTGGCACCGTTCTGGACAACATAGGCCCCGTCGTGGGCGCCGTGGTCCAGTCGGAAGGAGCCAACGCTGTGACGGACCTGGACGGAAGATTCACCATTTCCGTCTCTCCCAATGCCGTGCTGGAAATCTCCTGCCTGGGTTACAAGACCGTACAGGAAAGGGTTAACGGCCGGCGTCAGGTAAACATCATCCTGGAAGAAGACAGCTTTGTGCTGGAAGATGCCGTGGCCGTGGGTTACGGCACCCAGAAAAAGGCCAACCTCACCGGCGCCGTGTCGGTGGTGAAGGCCGAAAGCCTCCAGGACCGTACCGCCCTGGACGTGGGCCACATGCTGCAGGGTACAGTCCCGGGCCTGAACGTCACCTCCGGTTCCGGCCGTCCCGGCCAGGCCGCCTCGCTGAACATCCGCGGTTGGAACTCCATCAACGGCGGCAGCCCGCTGGTCCTCATCGACGGCGTGGAAGGCGATATCCAGTACGTAAACCCGGTGGATGTGGATAACATCTCCGTGATCAAGGACGCAGCCGCGGCCGCCATTTACGGCGCCCGTGGTTCGGCCGGTGTGATCCTGGTCACCACCAAGAGCGGTACCAAGGAGAACGACGGCCGCGCCAAGGTCACCTACAGCGGCCGCTTCGGCGTAACCGCCCCCACCACCTCCACGGACTACGAAACCCGCGGCTACGACTCGGTATACCTGAACAACCTGTTCTGGGCTACCTACAGCCCCGGCACCAAGTATGCCAATTACTCGGAGGCCGATATGCAGGAACTCTGGGCCCGCCGCGACGATGTGGTGGAGAATCCGGCCCGTCCCTGGGTGGTCATTTCCCAGGAAAACGGCAAGGATGTGTATAACTACTATGCCAACACGGACTGGTACCACGTGCTGTACAACGACATCAAGCCCACCACCAGCCACATGGTCACCATGAGCGGCGCCACCAATTCGCTCAACTACCTGGTTTCCGGCGGCTACACCTACGAGCAGGGCATGTTCAGGGAGAAGCCGGACAACTACCAGCGAGTGAACTTGCGTGCCAAGATTTCCTTTGACGTAACAGACTGGCTCAGAATTGGTTCCAATACCAGTTACTTCAACAGCGGTTACTTCTATCCCGGTCAGAGCGGCATCAACAACAACTTTGCCAAGAGTACCGTACACGCCCTGGCCAGCTACCCGGCCACCAACCCGGACGGCAGCACGCTGTACTTTACCAAATACAACAGCTACCAGCTCATGGACGGCCTCCTGATGGCGCTGGCCGGCGACCACTTCAACCAGGACAACGTGGACAACCTGAGCGAAACCCTGGACTTCACCATCAAGCCCTTCAAGGGCCTCACCGTGAAAGGGGACTACACCTACACGCTCAAGTACAACCGCTATATGAACCGTGCCGTGGCCGGCAGCTATTCCCTGAATCCCGGTGAAATCCTTCCCTTCAACGCCAAGGATCCCTTCCTGGATGTGCTCTCGGAAAGCGCCAACACCAACATCTATCAGGCCTATAACCTGTATGCCACCTACGAGAACACCTGGGCCGATGCCCACAACCTCAAGGTCATGGGCGGTGTGAACTACGAAACCCGCTGGATCAAGGACCTGGGCGCCAAGGGCTACAACCTGTACTCTACGGAGCTGAACGACCAGAACCTGGTGGGCGCCACGGAGAACTATCCCGAGGAAGGCCTCTCCAACAAGCGCATGGAAACTTCCGGCGGCCAGAACGAATACAAGCTGGCCGGTTACTTCGCCCGTATCAATTACGACTATAAGGGCCGCTATCTGCTGGAGTTGAACGGCCGTTACGACGGGTCGTCCCGCTTCCTGCGCGGTCACCGCTGGGTATTCTCCCCGTCGGCCTCCGTGGGTTGGAGAATCTCCGAAGAGCCCTTCTTCAAACCCCTGAAGACCTGGTGGGACAACGCCAAGATCCGCTTCTCCTACGGTCAGCTGGGCAACCAGCAGATGAGCGCCTACTATCCTGCCATCCGCACCGTCTCTACCAGCGGCAAGTCCAGCAATCTGCTGGGCGGCGCCAACCCCGCCCAGGCCACCCTGAGCGCCCCGGTTTCTTCCGGTCTCACCTGGGAACGCTCCATCCAGAGCAACCTGGGCATAGACCTGGCCTTCCTGGGCAACCGCCTGGAATTCAGCTTCGAAGGCTATATCCGCGACACCAAGGACATGCTCACCGCCGGCGAACCCCTGCCTGCCGTGTACGGCGCTTCCTCCCCGCAGGAGAACGTGGCCGACCTGCGCACCAAGGGTTACGAATTCACTCTGGGCTGGAGAGACTCCTTCAAACTGGGCAATAAGCCCTTCCATTACGGTGCCAGCGTGGTGTTCAGCGACTATGTTTCGCACATCACCCGCTTCAACAATCCCGACAAGCTCTTCGCCAAGAACTATTGGGAAGGCATGCGCTACGGCGACATCTGGGGTTACCACATAGACGGGCTCTTCGCCACCGACGAGGAAGCCAAGAACTATGCGGTGGACCAGTCCAAGGTGAACGACGCCCAGATTTTCCCCAACGGCCTGTTCGCCGGCGACATGAAATTCGCCGACCTGGACGGTGACGGCGCCATCAACAAGGGCGCGGAAAGAGTGGGGGACAGCGGTGACTGGCAGATCATCGGCAACAACAAGCCCCGCTTCAACTACGGTATCAACCTGAATGCCTCCTGGAACGGCTTCGACCTGGCCGTCTTCTTCCAGGGCATCGGCAAGATGGACTGGTATCCGGCCGCCGACGCCCGTTCCTTCTGGTTCCTGTATGCCCGTCCCTACCAGACCTTCATTCCCCGGGACTTCCTGAATGACTGCTGGAGCGAGGAGAACCCCAACGCCTACTACCCGCGTCCGCGCGGCTATGTGGCCATGAACGAAGCGCGTCCACTGGGCGTTGCCAACGACCGCTATCTCCAGAACATCGGCTACCTGCGCCTGAAGAACCTCACCTTCGGCTACACCCTGCCCGAGAAACTCACCCGCAAGGCTTCCATCCAGAAGCTGCGCGTATACTTCTCCGGAGAAAACCTCTTCTACTTCGCCCCCGGCCTGCACGGCAAATTCGTAGACCCGGAAATGGCCATGACCGGCGGCAACCTGCGCCTGTATCCCTGGCAGAAGAGCTTCACCTTCGGCATCGACATCACCCTTGGCAGTGCGCCCAAGAAATAAACATTTAAGCGTGAACGAGTTATGAAAAAGATACTGATTCCCATACTGATGGTTCTCGCCTCCTTCGCCTTCACCGGCTGTGACGACCTTCTGGACGCCGTTCCCAAGGACCGGCTCACCGAGGACACTTTCTTCAAGAGTGAGAGTGAACTCAAGGCCTTCGCCATCGTCTTCTACGGCAATTTCCCCGGCTCCGACCTGTACGTAGCCAACGACGACCATTATACCCAGAACAACATGTCCAACGAGGGCATGGGCAAACGCACCGTTCCCGCCAGCGGCAGCGGTTGGAGCTGGGGCGCCCTGCGCAACATCAACACCCTGCTGGAAGACCTTCCGCACTGCAAGGACGAGGCCGCCCGCGTCAAATACGAGGCCCTGGCCCGCTTCTTCCGCGCATACTTCTATTTCGAAAAGGTCAAGCGTTTCGGCGATGTCCCGTGGTACGACAAAACCCTGGGCTCCACCGACACCGAGCAGCTGAACCGTCCCCGCGACAGCCGGGAATTCATCATGGACAAGATGATCGAGGACATCGATTTCGCCATCGCGAACCTGCCTTCCGCCAAGAGCGCCTACGAGGTGACCAAATGGACCGCCATGGCCCTGAAATCCCGTTTCCTGCTGTTTGAAGGCACCTTCCGCAAGTATCATGCGGGCGATGTGTTCCTCTCCACGCTTCCGGCCGATGCCAAGCCTTACACCTGGTATCTGCAGGAGTGCGCCAAGGTGTCCAAAGAATTCATCCAGAGCAGCGGCTACGGCCTGCACCCCAGCTACTTCGAGCTGTTCCACTCCCAGAAAGTCACGGAGCTCATGGACGAGGTCATCATCGGCCGCAACTACAACAAGGCCTATGGCGTGATGCACAGCGCCGGCAACACCATGACCGTGGGTTCCATGGGCTGCCCCACCGTGAACAAGAAACTCATTGCCAGCTACCTCATGAAGGACGGCACCCGCTTCACGGACATCGCCGGCTGGGAAACCATGACCTTCCAGCAGGAGACCGCGGGCCGCGATCCCCGTCTGGCCGCCAGCATCCGCACCCCGGGTTACAAGCGCATGGGGGAAACCACCCTCACCGCCCCGGACTACAAGGTGAGTTTCTCCGGCTATCATCCCGACAAGTACGTGACCACGCTGGAACAGGATGCCTACAACGGCTGCGACGTAGACCTGATTATCATGCGCGCGGGCGAAGTGTATCTGAACTACGCCGAGGCCCTGGCCGATGAGGGCACCCTCTCGCAGGCCGACCTGGACATGAGCATCAACCAGCTGCGCAAGCGCGCCGGCATACCCGCCCTGAGCCTCGCCGACGCCAACGCCAATCCGGATCCCTTCCTCACCGATCCGGCCTACGGCGGTTATCAGTGCCCGGTGCTCATGGCCGACGCCAACAAGGGCGTGATCCTGGAGATCCGCCGCGAGCGTGCCATCGAGCTGTGCCAGGAAGGCTTCCGCTACTACGACCTCATGCGCTGGAAGGAAGGGAAAGTGTTCGAAGCTCCCTTCTACGGGGTTTACTTCCCCGGCGCAGGCGTCTATGACGTGGACGACAGCGGCACCCCCGACTTCGAAATCTTCACCGACAAGGCCACCTCTTCGGCGGCTTCCGCCAAGAAGCTGGGCGAGGACGTGATCCTTTCCCAGGGCAATGCCGGCTTCATCTGGCTGCACAGCCAGGTAGACCGCAGCTGGGACGAGAACAAAGACTACCTCTATCCCATCCCTACCGACGACCGCAACCTGACCGGCGGCGTACTCACCCAGAACCCCGGCTGGAAAGACGGCTTATCCTTCTAAACCATTCTGCACCATGAAAAAGACCTTATTCTATATTTTCCTGTGCGGGCTCTCCCTCCTTGCCCTCTCTGCGTGTAAGAAAGAGGCCGGGAAAGGAAAGGGCAACGAACCCGCCGTGTCTACGATGAAGGGCATCTTCTACACCGAGGCCATCGGCGCCGAAGAAACGCTGCAGCTGATGCCCGGGAAAAGCCGGACCGTGGAACTGAAGGTCCGCGCCCAGGAAGGAGCGGTCTCCGACATCACCGTGAAGGCTTCCCTGAAAATAGATCCCGACGCCCTCGACGCCTACAATGCCTCCCAGGCCGATGGCCCCGCCGAGCTGCTGCCTTCGTCGGCCTACTCCTTCGTGAGCAACGACATGATGCTGGCCCGCTACAACACCGCCTCCACCTCGGCCAAGGTCCGTATTACGGCGGCCGGCCTGGAGGACAATACCCTGTATGTGCTGCCCCTGACCATCGACAAGGTGGAAGGCACCGACAACTGGGAGCTGGCCCCCAACTCCGTTTCCTACATCACCGTCATCCAGACCAACGTGGGTCCCGAGGGCGGCGACGGCTCCATGGAATATCCCTATCAGCTGCGTACCGCGGCGGACATCAAGGCCATGAAGGACAAGCTGAGCGCCGAAGAAAAGGTGTACTTCAAGATGATGAACGACATCGACATGGCTTCGGTAGACGACTGGACCCCGCTCAACTTCAACAGCCCTTATGACCTGGCCATCGACTTCGACGGCGGCGGCTACACCATCGACAACTTCCACATCACCGACTTCGGCACCTATCCCAGCTTCTTCGGGGTGCTCAACGGTTATTGCCACGACGTCACCTTCACCAACGCCGTCATCGTATGCGGCGCCGACTCCGGCTGCGGCATCCTGGGCGGCTACGGCGGCACCGGCGACAAGCATGCCGATGTAGCCCGCGTGCACGTGCAGGGCAAGGTGACCATGACCGGCAACAAGACCGGTATCGGCGGTATGTTCGGCTGCGCCGGCAACGCCACCATCGAAGCCTCGTCGGCCGACGTGGAGGTGTACTCGCTCAAGAACTACGTGGGCGGCCTGGTGGGCTACAGCAAGAAAGTCCAGATTGCCAATTGCTGGGTGTCCGGCATCATCCGCGGCGACCAGCGCGTGGGCGGTATCATCGGCGGTATCAACGGTGACGGCGATTCCGTGGTGAACAGCTACTGCACCGCGCAGATGTGGTCCTACAAGAAAGATGAGAACGGCGACCCCACCGACGAGGTTGAATTTGCCGCCGTACGCAGCGTAGGCGGTATCGTGGGCCACGCCAACCAGGATAAGGGTGACCAGGTGGACACCCGCATGCCCGGCAACGTGGTCAGCGGCTGCATCGCCTGGCAGGACCTCATCAAGACCCGTACCTACATCTCCGGCGAAAACAATTGGGACAACGCCAATTTCTACTCGTCCGGCGCCATCGTGGCCTTCGGCGCCACGCACAACACCTACGAGAACTGCTACCGCAGGGCGGACCTGGACTTCCGCGACTACTGCGACGCCTTCCTGCTCTATGACCAGGAGAACTCCTCTGCTGCCGCTCCGCTGATGATCCAGAAGATTGAAGGTTCCAACTACAACTATCCCTACCACGGCAAGGCCGCCCCTGTCGGCGCCACCCTCACGCAGGTAGCCCAGAGCCTGGGCTGGAGCACTTCCATCTGGAACTTCAGCGGCGACGTTCCCACCATCCGCAAAGATGCCCAGGTGGGTCCTGTGCCGGATGTCACGACAGACGGCCAGCTTCCCGGATTTGGTGAAAATGAACTTTAAAGAGAGACAGCCATGAAAACAAGAATCCATACTTTCCTCAGCATTGCTGTACTTCCTTTCGCGCTGTTTTCCTGCATGAAGGAATTCCGCTCCGAGCTGCCGGCTCCGGAGCCGCTTGTCACCATCAGCGCCACCATTCCCGGCCCCACCAAGGTAGAGGCCGTGGATGCCGAAACCGGCATAGACTGGAACTGGCAGGCAGGCGACCAGGTGGCCGTCCTGTCCGGCGACAACGTATCGGTGTTTGACATCCGCAACGGTTTCGGCCCCAAGGAAGCCTCTTTCATCGGCAAGTTAATCACCGGAGATAGCTACACCATCCTGTATCCTGGCAGCTATACGTCCATCAAGGCCCTGGAAGGCATTTCCCTCTCGGAGCAGATGCAAACCGGTCTGGACAGCAAGGCGCACCTGAAGTACTTTGCCGCCCTGGAGGGTCTGTCGGACTATAAGCAGTTCAGTTTCAGCTCTGAAAGCGGAACCCTGCGCCAGTGCGGCGTACTCCGTTTCCAACTCACCCTGCCGGAAGAGACCGTCGCGGTCAGCCGCATCTCCCTGAAGGCCGGCGAGCCCGTGTTCCATAGCGGCAATGCGGCCGAGGCCCTCTCCGACGAACTGGCCATATCCATCGGCGAAGGGGAACTGGGCGCCGACAAGACCATCATCGCCTGGATGAACACCTCCTGGTTCGATGATGTCATTCCTGCCGAAACGCCCCTGACGCTGAGCGTGAATGCCGGCGAATTCAACTGGGTATACGACATCACCCCCGCCGCGGACAAGACCATCAAGAGCGGCTTCGTGAACAAGATCACCGTGGCCGATGCCTCTGTCTGGGCTACCGGCGGCCGCTACGCCGACGGCGACGGCACCCAGGAGAACCCCTGGCAGATCAAGACTGCCAAGCAGCTGTCCATCATGCGGGAAGACCTGGTGTCCAAGGAAATGCGCTACTTCAAGCTGGTGGCCGATATCGACATGGCCGGCATGGAGTGGAAACCCCTGAACAACGCAGAACCCTTCGACAAGTTCCTGTCCTTCGACGGCGACGGCCACACCCTGTACAACCTGACGGTCGGGGAAGATGTGGCCTATCCCAGCTTCGCGGGCGTGCTGTACGGCACCATCAAAGACGTCACCTTCACCAACGCCAACATTGCTGCAGGCAACAACAAGGCCGGTGTGGTGGCCGGTTACATGGGAACCGCGGATAACTTTACGGCCAACGTCATTTCCGGCGTGGTGGTGAAAAACGCCACCATTAGCGCCGACCGGCACGTGGGTCCCGTGGTGGGCCAGGTGGCTACCGGTGACAATACCATTTCCGACACGCACGTACTGGGCGGCACTGTCACCGGCGCCGAATATGCCGGCGGTTTTGCCGGATATATCCAGCAGGGCACCGTCACGGGCTGCTCTTCCAATGCCACGGTAAGCGGTACCAAGCACGTGGGCGGCTTCGTGGGCAAGACGGAAACGCCCGTCTTTACGGACTGCTGGTACGAAGGCGGCACCCTCACGATTTCGGCCTCCGGCAACAACCAGAGCGGTGGTTTCGTGGGATACGCAGCCAAGGTCAACGACCTGGGCGCCACGTTCACTGGCTGTTATGTGAAGGAGGCCACCCTGAAGATGTCCGCGGGCCAGCGCATCGGCGGCTTCGTGGGCCAGGCCGACCTGGGCAATACCTTCTTCAAGTGCTATGTGAAGGATGCCACCATCGAGGCGGGTCAAAACTCGGCCGGTTTCGTGGGCGTGGATTACGCCAACACCTCCGACCTGGTTCCCGGCGGCGGCATTTACCAGTGCTATGTAGACGGTGGTTCCATCACGGCTTCGGCAGCCAACTGCGGCGGTTTTGCCGGTTATCCGGAAAAAGCCGTCATCAAGAACTGCTTCTCCACCATGGATGTGGAGGGCGGCAACCTTGCTGCCATCGGCGGTTTCATCGGCATCTGCAAGGGCAACGTTACGGTCCAGTATTGCTATAGCGCAGGCGAGGTAAGCGGCACCAACACCGCCACTCTGGGTGCCTTCGTCGGCAATGCCGACGCCAACAATACCACCCACATCAACGCCTGCATCGGCTGGAGCAGCACCCTGCCCTTCGCCGGCAAGATCAAGACCGGATGCGACGTGAGCGGCAACTACTGCGGCACCGAAGGGACCATCTCCTACCAGGCGGCTATCCTGGGTTGGGATCCCGCTATCTGGGACTTCTCCGCTAAACTCAAATAAGCATGAAATTCAAGCGTTTATATTTACTGCTGGTCCTGTTCCCCCTGGTGCTTGCCTGCACCAAGGGGGATGGGGGCGGCAGTTCCGTCCCTCCGCCGCCGGATAACGGCCAGACCAATAATAATGGCAATAACGGCAATGGCAACACCGGCGACGACACGCCCAAACCCTGGGACGTGAACCGGGGAAAGATTGTGCGCCCTACGGAGGGTGGCGGCTGGACGGTAACCCCCATCGAAGAGGGCATCATCTATTATGCCTTCGACGGGAAGGAGTCCATTACCGGAACCAATCAGCGCATCTTCATCACGGAGATCGACCTGACCAACACTTCCTATGCGGTGAAGCTGGGTTACTACAGCAGCAACAGCACCGCGTCCAAGGTGCTCAAGGGAACCGGCGCCATCGCCTGCATCAACGGCGGCTACGAAAAGGCCGCGCTGTACCTGAAGGTGAACGGCTCGGTCATCTCCACCATCACGGCCGACGAAGTGGGCACTACGGGCGTTCCCCAGTGGAAGAGCGAGGCCGCCATCTATATGGACCAGGAACGCGACGTGCGCATCGAATTCACGGGCCGGGACATGAACCTGGCCGAATGGCGCAGCACGTACCGTACCCGCGCCAAGGAGGAAAGGACCTTCATCACCAGCGCCCCCATGCTCATCGACGACTTCGAGCCGGTGGGGGAGACTTTCTGCGCCCTGCATCCCCTGGCCTCCTCGGGTCCGGACTGCTCCGAGAACCCGTTCCGGCACCAGGCCTCCGACACCAATCCCCGGACGGCCCTGGCCAAGACGGAAGACAACCACCTGCTGTTCATCGTGGTGGACGGGCGCCGGGAAGGCATTTCCCGGGGTATTTCGGCCGCCAACTTGACCAAGTTCCTGGTGAAGAACTTCAATCCCCAGAGCGCCATCAACCTGGATGGAGGCGGTTCCTCCACCATGTGCGTACGGGGCCAGGGAGACCCGGAGACCTTCGTGGTCAACTATCCCTGTGACAACCGCACCGAGGCCAAGAACGGTGCGGCCAAGGAAAGCGGCGGACCCGACCATGCCGGCGAGCGTCCGCGCGACACCTTCTTTTACGTAGTGAAGAAGTAGTGAAGAATAGAAACAAAGATAACTTAACAAGCAGAAAATGAAAAAGACTGTTCTAAAGATTTCCCTCCTGGCGCTGGCGGCGACGCTTGCCTGTACAGCCTGTATCCGGGAGAATGAGCACATGGAGGTGACGGTCCCCACCGTGACCATCCGCGTTTCCATTCCGGAAAAGCCTTTTACCAAGGCCGGTTTCACCGTTCCGGACGAGGGCACGGGCCTGCACCTGAAATGGATGGAAGGAGACCAGCTGCGTGTAATCAACCATGCCAGCCCCGCCCAGCATGCCGCTTACGACATCCAGGCCGGTTTCACGGACCACAGTGCCGAGTTCTCCGGCCCTGCCGTATCGGGTGATTATTACGACATCCTGGCCCCCGGTTCCTATGCCAGTGTAGAGGAGGCTGTCGCCGGCAATCCCGACCTGACGCAGGACGGCAACGGCAGCACCGCCCATCTGGTGTTCACGGCCCTGCTGGAGAATGTGCCCAAGGCCCTGCTGGATGCCGGAGACATCGCTTTCACCTCCGACTGGGCCACCACCAACGGCATTACGCTCAAGCGCGGCGGCATCGTGAAGCTCGTCCTCACCCTGCCTGATGCCGTAACGGCTCCCAAGAAGGTGACGCTTACCGGTCTGGGACCGGATGTGTCCGTGAACATCAGTAACGTGGACCTTAGCTCCGAGCATGTCCTTACGGCCTATGCCCAGGGCAGCTGGGACGACGTTGCCCTTGCAGCCGGAGCGGAATTCACGGTGAGCGTCCTGGACCAGGACGGCACCTGCTATGCGGCTACCAAGTCCCTCCCGGCCGCCGCTACACTCAAGGGAGGCATGCAGAATAGCATCAAGATTACGGACGGTTTCACCGAGCAGCTCTTTGCCGGCGGTAAGGGTACCGCCGAAAGCCCCTGGCTCATTGCCAATGCCAAGCAGCTGGACAACATGCATGCCTCCGGCGTGCTAGAGCATGGTGTCAAGAAGTACTTCCGCCTCCTGAACGATATCGACATGGCTTCCTATCTGGCCAGCAAGGCCTGGGTGCCGCTCAACAAGGACAATCCTTACGATTATGCCGTGAACCTGGACGGTGACGGCCATACCATCGACCATTTCTCCCTCACGACAAATTCCACCAATAAGAACCCCCAGACCGGTTTCTTCGGTGTGCTTTACGGAGAAGTATACAACCTCAAGTTCACCAATGCCAGCGTAACCAATACCTATGGCAGGCCTACCGGTATTTTGGCCGGTTTCTGTGGTTATAGCGGAAAAATGGCCCATGTCTACAATGTCCATGTAAACGGCAGTATTACTTATTCCACGAGCCTTTCTGGCGCCGACGGGAACGGACCGGTAGGCGGCATGATCGGCCGTATCCACACTTGCCTTGTGGAGTCCTGCTCGGCCTATGATATGAATATCAGAAGCCCCAAGGCTTATTCCGGCGGATTGTTCGGCTATGACGTCGCTGCCGGCTCTACGGTGCGCAATTGCTGGACTTCCGGTGTCATCGGAGGCGATTCTTCTCATGGCGGTAACCTGAACGGCCAGCGAACCGGCGGCATCTGCGGCGGCCTCATCAACATGCACACCGCCATCATCAACTGCTATTCCACCATGAGTGTCCTTAACACGTATGCGATGGGTGGCATAGCCGGTCACTGCAATTTGGACAAGAATACAAGTGACAAATCCAATGCCAACCATCCCACGAATACCCGGGCCTATAATATTATCCAGGGTTGTATCGCGTGGAATGACCAAATCACTTCCCATGCGACGGATTCCGATGCAGACCATTATAGCTCAGGCGCCATAGCGGGATACATTTCCACGCACAGCACCCTGGCCAACTGCCTCCGCAAAGCCGATCTCGATTTTACAGATTATACGTCCTGGAATCCTTATGACCAGGAGAATTCCAGCGCTTCCACTCCTCTGGTGGTCAACTCCTATTCCGGTAAGAATTATCACTATCCTTATCATGGAAAGGCTTTCAACGGTACGCTCTCCGCTGCCGCGGCTTCCCTGGGCTGGGATACGGATGTCTGGGATCTTTCCGGTCCCGTGCCTGTGCTCACGGGTGTCCTTCCCACCGAGAATATCGCCAGCGGCGCCAGTGCCGTTCCGGCCGGCAGCGCCGGTGATGGTCCCAAGTATCCTTCGGCCGGAAACGGCTGGACGGTAACCAACATAGCGTCCGGCATCACCTATTACCACTACGACAACAAGAGCTCTTATAGCAGCTATACCGGCAGCGACGATTATGAGAAGGAGCGCCAGGAGGTCTACATCGTGGATGTGGATTTGAACAATCCGGCCTACAAGGTCAAGCTGGTCCATTCCTCTCCTACGGCCGTTTGTTCCCAGATATTTAATGCGACCGGAGCCTTTGCGGCCATCAATGCCGGTTACGAGAGCGGGTCCATCGCCATCAAGGTGAATACACAATACTCCTGGACAAAGATGGACGAAGATGCTGCCAATAATGTTTTGGATAATGTCAATGAAGAGAATGTGGTGCAATACTCTTCGGGCCTTGTCAGGTCTCTGATGCCCAACAACACCATTACGGACACGGGCGTTCCCAACTGGAAGAGCCAGGGCACCGTTTATTTCGACGGTGAACGCGGCGTCCAGATAGCCTTTGACGGTTACGACCCGGACAAGGCTCCCGGCAGTGCCGGCAACCCGCCTGTCAAGTCCATTGCAGAAGAACGGATGTTCTACCAGTTCTGTGTCGAGGACAAGCCTGGCTTCCTCTCCAGCGCCCCTATGCTCATCCAGGATTACAACCAGGTGGGACGTCAGTTCAAGACCTGGTATCCCAAGGTGACGGGCGAGCCTTCGGAGGCGCCGAATACCCACCAGACCAGCAAATATCCCCGTACGGCGGTTGCCCTCAACGCCGACAATCACCTGCTGCTGTTTGTCTGCGACGGCCGTTATTCCGGCACCAAGGGTGGCGTAGGTATGAGCGCATATTGGGTTACCCAGTTTCTGGTCAAGTACTTTAATCCGCAGTATGCCCTGAATCTGGACGGCGGCGGTTCCTCCACCATGTGCGTAAAAGGCCAGGGTGCATCCGATACCAACGTGGTCAACTATCCTTGGGACAATGCCAATAATGGTACTGTTCATGACCACTACGGAGAGCGTGCCCGCGATACCTTCATCGTGATTGTCCCTGCCGAATAAAATGAACTTAAAAGCGTAAAAATATGAACATTGATAATACCATGAAAGTGAAAAATGAGTATGTGGTTCCCCAGGTGGAACTGGTAGAACTTGTTACCGAGAATTCAACCCTTCAGAATGTGTCTTCCCTGGAGGATTACGGCGACAATCCCATTTTCGGCGGATAAACCAAACGAGCCATGAAAAGAACATTTATGCTTACAGCCCTGTTCCTCCTCCTGGCGTCCTGCGTCCGGGAGGAGCCGGAGGCTTTGCAGCCCAATACAGAACCTGCCAAGGAGCAGGTGACCATCCGGGTCAGCATGCCGGAAGAGCCCTTCTCCAAGGTGGATATCACGGCCGATACGGAGAATAACAAACTCCACCTGGCCTGGAAGGACGGTGACAAGATCCTGGTCATCGGCTCCAGCCAGTCGGAGGTGTTCACCCTCTCCAACCTGATTTCGGACCACGTGGCCGAATTCACCGGCTCGGCCGTTTCCGGCAGCAGCTTCGACATCCTGTGCCCCGGTACCTATACCAGTGTGGAGGAAGCCCAAAACGACACGGCAACCCCTGCCCAGGACGGCAACGGCAGCACTTCGCATCTGCGTTACAAGGCCCTCCTGAGCGGCGTGGATACCTACACGGATATCGCTTTCACCGCCAGCTGGGCTGCCTCCCACAGCGGTTCCTTCAAGCAGGGCGCAGCCGTAAAAATTGTGACGCAGCTCCCGGATGGCGTAACCACCCTGAAGAGCGTAGGTGTCGGTCTGGGCGGGAAGAACTACAGCCTGCCGCTCCAGAATGTGAACGTGTCGGCTTCTGCCCAGGTGCTCACGGCCTATATGATGCTCCCTTGGGAAGACATCGACCTGCCCGACGGCAGCCAGATTCCCCTTTATGTGTTGGCGTCCGACAATGAGGCCTACAGCCGTACCCTTATCATCAGCGGCGGTGCCAAGAAAGTGACGCAGGGCAAGCAGAACTCCTTCGGCAGCGCGTCCCATCCCATCGACGGTCTGACGGCCCAGGACTTCGTGTCCGGTGACGGCTCTGCGGCGAATCCTTACCTTATTGCCAATGCACGGCAGCTGAACAATATGCACAATGTCATGGTGAACAATTCTTCCAACAGTTTCCGTCTGCTGGAAGACATCGATGCCTCCTCCATTGGCAACTGGACGCCGCTGAATATCGCGTCCGGCTTCAGCAAGGCCATGGATTTTGACGGAGACGGCCACACCATTGCCAATCTGAGTTCTTCCGGTGCCAATTACGCCAGTTTTGCCGGCGTTCTCAACGGTCATCTCCATGACGTCACCTTCGATAACGCTACCGTCAGTCATTCTTCCAAAATTGGCGTCGTGGGCGGCTTCATCGGGACCAGCGGCGTGGTGGGCAACTGCACCGATGTCCATGTGATCAATTCTAAGGTGACGGGTACCGGCTCCACCTGGGCCGGCGGTTTCGCCGGGGAAATCAACACCACCGGTACGCTCTTGCGCTGCTCGGTAGAGAACACCACGGTAACGGCCAAATCCCATGTGGGAGAATTTGCCGGTATGGTCCGCCAGCAGGTGGCTACCCTCCGGGAATGTTATACCCGTAACTTCACGTTGGCACACAACACAGAGCCGGGCGCCACTACCGGCCTGGGCGGCTTTGTGGGCTGCACCACCATCAATCCCACCTTTGACCATTGCTATGTAGAGGGCCCCGTAACCCTTTCTTCCAATGTGACGCCCAGTGGCGATACCAAGGTTGAGGTGGGCGGTTTCATTGGCTATTCTACTCCTGCTGGTGCGCCCACTTTCCAGGATTGCTATGTAGAAGGCCCTTCCATCAGTATTTCCGGAAAGGCGGAGGTCGGCGGTTTCGTGGGCTACGGAGACAAGGCGGCCCATTATACGGGTTGCCGCGTAACCAAGGTCGATGTATCCGGCATCAGCCATGTGGGCGGTTTCCTGGGATATGGTACCAATACCTCATATGACGTGCCGTCCATTTTCACCGACTGCCATGTGCAGAACACGACGGTGTCGCAGAACCTCGCCAGCGCCAATGGTTCCATCCATACGGGCGGTTTCGTGGGCTATTCCATGCAGGCCTTGTCCTATATCAATTGCTCCGTGACCGGTACTACGGTCAGCGTCACCAATGCTGCCGTCCAGAATGTGGGCGGCTTCGTGGGTTGCACCTATCATTCGGGTTCCAACTTCCAGGGCTGCGTGGTAGACAATACCACCAAAGTCACCGGCAAGGCTAACAGTGTGGGTGGTTTTGTGGGCTGGTCGGTTGTGCCGGACACCTATAAAGACTGCTCTTCCGCAGCTACGGTGAGCAACACCGGAGAGAACACAGGCGGCTTTGCCGGCAAGGTGGCCGGCGCCGCCACCTTCACCAACTGCAGTGCCAGCGGCAATGTGACCAACAATGCCAACCATACGGCCGGTTTTGCCGGTTATGCAGAGAATGCCTCGTTCGTCGGCTGTCATTACGACAATGGCACGGTTACCGACACCAAGAGCAATAACAGTGTGCGCGTGGGCGGCTTTGTGGGTACGGCTGTTACGGCCGTAGGCTTTAATGGCTGCTACGTTACCAATGCCACCATCGCTGCCTCCAGTGCCGGCCGCACCGGCGGTTTCGCCGGCCAGTTGGGCGGCAACTCCGCAGGAGGGAATAGTGTTTCGACCACTCAGTGTTATGTGACTGGAACGGAAGTGTCCGGCGCAATTAATACCGGCGGTTTTGTGGGTGTAGTGTACGAAGACGTGTCTCAATGCTATGTGGAGGGCGGAGCGGTTACCGCATATAACGCTCAGGCTGCCGGCTTCGGTGCATATGTCCAGAACAGTGACATCAGCCATTGTTACACGACGGCCTCCGTTAACGGAGGCTCCTATGCCGACGTAGGCGGTTTCGCCGGTCTTATGTACCAGGGAAGCATCCAGAACTGCTACAGTTCCGGGACTCAGAACGGGAGCGCTACCAACCGCGCCGCTTTCGTTGCACGCTTTGCAAATGCCGCAGGCAGCATTTCCAACTGTATCGGCTGGCATGCCAGCCTGCCTTTCTATGGTGCCAATACCGTTGGGGCCACTCTTGAGAACAATTATGCCGGGACGTCCGGAACAATCTCCAACCAGGCCGGCACACAGTCGGGCTGGTCCACGGCTGTCTGGAATCTGGATAACGCCCAGCCGGTGCTCAAACCGGGAAGTGCTCGCATTCCGGCCATCTTCGTGGGCGACAGCATCACCTGGCAGTGGGGACGCGTGAGCCGCAAGGAAACCAGAAGCAGCATTCAGGAAGCTACACATGGCGTTTTGGGTAATGACCCGCTGCCGAGTTATATGACGGCCAGTGGCGAGAACATTACCATCTACTTCCATCCCGGATTCTTCTCCTCCAACGGATACATTGACAAAGGTATCAGTGGCCAGAATACCACGCAGATGCGTGATCGTTTTGCCAAGGATGTATTGGCCCTGAACCCCAAGGTGTTTGTGGTCATGGGCGGAACCAACGACATTGCCCAGGGCGCGAGTTACGAGACCATTTACGACAATATTGCCTATATGGCGGCTGCGGCCAAGGCCGAAGGTATCAAGGTAGTGGTATGCTCTATTACACCCAATAACCGTAACTATACTGGCGTGGGTTGGAAGAGTGTCCATATTGAGGAAATGAATAGCCGGTACCAGACGCTTTGCGCCAGCGAAGGCTACACCTACTGCGACTACTGGAGCGCCCTCGTCGCCCGCGACGCTTCCGAAGCGGCGGTAGAAACCGATATCGACCACGGTCTCAAGGACTGCTACAAGCTGTACGACGACCTCCATCCCGGTCCGGATGCCTATACGGTGATGGAAGGGATCATCAAGCCCATTATTGACGGATTATTATAGAGAATGATAATACCAAATAATATAATAGCATTATGAACGAAAAAAAAGTGTATCAGCCACCCGTGACCACTGTTGTGGGGGTGAGTACAGAGAGTTTGATTTGTGCCAGTCTGCGTGTGATTCTGGCGACGGATCCTTTTGACACCTATCCCAACCTTAACGGTTTGCAGGATATGGATTACAACGGTATTGTTAGTGAAGATTTTTAATCGGGAGAGCAATAAAATGAAACAAGTTATTACACATGCATTCGTAATTATTGGTTCCGTTCTCCTGCTTTTCTCCTGCAGCAAAGCGAATCTCGATTTGAATCAGGGAACCAGCAATCCGTCTAAATCCGGAAAGCCCATTACCATTTCGGCCACGCTGACCGACGCCCTGACCAAGGTGGCCTTCACGCCTGGCGTCGATGGCGCCAACCATCCGAAGATGGTTTTGACATGGGAGTCGACAGACAAGCTCCGCGTTTACAACCACGAAGACCACGGCAGTTATTCTGATTTTAATTTGGTCGGTGGTATCGGTTCCAAAGAGGGCGTTTTCACCGGCACACCTGTTGCGGCTTCTTTTTACGACATCTGTGTGCTTCACCAGGGTGACGAAGCTGTTCTCGCTGCTACTCAGACGCAGGCCTCCGAGGGGTCTACGGGACATATAAAATATGTGGCTCAGGCAAACAGTGTTACCGACCTTGGCGCCCTCGTTTTTACGGATGTTTCCAGTGTGCTGGGTCTTAAGGCCAAGCTCCCGACAGATGTGGCGACAACTATTACTTCCGTAGAGTTAATAGCCAGCAACAACATCTTCTTCAGCGGCAACACACTTACCATCAATCTCACTGATGCCAGTGGCGCAGCCGGCGATGTCTTGAATCTCTATGCCACACTTCCTTCCGGAAACAAGGCCATCCCTGACGGAACTACGCTTTTGGTGAAATTCAATTCTTCAAATGACGATCATACCGTATACACGCGTTATGTCGAGTTCCCTGACGGAAAATCTTTCGCCAGCGGTTGCCTCAATCACTTGCAGATTAATGCATCGCAGAGTGACACCCATGCCGGTCTGACTTCTTGTAACGGCACTACCGCTGACAAAGCCTATCTGATTGCCGACAAGTACCAGTTGCTTGCTGTTGCCGATAAACTTGAACCCGATGCCACCAGATACTTCAAGTTGGTTGACGATGTGGATATGGACAAAGTCTCCTGGACTCCGCTGAATCCAACCCCGTTCACTAACGTAGTTAACTTTGATGGTAACGGGAAGAAAATCAGTAATTTAGGTGCTTCTCTATTTAACGATTTAAATGGTACTATTGTTAATCTGACAATTGAAGATGCTAAAGTTAATGGAGGATCTTCTATTACCGGCATTCTTGCAAATACAATTACGACGGCTGCAAGTACTGTTACGAATGTGGATGTCGTTGGGGGTACAGTAACGTCGACAAGCTATAGTGGTGGTTTGATTGGTGAGATTGATGATGTTGAGGGGGCAACGATGCTTACTATGACCAACTGCGACGTTACGAATACGACTGTGTCTGGCAGTCTTGCCGGTGGCGTAATCGGTTTCGCCAATGCGAAAGTGTCGGCGAATACATGTACTTATTCCGATGGAACTGTTACGGCTTCCGGAAGATATTCCGGCGGTTTTGTCGCCTCAACTTCAGCGACCACATCGGTTTTTTCCTCATGTTCAGTAATCAATGCCACGGTGAGTGGAGATAATAGAGTTGGCGGGTTCGCAGGGCAATTGCAAAAAACGGCACGGATTGAGAACGGCAGTGTTGTCGGAGGAAGCGTTAAAGCAACGACCATAAATGTCGGTAGTTTTGTTGGGGTTTGCGTTGGCATAATAGAGAACTCTTATGTTGATGGATCTACGATTAGTTCGGATAATACGACAAACACTACAACCGTAGGCATGGGTGGGTTCGTTGGCTATTTAGACAATGGTGCCAGTCTTTCCAAGTGCCATACGAATGTGTCCATAAATCAGGCTGGTTCATATCTTGGCGGTCTGGTGGGATATATGGTTGGGGGCACAATTTCTAAGTGTTATGCGACAGGAGATGTGACAGGTAATTATCGTCAGGTCGGGGGACTGGTTGGTGCCCTGGGCACAAGCAAGACATTCACTATCGAGAATAGTTATGCGAGCGGAACTGTTACAGCGAATTCTTATGTCGGTGGTTTAATAGGCGAAGTGTTGAACAATGTGACAAAAGTAACGGTCAGCAATAGTTATTCCAGCGGCAATGTGGTCAGCTCGAGTTTTGGTGCCGGCGGATTAATCGGTTTTATTAGCGCAGCTGGTGTTACAGTACAGAAATGCGCAGCATGGAACAGCTCCGTTACAGCATCAAATATTAACTCGGGAAACTGGAGTACAGGAAGCGTAGTTGGTGTAGCATTCCCCATTTGTACCCTTGCCGATAATTATCGTAACCCTTCTATGACTCTTACAGCATGGTGGGTGCCGAGTTCGGATTATCAACATCCGAATGTTGAGTCTTCCACTCATCCGCTCGTAGTAAAAAGCATTTCCGATGGTACTTTGGCCGAAACAACGGCTGTAAGCATTGCCAGCGGTCAGCCGAATAGACCTCAGTATTCTTACCATGGAAAGGTTGAAACAGGAAAAACGCTGTCTCAGCTTGCGTCCACCACCCTTGGCTGGAGCAGTGGTGTCTGGAATTTCACAGAAGATTTGCCGAAACTAATATTCTAACCATATCTTTAGTATGAACAAAAACGAAATCAAACAGGCGTACACGACGCCGCTGACAGACGTGCTCGAGCTGGCGCTCGAGCAGTGCATCGCCCAGTCTCAGGGAGACGGTGGCCTGGGTGCATTTGAAAACAACGATTTGCTGGACGAACTGTCCGGTATTCTTTAATGGGAGGAGGAAAGAATTATGAGAAAGAATTTCATTTATGCGCTGGCATCCGTTGCCGCTCTTTCACTCATCGCATCTTGCGCCAAAGAGGTGGCTGGTCCCGAGGTGGAACCCGCCCAGGAGTCTGCCGGTGAGCAGATTATCATTTCCGCTTCGTTCCCGGCAGATGGCTTTACCAAAGTAGAGTTCTCCGAGTCCGATTACAATGACAAACTGGAGCTCTATTGGGTGGGTGATGAAACGATTACCGTCACCGATGCCTCCGACCCTACCAACACGCAGACCTTCACGCTGGAATCCGGCGCCGGGAATGTGACTGCCACCTTCAAGGGAACGGCCCCGAAGCCGGCGGCCTCCTATATCATTTCCATTGACGAGGCAGCGGGTTCCTATGCAGAGCAGACCCAGGCTTGCGACGGTGACACCGGTCACCTGAATTTCGTCGCTACCCTTTCCGGTGTAACCGACTATACCAGCTTTGAATTCTCCCAGGACTGGGCCGACGCCAATGGCGCCACATTTACGGCTTCTTCCGTACTGCGCCTGCGGGCGGCTCTGCCGGACAGCGAACCCGACCTGATGAGCGGCGATGTAACGGCTGTCATCTTCAAGGCCAGTGACAATATTTTTGCCGGCTCCAACCAGCTCAAGGTGAATATTGCCGATTCCAGCAATGGCCACGAATTGGGCGCACTCACCATCTATGCCAATCTCCCCGGAGAGCAGGCCATTGTCGCCGGAACCCAGTTGCTGGTGAGTTTCCAGGTGTCGGACAAGGAGTATGACAAGTACACCGCCTACCGTGAACTGCCGGCCATGACCATCAAGGCCGGTCAGGTGAACAGCCTGAGCCTCAACTGCAAGAACATCGACAAGTATGCCAATGCCAACAATACGGACATCGGCACCTCGTCCAATCCTTATCTGATTGCCGACCAGCACCAGATGGCCCAGATGTACTATGAAATGGTGAGCAAGAAAATGATTTACTTCAAGGTCGTGGACGATATCGACATGACCGGAGTAGATTGGATTCCGCTCAACTACGAATCCCCGTACAAAAACCAGATCAATTTTGACGGTGGTAACCATACCATTTCCTATCTGACGGTAGACACCGACCATTATGACCCGGAGCTGGATCAGACTGTGAATCATGGCTATCCCAGTTTCCTCGGTGTGGCATATGGACAGATGAAAGATGTGACCTTCGATCACGCTTCGATAACGGCTGGCAGCAACAATGCCGGTGTCGTGGCCGGTTATATCGGAACTACGGTAGATGAGGTCGACCTGGTCGCCCAGTGCAGCGGTATAACGGTCAGCAATTCCACTCTTACGGCGACGGCGGCCAAAAATACCAGAAATGCAGGAATGTTTGCCGGCGTTCTGGCTACAGCCGGCTCTTCTGTCATCAATTGTCATGTGACGGGTACCAATTCCATTGAGCAGACGACCACCAGCTATACCGGTTGCTCTGTGGCCGGATTTATCGGCAATATCAGCTCCGCCGCAACCATCCAGAATTGTACCGCTACGGCAGACATCGATAATGCGGGCAGTTATTATACGGGAGGTTTTATCGGTCAGATTGGAGCGGCTGTGGCGCCGACCATTGAAAACTGCGCTTTCCTGGGCGGTAACGTTACTGCCGGCAGAAGCAATACCAATTCGCCTGTTGCGGGCTTTATCGGCCGCATAGCCGGTGGTGCAGGTGTAACTATTACCAATTGTTATGTGGATGGAGTCCATATTGATGCTCCTAACTCGGGACGTGTCGGTGGTTTCGTCGGGGATGCCGGCAGCAATGCCACTCCCAATAACTTTGTTTCCTGCCATGTGGTCAATTCCACCATTTCCGGTGGCATTAACAGTGCCGGCTTTGCCGGAACGTATGGCACGGCAAGCAAATGCTATGTGGAATCTACCACTATTACGGCCAATAAGGATAATGCCGGTGGCTTTGTGGCCTATTTTGAGAACCAGTCGATAAACGACTGTTACTCCTCAGCTACGGTTGTCGGCGGGGCATATGCGAATATTGGTGGCTTTATTGGGAATAGCAGATTAGGAGGCAACATCCCCGCAAATGCCAAGAATTGCTTCTCCAATGGCACCGTCAGCGGCTCTTCCGACAGTGTGGGCGCCTTTATCGGTGGTGTAACGGTCGGCGGCTCCTCTGTAACGAAATGCATTGCCTGGAACAATACGCTTCCCTTCATCGGCAAGGATGGAGGAAATGACATTACCGGCATCACCGGCAACTACGTAGGCACCTCCGGCTCCATCTCCAGCCAGGCCACAACCCTGGGCTGGGACGGCAGCATCTGGGATCTCTCCGGCAGTGTTCCTACCCTGAAGTAGTTCATTCCGGCTCTTATTCCCGGGGTCCGAGAGGGCTCGGACCCCGGTTTTCATTCAGCCGCCCGCGGGCGGCAATAACCCTCCGTGCCTCATTTGAACCATGGGATTAGCAAATTTTTATAAGACATCGGCCCCGTCAACGAAGATGGTTCCGGCCGACAAGGTGGACAAAACGTACAAGCGTCTCAGGATGCAGGCTTTCCTGTCGGCCACGCTGGGTTATGCCCTGTACTATGTGTGCCGTCTGTCCATGGGCGTGATGAAGCAGCCGCTCATCGACGCGGGGCTGCTGAATGCCACCCAGCTGGGTATCATCGGCGCCTGCCTGTACTGGGCCTACGCCATCTGCAAGTTCATCAGCGGTTTCCTGGCCGACAGCTCCAACATCAAGCGCTTCATGGCCACGGGACTGGCCGTGTCGGTACTCATGAACTTCGTCATGGGCATCCTGGGCGTGAGCGCGCTCAACGGCGGCATCGCCAATTCGGCGCTGTTCATCGTCTTCGCCATCTGCTGGGCCGTCAACGGTGCGGCCCAGTCCATGGGCGCGCCGCCGGCCATCATCTCGCTGTCGCGCTGGTTCCCGCTGCGCATCCGCGGTACCTTCTACGGCTTCTTCAGCAGCTCCCATAACATTGGCGAAGGCCTTTCCTTCGTGTTCGTGGGCATGCTGGTGGCCGCTTTCGGCTGGAAGTGGGGCTTCTTCGGCGCCGCGCTGGCCGGTGTGCTGGGCATCGCGCTTATCCTCCTGTTCCTGCACGATACGCCGGAGTCCAAGGGCCTTCCGCCCATCGAAGTGCTGGCCGGGGAGGCCGAAGAGAAAGAGGAACTCACCCCCGAGCAGAAGCAGGCCCAGACCAAGCGCATGCAGGCGGCCGTGATCAAGAATCCCGGCGTCTGGATCCTGGCGGCGGCCAGTGCGTTCATGTACATGAGCCGCTACGCCATCAACGAGTGGGGGACCATCTTCCTGCAGGAGGCCAAGGGCTATGACCTGGCCAGCGCCGCCGCCATCATCGGCGTCAATCCCATCTTCGGGATCATCGGCACGGTGGTGTCCGGCTGGCTGTCGGATGTGCTCTTCAAAGGAGACCGCAAGTATCCGGCCTTCGTGGCCGGTATCCTGGAGGCGGTGGCCATGGCCCTGTTCCTGTTCGGCGGTCCGGCCAAGTGGGTGAACATCCTGGCCATGATTCTGTTCGGCATCGCCATCGGCGTCCTCATCAGCTTCGTGGGCGGCCTCATGGCCATCGACCTGGTGCCGCGCGAGGCCACCGGCGCCGCGCTGGGCATCATGGGACTGGCCTCCTATGCCGCCGCCGGTCTGCAGAACGTCATTACCGGCGTGCTGCTGGACAACAGCATCGTGGACGGGGTGCACGACTTCACCTATGCCGGTATTTTCTGGCTGGGTGCTGCCATTATCTCCTTCCTCCTGCCCGTCCTGAACTGGAAACGGAAAAAGCAGGTTATTGACTAAAATTGTGTATCTTTGATAATTTGATAAGCTTTTTTAGACAATAAACTAACACGTATGACACTGAAACAACTCTTCCTGACGGTGCTTTCCGTCCTTTTCCTGGGTGCCGGCCTCCGGGCGGCGGACAAGACGTATGTGCTCACTTCTCCCTCCGGGGATCTTCAGGTGCAGATTACGGCGGGCGCTGCCCTGCGGTGGTCCGTGTCCCGGCAGGGCGTGACGGTGCTGGAACCGTCGGCCCTGTCCATGACCCTGGACGACGGTACGGTCCTGGGCGCGGCAAAGGTGAAAAAGGCCGTGCGCAGCAGCGTGGACCGCACCGTCGTGCCCGCCGTTTACCGGCAGGCGCAGGTGCGGGACCACTACAACCAGCTGGAACTGCGCTGCCAGGGCTATTCCGTAGAGTTCCGCGCCTATGACGACGGCGCGGCCTACCGCTTCGTGGCGGGCCGGAAAGCGCCGTTCAAGGTTGTTTCGGAGCAGGCGCAGTTCTGCTTCCCGTCGGCCTTCCCGGCCTTCATCCCCTATGCCCGGAAGTCGGCGGATAACGTAGAATGCCAGTTCTCCACGTCCTTCGAGGCCACCTATGCCCACACCGGTATCGACCGGTGGGAGAAGGACCGCCTGGCCTTCCTGCCCGTTACGCTGGAAGCCCCCGGCGGCATGAAAGTGTGCATCACCGAGAGCAATCTCCTGCACTATCCGGGCATGTACCTGTGGAACCAGGACAAGGACAGCACGCTGGAAGCGGTTTTCGCCCCCTGTCCCAAGGAAATTGTCCAGGGCGGCCACAACATGCTCCAGGGCCTGGTCACTTCCCGCGAACCCTTCATCGCCAGGGCCGATGCCCGCGAGGCCTTTCCCTGGCGCATCGTGATCGTGGCGGCGGAGGACAAGGAGCTCCTGACCTGCGACCTTCCCTGGCTGCTGGGCAAGGAGCCTTCCCCGGAGGCCGATTTCAGCTGGGTGAAACCCGGCAAGGTGGCCTGGGACTGGTGGAACGACTGGAACCTCTACGGCGTGGACTTCGAGGCCGGCATCAACAACGACACGTACAAGTATTACATTGATTTTGCGGCCCGCAGCGGCATCGAATACGTGATCCTGGACGAAGGCTGGGCCGTGAACGGGAAAGCCGACCTGTTCCAGGTGGTCCCGGAGATAGACCTTCCCCTGCTGTGCAAGTATGCGCAGGAAAAGGGCGTGGGCCTCATCCTCTGGGCCGGCTACTGGGCCTTCGAGCGGGACATGGAACGCGCCTGCCGGGAATATTCGGCCCTGGGCGTAAAAGGCTTCAAGATAGACTTCATGGACCGGGACGACCAACCCATGACCGACTTCTACCGCCGGGCCGCGGAAACCGCCGCCCGGTACCACCTGATGGTGGATTTCCACGGCGCCTTCAAGCCTTCCGGCCTGCACCGCACCTGGCCCAATGTGATTAACTACGAAGGGGTCTTCGGCCTGGAGAATGCCAAGTGGCAGAACGGATTCCAGGAAGACCTGGTCACTTACGAGGTGAGCATCCCCTTCGTGCGTCTGGTGGCAGGTCCGGCGGACTATACCCAGGGCGCCATGCGAAACGCTACCAAGGCCAATTTCCGCGGCGTGTACTCCGAGGCCATGTCCCAGGGCACCCGCTGCCGCCAGCTGGCCCAGTACGTGATCTTTGACGCGCCCCTGACCATGCTGTGCGATTCTCCCTCCAACTACCTGCAGGAGCCGGAATGCCTGGCCTTCATTGCCGGCGTTCCCACCACCTGGGACCAGACGGTGGCCCTGGAAGGCAAGGCCGGCGAATACCTGGCCCTGGCCCGCCGCAAGGGCGACACCTGGTATGTGGGCGCCATGACAGACTGGAACGCCCGGGAAATGACCCTGGACCTGTCCTTTATCCAGGCCGACGGCGCCGTCATGGAAGTGTTCCGCGACGGAGCCAATGCCCACCGGGCCGCACGCGACTACAAACGGGAGAATCTTGCCTTCCCCTCCAACGGCAATGTGAGCCTGAAAATGGCTCCCGGAGGCGGCTGGGCGGCCGTTATCCGCCCGGGAAAATAAAAACTGACCAATATGAAAAAAGCTTTTTTAGCCGGTCTTCTCCTGCTCGTGGGCTGCAGCGTATTCGCTCAGCGCACCGGGGTGCGGGAAGAGGTCCTCTCTTCCTGGAACAAATGCTCCGGCCTGGACTGTGTCATTGACCTTTCCCCCAAGGCCCTCACCCCGGCCCCCAAGGGCTACGAGGCCGTTTACGTGAGCCATTACGGCCGCCACGGGTCCCGCTACGCCTACACGGACAAGGCCTATACGGTGCTGCTGAACATGCTCTCCGACGGGCAGAAGGCCGGAAACCTCACGCCTTTCGGCGAAAGGCTCCTGGCCCTTTGCCAGCCTTTCTGGGACAACGTGCGCTACCGCGTGGGAGACCTGACCCCGCTGGGCTGGGAACAGCACCAGGAGATCGCGCGCACCATGGTCCGGAATTATCCGTCGGCCTTTGGGAAAGGGAGTGAGGTAGACGCCTGCTCCAGCCCCTCGGTGCGGTCCATCATCAGCATGAACGCCTTCTGCGCCTCCGTTTCCCGGGAGGCTCCGCTCACCCGTCTGTATGCCCACCAGGGCCTCACGGACGCCCAGGCCACACGGCCCAATTCGGGCAGCAACCCCTTCAAGTACAAGGGCCCGGACATCAAGCTGCCCTACAAGGAAAGCTCCGAGGACTTTTTCCTTCGGCATTTCCCGGAGTATGAGCAGGTGCTTTCCCGCCTGTTCAAGGATCCGGCATCGGCCCTGGGGCTGAACAATCCCTACGACGCCTTCTTCAACATTTACATGTTCGTGGGCGGCATGAACAGCCTGCCGCAGGACGTGCGTATCGACGTGAGCGGCCTGCTCACCCATGAGGAATATGCAAAACTCTGGGAGATAGACAATTACGAGCGTTTCCGGGAGTATTATCCCTACCAGCAGCCCAATGCCTCCATCGTGGACGACATCGTGGCAAAGGCCGATGCCTCCCTGTCGGCGGGGAAGCGCGGCGCCCACCTCCGCTTCGGCCACGACCACGTGATGATGAGCCTCCTCATGCTCATGGACATCGACGGCTTCGGGACGGTGCCCCAGTCCAACGACGACCTGGTGTACTGGTTCCAGACCTTCCGTTCGCCCATGGGCACCAACCTGCAGTTCGTGTTCTACCAGCCCCGGAAGGGCAGCGGCGACACGCTGGTGAAGGTGCTCCTGAACGGTGAGGAAGCCCGCGTGGGCCAGCTGGAGCCCGTGAGCGGCCCCTATTATAAGTGGGCCGATGTGAAAGCGCATCTGGCCGCCCGCCTGGCCAAGTTCGTGTATCGGCCTGCGGAAGGCTCCTGGACATCCACGGACATCGGCCCGGGCCTGGTATACCGCCATTTCTTTGGCAAGGACCCCGTTACCGGCAGCGCCCAGCAGGTGTTTGTGGCCGACTGGGACATGTCCGTTCCGGGTTATGCCCTGAAGTTCGGGATCAGCGCCCCGCCGGTGAAAAAGGTCACTTCCCAGATTTTCAAGGAGAAGGGTGCCGTCATTGCCATGAACGCGGCCTACGAGCCCACTTCCGTGGTCCTGAAAGCGGACGGGGAGTATATCATCAACATGCCCAACAACACCGTCATGACTACTGGCGTGCCCAACTGGAAGAGCGAAGCGGCGTTTTATGTGGATTCCTTCGGCAAGCCCAGCATCGCCTTTGAGGGCAAGGGCCGCACGCGGGACCAGCTGCGGGCCTTCTATGCCGCATCGGCCATGCCCAACATCTACACCAGCGCCCCCATGCTCATCGAGAACCACAACCCCGTGGGCCTGTCCTTCGCGGGCTTCTACTCGGAGGCGGAGATGAACAAGTTCAACTACGAGGATGCCATCCGCCACCAGGGCGTGCGCCATCCCCGTACGGCGGTGGCCATCACCGACGACAACCACCTGCTCATGATCGTGGTGGACGGCCGTCGGGACGGCATTTCCGAGGGCATGTCGGCCCGGGAGCTCACGCAGTTCATCGAGGCCAACTTCCATCCCCGCGACGCCATCAACTTCGACGGCGGCGGCTCTTCCACCCTTTGCGTGGAAGGCCAGGGAGACCCGGAGACCCACGTGGTGAACTATCCCACGGGCAACAACCGCTACGACCACGCCGGCGAGCGGGGCCTGTACTCTTTCCTCTATCTGGTCAGGGAGTAGCCTTACTTGTTAAAGCCTTTGGCCGTCAGGAATTCCCAGATACGGTCCATCCAGGTATAGCTTCCAGTGTCCGGCGATGCCGTGCGCTGGAAGCAGTGTTTTCGGGTGGCCAGGGTGTGAAGCTGGCTCTGGATGCCCATGGAACGCTGCTTTTCCCAGATTTTCACCGAGGCCATGGCGGCATAGCCGTCGGCGTCGCCGTGAATCATCAGCAGGGGCGCCGTGTCCAGGTCCCAGGAGAACTCCGGGGCCAGGACATCCGTGTCCTCGTTGCCGCCGTGGGCGTTGTGGCCGTCCAGGCCGTCCGTGAGGGAATAGGCCGGGTAAATGGCCACGCCCCACTGCACGTTGCAGGGGAGTTTGTCGGATTCGTCGACGGGGAGGTAGGCCTGGTGGCGGGACGACGTGACGCCCATCAGCGTCAGGTGTCCGCCGGCCGAGCTGCCCATGATGCCTATCCGCTGCGGGTCCAGGCCGTAGGCGGCCGCCTGGCTGCGTACCAGCCGGATGGCCCGCTGCAGGTCCTGCCAGGCCGTGGTGTGCTTGGCCAGGCCTTCGGGGCGCGGCGTGCGGTATTTCATGGTGACCACCGTCATGCCTTTTTCGTTCAGGTAGCGCCGGATGGGGGTTACTTCAAAGTCTTCCGGACGGTTGAACTGGTAGGCGCCGCCGGCATATACAATCTGGATGGCGTCCGTGGTCTTGTGCTGCGGAAAATGCCATTCCAAATAGGGCTGGCACTGGTTTTCCCGCGCATCCGGCATCTTTCCCTCCGGCCACAGCGGCTCCACCTTGTACAGGCAGCGGTCCCGGTCCGACGTGAAGCGGTCCATCAGGGCCACTTCCGGCTGCAGGGTGCCCAGGAAGCCCATCTGCCGCAGGAACTCTACGGCGCGTTCCGTCCCAAACACCCCGTGGCCCTTGTCCGGGTACAGGTGCACTTCGGCCGGAATGCCCATCCGGCGTAACTGCCGGTACACCAGCGTGGAACCGTTGGGGGAGTAGGGGTCCTGCCCGCCGTGCAGCAGCACCATGGGGCAGGTGCCTGCGTCGAAGCGGAAGACGGAGCTGAGTTTCACGTCGGCGCCATAACCGTCCCGGGTGGCCCGGGTACCTGTTTCTGCGTCCGTGGTTACATAGGCCGGGGCATGCACCACCGCCCAGTTCAGGTGGGCGGAAAGGCTGTCCACGGCGTCTATGGGCTGGTAGGCCCGCGTCTGGGAGCTGGTGGCCAGCAGCAGGGCCAGGTGGCTGCCGGCGCTCATGGACACCGTGCCGATGCGCTCCGGGTCGAAGCCCCTCCGCTCCGCCTGGCTCCGGACCACGCGCACGGCCCGCTGGCCGTCTTCCCAGGCCGTCTGGTACAGGGGAATGCCCTCCGGCCGGGGCGTGCGGTACACCAGGTTTACGCACTGATACCCCAGGGCGGTGTAGGTCTCTTTCCATTGCCGCACGGGCTTTACGTCGTAGCAGCTGGTGTAGGACCCGCCGGAAATCAGGATCATGCATCCGCCGTTGGGGTGCTCCGGTGCCGGGTACCATTCCAGGTGCGCGATGCGGTTGTCTTCCGGCCGGAAGTCCGGCGCCTGTGCCTTGTCCCGCATGGCCGCAATCTGGTGCGGCTGTGCATCGGGCATCAGTAGGGCCGACGGCCACAGATATTCTTTTTCCTGTGCCCGGGCTCCGGGCTGCCAGGCCGTCCAGGCCAGTGCCACGGCAAGCAGCACGGCCATCGTTTTGTGGGGGAGGGTATGCATAGGAAGGGTGTTTATTGCCGCTGCAGGAAGCATTCCACGGTGTTTTCCATGAGGCAGGCGATGGTCATGGGGCCCACGCCGCCGGGAACCGGCGTAATGGCGCCGGCCTTCGGCGCCACAGCGTCAAAGTCTACGTCGCCGCAGAGTTTGCCCGTGTCCGGGTCCCGGTCCATGCCCACGTCCACCACGATGCAGCCGTCGGCCACCATGTCGGCGGTGACCATCTTGGCGCGGCCGGCGGCCACCACCAGGATATCGGCCTGGCGGGTTACCTCCGGGAGATTCACCGTGCGCGTGTGGCACAGGGTGACGGTGGCGTTGGCGTCCAGCAGCATCTTGGCCACCGGGAGACCGACGATGTTGCTCCGGCCGATGACCACGGCACGTTTCCCCTTGGGGTCGATGCCCTCGGCCTCCAGCAGCTTCATGATGCCTTTGGGCGTGCAGGGGCTCATGTGCGGGGTCTTCTGCCACAGCCCGGCCACGTTGTAGGGGTGGAAGCCGTCCACGTCCTTCTCCCGGGCGATGGTCTCGATGACCTTGGCCTCGGACAGGTGTTTCGGGAGCGGAAGCTGCACCAGGATGCCGTCTACGCTGTCGTCGGCATTCAGTGCATGGATTTTGTCCAGCAGCGCCTCCTCCGGGATGGTTTCGTCCAGGACGATGGTGGTGTTGCGGATGCCGCAGGCCTCGCAGGCCTTGGCCTTGTTGCGCACATACACTACGCTGGCGGGGTCTTCCCCCACGCGCACCACCACCAGATGCGGCACGCGGCCGTACCGGGCCGGGAACGTGGCCACCTGCTCCTTCAGGGCCTCCTTCAGCGAGGCCGATATCTGTTTTCCGTCGATGAGTTTCATAGCGCGAATATACGCAAAAAATGCGTATCTTTGTACGATTTAGACGAAACAAGCATGAGACCTCTGTATCTGACCAATACCCTTTCCCGCAATAAGGAACTGTTCAAACCCATCCACGAAGGCCGGGTGGGCATGTATGTGTGCGGCCCCACAGTGTACGGGGACGCCCATCTGGGCCACGCCCGTCCGGGCGTCACCTACGACATCCTCTTCCGCCTCCTGAAGTACCTGGGTTACAAGGTGCGCTATGTGCGTAATATTACGGATGTGGGCCACCTGGAGCACGACGCCGACGAAGGGGAGGACAAGATTGCCAAGAAAGCCCGCCTGGAACAGCTGGAGCCCATGGAAGTGGTCCAGTACTACACGGAGCGCTACCACGAGGCCATGCGCCTCCTGAACGTGGAGTCTCCCTCCATCGAGCCCCGCGCCAGCGGCCACATCATCGAGCAAATAGAGGTGGTGAAAAAGATCCTGGCGGCCGGTTATGCCTACGAGAGCAACGGCTCCGTGTACTTTGACGTCCAGAAGTACAACCGGGACCACAACTACGGCGTCCTGAGCGGCCGCACGCTGGAAGCCACGCTGGAAGGCACCCGCTCGCTGGACGGCCAGGGGGATAAACGCGCCCCCTACGACTTCGCCATCTGGAAAAAGGCGGAACCCCAGCACATCATGCGCTGGCCCAGCCCCTGGGGCGACGGCTTCCCCGGCTGGCACCTGGAATGCTCCGTGATGGGAGAGAAGTACCTGGGAGAGGAGTTCGACATCCACGGCGGCGGCATGGACCTGATGTTCCCGCACCACGAGTGCGAGATTGCCCAGAACGTCGCCTCCCGCGGCACCCAGGGCGTACACTACTGGGTACACAACAACATGATCACCATCAACGGCCAGAAGATGGGCAAGTCCCTGGGCAACTTCATCACCCTGCCCCAGCTCTTCGCCGGAGACCATCCCAAACTGGACAGGGCCTACAGCCCCATGACCATCCGCTTCTTCATCCTGCAGGCCCACTACCGCAGCACCCTGGACTTCTCCAACGAAGCCCTCTCCGCCGCCGAAAAGGGCCTCGCCCGCCTGCTGCAGGCCTGGCGTGCGCTGGGTGGCGCCGCGGAGGGGGATGCCCCTAAGGGAGCATCGGCCTTCTCTTTAGCGACCGCAGGGGAGACCTTGCTCCAGGAGGCATCGGCCCTCATTTTTGCCGACGGGAGTAAGGTCTCCCCGGCAGTGGCGGCCATTTACGAAAACGTGATGGACGCCCTCTGCGACGACCTGAATACGCCGGTGGCCATCGCCCATCTGTTCGAGGCCGTGAAGCTGGTGAATGCCGGCGGGCTGTCGGCAGCGGATGCATCGGCCCTGAAGAAGCTGTTCGACGACATCGTGGGCGGCGTGCTGGGCCTCCGCGACGAGGAAGCCGGCGCTTCCGGCAAGGCCGAAAAGGCCCTGGAAGGCGTCATGGGCCTGGTGCTGGACGCCCGCAAGAAGGCCCGCGAGGAAAAGAACTGGGCGGAAAGCGACCGCATCCGCGACACCCTGGCCTCCTTCGGCATCGCCGTCAAGGACACCAAGGACGGCGCCACCTGGACATTGGAGTAATATGAAATACATTTCCTGGAATGTGAATGGCCTCAGGGCCGTGGCGGGGAAGGGCTTCGCCGATATTTTCACGGAGTTGGACGCCGATTTCTTCTGCCTGCAGGAAACCAAGCTGCAGGAAGGCCAGCTGGACCTGGAATTCCCCGGATACCAGTCGTACTGGAACTACGCAGAGAAGAAAGGCTATTCAGGCACAGCCGTTTACACGAAACATACGCCCCTTTCCGTGCGTTACGGGATGGGGGTGGAGGAGCACGACCACGAGGGCCGGCTCATCACCCTGGAGTACGAGCGGTATTTCCTGGTCTGCGCCTATGTTCCCAATTCCCAGGACGGCCTCCGGCGGCTGGACTACCGCATGCGCTGGGAAGACGACCTGCGGGCCTATCTGCTGGGCCTCGGGAAACCGGTCATTTTCTGCGGAGACCTGAATGTGGCGCATGAGGAAATCGACCTGAAAAATCCTGCCACTAACCACCAGAACGCCGGTTTTTCGGACCAGGAACGGGAGAAGTTTTCGGCCCTGCTCGCGGCCGGCTTCACGGACAGCTGGCGCTTCCAGCACCCCACGGAGGTGAAGTATTCCTGGTGGAGCTACCGCATGAACGCCCGTGCGCGGAACGCCGGGTGGCGCATCGACTATTTCGTGGTGTCCGACGCCCTGCGGGAGAACATCGTTTCTACCGAAATCCTGAACCAGATCCTGGGCTCGGACCATTGCCCGGTAGAACTGATAACGAACTTATAATCAAATGCTTTCCTTTACCTGTGACTACAACGAGGGCGCGCATCCGGCCATCCTGGACGCCCTTGTGAGAACCAATCTGCAGCAGGAGCCCGGTTACGGCCACGACAGTTTCTGCGCCAGTGCCCGCGAGCGCATCCGCGAGTCCGTGGGCTGCCCCGGGGCCGATGTCTTCTTCATCTCCGGCGGCACCCAGACCAATTCCACCGTCATTGCCTCCCTGCTCCGTTCCTATGAGGGCGCGGTGGCGGTGCATACGGGGCACATCGCCATCCACGAAGCCGGCGCCGTGGAATACACCGGCCACAAAGTGCTGTGCCTGCCGCCCCACGAGGGCAAGATGGACGCCGGGGAGTTGCAGGCTTTCCTGGAAGGCTTCTATGCCGATGAATCCTATGACCACATGGTCTTCCCCGGCCTGGTGTACCTTTCCTTCCCCACGGAATATGGTACGCTGTACTCCAAGGCCGAACTCCAGGCCATCCGGGCCGTGTGCGACCGCTATCGGCTACCCTTGTTTGTAGACGGCGCCCGCCTGGGGTACGGCCTCATGAGTCCCGCCTGCGATCTCACGCTCCCGGAACTGGCCGCCCTGTGCGATGTATTCACCATCGGCGGCACCAAAGTGGGCGCCCTGTGCGGCGAGGCCGTGGTCTTCACCCACGGCGCTCCTTCCCACTTCTTCACCACCGTCAAGCAGCACGGCGCCCTGCTGGCCAAGGGCCGCCTCATGGGCATCCAGTTCGATGTCCTGTTTACGGACGGGCTGTACTTCCAGATTGCCCAGAACGCCATCGACCGCGCCATGGAACTGAAGGCCCTGTTTGTGTCCAAGGGTTACCAGCTGTTCCTGGATTCACCTACCAATCAGCAGTTTATCCTCCTGGACCCCGCCGCCATGGCCCGCCTGGATGGCCACGTGGCCTACGAAGTCTGGGAGCGCCTGCCGGACGGCCGCGCCGTCACCCGCTTCGCCACCAGCTGGGCCACCACCCCCGCCCAAATCGCCGCCCTCACCGCCCTCCTGTAGGGCTTCGCCGGCTCCCTGTAGGGCTTCGGCGGCTCCTGTGGGGCTTCGGCGGCCTGCTGTAGGGCTTCGCCGCCCTCCTGTATGGCTTCGTCGGCTTCTGCTCGGCGTACTCCGCCGGCTTGGTTGGCTTGGTTGGCGTGCTTCGTCGGCATCGGTGGCATCGGTGGCTTGGGTTCGACCTGTTACCTGTGTGGCTTCGGCCCTTTGCTGTCCTGGCGCGTAAATGGCTGAATTACAATCACTTCCTGATTCTCCGGTGCACTTTTTTGTGCACCGGTTTTTACGTAACTTTCTCATTCATAGCCACTTCCGCGCCAGGCGCCATCGGCCCCACTCCGCTACCGACACCCAATCTCCCCCATGCTGGCTTTAGCCCTGGATTGTGTTGCATGGGGCTGCACCCTGTAACGCGCTTTTGGGCGTTTTTCGCGTAATACGTTGCATGGAGCTACACCCTATTACGCACTTTTGGGCGTTTTGTGCGTAACACGTTGCATGGGGCTGCACCCTGTAACGCGCTTTTGGGCGTTTTGTGCGTAACACGTTGCACGGGGCAACAAGCAATAACGCACTTTCGTTGAGAAAGTGCGTTATTCGTTGTAGGTGAGGGATGGTTCCTGGGTCAAGTGTTAGAACGGGAGGTCGTCGGAGGGCTCGGCGGCAGGAAGGGGACCTTGGTATTCGGGGTTCACGGCCGGTCCGGACTGCTGGGCATGCGCGGGCTGCTGGCCGAAGCCCGAACCAGGCTGTTGGACCGGGCCGCTATTACCCTGGGGCTGTGCAGGCTGGCCTCCCTGAGCACCCTGGTAGCCGTTGAGCTGTGCCGGCTGGCCGCTCGGACTGGCATTGGGCTGCGACTGGCCATAGCCACCCTGGTATCCCGGGCCCTGATAGCCGCCACCGGATTGGGCCGGGCCGAAGCCGCCCTGGCCGCCCTGGTACCCCGGGCCCTGATAACCGCCCTGGTAACCGCTGCCGGATTGGCCCGGGCCGTAGCCGCCCTGCGGGGCGGCGTCTCCCTGACCGTCCGGGCGGCGGCCCAGGAGCTGGAGGGTGTCGGCCACCACCTCGGTGGTGTAGCGTTTGTTTCCGGTCTGATCCGTCCACTGGCGGGTGCGGAGCTTACCTTCGATATAGAGCTGCGTGCCTTTGTGCACGAATTTTTCCACGACATCTGCGTTGCCGCGCCAGACTACGATGTTGTGCCATTCTGTGTTTTCCCGCTGCTCTCCGTTGCGGTCACGGTACCGTTCCGATGTGGCCAGACGGAACGAGGCCACCTTCACATTGGCATTGGGATTCTGGGGATTGGATTCAAGGTAACGTACTTCGGGGTCATTTCCAACGTTACCGATAAGCATTACTTTGTTCAGTGACATATTACAACGAATTTAAAACGGCGCCTGTAAAACGCAGTGGCAAGTTACTATTTTTTGTGGAATTCTGCTACAGTGCCCGCAAGATTTTCTCCAGGGACGGCTCCTCCCCGGTGAACAGGCTGTAACCGGCAACGGCCTGCCACAGCAGCCATCGGCGGCCGCTGATATAGGCTTTGCAGGGGGCCGATACCAGCCTCGGCCGCTTGTACTCCGCCTCCAGCACCACCGCCTCTTCCAGCGGCAGCCCCGCCGGCACCGGCGCCGACCCCGGCAGCGTATAAATGACCAGCGACGGCCGATACGAAGGTCCGGGAACGCCTAAGGGAGCATCGGCCTTTTCATCAGCGACCGCAGGCGTTCCCGGACCTTGGGAGACGTCAGGGGAAGCTTCTAAGGGAGCATCGGCCTGCAGGACCATCCCTTGGCAGGCGAAGCGTGCGGCCAGCGCCGCCACTTTTTCGGGGGAGCGGCCGATGACGGTGACGGCGCAGCCCAGCCGCAGGGCGGCCACGATGGCGGCCCGGGCGGCGCCGCCGGTGCCCACGACCAGGGCCTCGGCAAAGGCGTGGCCGCTTTCGCAAAGGGCCTCGGCAAAGGCATGGCCGCTTTCGCGAAGGGCCTCTTCCACCCCTGCGATATCGGTGTTGTAGCCCCGCAGGAGGCCGTCCCGGCGGACGACCAGGTTCACGGCGCCGCTCAGGCGGGCTCCCTCCGACAGCCAGTCCACGGCGGCGCAGGCGTCCTGCTTGTAAGGGGCCGTGACGTTGACGCCGTCGTAGCCGTCCAGGAATGCCTGCCAGGCCTCCTGGAACGTGGGGCGGTCGATGAGGTCGTAGGGGTATCGGCCCTCATAGGCGGCGCCGAAAAGGACGGGACTCATGGAGCCCGCCACGGGATTCCCTATGATGCCGAAGCGCTTCACCGCTTGCGGAAAAAAGTTTCCCGGACGTAGGAGAACAGGCCGTACAGCGCCTGTGCAAGTACCTGGGATTCGTGGTTTAAGGTGGCGTAGATCATGCCCACGCCCATGGGAATGTTCCAGATGCTCAGGAGTGTCCCCGCCACCACGCCGTGATAGGCCCCGAAGCCGCCCGGCACCGGCAGCAGCGAGCTGATGGCACCGGCGATCATGAGGAAGAAGGCATCGGCCCAGTTCAGGGAGGAGAAGGCCTCCATGTCCTGCAGCGCCCAGATGATGCAGGCGCTGGTGAGCCAGTAAAAGCCCCAGATGAGGACGGTATGCAGGAGGAAAAGCCCCGGGCGCTTCATTTGCCGAAAAGAGATCATCCCCTGCAGGAAGCCGTGGATGTAGCCCCAGATACGGCTCCAGAGCCCGCCCTTGCGCCGAAGCAGGTAGGTGAGGACCAGCAGGCCGATGGCCAGCGCCGCGAGCCCCACCAGCGACCACCAGATGCCGGCGCCCACGCCGCTGAGGCCGCCCCGCAGGAAGGCCCCGAAGGTATCCCACTTCACGACCAGCAGCACCACGGACATCAGGGCCACCACAATGGCATCCCACACGCGTTCCGTGATGACGGTGCCCAGGGATTTGTCGAAGCTGACCAGGTGTTTCCCCTCTTTCCCCTTGGCGGAATGCTTGAGGATGTAGCCCAGTTTCATGACGTCGCCGATGCGCGGCAGCACCAGGTTCACGGCCTGGCCGATGTTGTTGGAGTCGATGACGGCCCTCCGGGAAAGGGAGTGGTCGAAGGGCTCCATGAGCATGTGCCAGCGCAGGCCCCTGGACAGCATGCCGGCCATGCCGAAGACCATGGCCATCGCCACCCATTCCCAGCGGCACTGCCGCAGGGCCTCCAGGAACTGCGCCCAGTTGATGGCGCGGAGGCAGAAATACACCAGCACCACCGAGACGGCGGCCCAGAACAGGTAACGGAGGATATTTTTGGCTTTCTTGTCCATCGGCCTACAAAGGTAATGGAAAATTGGCAAATTTTGGCTATTTTTGTCAGTTAAAAGACTTCGCCTATGAAATCCATCCTGGGCATCGGCAACGCCCTCACCGACATCCTGGCCGTCCTTCCGGACGACACCCTCCTCCGCAAATTCCATCTTCCGCTGGGCAGCATGCAGCACGTGGACATGGAAACCGGCGACCGCATCTGGGAAGCCCTCAAGGAGTACGGCGTCAAATACGTCCCCGGCGGCAGCGCGGCCAATACCATCACCTGCACCGCCATTTTCGGCATGAACTCCGGCTTCCTCGGGAAAATCGGCAACGACGACCTGGGCAACCTGTTCAAAAGCACCATGGAGCAGTACGGCGTGAAGGCCCAGATGCTCTATAGCCGGAAGTCTTCGGGCCGATGCATGGTGTTCATCACCGGCGCCAACGCGGAGCGCACCTTTGCCGACTATATGGGCGCCACGCTGGAACTGGGCCCGGAGGACCTGGACCCTTCTTTCTTCGAAGGCTACGACTACTTCCATATAGAGGGATACCTGGTTCAGAACCAGGAGCTTATCTCCAAGGCCGCCCGGCTGGCCAAGGCCGCAGGATGCATCATCTCCATCGACATGGCCTCTTACAACGTGGTGGAATCCAACGACGCTTTCTTCCACAATCTGGTAGAGAATTACGTAGACATCGTGTTTGCCAACGAATCGGAGGCCAAGGCCTTCACCAAGATGGAGCCTCAGGAAGCCATCAACGAACTGTCCCGCCACTGCAAGATTGCCGTGGTGAAAGTGGGGAAGGCCGGCTCCATGGTCAAGTCCGGAAACGAATACCATTTCATCGAACCCTGGCCTGCCAAGCCCATCGACGCCACCGGCGCGGGAGACACCTATGCCGCCGGCTTCCTCTACGCCCATTCGCTGGGCATGCCGCTGCGCGTGTGCGGAGAGATCGGCTCCATCATCGCCGCCAAGGTGGTGGAGGTGATTGGCACCAAAATTGACATCCCCCGCTGGCGGGAGGCCAAGGAAGAGATCCGCGCCCTCATCGCCGCCAACCAACCCGCCTAGACTCCTATGAAAAAATACCTCTGGATCTTCCTCATTTCCATGGTGCCGCTCATCGAGCTTCGCGGCGCCATCCCGGTGGCCGTGGGCCTGGGGCTTCCCATCGTTCCGTCCATCATCATTTCGGTGGTGGGCAATATGCTGCCCGTTCCGTTCATCTTCCTCTTCGCCCGTCGCATTTTGGAATGGGGCAAGGACAAAAAGGTGATCGGCGGCTTCTTTACCTGGTGCCTGGAAAAAGGGGAGAAGGGCGGCCGTAAACTGGAAGCCAAGGCCGGCAGGGGATTGTACTGGGCCCTGTTGCTGTTTGTGGGCATTCCGCTGCCCGGCACCGGTGCCTGGACGGGTACCCTGGCCGCCAGTATCTTAAACATGGATTTCAAAAAGAGCGTCTTATACGTGCTGCTGGGCGTACTGCTGGCCGGCGCCATCATGCTGGCCGCCTCGCTGGGCGTCTTCGGCGCCATACAATTGGCTAAATAAATGAAAAACAGATTATTGCTTCTGGGGCTGCTCGCCCTGATGGTGTTTGGGTGCCAGCCCAATCACAACCCGGAACCGCTGCCTGGCGGGTCCACGGAATGGGTTTCCCGTCCGGACGGATTCCAACAAAACTATGCGCTGGACCAGCTGGTCATCCTGAGCCGGCACAACATCCGCTCTCCGCTGGTGAGCAAGCAGTCGGTCCTGACCCGTCTCACCAACAGTGAGTACCAGTGGTTCCAATGGGAAGGCGCTCCCAGCACCCTCACGGCCAAGGGGGAAAGGCTGGAAAGCCGGATGGGCGGTTTCTTCCGGGAGTGGCTGGAGAAGAAGGATTTCCTCTCCCGTTATTCGGCCGACCAATCCTCTTTCCGCTTCTACGCCAACGCCAAGCAGCGCTGCCAGCTCACGGCCCGCACTTTTGCCGACGCCCTGCTGCCGGGTTTGACTCCCCGGGTAGAGATGAATGTGGCCTTCGATACCATGGACCCGGTGTTCAACCCTCAGATTACCAAGCTGTCAGAGGGTTTTGTGAACCAGGCCCGGCAGGAGATCCGGACCCGTTTCGGAGAAGACCTGAATGCGGGTGCATCGGCCTCCTTCCAGCTGCTGGAAAGCGTGATTGACATCACGCATTCGCCGGCCTATCCGGATACCTCTTCGTTCAGCCAGTTCCCGTCGTCCGTGAGTTTCAAGCTCAATGCGGAGCCCGCCCTCAGCGGCGGCCTCAAGATGGCCTGCTCGCTGTCGGATGCCCTCGCGCTGCAGTATTACGAAGAGCCGGATGCCAAGAAGGCGGCCTTCGGCAAAACCCTTACGGAGGAGGACTGGGTCAGCATCACCTCCATCACCCAGCGCTACGAGGACATCCTGTTCAGCGCCCCTTCCGTGTCGTTGAATGTGGCCCACCCCCTGCTGCAGACCCTCCTGAGCGAAATGCAGAACGAAAAACGCATCTTCAGCTTCCTCTGCGGCCACGATTCCAACATCCTCAGCGTCCTGTCGGCGCTGGATGTCCAGGTGGAGGATCTCCCCGGCTCCATCGAGAAGCGCACCCCCATCGGCTGCAAGCTCATCTTCGAACGCTTCACCGGTGCCGATGGCCTCCGCTACGCAGACCTCCTCCTGGTCTATGCATCGGCCAGCCAGCTCCGTGCCGAGACCACCTTCTCCTACACCCAGCCGCCCATGGCCGTGAAGCTCAAGCTGAAAGGGCTTAACGCCAACGCCGACGGCCTCTACACCCTTGCCGACCTCCAGCAGCGCATCTCCCAGGCCCTGGTGGCCTACGACCAGCTATAGGGGGCGGTTCTGTCTGTGGTATGGGGGGGGGCTGTTTGTGGTATAGGGGTTGCTATGAGGGGCTCTGTCTGCTCTATAGGTGGTGTTTCAACTTGCTGATGGGGAAGGTCCTGGCTAGAAATGGGGAAGGTCCGAGTCCCGTATGGGGAAGGTCTGTTTTTATGGGCGGGACCTTCCCCGCTGAATTGGCGTTCTAGGCCACTCTAGCTGCATTTCCGTGGGGAAGGTCCCTGGCAAAAAAGACACCTTTCCCAAATCCCAAGGGGACCTTCCCCAAAATGTCCCGTCCATACCTGGTATGTACAGCTGGAATGCCGTAGGAGGCCGTTTCTGTGTACATACCTGGTATGTAAGGCGTGCAGGGCGGTGTTTCGGTGGAGGTATGTACAGCTGGCGTGCCGTAGGATGGCGTTTTTGTGTACATACCTGGTATGTACAGCATGTAGGGTAGTATTTCCGGGGAGGTATGTACAGCCAGAATGCCGTAGGAGGCCGTTTTTGTGTACATACCTGGTATGTAAGGCGTGTAGGGTAGTGTTTCCGGGTAGGTATGTACAGCTGGAATGCCGTAGGAGGCCGTTTCTGTGTACATACCTGGTATGTACGGCGTGTAGGGTAGTGTTTCCGGGGAGGTATGTGCAGCCAGAACGCCGTGGAAGGGCGATTTCGTGTACATACCTGGTATGTACAGCGGCCAGGGCGGCGTTTCCCCGGGCATGCAGAAGGCCTACCCCTGCCGCTGCCGAACGGCTTCGAACAGGAGGATGGCGGCGGAGACGGAGACGTTGAGGCTGTCCAGGCGGCCCAGCATGGGGATGCGGATGTGGGCATCGGCCGCGGCGCGCCACTGGGGAGTGAGGCCGGTGCTTTCGGTGCCCATCACGAGGGCCGTGCCCCGGCGCATGTCCACGTCGTAATACAGGGCCGAATCCTGCAGCTGCGCCGTCAGGATGCGGATGCAGCGCGCCTTCAGCCAGTCAATGAGACGGGCCGATGGCGCCCCCACCACCGGAACGGTAAACACCGCGCCGATGGAAGCCCGGATGAGGTTGGGATTGTAGAGGTCCGTGAGCGGGTCGCCGATGAAAACGGCATCGGCCCCGGCCGCGTCTGCACTGCGCAGCACCGCCCCCAGGTTGCCGGGTTTCTCCACGCTCTCCAGCACCACGATGAGCGGGTTCTCCGGAAGGCGCAAGTCTTCCAGTGTCAGGCACTTGTATTCCACCTCTGCGATGATGCCCTCCGTGCTCTCCCGGTACGCCACCTTCCGGTACAGCTGCTCCGGGAGTTCGATAACGAGCACGTCGCTAGAAGGAGATACACTCGCATCGCTTGGCATCGCAGGGGAGACTTCGCTCGGCATGGCAGGGGAGACTTCGCTCGGCATGGCAGGGGAGACTTCGCTCGGCATGGCAGGGGAAACTTCGTGCGGCATGGCAGGGACATCTGCGAGCGCGGGGTGACGAAGGCAGGACGGCGCAGGAATTTGGTTTTTCGGGCACCGTCCCGAAAAATAAATTCCTGCAGAGTCAAGGGCAGATGTCCCTGTGATCTCCGGGCAGACGAAGAGCGTCCGGACCTTGTAGCCGCCTTCCAGGCAGTGCTGCAGCTCCCGGGCGCCTTCCACCACAAACAGCCCCTGCTCCCGCCGCGCCTTGGATTTCTCCTGCAGCAGAAACAGATTCCGGATCTTCGGATTCTGGGCCGATGTGATGGTCTCCGTTCTCATCTATGTTTGTTTAGTATTTCCGAACCCGTGCCACCCTTGGCATCATAAGAGGGAGGGGGGCGCAAGCGACGGCTCGGAAATCTCTAGAACTTCTCCGGCCGCATGGTGGGGAAGAACAGGACGTCCTGGATGGTTTCGGCGCCGGTCATGAACATGGTCAGGCGGTCGATGCCGATGCCGATACCGCTGGTGGGCGGCATGCCGTATTCCAGGGCGCGGACAAAGTCGTAGTCTACGTACATGGCTTCGTCGTCGCCTTTGCTCTTGAGGGCGGCCTGCTCCTCGAAGCGGTCCAGCTGGTCTACGGGGTCGTTGAGCTCAGAATACGCGTTGGCCAGCTCCTTGCCGTTCACGAAGAGCTCGAAACGCTCGGTGAGGGTGTCGTCGTAGCGGCAGCGCTTGGTCAGGGGGCTCATCTCCACGGGATAGTCAATCACGAAGGTGGGCTGGATGAGGTTCTTTTCGCAGTACTCCCCGAAGATGGCGTCGATGAGTTTCCCGACACCCATTTCCGGAGTGACCTCCACGTTCAGCTGCTTGCAAACCTCCCGCAGCCGGGCTTCGTCCATGCCCTTCACATCCACGCCGGCATACTCCCGGATGGCGTCCAGGATGCGCAGGCGGCGGAAAGGACCCTGGAAGGAAATCTCGTTCCCGCCGATGGTCTTGACCACGCCGCCGGTGGCCTGGGCCACCCGCTGGAGCATTTTCTCGGTGAATTCCATCATCCACAGGTAGTCCTTGTAGGCGATGTACATCTCTACGCAGGTGAACTCCGGATTGTGGGTTTTGTCCATGCCCTCGTTGCGGAAGTTCTTGGCAAACTCGTATACGCCGGAGAAGCCGCCCACGATGAGGCGTTTCAGGTACAGCTCATTGGCGATGCGCATGTACATGTCCACGTCCAGCGCATTGTGGTGCGTGACGAAGGGGCGGGCCGTGGCGCCGCCCGGAATGGGCTGCAGGATGGGGGTTTCCACCTCCAGGCAGCCTTCCTCGTTAAAGCACTCCCGCATGGTATTGATGATAAGCGTACGCTTGACGAAGGTCTCTTTCACGGACGGGTTCACCACCAGGTCCACGTACCTTTGCCGATACCGCAGCTCCGGGTCTTCGAAACTGTCGTGCACGGTGCCGTCGGCATCTGTCTTCACGATGGGCAGCACGCGCAGGGACTTGCTCAGGACGGTGAGCTCCTTGGCGTGGACCGACAGCTGGCCGGTCTGGGTAAAGAAGGCGAAGCCCTTGATGCCCACGATGTCGCCGATGTCCAGGAGTTTCTTGAATACGGTGTTGTACAGGGTTTTGTCCTCACCGGGGCAGATTTCGTCCCGCTTCACATAGACCTGGATGCGGCCGGCGGGGTCCTGCAGTTCCATGAAGGAGGCGGCGCCCATGATGCGGCGGCTCATGATGCGGCCGGCGATGCACACGTCCTGGAAGTTGCCTTCCTCGGGTTTGTAGCCGTCGGCGATGGCCTGGGTGGTGGTGTTGACAGGATACAGCGGTGCGGGGTAGGGGTTGATGCCCAGTTCGCGCAGTTTGGTCAGCGATTCCCGTCTTCCGAGCTCCTGCTCGTTCAGTTCATAATATGCCATAATGATCGGATTTGCTCTTAAAAGCACAAAGGTAAGAAAAAAACACGAAAAAACCCGGTCTGCGAAGACCGGGCTTGTGATGAACGGGGAATGCCGGGACTATTACAGCATCTTTTTGGGCAGCAGGTCCCCGAAATACTTGGAAATCTTGCTCATGAAAGAGGCGAATTCTCCGGTGACGGGCTTCCACACATCTTCGGTCAGGTCAAAGAATTCGACGATGGGGACATCGGCCGATCCGTCATACAGGTGCAAGCCGGGAACAATCTCCCAAAGCTCTTTGTCGTCCTGCTCCACCAGGAAGCACAGGCTGGCCTGGACGGTGGGGTTGTTGTCGAAGTAAAGGTCTGCCTTGGCGTTCTTGGTGAAGACGGCGGCTACTTTCCTGGCCTCGGCCTCGGTGGCATAATGCGTCTCGGCATTCTGCAGGTCTCCCATATCTATATCGGCCTTGAGGAGGGCGGCGCCGCCCAGGATGCTGACCGTGCCGGTGATGTCGTCCGGTTTGGTGTTGACGGTGGTCTCGTCCAGGGCGGCCTTGACCCGCTCGATGAACAGGTCCATCTCCACATCGGCCTCTACGGAGAGAACCTTCTTGCTGTCATGGGAAAGATCCAGGGCGGCGGTGACGCCTTCGTCACTGATGGACAGGCTGTTCAGGGCCAGGCTGTAACCCGGGATCTGGATGGTGGCGGTGCCCTTGATGGCATCGGTGTCGTCCAGGATACCGTTTTTGTTCTTGTCCTCGATGACGGGGTTGATCACGGCGTCCAGGAACAGTTTGCCGTTCTCCGTTACATGGATGGCCGCCTTGGCGGGAGCCACCAGCTTGATAATCCGGACTTCGCTTTCTTCCTCGCTGCCAAAGACTTCATGCTCACTCTCTCTGAGGAGGATGCCGTCCCCGCTTTCGCCGGAGCTCTCCAGCTGGGCCTTGTAGGTCTTGCCTTCGAACACATAGGTGAGGTTGAGCGGATTGTTGCTCTTGGTGTACTGGAAAGCGTCGTCCACGACGGTGATGTCGCCTTTGAACTGGGAGAGTTTCAGAAGGAGGGTGACGGTGGTCTTCTTGTCCTTGGTGACAACGCTCCGCATCACAGCCTCCAGGTCATCGCCCAGATCATCCAGATTCCCTTCCTCTACCTTTCGGAGGGCGTTGACAAGCTTGAGGCCGGACTGGCCCCAGTCTTTCCAGAGGTTGGGATCTACTTCCTTGAGGGCGTCTACGGCCGTATCGGCCAGTTTCTGCTTGACTTCCGGGGCCGTCATGGGCTTTGCGGGCGGAACGTCTTTGCCGCAGGATACGGCGGCGAGGGCGAGGATGCCGGCGCAAAGGATCAGATACAGTTTTTTCATATGGCTGAGAATAATAAAATTGCTTGCTCGAATCTTATATATATATATATAGATGCAAAGATAGGCTATTTTGTTGCATTTGGCAAATTTCGTCCCCCGGATTGTGCCACTGGTCCGGAAAAAACCCCGCCCCCTTGTGTTTGCGCCAAAAAATGCGTATTATTGTATGATTAACGAAAAACTAATAACCATTTAGATATGAAACGGATTCTCATCGCAGTTCTTGCAGTGCTGGCCCTGGCCGCCTGCAACAAAAAAGTACAGTATCATCCGGAGTGGACCTACAGCTCCGTGGTCTATGAAGTGAACATCCGCCAGTTCTCCCCGGAAGGCACGTTCAAGGGCGTGGAGGCCCAGCTGCCCCGCCTCAAAGACCTGGGCGTAGACGTTCTCTGGCTCATGCCCATGTATCAGATCGGCACCGAGGGGCGCAAGGGCACCCTGGGCTCCTACTATGCCATCTCGGACTACAAGAAAGTGAATCCGGAGTTCGGCACCATGGAAGATTTCCAGAGCCTGCTGGACGCCGCCCACAAACTGGGCTTCAAGGTAATCCTGGACTGGGTGGCCAACCAGACCGCCCCGGACAATGTGTGGATGAGTGAAAAACCGGCCGACTTCTACGAGCGGGATTCCCTGGGCAACGCCATCTGGGAATACGACTGGACAGACACCCGTTCCCTGAACTACGAAAACCAGGAAGTGTGGTGGGCCCAGGACGATGCCATGCGTTTCTGGCTGGAAAAGGGCGTGGACGGTTTCCGCTGCGACGCCGCCGGGGAAGTCCCTGCCGAGTTCTGGTATGGCATCCTGCCCAAGATGAACAAGGACTATCCGGACGCCTACCTGCTGGCCGAGGCCGAGCGGGACAACCTGGCAGACCCGCTGGTCACCTTCGATGCCAACTATGCCTGGGAGCTGCATCACCTCCTGAACGGCCTGGCCCAGGGCAGCAAGACGGTCCAGGACCTGAAAGACTATGTGGCCCGTGACGCGGCCCGCTTCCCCAAGGAGGCCTTCCGCCTCACCTTCACCTCCAACCACGACGAAAACTCCTGGGCGGGTACGGAATTCGAACGGGAAGGCGCCGCGGCCGATGCCTGCGCCGTGCTGTGCTTCACCCTTCCCGGCTCCCAGCCGCTCATCTATACCGGCCAGGAGATCGGCCTGTCCCGCCGGCTGGAATTCTTCGAGAAAGACCCCATCACGGACTGGAGCGCCAATGCGTACACCACTTTCTGGAAAACCCTGGTAGACCTTAAGCACAACAATCCCGCGCTGGCGGCCGGCGAACGCGGCGGAGACATCGTCTGGTGGGAAGCTCCGGAAGGCTGGGTGGCCTTCCACCGTCAGGTGAAGGACAACATGGTCATCGTCCTGGCCAACTTCGGCACGCCTGTCAAGCAGGAGCCCGTGGCCGTGGCCGAGGGCAACGACAACCGCCCGGCCGCTGCCGCCGTGGCCCAGCCTTTCCTGAACCTGGAATCCGAGCCTGTTACCATGACCCTCAACCTGAACGGCGAATACAAGGACGTGTTCAGCGGAAACATCATCAAAACCCCGTATGACATCACCCTGGCTCCCGGCGATTATAAGGTCTTAATCCGAGTGAAATGAGAAAAGCTTTTTGGGCGCTGACAGCCCTTCTGGCGGTGGCCGCCTGTAACGGTCCCGCAGCCGTAGACCCTTCCTCCGTGGCGGAGGCAACTCCTTCTCAGATTGCCCGTGTAGAGCCCCTGAGCTGGTGGACGGGCATGAAAACAGACCTGCAGCTGCTGGTGCAGGGGCCCGGCATCGGGGCCTGTGACGTGGCGGTGTCCGGCAGCGGCCTCCGGGTAAAGGCCGTGCATCCTGGAGACAGCCCCAACTACCTGTTCGTAGACGTGGAGGTGGTGCCCAAGGCCAAGCCCGGCACGTATTATTTCGTGTTTTCCAAGGACGGACAGTCCTTCAAATATCCCTATCTGCTGCAGGAGCGTGCGGCCGGGAGCGCCCAGCGCGGGAGCTACACTACCGCCGACCTCATCTACCTCATCATGCCGGACCGCTTCTCGTCGGCCTTCCAGGACAACGACAGCGCATGGCAGGGCGGGGAATATATAGACGGATCGGCCCGTCCGTGGAAGGTGCCCGCCACCCCGGACGCCGTGGACCGGCAGGACCCTGTGGCCCGCCACGGCGGCGACATCCAGGGCATGATCAATCACCTGGACTATGTGGCCGACCTGGGCGCCACCGCCATCTGGTGTACGCCCCTGCTGCTGGACAACCAGCCCTATGAGAGCTACCACGGCTATGCCTGCGCAGACTACTATCACATAGACCCGCGCTTCGGAGACAATGCCCTGTACAAGACCTTCGTGGAGGAATCCCACAAGAAGGGCTTGAAGGTGATCATGGACATCGTCACCAACCACTGCGGTACGGCCCACTGGTGGATGGAAGACCCTCCCTTCAAGGACTGGTATCATGTGAACGAGCCCTACATGCAGATGAACGCCCTGTTCTCCGTGTACATGGACCCCAACGCCGCCCAGGTGGACAGGGACCGTCAGGAGAGCGGCTGGTTCGTTCCCTCCATGCCGGACATGAACCTGGACAATCCCTTTGTGCTCAAGTACTTCCAGCAGTGGGCCGTCTGGTGGATAGAATACGCCGGGCTGGACGGTCTGCGGGTAGACACCTATCCGTATAACGAGCCCGGCCCCATGAGCCGCTGGTGCAAGGCCGTGCTGGAGGAATACCCCCAGATGAACATCGTTGGCGAGTGCTGGGACTACAACATCCCGCAGGTGGCCTACTGGCAGAAGGACAATCCCAATCCGGACGGGTTCAACTCCAACCTGCCCACCATCATGGATTTCCCGCTGGAGCACGCCATCATCACCGCCCTGTGCGAAGACCAGGTGTGGTGGGACGAGGGCATGACCCGCATCTACACCGTGCTGGGCCAGGATTTCGTATACAAGGACCTGAGCCACATGCTCACTTTCTTCGCCAACCACGACCACGCCCGTACCGGCGACATCCTGCGCCGGGATCCCCGCCGCATGAAGCTGGCCATCACGCTGCTGGCCACCCTGCGCGGCATTCCGCAGCTGTACTACGGCGACGAGATGATGTTCCTGGAGCGCAAGGACTGCCCTTCGCACGACGGCGCCAAGCGCATCGACTTCCCGGGCGGCTGGGAGGGTGACAACACAGACCTGTTCAGCGAAGAGGGCCGCGCTTCGGCCCCGGCCCTGTATGCATCGGCCCGGGACCTGCACGACTACACCCGCACCCTCATGCAGTGGCGCAAGGGCAGCAAGGCCCTGCAGGAAGGCAAGACGCTGCACTTCCTGTCCCGCGCCAATGTGGGCGCCAGCAACATCACGGACAACACCTATGCCTTCTTCCGCTACACGGACACCGAGGCCGTGTTCGTATACATCAACAACACGGAGGAAAACCGCAGCCTGGACTGGGACCATTACGCAGAATTCGTGCAGGGCCCGGTGCAGGGCAAGGATGTCCTGAGCGGCGCGGACGTCACCCTGCAAAACGGGGTGGTGGTAGCGCCCAAGAGCGCCCTGGTGGTGGCCTTTGCACGGTAGTGTTTTCGTTAATTGATTGATTATAAGGGAGATATGAAATTTCCTCCCGGCTAAAATGACGGGAGGAAATTGTGTAAATAACTAATTATGAGTAAGTTACGTTTTACGGCCATTTGCGCCATCCTCTGCCTGGCGGCTTGCGGCAAGGCGGAAACGTCTTTTGAACCGCAGCAGAAGCTGCAAAGCCCGGACGGCAAGCTGGAGGTGGGCGTAGGGCTGTCGGCCGACGGCACACCGCTGTATGCACTCACGTATCAGGGGGCCGATGTCATCAAGCCTTCCCGCTTGGGATTCCGGCTGCTGGACCAGGAGGACCTCCTGAACGGTTTTTCCATCACGGATGTGCAGACGGGCGGCCTGGACGAAACCTGGGAGCCCGTCTGGGGAGAGGAGGACCAGATCCGCAACCACTACAACGAGCTCGTGGTCACCTTTGAACAGAAGCCGGTGGCGGCCCGCGCCGCCCAGCAGGGCGTGAGCGTGACCGACCCGGAATATACCGGAGACCTGGGCAACCCTTACGGCAAGGGGGCCGTGATGCGGCTGCGTTTCCGCCTGTACGACGACGGCCTGGGCTTCCGCTACGAGTTCCCGCTGGAGAACAAACTCACCTATTTCAAGGTGGCCGAAGAATGCACGGAATTCGCCCTCTCCGGGGACCATACGGCCTGGTGGATCAGCGGCGACTACGACACGCAGGAGTACAACTATACGGAGTCCCGGCTGTCGCAGGTTCGGGGCATTTCCCGCGGAATGCGGCTGGGGAACGCCTCCCAGCAGGGTTTCTCGGACACCGGCGTGCAAACCGCCCTCCAGATGAAGACCGACGACGGCCTGTACATCAACATCCACGAGGCGGCCGTGCTGGACTATCCCACCACCAACCTGGACCTGGACGACCGGAACTTTGTGCTTCGCACCTGGCTCACCCCGGATGCCCAGGGCGTGAAGGCCCGCATGCAGGCGCCCTGCCATACCCCCTGGCGCACCGTCATGGTGCGTGAGAAGGCTACGGACGTACTGGCGAGCCGCCTGATCCTGAACCTGAACGAGCCCTGCGCCCTGGACGATGTCTCCTGGATCCACCCCGTGAAATACATGGGCGTATGGTGGGAGATGATTACCGGCAAGAGCGAATGGTCCTACACGTACGACTATCCGTCCGTGCAGCTGGGCGTGACGGATTACAGCAAGGCCAAGCCGCACGGCCGCCACGGCGCCAACAACGAAAATGTCCGCCGATACATAGACTTTGCGGCCGACAACGGCTTTGACGCCATCCTCATCGAGGGCTGGAACGAAGGCTGGGAAGACTGGTTCGGCCACCAGAAGGACTATGTGTTCGACTTTGTCACCCCCTATCCGGACTTCGACCTGCCGGCGCTCAACCGCTATGCCCACCAGAAGGGCATCCGCCTGGTGATGCACCACGAAAGTTCCTCGTCCACCCTCAATTACGAGCGCCACATGGAGGCGGCCTACTCGCTCATGAACCAGTACGGCTACAACTCCGTGAAAAGCGGTTACGTGGGCGATATCATCCCTTACGGCGAGCATCACTACAGCCAGCCGCTCATCAACCACTACCATTATGCTGTCGTGGAGGCTGCCAAACACCACATCATGGTCAATGCCCACGAGGCCGTGCGTCCCACGGGCCTGTGCCGCACCTGGCCCAACATGATTGGCAACGAGAGCGCCATGGGTACGGAATACCGCGGCGGCATCAATCCCGGTCACACCACCATCCTGCCGTTCACGCGGCAGCAGGGCGGCCCCATGGACTACACGCCCGGCATCTTCGAGCCGGACATGTCCGTGACGGCGCCCGGGCAGAAGGGCAAGATGCGGCATACCATCGGCAACCAGCTGGGCCTGTATGTGACCTTCTACAGCCCCCTGCAGATGGCCGCGGACCTGCCGGAGAATTACGCCCGCTTCATGGACGCCTTCCAGTTCATCAAGGACGTGGCCGTGGACTGGGACAGGAGCCTGTATCTGGAGGCGGAGCCCGGTGCCTATATGGTGGTGGCCCGCCATCCCAAACTGGGCAGCCTGAATGCCGCGGCGGAGAGCACGGCCTCCCTTGCCGATGCCCGCAAGGACATGATTACGGGTGCCGCCCGCTTCGTGTATGCCCTGGGGGAGGACGCCACGGCGAAAGACCTGGCCAAGGCCCGCCCGCACGATGTGTGGTACGTGGGCGGCATCACGGACGAAAACGCCCGCGAGGTAACGGTGAAGCTGGATTTCCTGAAGCCCGGCGTGGTGTATGAGTCCACCTTGTATGCCGATGCCCCCGACGCCGACTTCGAGACCAACCCCCAGGCCTATGAGATTACCCGCGGGGAAGTGACATCGGCCGACAGTATGACGGTGAGGATGGCCCGCTCCGGCGGCTTCGCCCTTTCCCTCAGAGAAAAATAAGTGCCATGGAAGAAAGAATCCTCCTTAACTGCATTAACGACGGTAAACCTTATTACCTGCCCCTGGGCGCCCAGATTTCCACCGTGGCGCCGGAAAGCGTGACGGACCCCAAGACCGGCAAGAAATATCCGGTGCTGGCCGCCCTGGTAGACCATCAGCTGGTAGACCTGAACTATCCCATGTTCTACCCGCACCAGGTGGAATTCATCGGCTACAACCACCCGGAAGGCCGGCGTACGTACCTGCGCTCGCTCAGCTTCCTGGCCCAGCGGGCCGCCCGTACCCTGTACCCGGAGAAAATCTTCAAGATCAACCACTCGCTGCCCAGCGGCCTGTATTGCAAGTTCCGCGGCGAGCATGTGGCCGACGAGGACATCATGGCCCTCCGCGAGGAGATGCGCCGCCTGGTAGAGCTGAAGCTGCCTTTCAAGCAGGTGAAGATGCTGTCGGCCGATGCCGAGGCCCTTTTCGTGCGACAGAATCAGCCCCTGAAGGCCGGCTTGCAGCATTCCCTGGGAAACTACTTCTGCACGGTAGGCTGCCTGGACGGGGTGGTGGATAATTTCTATGGTCCGCTGGTGCCGGACACCGGTTTCCTGAAGGTGTTCGACCTCATGCCTTTCCACCACGGATTCTGCATCCAGTACCCCTCGGACGAGGACATCACCCGCTGCATCCCGCGCCAGAAACAGAAGAAACTTACCGTCACCCTGAAGGAGTACGGCCACTGGTGCAAGGCCACCGGCGTGGTGAGCGTGGGCGCCCTGAACCGCCGGCTCATGGACGGCGGCGCCATCGAGCTCATCAACCTGTGCGAGGCCCGTCAGGAGCGCGGCTTCGCAGACCTGGCCGACAAGATATCGGCCCAGAAGGACCATGTGAAAATCGTGTTCCTGGCCGGTCCTTCCTCCAGCGGGAAAACCTCTTCGTCACTGCGTCTGGCCCAGCAGCTGAAAATTGTGGAGATGAACCCGAAGGTCATCGAACTGGACAATTATTTCGTGTCGCGGGAACGTACGCCCAGGGACAGCGAAGGCAACTACGACTTCGAAGCCCTGGAGGCCATGGACCTGGAACTGCTGGGGAACCAGCTGAATACGCTGCTTGCCGGCGGGGAAGTGGAACTGCCCCGCTACGATTTCAAGCAGGGACGTCCCTTCTTCGAGGGCAAGATGATGCACCTGGAGGATAATGATATACTGGTCATGGAAGGCATCCACGCCCTGGACCCTGCCATGGTCCCTTCGGTGGACCAGAGCCGCATCTTCCGCATTTATGCATCGGCCCTCACCTCCCTGAAACTGGACGAAAACTGCTGCATCTCCACCACGGACAACCGCCTGCTGCGCCGCATGGTGCGCGACAACCGCGTGAGGGGCATCTCCCCGGAGGAAACGCTGCTGCGCTGGCCCTCCGTGCGCCGCGGTGAAAACGGCTACATCTTCCCCTTCCAGGAAAATGCCGATGCCCAGTTCAACACGGCCCTGCTGTATGAACTGCCGCTGCTGCGCTACTATGCCGAACCCCTGCTGCGCCGCATCCAGCCGTCCTCCCCGGCCTTCGCAGAGGCTGTGCGCCTGCTCAAGTTCCTCTCTTTCATCGTTCCGCTGCAGCCCTCGGAGATAGACGCCATCCCGCCCACCTCCATCCTGCGGGAGTTCGTGGGCGGCCAGACGCTATAGGCCCCATTCTGCGCGGAGCCGGTCCATCAGGTGCATCACGTACAGGATTTCCGCGTGGGGCATCTGGGGGGCCTCCAGGGCTCCGGCGCGGAGGGCGTCGGCGCAGGCGCGGAACTGGTATTCGAAGCCGGTAATCTGCGGCGGCAGTTCCACCACGCGTTCTACGATATGCCGTTTCCGGCAAATGCGAAGGCTGGTGGGATTGATCAGGTCGTCAAACACCAGGTAGCCCGTGGTGCCGGCAATGACTCCTTCGTTGGCGCCTTGGGAAAAGGCCGATGCCTGCACCGTGGAAAGGGTCCCGTCCTCGTGGATGCAGGTGATGACCTCCGACGCGTCTACTCCCGTGGCGCTCCGGATGCAGGAAGTGCTCAGGTCCCGGATGGGACTGTCGCAGTACATGCGCACGAAGTTGAGCAGGTACACGCCCAGGTCCAGCAGCGCACCCCCGCCCATTTCCGGCCGCAGGATGCGTTCCTTGTCCGACACGTTATAGGCCAGCGAAGCCGTCAGCATGACCGGCTTGCCGATAACCCCGGAGGCGATGACCTCCCGCACTTTCTCACGCACCGGCATGTAGCGGGGCCAGATGGCTTCGGCCACAAAAACGCCTTTCTCCCGCGCCAGGGCCAGAATGGCGGCCGTCTCCACGGCATTCATCATGAACGATTTCTCCACCAGGCAGGGCTTCCCGGCCAGGATGGCATCCTTCGCATTCTCGAAGTGGCAGGAATGCGGCGTGGCAATGTACACCAGGCCGATGTCCGGATCCTGCAGCAGGGCTTCGTAGGAGCCATAGGCACGCGGGATGCCGAAGCGTTCGGCAAAGGCCTGCGCCTTCCCCTGCGAGCGCGAGCCGATAGCCAGACAGCGCATGTCGTCCATCCCGTTCAGGGTGCGGGCGGCCTTTTCTGCGATGTGGCCGGCCCCGATAATTCCGATATTCATCATGTGCAAATGTACTGAAATCCTTTGAAACCTGAAAGATGCAATAACGCCGTTATATTGTGCGGGCATCTCTTTTATTTTCCGGACAGCATTTCCAAAAAGAGTTGTTCATCGGGACTATTGGCGTTTTTCACGTTGCACGTTGCATCGGCCGGCACCCTGTAACGCACTTTTGGGCGTTTTTCGCGTAACACGTTGCATCGGCCGGCACCCTATAACGCACTTTTGGGCGTTTTTCGCGTTACACGTTGCATCGGCCGGCACCCTATAACGCACTTTTGGGCGTTTTTCACGTTGCACGTTGCATCGGCCGGCACCCTGTAACGCACTTTTGGGCGTTTTTCGCGTTGCACGTTGCATCGGCCGGCACCCTATAACGCACTTTTGGGCGTTTTTCGCGTTACACGTTGCATCGGCGTGCAACCTGTTACGCACTTTTGGGCGTTTTCCGCGTAATACGTTGCGTGGAGTGCCGTTTACCCCACACATTGCCGATGGTTAAGAGAAAGCAGCCAGGAAAATCATGGCGAGTCCCGCTGCGCATTGCTAACAAACAAAAAAATTTCTATCTTTGCCTCAGAATAGCAAGTAATCTGCTGATAGACATATAGCAAAAGCATTATGCGCTTTTCGGTTCACTGAAATCTGGACAATTTCACAAACAAGCCGAATAAGTTGCGATGCCTGCGCGCAAGCGTAGGCGCGACTTGTTTGTTTTGTTTTGGGACGTCCAGATCCTCAGTGAAACTTACAAATCGCGTCTACTTTTTGTCATAAGGTGGCCGGAAGACAAGGATTTGCAGCCTTACACATTGTTTTGTTTTGTCTTTCGACCGCCTTTTTTCATTTCCATCATTTCCAGGAAGAGGGCCGAATCTGGGGCACCGGAGTCCTGGATGGTCTTGCGAATGCGAGCCTTGGCTTGTTTTAGGCTATCTACATTATGATAGCGGAAGAAGAGCTGTGCGGCATTATAGGGTATGCGGGTAAAGAACAGGATAACCATGTCCAACTTCTCTCCCTGGATTTGGGGCAGCTGTGCCCGGAATTTGTCCATCAGTCCGTTGCTGTAGCGGTTAAGGATGGCCTCAATCTCGTCAAAGATTTGGTGATTGTCTCTCAGAGAGTTGAGAGTATCTTTGTACTGTTCAAAAATAGAGTCTTTCAGCTTATCTGTATCAGCTGAGCAATAATCGTTGGACAGTTTGTCCAGGAACAGCAGTTTCTCACTCAGCAGACTACCCACCAGCATAGCATTATCTTTACGAAGTTGTTCCATGGATTCCGAACTGCTGTGCAGGGTGGCCAGGCTTTCCCTTAGTTTAGCGTTACTTGCACGGAGCCGGTTCATAAACAGAAGGATAATAACGGCAATGGTCAGGATAGAAATGACAATCAGAAACCGTAACTTCAAGGCGTTGGTCCTGGACTTTTCTGTTTCCAGTTCCAGTTCTTTCTTGAAATAATCCCGTTGGGTGGAACTCACCGACTCTGTCAGGCGGACTCGGGTGAGGGAATCTTGAAAGTTTGTCACATAATACATCAGGTCATAAGCCTTTTTGTAATTGCCTCGCATTTGTTCAATACGAGCACGCTGATAATCTATAGTTGCACGTTGTGCAGCAGAGGTAAATCTTTCATCCCCCTTGCGAAGCCAAAAATCAGCGGAATCGGTTTTCCCGAGGGCTTGAAATGTAATTGCCAGGTGTCCATAGTCCAAATGGTCATAATACCTTGATGGAACAGTGCCGTAGAGAGAGAGTATTTCTTGAGAAGGAAAAGCAGTCGCCCAAAGATTACGGGCACGGCATAAATCAATCTGATGAACCAGGCTTTCATCACATTGTTCTTTGGGTATTTGCTCTAAAATATCCAGAGATTGGTAATAAGATTGATTATTAGTAAGAATAGTCGCTAAAGAGTGTTTGGCATAGTTTGCGTGGCGTGTAGAGTGAGCCATCTCGAAGAAACTGATTGCTTTCTTTATACAATTGATGGCTGACGGGTTGTTGTATGTCATGGTAAAAATGACAGCTTTATTTCTATTGATGAGTCCCAAATAGTGAAAATCATCAAGAGATTGTCCATCCGCCTCTGCTTTTTCAAAGGCAACAATAGCTGATGGATAGGACTTTCTATTCAAGAATACTCTGCCGAGATAGTAATAAGCCAGCATCCTTTCTCTACTTTTTCTGGGCGCATAATAACGAACCGCTTTGTCAATGATGGAATCAGATTGCAAGTCGATATAATTCTTGTCCAGCGCCATACTCAAAAGGAGCGCGTGCCGGGCCTCATCTCTTTTAGCCGGATGTGGATTATCCTGCTGCCATTGACGCAGGAGCACGAGTGCGCTGTCGGGTCTTTCTTGCATCAATGCATCTGCTCTGTCCAACGCCTTATTGGAAGAATGACAACAGGTAATGATGCCGGTCATCAGTGTTATGAGTACGAGAATATTTGTCTTCATCTCAAAAGGTTTCTTCTTTCAAACAAAAATAGCAAAAAGAGAGGGGAAAAAGATGGGCTCTTGGTTTTTGTTACTTTGATAAAAACGCAACAAATTGATAATCAGCAAGATGTACGGCAAAAATGTTACCTTGTTTATTTCGCTTTCACTAACATATTCTCGAACTTTGTGGTGCAAATCCCAAAAAACCTTAAAGCAATGTGTAAAACTCTTTTTCGTATTATGGCCCTTGGCCTTTTGCTTTTTTTTCAAGAAAACGTATTTGGTAAAGTTTCAATCGTATGTGATGTTCAGCACGACATTGTTATAGAACCATCTACCAGTGAACAGCCCGATGTCCCCCGCACCCCCACCTTCAACCCTTTCTTTGCATATGAGGATGGTACGTGTGTCACCTTGGGTTCCGTGAGCCCTTACGGCGACGTAGCTGTCACGCTGGTTTCCACGGCGGGCGACTACTACCAGACCGTGTTCGATACCGAGGATGGCCAGGTAATCATTCCCATCAGCGGCGATGCGGGCCACTATACCCTGACGTTGGTTACTGAGCGGGGACTTGTGTTCGAAGGAGAATTTGATTTGTAAGGAGGAAGGGTTATGAGACACGCATACCTGCTCACTCTTGTGCCGGCCCTGCTGCTTTCGGCAGGGTTGGCCGCCCAAACGACGGCAGAAAGCCCGTTTCAGAACAACCAGTATGCTCCAACGCCCAAGGCGCTGGAGATGATCCGTTACGGCCACCTGTCCTCCAACCTGAATGGCGGGACAATGGAATACGAGCTCCCCATCTACACCATTGAGGACAAAGATTTCCGGATTCCCATCAGCCTCCGTTATGCCTCCGGCGGTTTTCGTCCCAACCAGCCCACCGGCGAGGCCGGCCTGGGCTGGTCCTTGATGGCCGGAGGTGCTGTTACACGTGAGATTGTCGGGCTGGACGATTTTGCAGCCTGGGGGACAAAAGATTGTACTTCCGGAATATCGGATTCGGGAATCTATTCTTTGAACGGGACAGTCTATTATCGCCAGGCATCTCCTTTTTTCCCTTATATCTTTAGTGAAATGGAAACTACTTCAGACGTCTATCACTTTTCTATGCCGGGCCATTCAGGTAACTTCGTGTACCACCATGAGAGCCATCGGTTTATGGCCTACGGTACGGATGACGGAGCCGGTTCCTATGACATTTCCTTTGATCCCGGAGGCCGTTCATTCACCATAAAGACGGGTGACGGTTACACCTATCAGTTTGGCAATAATACCAGTGATACGCCTGTGGAACGTGCTTTCACGCGATTGCCCAAGCGTCCGATGGAATTAGCCAGCTCTCTACAGGATGGACAAAATCCCATTGTGTCGTGGCTATTGACGCAAATTACAGCTCCAAATGGGCGCAAGGTGTATTTCAACTACACGGGAAGAACCTTGTCCCAGACAATCCCCCAATCAAGCGACGATGTGGTTACCACTTTTACGACCCGCGAGGAAAAGGATGCGAATAGTAACGTCTATTATAAACAGGCATGCCTGACATCTACGAAGTATCTTACCCGCATCGTGGTGGACAGCAGTATGGTGTCCAAAAAGACGGTCACTTTCAATTGGTTGCGCAGTACTTCCAAGGAGATGGTGAGCACTAGTTCTACAGAGCAGTACCACTTGCTGGTGGTACCTACCCGGAAACTACAAAGTCTCCAGGTAAGCTGTGGCGGCCAGACCATCCGCGAGGCAAACCTGACTTATCTCAATTGGGGCGGCCTGCGTCCTTTGCTCACCGCTGTTTCCATTCCTGGCGAAGGTAGTTATTCTTTCGATTACTACAACACCACGAATTCGACGCCTCCCGGAATAGAGACGAACGACTATGACTTTTGGGGATTCTACAACGGGAAGGAGAATAATGAAAATTCTTATTCTCCGATGACCGTAGATTCTGATGATAATGAATCTATTGATAAGGATTTCCGTGATCCCGACTGGCAGTATTCCCGCTGGGGTATGCTGACAAAGATTACATATCCGACGGGCGGTTATACCAGCATCCAATATGAGGCCAACCATGCATCGGGTATCGTTCTGCGCAGGAATTCGGGAGGCGGTGGAGCCTCCGGTCCTCAGCCCGCAGATCCGACGCAGATGAATACGGATCATTTCCTTGCATCACTTTGTACCTACTCGTTGCTATTTAATTCAAACACGGAATGCGGCGGCGTACGCGTATATTCCCTGACCGATACGGATCTTGCCGGGACGTCAAGTACCCGGACATTCCAGTATACCCAGTCCAACGGAAGTACAAGCAGTGGTATTGCTCAGCAGTTTCCGCGCTATTATGTTGGTCGGGACGCGATTTCTCCCGTCTATAACTCTACCATCCATTTCCCGGGATCCGGTTTTGATGCCCGGCATATTGCCTATAGCCGTGTGGTGGAAAACCTGGCAGACGGTTCAAAGATTGTTTCTGAATTTTCAGACTGGGACACGAATCCGGACACGTACTCGCCGAATTCACAGTTGAATTCCAATGCGTCTCCGGTAGATTCCCTTGGGATTTCGCATCAACAGTATCAAATGGAATTGCTCTTCTGGAACAACATTCTCCGCGAACCGGATTCCAAAGCGTACCAGCGTGGCAGGTTGACAAGCCGGACATGGAAGAACGCCAACAATGCGACCGTGCAGACGGAGACCTATGAATACGCCGACTACTATAATGGCAGCAATGATCCTGTCTTCTCTGCCTATGTGGTGGGCAGCGGCCAGTACTGGTGGTCTGCCCGGCGTGAAATCTGCGACCGGCGCCCGTACCGGACAACGACGGTAAGATATCCTGACAGCGGGACCATCTCACAGACGGAAACAACCACCTACAGTTATGACCTTCTGGGCAACCGGACACAAGTCCAGCGCACGGTTACCGGCGGCGGTACGGAGGTAGAGAAGGTGTCCTATACGGGAAACATGGGCAATAGCGGGGTATATGCTGGCATGCAAGCCAAACACCTGCTCCAACTGCCGGTGGAGAAAACGCTGATCCGCAATGGGAAAGTAATCCGTTCGGAACTTACCACCTACACATTGGCCGATAGTCTTTACCTGCCGGCCGAGCAGTACAGGGCTAATCTGGGAGAAGGCGTTTCGTCATTCAACTACTACACTGGGGACACGAAAGATACCCGTTATAAGGCTGCGGAAGCCACATTTGACCAATATGATTCCCGTGGTAACCTTCTCCGTTACAAGAACCGGACAGGTGTCCCGACAAGCATTATCTATGATTCCGACGCTCAATATCCGCTTGCTGTAGTCTATGGAGCCGGGAATGGGGAACAAACCGTAACTACGCAATCTACCCTGCAACACATAGATACAGTCAGTATCAATAATGTCCCGACGTATACATACACTTTCCAAACGATGGTCAGTGGCGCCTTCTCCGTGATATTCAGTGGCAGTGTTTATCTGGGAAGCGGTGGAAATACGGGAACGTTGTCAGCGACTCTGGATGGAAACTCGATAACGTTTAGTTGTGTTAACAACTCGGGAACCAGCATTTACTTCTATGGGATGAATCCGAACAACCCTCTTCCTGCCGGCTTTCATACCCTGGTCCTGACGGCAAGAGAGCCGGGATTAACGCCCTCAGATCCACTCCCGAAGGGAAACACTCCGGGTTTGTTCGAAAACGATGAACCTTTACAGCCGAAAGGACAAGGCTTAAGTTGGAAGATGACGGGTACCCTTGAAGTCTCCCGCGCCGTGGTGGAACAAAGCACCAGCACGCAGGCTTATACATCCGTATTCTTCAATGATTTCGAGCAAACCGGAACTGCAGGAGCGGGGGTGAATAATAGTAAGGGTTTGACCTCCGGCTATAGCAAAACACTGGTGGCGGAGACCGGGAAAAGTTATATTCTGGGCTATCTCCGAAAGAATGGGACCCAGTGGCAACCCGAATATACGCGCAAAACGCCCAACAGCCAGGGAAACCTGTTTTTCTCGGTGACGGGGAGCCAGGCATCGCCTGTCGATCAGCTGGTTGTATTCCCGGAAGATGCCCTGGCCGAAACTTACAGTTGGAGCCGGGATGGACATCTGATCAGCCGTACCTCCGGCGGAGGCCAGACCGAGTGGTTTTCCTACGATAATTATGGCCGCCTGATTGAAGTCAGAGACACTGACGGCAACCCGGTTACCTCCTACACATACAGTATTGGCGGATCGCTCTCCAGTAACATTATCACGGAAAAGACCCATACCGGAGTGGGTGCAGATGCTTATCGTAGCACCAAGACATTCTACGACGGTCTGGGCCGCCCGTTTGAGACGCTGATGGCCGGCGCCTGGCTGGATGGTACGCAAGCCCAGGGCAGTATTGTCACTCTCCAGGAGTACGACAGTTCCGGCCGCCCGGAGAAGCAGTGGCTGGCTACGGGTATCTCCGGTCAGTCGTACACTGCGCCGGCAAGCCTGAAGAGTACTGCACAGATTCTTTATTCAGATGACGTCCCTTATTCCCAGACCACATATGACGGAACGCCGATGGACCGCGTCCGTTCCGAGGCCGGTCCGGGAGCGGATTGGCATAATGCCGGAAAAAAGGTGATATATACCCGCATGTTCAACAATTCGTCTGCAGGAGACGACCTGGCCGTCCGGCAATACACGATAGTCTACAGCGGCGACACCGAAGCCATTATCACCAAGGGCGGTTATGTCCCTGCCGGAACTGTCGCCGTCGAGGAGACGGTGGACGAGGATGGCCGAAGGATGCTGCTGTTCACCAACATGTTCGGTGAGACTGTTCTGGAACGCCGTTTCGTGGAGGGAAGCGGAAATACGTCAATACAGGCCGACACGTATTACTGCTATGACGACGCCGGACGTCTTGCCGGGGTGTTGCCGCCCATGCTGTCTGCATATTTGAATGCGGCGAGTGGCACGGTCTTCACTTCTACATCTACCCCGGAAGTGGCATCGTATGCCTACCTGTATCGCTATGATTCCCGCAACAACCAGATAGGGAAGAAACTCCCTGGCGCAGATTGGATGTACTATGCCTACGACAAAGGAGACCGTATGGTTTTCAGTCAGGACGGGAATCAACGGGGTAATAACAGGTGGATGTTCCATCTTACGGATAAACTGGGACGTTCCTGCCTGGAGGGACTGTGCCCGAAATCTATGAATCCTTTCGCAGAACCCCTTCAAAACACTGTGGTGGAGGTGACACGGGCGTATCCCTCGTTGTCTCCTATGGAACTGAACTATGGTTATTCGACTACCGGTGTACTCTTGCTCCAGCCTGACATACTGTCTGTCAAGTGGTATGGGGATTACAGTTTTCTTGGCCAATGGGAAGTCCCTTCCACTACGGCGCTGAATAGCGCTACGGGGTATGACACGGGAGCTCCCCAGCAGGGCTATGGCGCCCGGCAGACCACCTTGGAGAATGGTTTCCTGACAGGTACGCTGGAAAAAGTACTTGGAGATGAAAGCAATAATCCTTATATTTGGGCCGTTACGTACTACGACAACCACGGTCGGGAGATACAGTACAGCCGCAGGAATCCTATGGGAGGCTGGGACAAGACCAATACCGGATATAGTTATACGGGACAACCCTTGATATCCCGTACGGTGCATTTTAGTGGTATGTTCAATGCCTTTGCGGAGCGGTATACCTATTCTTATGATGCCTGGGACCGCCTGCTCACCGTGACGCACGGCATAAGTGCGAATGGCGCGCTGCAGTCGGGCGAATACAGCTACGGGACAACATCTCAACTGCACGCATACGTTTACGATTTTGCCGGCCGTATGGTGTCGGACAATCGGAACACTGTAAATGCTTTGAAGTCCAGCTATGCATATAACGTCCGTGGTTGGACGGAGCGGATTGCCGTTGGATGGAATGCGTCAAATGCCTCCTATGGGAGTACGTTTGTAGAAGCGCTCCGTTACCAGGCAAGCCAGTCGCCTTCCCAGAATCCCGTTCAGTGGGGTGGGAATATAAGCAGCATGGACTGGAAGTGCGGGAACGACAATGTGCTGCGGACCTACGACTTTAGCTATGACGGTCTTTCCCGTCTGCAGAGTGCGGTATACCGTGACGGGCAAAACAACAATGGCAATTATAACCGCACATATACCTACGACCTTCATGGCAATATGCTGTCGCTGACTACGCCTTCCGTCACAGTGACGGCCACGTATACGGGAAACCGCCGTGCGGGGAGTTACACCTATGATTCCAACGGCAACCTGACGTCGGACCCGGATGCGGGACTGACGGGTATGACGTATAATGCGCTGAATCTGTTGTCGGGGTACACCAACTCGTCGGATGGCAGCCAGACCGACATCCGCTACACCGCTTCCGGCGAAAAGATGGAGGTGTTGACCGAAAGCGATCAGACAATAACCGCTCATTGGCATCGTTTCGGAAACTTGGTGTATGATAACAGTTTTGCTCACACCCGTTTGCTGGTGGATGGCGGCTATGTGGACATTACGGGTGCGTTAGGTAACGCCACTTACGCCTATCGTTTCTATGTTCAGGACCACCAGGGGAATAACCGTATGGTGACGGATGCCAATGGGACGGTGCTGCAGGTGAACCACTATGACCCTTATGGGCAGCTGTTGACGCCCATTTCCAGCACTACGGCTGTTTCGCAGTACAAGTACGGCGGCAAGGAGTGGAACGGCACCACCCTGTCCTACGACTTCGGTGCGCGAAATTACCTCCCGGCCCTTCCTCGCTGGAGTTCCATGGATCCGCTGGCAGAGAAGTACTACTCCGTGAGTCCGTATGTGTACTGTGCCGGTAATCCGGTGAATTTGGTGGATGAGGATGGGTTAAGTACTAGGGTGAAAAGGCTGCCCGATGGCACATATGAAGTAGTAGGAGTCGACGTTTCAGACGATGATAGAAAAATTTATGTTGCGGAGTTGGATGATGAAGGGAATTGGCGGAGTACTGATGAATACATTGGATACAGTGTCTCGCTTTATTCTTTCGTTTCAGGAGATGATAAAACCCCAAGGATAGGTGCAATCATTGATCCGAATAATCAAACGGGAATGGAATTTTTGCATGATTTGATGACCAACCTGCGTCCACTGGTGAATTACATGATAAAAGGTTTGCCAGGTTTAAAATATGATTTCAAAAAAACGAACGGCCGTTGGACGCGACAGTTTAAAGACGAACTAAAGTTTTATAGAGCCATGCCTGTCCATGCTCTCTCAAATGGTCATAGTGTTTTTGGAACAGCGCGTGATGTGGGTAATATCCTTGCAGGGTATTATGCGGCGGCTTATGGCATCACTTGGGAGGAAGCGAGAGCTGTATTTGACGCATTAAACGGAAATACGGAGCCTTTGGTGTCACAAGAAGCACAAATGTATGGATTCTTGCAAGGAACGAAACTGCCATATAATGAACGTATTCGGAGAAGGAATATTTATGGAATTGCAATAGGTTTGTCGAATGGGGTTTTACGTTAAACGTTTTTTTAAAGCCGTTGGTTTTCTGCTTGTTTTGTTGCTGGTAGATGTAATTGTTTGTTTTCAAACTTATTACATTCCCGGCCTCGGGATGTTTGTCAGCTATAAATATCTTCCCGTTAATGATAAAACGCCGGATTATGTTTTAGATGAGGTTAAGGTTCGGTGTGGGCAACGGGATTTTGGGGCTGTGAGAATGAATTATTTTACCAAGACTTTGTATGCGGCGCGTTTCGTCCACGGATATCCCAAGCGGATTGATTGGTTGGCGATGGCTCCTCCTGATGAAATCGGTTGCTCATATGTAATCAACAAACAGACGAAGTGCATAAATATCAGTGAGAATGCGTTTGGATCTCAGACGGTTGCGGCATATAACGCAGTAAAACTTACAATTATTGATGAAGCCATTGAAGATAATGTTTTGTACGAAGAAGATAAGAACGCAACACCTAATACCCGAATACTCGAACCTTATATTGTCATTGAGAATAGTCATTGGCTTCTGGCCCATTACTTTGGCTCGTATCCGGAGAACGGCGTTCATAAAGCTCATCTTTGGCATTTGTTGAGAGTGCTATGAAAGACAAGCAAAAATCCGTTCATATCGGCCTAACCTTCCGGGATAGCCCAGCGCTGTCCCGGAGGGCGGCCGGTGTTTGTGCAGAAGCCTTTGGGTTATGCATGGTTGATGGCGAAAACCCACCATTGAAACTCAAATGTAATAGGGCTTCGCGTACTCATGTTGAGTATCAATTGATTACGAGCCGAAAATGTAACGATTATTTCTTTCGTCCTTAGCCGTTTATGCTTATTTTTGTCTTTACAAATTTTATCGGTTTTCTTTAACAAAGGATAATATGTGTAAAAGGCCATTAGCGTTATTCATCGCCCTGTGCATTATTGCCGGTACGGTACAAGCACAGACAAAAGACATTTTATAACCAGTTTATTCAAGCTATGAAAAGAATCTGCAATTGGTCGGTTTTGGCCATGATTGTACTTTTGGCCGGATTAGCTACCATGTTGTCTTGCACCAAAGAGGACAACGCGCCGTATACCCTGTCGGTAACCGAAATAGGGGCCGGTTGGGCGAAACTATCCGGACGCATCAAAGATTTGGAAACGTATTCCAATACATCCTTTATCGTCTTTTGGGATAATGATAAGTCTGTTCTGGAGGGAACCGGCCAAAAGGGATATAGTTATTGTACTGTCAGTGATGGAAAACTGGAGATAGAGTTATTGGGCCTTATTCCGGAAACCACCTACTATTATATGTATGGCCCCGTCATTAATCAAAAAATAGAGAAATCGGACATTCTTTCTTTTAAAACAAAAGCATTGCCCAATGGCAATATAGACATGGGTACCGGCATCCTGTGGGCGTCTTGTAATCTGGGCGCCAAACAGCCGGAGGAAATCGGAGATCATTTCGCCTGGGGAGAAACGGCCCCCAAGACCAGTTTCTCCTGGGACAATTATCAATGGTATCAAGATGGTGCCATAACACTCTATTCCATGCTGTCCAAAATGGTACGATTAGACCCGGAAGAAGACGCTGCACATGTTATCCTGGGCGGAAAGTGGCGTATGCCCAGCAAAAAGGATATGGAAGAATTAAGTGATGTTTGTTCTCTCGCGATGACTAAGTATCGCGGTGTCCCCGGAATGACACTGACCAGCCGGATAACCCGGAACAGCCTTTTCTTCCCGGCGGAATTACAGATTCCGGAACAGCCATACTATAAAAGCCAGTATTGGCAGTCGGATCGATCCGACGTAGAGGATACTTACGCTCGCGGATGCAAGGTGACGTCATCTATTAAAGAAGAATATTATGGAATGACGAATGTACTCTGGGTGGAGTTTGATATTTATGGTTTATTTGAGCGTTGCACGGGCGGTCTCATCCGTCCGGTGATGGATTTGCAGTAGGAGATATCTTCACGTGGTGTACAATGTTGGTTCTAAGGCGCCAGCCTTGCACGGAGCAGCCATCGGCCCTTACGGCCAGCTGCTTACACCCATTTCCAGCACGTCAGCGGTGTCGGAGTACAAGTATGGCGGCAAAGAGTGGGACGGCACCACCCTGTCCTATGACTTCGGCGCCCGTAACTATATCCCTGCCATACCCCGCTGGAGCACGATGGATCCGCTGGCAGAGAAATACTACGCCATCAGCCCGTATGTGTACTGTGCCGGAAATCCGGTGAATTTGGTGGATGAGGATGGGTTAAGTACTAGGGTGAAAAGGCTGCCCGATGGCACATATGAGGTGATAGGAGGAAATATAAAAGACGGGGATTCGAATATCTATTATATACAGAGGATCGGTGCTTCGGTAAATTCTTCGTATCTTTGTAACCTATGGCAAAGAAAGAGTATATCCGGATACGGGGCGCGCGGGCCAACAACCTGCAGAACATCAGCGTAGACATTCCCAGGGGAGAATTCGTGGTGGTGACCGGCCTCAGCGGGAGCGGCAAGAGCTCCCTGGCCTTCGACACCATCTATGCCGAGGGCCAGCGCCGCTACATGGACACGCTCTCCACTTATGCCAAACACTTTATGGGCATCCTGGAAAAGCCTGAGGTAGAGGAAATTACAGGTCTCAGTCCCATCATTGCCATCGAGCAGAAGACCACCGGCAACAATCCGCGTTCCACGGTAGGCACCATCACGGAAATCTACGACTTCCTGCGCCTGTTGTATGCCAAAGGTTCCCGGGCTTTCTCACCGGAGACCGGCAAGGAGATGGTCCGCTACACGGACGAGCAGATCGTAGACCTCATCCTTACCCAGTATGCCGGCCGGAAATGCTATCTGCTCGCCCCCCTGGTGCGGGGCCGCAAGGGTCATTACCGGGAGCTCTTCGACCAGCTCCGGAAACGCGGCTACACGGAGGTGCGCATCGACGGGGAAGTCCTGGAACTGCAGCAGGTCGATGCCCTGGACCGCTATAAACCCCATTTCATCGAAGTGGTGGTAGACCGCCTCAAGCCCGAGGCCGGCGACGACCGGCGCATCCGGGAGTCCGTGGGGCGGGCGCTGGGAATCGGCAAGGGCTCCGTGTCCATCCTGGATACCCAGAGCGGTGCGCTTTCCCATTACTCCAAGCATCTGGTAGACCCGGAGAGCGGCCTTTCCCTGCAGGAACCGCAGCCGCACAGCTTCTCCTTCAATTCGCCGCAGGGCTACTGTCCGCATTGCAAGGGGCTGGGCACCATCGTGGACGTGAACATCGACACCATTATCCCGGACCGCGGCAAGAGCGTGGCCGACGGCGGCATCGTCCCGCTGGGAAAGGTGCGGGAGAACCGGAAGTTCGACATCATCCGGGCCATCGCCCGCAAGTATAATTTCAGCCTCTTTGACCCCATCGAAGCCCTCCCGGACGAGGTGGTGAGTCTGCTGGTATACGGCTCCGAAGACCTGTTCCGCGTGGGCGACGGCGCCCTGACCGAGATGGAAAGCTGGGGCGGGGTCATCGACAACATAGAAGACACCGTGGTGTGCCCCAAATGCCATGGCACCCGCCTGAATCCGGAGGCCCTTTGCTTCCGGGTCGATGGAAAGACCATCCCGGAGGTGGCCGCCATGGAAATCAAGGAACTGCGGCCGTGGCTGGACCGTATCCCGGAAGGCTTCAACCAGCGGGAGAAAAACGTGTCCCGGGACATCCTCAAGGAGCTTCGGGAGCGCGTGCAGTTCATGCTGGACGTGGGCCTGGACTATTTGTCGCTGGACCGTCCTACCGGCTCCCTTTCCGGCGGGGAAAGCCAGCGCATCCGCCTGGCCACCCAGATCGGCTCCAAGCTGGTGAACGTGCTGTATATCCTGGACGAACCTTCCATCGGCCTGCACCAGAAGGACAACCGCAAACTCATCGCCTCGCTCAAAGCCTTGCGGGACGAGGGCAATTCCGTAATGGTGGTGGAGCACGACGCAGAGACCATGCTCTCGGCCGACTGGCTGGTGGACGTGGGCCCCGGCGCCGGGGAAAACGGCGGCCGCATCTGCCTGAACGCCCCCCTGAAAACCCTGCTCAAAGGCAGCCGGATGGATGCCGATACCGCCGCTCACGCCGTCGTGGGGCCTTCCCTCACCCTGGACTACCTCCGCGGGAAACGCAGCATTCCCGTGCCTGAGCGGCGCCGCACGGGGAACGGCCTGTTCCTCACGCTGAAGGGGGCCACGGGAAACAATCTCAAGGACGTGGACGTCAGTTTCCCGCTGGGCTGCCTCATCGGCGTGGCCGGCCTGTCCGGATCCGGAAAGAGCTCGCTGGTGAACGAGACGCTCATGCCCATCCTGAAGCAAAAGTTCTACCGCGCCAAGGAAAAGCCGCTGCCGTACAAAGAACTGCTGGGGGTAGAGCACATCGACAAACTCATCGAAATCGACCAGAGTCCCATCGGCCGTACGCCCCGTTCCAATCCCGCCACGTTCACGGCGGTTTTCAACGACATCCGGGCCCTGTTCGAGGAAACCCCGGACGCCAAGGTGCGCGGTTTCAAGGCAGGCCGATTCTCCTTCAACGTCCCGGGCGGCCGCTGCGAAGAATGCAAGGGCGCCGGCATCAAGGTCATCGAGATGAACTTCCTGCCGTCGGTCCACGTTGCCTGCGAAGTCTGCGGCGGAAAGCGCTACCAGGAAGACACCCTGGCCGTGCGCTACAAGGGGAAGAACATCAACGACGTCCTGGAAATGCCTGTCTCCGAGGCGTATGAGTTTTTCCGGAACGTGCCCCGGATTGCCTCCAAGTTAAAGGCGATGGTGGATGTCGGGCTGGGTTATGTGCGCCTGGGCCAGAGTGCCGTCACCCTTTCCGGCGGGGAAAGCCAGCGCATGAAACTGGCCGCGGAACTGTCCCGGCCGTCCACGGGAAAAACCCTGTACATCCTGGACGAGCCCACCACGGGCCTGCATTTCGAGGACATCCAGGTCCTGCTGGGCGTGCTGCAGCGGCTGGTAGACGCCGGCAACACCGTCATCATCATCGAACACAATCTGGACGTGCTCAAGAGCGTAGACTATCTCTTTGACATGGGCCCTGCCGGCGGCCGGGCCGGTGGCCGCATCGTGGCCCAGGGCACCCCGGAGCAGCTGGCCTCATACCCGGCCTCCGTCACCGGCCCCTTCCTGCACGAAGTGCTCTGATTTCGAAACCCGGCCCGTCTCATGGCCCCGCGTTGCACCCTGTAACGCACTTTTGGGCGTTTTTCGCGTTATACGTTGCATGGGGTTGCACCCTATTACGCACTTTTGGGCGTTTTTCGCGTTACACGTTGCATGGGCCTGCACCCTGTAACGCACTTTTGGGCGTTTTTCGCGTTACACGTTGCATCGGCCTGCACCCTATTACGCACTTTTGGGCGTTTTTCGCGTTACACGTTGCATCGGCCTGCACCCTATAACGCACTTTTCCCGGATTAGCGCGTTATACGTTTCCCATAGTCCTTAGCGTTGAGGAATTGTTTCACCACATACTCCTGTAAATGCAGCGCTTGGGCGATTTGCGGAACCGCAATGTGATAGTTTTGGGATAACAATACGGCCATCCTTCCTTTTTCGTCATGGTTCAGCTGCCGGAGCTCCCGTCCGGAAAAGTGTTTCCGGAGGAGTGCCGAAATGACGCCCTCCACTTCATCGGCAGAAAAAGAGATTTCCTCGTCCAGGGCATCGGCCACTTCTACGATGGCTTCATAATCCTTGACCAGGCGGCATTCATAGGCCTTGGGCGTGGGAAACAATTCCATAAACTTGTCATTGCGCACGAAAGAATCCGGATTCAGTCCCAGAACGGGGTTAAACTCCCAGTCAGCGGGAATGGTGGTGCGGGTGCCTGTAATCCGTTCCAGCTCCCGTTTGGACAGGGAAGACGCTTTTGTCCACGTGAACAGGTTCTTGAACCGGGAATGATGAATCAAGGTGGTTCCCCAGGGATATCCAGCCGGGACACAATACTGTTTTTCGTAGGGGTTTCTGTCCAAATAAATAAAAATGTTTTTCAATTGTTCCCGGCTCTCGATGGGCACCAGTTTGCATCCATAGTCGGGCGGAAGTTCAGGGAAGCCATCTTTTCGCAGCCGAATGTTCAGTTTCCGGACCAGATAATGGAACACGTCCATACATGCGTCTCCGGTCCCGCTGAAGATGATGTGGATGTGGTTGTTCATCAGCGTAAATGAATAAATTTCGACCGGAAACCATAGCGTGACCAGTCCCATCAGAATCATCCCATAGGCATATTGTTCCCGATGGTGGAATATGGCTCCGTCCCATTTTCCGTCCGTAGCCAAATGGTAATACCCTTTGGGTAAATGTTTGTACTCGTCTCTTTTCATCATGTATGATAGTGTTTATTATCCTCCTTGGAATGGGGAAATATTGTCACCAGAAATGGATGGGTAGGAGCGGGCTTCCCGGTCTGACAGGTAGTTCTCCCGGATTCAAACATACTTGTTTGGAGAACAATAATCAATACCCTGTTGATAACTTGTGTTGTTTTAAAGGTTTTTTTATCTGTTTCAACGGATTTTCAGGTGTTGCGCTGCGTAATTGTATTCTTTTTATAACTTTGCAATCATGTTGAAGATCCGCACGGCAATGGAAAAAGACATTCCCGCCATCATGCAAGTGATGGTGGCAGGGCGGGGGATTATGCTGGACTCCGGGAATCTGGACCAGTGGCCGGAAGGATATCCGACAGAGGCGATGATACGGGCCGATATCGGCCCAGGTTATGGCAAAGTGATGGAGCAGGAAGGCCGGGTGGTGGCCTATTTCGCCTGTATTCCTTCCCCGGATCCCACCTATTCCGTCATCGATGGCGGCGTCTGGCTGGATGACGAAAAGCCCTATTACGTCATTCACCGCATTGCCAGTTTTCCGGAGGTGCACGGCGTGTTCCGGACCATGATGAATTGGCTGGACGGCATCACGGACAATATCCGCATCGATACCCATCGGGACAACCGCATCATGCAGCACAACCTGGCCAAATACGGTTTCCGTTACTGCGGAATCATCCATATCGCCTCCGGGGCCGAGCGTCTGGCCTACCAACGACTGCGCTAAGCTACGGTAGTACGCCTGAACATGCTGCCCATGCAACGTGTAACGCGAAAAACGCCCGAAAGTGCGTTACAGGTTGCAGACTGGGGCAGGGGCCGCCCCCGCCCCCGGCCCCGCCCCCGGGCACGAAAACGCGCCCTTACAGCGCCGCCAGGTTGCGCGGGTTGTGGATGTCCTTGCCCTCGGGGGTGTACAGGTAGTCCAGCAGGGAGGCGTAATGTTCTTCCACCTTGCCACGTACGATCTTCATGGTGGAGTTCATCATCTTGTTGGCAATGGTGAATTCCTGGTCGCAGATGCCGATAGCCGAAGGCAGCCAGCGCTCCGGGAACACGCCTTCGTGCCTGCCGCCTTTGCGGTAGCTGTTGACATCGGCCTGGATGAGGTCCAGCATGTAGTTCTTGCCGGCCTCGGAGGCAGGGTCCAGCCCCCGCTTCACGGCGGCTTCCGAGAGAGCGGCCTTGTCCGGCACTACCAGCGCCACGCAGAAGGGCTTCTGGTCGTTGTGCAGCACGCAGGCATTCACCCAGGGGGAGCTTTCCGTGAGGTTGTCTTCGAAGCCTTCCGGTGAGTATTTTTCCCCGTCCGAGGAGATGAGCAGGCTCTTGAACCGGCCCACCACATACAGGAATTCAGGGTCTTCCGGGCAGATGTAGCCCATGTCGCCGGTGTGCAGCCAGCCGTCTACGATGGTGTCGGCCGTGGCCTTGGGATTCTTCCAATATCCGGCCATCACATTCTCTCCGCGGATGACGATTTCGCCGCGGGTGCCGTGGGGCACTTCCTTGCCGTCGGCATCCAGGATCACGCAGTCCATGGGTTTGACGATGCGGCCGGAGGAGCCGAATCGGGCGTGGCCGGTGGAATTGGCGCAGATGATGGGGGTGGCTTCCGTGAGGCCGTAGCCCTGGAACATGGGCATACCCACGGCGCAGAAGAAGCGCTGCAGTTCGATGTCCAGGAGGGCGCCGCCGCCCACGAAGAACTTCATGCGGCCGCCGAAACTCTCCCGTACCTTGGAGAATACCAGTTTGTCGAACAGGGCCACCAGGGGCTTGCGCCAGAAGGTGCCGCCGGTGCCGCGGTTATAGTATTCCTTGTTGTATTTGATGGCGTTGCCAAGGGCAAAGTAGAAGAGCTTTTCGGTGAATCCGCCCTTCTTCTTGATGGCCGACTCGATGTTCTTCTTGAAGTTGCGGGCCAGGGCCGGCACGGAAAGCATGACGTGCGGGCGAACCTCGCTGATGGCCATGGGCACGTTGCGCAGGGTGGCCAGGGCATTCTTGCCGATGGGCACGAAGGCGATGGACCCGCCGTAAATCATCATGGTGTACATGCCGGCCACGTGCGCGAAGCAGTGGTCCAGCGGCAGGATGATGAGCATCACGGCCTTTTCGTCGATGGAAATGACCGAATTGCCCTGCTCTACGTTGGCGGTGTAATTGCGGTGCGTCAGGAGGATGCCTTTCGGGTCTGCCGTGGTGCCGGAGGTGTAAGAGATATTGGCATAATCGTCCGGGCCGATGCTGCGGAACCGGGCCTCGAATTCTGCCCGGTGGGCTTTCAGGAATTCCTCGCCCATCTGCTGGATCTGGGACATGCGGATTTCCCGGGGCTCCAGTTTTTCGAAGTCGAAGGCAGTATCGTCAAAGACGATGACCTTTTCCACGGCCGGGCATTCCGGGAGGATGGCGCGGATGCGGGGCAGGTGGTTGCCGGACACCAGGATCCATTTGGAGTCCGAGTGGTTGATGCGGAATACCAGGTCTTTGCCTTCTCCCAGGTTCACGGACAGGGGCACGTCCGTGGCCCCGGCGTACATGGCGCCCAGCTCGGAGAGAATCCACATGGCGCGACTTTCCGACAGGAGGGCGATCTTGTCGCCTTTCTTCACGCCCAGGGACATGAGTCCGGCGCCGATGCGGTAGGCTTCCTCGCGCGTCTGTCCCTGGGTAATCTCTTTCCACTGTCCGTTTACCTTCTCTCTCAGGTAAACCTCGTTCTCATATTTCCGGCTGTACTTCTCTACGAAGTCTATGATGGTGGGTCTTTCTGCCATAGATAAGCTTGGGTTTGGGTTATTCTGCGGGGAACAGGCCGTAGAGCTCTGCGTCTATTTTGTCCGTAATGAACTGGAAATCTTCCGGTTTGTTCTCGAATTTGATGTTGTCCACGTCTACGACAAGGAGACGGGCCTTGTAGTTCTTGATCCAGTCCTCGTAGCGCTGGTTGAGGCCGGTGATGTAGTCTATCCGGATGGAACGCTCGTACTCGCGGCCGCGCTTCTGGATTTGGGCGATGAGGTTGGGGATGGAACTCCTGAGGTAAATCAGGAGATCCGGCGGGTTCACCAGGCTCATCATGAGGTCGAAGAGGTCGGAGTAGTTCTCGAAGTCGCGGGTGGACATCAGGCCCATGGCGTGGAGGTTGGGGGCGAAGATGCGGGCGTCCTCGTAGATGGTGCGGTCCTGGATAATGACCTCCTGGTGCTTGGAGATTTCCACCACGTCCTGGAAACGCTTGTTCAGGAAGTAGATTTGCAGGTTGAAGGACCAGCGCTCCATATCCTCGTAGAAGTCTGCCAGATAGGGGTTGTAGTCCACAGATTCAAACTTGGGCGTCCAGCCGTAGTGGGCGGCGAGCATTTTGGTAAGGGTGGTTTTTCCACTGCCGATGTTACCTGCGATGGCTATATGCATAATCAAAAATGTTTATTCTTCTTGTCATACCCGGCTTCTTGTCATACCCGGTTTTTTGTCATACCCGGCTTGACCGGGTATCTAAAACAGTCCGTACAGTTCTGCGTCTATCCTGTCCGTGATAAGGGCGAAGTCTTCCGGGCGGTTCAGGAAATCCAGGTTGTCCGCGTCTATTTCAATGAGCCGGCCCTTGTACGAGGCAATCCACTTTTCGTAGCGCTCGTTCAGGCCGCTCAGATATTCGATGGAGATGGTTTGTTCGTAGTCCCGGCCGCGTTTCTGGATCTGGGATACCAGGTGGGAGATACCGGAACGGAGGTAAATCATGAGGTCCGGCTGCTTCACAACTTCCATCATGACATTGTAGGTGTCCATGTAGGTGTTGTAGTCCCGTTCCGAGAGGTTTCCCTGCGCATAGTTGTTGGCCACGAAGATGTGTACGCCTTCCAGCAGGGTGCGGTCCTGGATGATGACATCCTTGGACTGGGAGATTTCCAGTACGTCGTGCAGGCGCTGCTGCAGGAAATACATTTCCAGGGCGAAGGACCAGCGCTTGATGTCTTTGTAATAGTCGGCCAGATAGGGATTGTAGGTGACGGATTCAAACTTGGGCGTCCAGCCGTAATGGCGGGCCAAAAGGGTGGTGAGAGTGGTTTTTCCGCTTCCGATATTTCCGGCGATTCCTATGTGCATACTGGAGCAGTCTTTATTCTACAAAGTTGGCAAAACTTTCGTAAATTTGCAATTGCTTTTTTATCCGACTTATGCTGCATACCAGAATATTCACTTTCAATCCCCTGGGAACCAATTGCATCCTGCTGTGGAGTGACGGGAGCCCCCGTTGCACCGTCGTGGATCCGGGCATGTCCTCGGACGACGGGGAACAGCAGCTTCTGGAGTTCCTGTCGGCCCATTCCCTTGAGCCGGAAGCCATTCTGCTCACCCACGCGCACTTCGACCACGTGTGGGGGGTGGAGCGCGTGCTTTCGCATTTCCCGGTGCCGGTGTATCTGCATCCTGCCGACAAAGACATCCTCCGGAACGGCTCTTCCGTCTTTCCGGGCATGCCGGACTCCAAGGTCTTCCGTCATGCTTTTCCCACGGAGGATATTGCCGATGGCCAGGTGCTGCAGCTTTCCGGCGCATCCTGGACGGTGCTGCACACCCCCGGCCACACCCCGGGCGGGGTGTGTTACTGGTCGCCGGAAAACAGCCTCCTGCTGTCCGGAGATACGCTTTTTGCCGGCAGCATCGGCCGCACGGACCTGGGCGGGGGAGACTACGACCAGCTGATGGCTTCCATCCAGGAGAAACTGCTGGTCCTGCCCGGGGACACCGATGTGGTTCCCGGCCACGGCCAGCCCACCAGCATTGCGCAGGAAGGCATGCACAATCCTTTTCTGCAGCCGTTTAACCAGCCGGATCCGGACTGGGACGCCCAGGACGGCATCCCCATCCAGGGAATATGAACATCCGCTGGCTGGACACCATAGACTCTACCAATTCGGAGGCCCTGCGAAGGCTTCCGGAACTGCCGCACGGGACGGTTATCGCCGCCCTGGAGCAGACGGCCGGCCGGGGACAGCGGGGCAACACCTGGTTCTCGGAGCCGGGGAGGAACCTCACCTTCTCCCTGGTGCTGAAGTTCGGCCCGGAGGGTCTGCCGCCCGCCTCCGCTTTGCCGCCTTTGGCTGCGGCCGATGCCGTGCGCCTCAATTACCTGGCCTCGCTGACCGTAGCCCGTTTCCTGCAGGACCAGGGCGTCGGCTGCACGGTCAAGTGGCCCAACGACGTGTATGCCGGCCGGCGCAAAATCTGCGGCATCCTCATCGAGAATGCCCTGGACGGGGCTTTTCTGGCTTCATCGGTGGTGGGGATCGGCATCAACATCAATCAGCGGGACTTCCCGCAGCTGGCCAATGCCACATCCCTTCGCTGCCTCACGGGGAAGGAATATTCCCTGGAAGAATGCCTGCAGCAGGTCTTGGCGCATATCGAGGCCTTGCTGCCCGCACTCCATGAGGGACAGAGGCTCTTTGCCGATTATTCCGCCCTGCTGTTCGGTCGGGATGTGAACGCCCGCTATCACGACCTTCTCACAGACCGGGAATACACGGGCGTCATCCAGGGCGTTGCGCCCGACGGCCGCCTCTGCATCCGGGATCTGGATGCACCGGGGCAGCCGTTGCGATACTATCGGTTCAAAGAGGTGGGCTTTATTCTGTAGCGTTTTACTTAATAATATGAATACTACTGATACACAATTGCCTGGCTCCAAGCCCCGCGTGGTCTGGCTGGATTACATGCGGGTCCTGGCCTGCCTGATGGTGATGTTTGTCCATGCCACGGAACCCTTCTACCTGGGTGGGGAGGGGGCGCTGGTTCTCAGCGCTACGGATGCGTTCTGGGTAGCCCTCTTCGAGGGACTGGTGCGCAGCTGCGTGCCCCTGTTCATCATCTCGTCCAGTTATCTGCAGTTTCCGCTGCACTATTCCAGCGGCGAGTTCTTCCGGCGGCGGGCCGTGCGCATCCTGGTCCCCATGGCCATCTGGACCGTGGTTTACGCCCTGGTCTGGGGCCAGCCCGTGGACAACTTCAAGGGGCTGCTCCTGAACTTCAATTATGCTGCGGGGCACCTGTGGTTCGTGTACATGCTGGTGGGGCTCTATCTGATTATGCCGCTGCTGTCGCCCTGGGCGCAGAAGGTGTCCCGCCGCGAGCTGGAAATCTATCTGGGCATCTGGCTCTTTACCACCCTGTTCCCGTTCATCCGGGAGCTGGCCGGGGGAGAGGCTCCGCTCATCCAGGCGGCCGACGGCCTGCCGGCCCCGGCCCTGTTTCCGCTCTGGGGCGAGGCATCGTGGAACCCTTTCGGCACGTTCTATTACCTGAGCGGTTTCGTGGGCTACCTGCTCGTGGGCCTGTACGTGCGGACGTATCTTGTGAATAACCGCTGGACAGGCATGCTGGGCTGGTCGCTGTTCCTCGTCGGCTTCGTGGCCATCGTGAGCGGCCTCCTGCAGCGCATCTCCGCCACCGCCGATGTGGCTTCCGGCGCCGCCGCTGCGCTCTTCCCGGTGAGTGCCCCGCTGAGCGTTGCCGTGGCCTGGGAGACCCCCATCACCTTCTGCGGCCTCCCCGTTGTGCTGTGCTCCGTGGGCCTGGTGCTGGTCTTCCGCCGCATCGGCGCCGCCTCCAGGGGCCCTGTTTCGTCTTCGGAGGGAGACACCCCTGAAGGAGCATCGGCCCCCTCTTCAGCGACTGAAGGGGTGTCTCCCTCCAGGGCAGAAGGCCGGGGCTGGTTCTATCGGCACGTTGTGCTGCCGCTTTCGTTGGCAGGATACGGGATGTACCTCATCCACATGCTGGTACTGGGTCCCGTTTCCGGCTGGTTCCGTAACTGGCTGGGCCTGGGCCCGGACGGAGTCCTGGGTGTTTGGACCACCCCCGTGCAGATCCTCCTCACGGCCCTCATCTCCTTTGCCACGGTGGGGCTCATCGCCGTCCTGGTGCGCCGCATCCCCCGCGTTGGCAAATGGCTCATGGGCTAGCCGCCTTGCCCCTCCGCTGCTATTCCCTCGGCCCGTCCTTCTCGTCGCGGTGTCCTGGCGCATAAATGGTTGAAAATCAGTTACTTCTGAGTTTTCCGGTGCACAAAAAAGTGCACCGGTGTTTGCGTAATTCGTTCAGGGACAGATACTTACGCGCCAGGCTCATTGGGCTAGCGGAGGGGTGGCAGCTCCATCTCCAGGACGGCCTGGCGCAAGTTGCGGACGGCAACGGTGGGATCCAGGGCTTGTGCGAGTGGAAGCGAACGGGGACTCACTTCCACAATGGGAGAAAAGCCGGCCTGTCGCAGGGCTTCGCGGTCTTCGATCCGCCCCGACAACAGTGCTACTGGAACACCGCCGCAGTGATTGGGTCCCTCGGGCTGACCGTGGAGATGAGAGCCCTCGGGTGGGGCGGACGCGTCGGGGCGCCGGTCCCGGGCATGGCGGAGCACGCCCATCGGCACTTTGCCCATGAGGGTCTGGGCGTCGGAGCGGCCCTCACCGGTGAAGATGAGATGGGCCCCGCGGACGGCATCCGTGAAGTGGACCAGTTCCAGCACTCGGTCGATGCCGCGGGTGTAGCGTGCGCCGAAAACGGCTATCAGGGCGCCGGCCAGACCCCCTGCGGCGCCGGCACCGGGGAGGGCCGATACATCTACGCCCGTGGAGGACAGCAGTGCATCGGCCTGTGCCTGCATGCGCCGCTCCAGCAGTTCCACGGCTTCCGGACCGGCTCCTTTTTGCGGGCCGAACACCCGTGCCGCCCCGCGCGGACCCAAGAAGGGGGCATCGACGTCGCACAGCAGTTCCATCGTCGCATCCCGCAAGCGCCCGATGCCGGGGACTGCGAGCATGCCGAGGCCGCCGTCGCAGGTGGCGGTACCGCCCAGGCCGATGACAAAATGCCGGCACCCCTGGTCAAAGGCCGCCAGCAGCAGTTCTCCCAGTCCGGCGCTGGAAGCTGTCAGGGGGGCACGCTCCCGAGGCGCCAGCAGGGACAGCCCCACTGCGCTGGCAGCTTCCAGGACAGCCGTTTTTCCCTTTTCGGCATAGGGGGCGGTGACGCGGCGGCCCAGCGGGTCGTGGACCCTGGCCTCGCGGATGTCTGCCTGCAGGGCGGCGGCGAGGACCTCCAGGGTGCCCTCCCCGCCATCGGCCAGGGGAATGCACCGCACATCGGCTTCCGGCCAGCGTGCGCGGGCACCGGCCGCCAGGGCCGATGCCACCCTGGCCGACGACAGGCATTCCTTGAACGAATCCGGTGCGATGACAATTTTCATGACCGCTAAATAAGCCAAAAAACGGTAGAATCGCAACAAAATCTTTCTTATCTTTGTAGTCATGCGACGAATCCTCTTCCTTTTGGCCTTTCTGCTGCCCGGGGTGGCGGCATGGGCGCAATACAATACGGTTACGGACCTCCCGTACCAGCCAAGCCCTGATGCCTATGCGCAGGAGCGATGCAAGCTGGATGTGTATTACCCTGCCGGACAGCAGGACTGCCCGGTGGTGGTGTGGTTCCACGGCGGCGGCCTCACAGGCGGCAACAAATTTATCCCCTCAGAGCTCAAGAACAGCGGGCTGGTGGTGGTGGCCGTCAATTATCGGCTCATGCCCCGGGCCGATATCTCCGACTGTATAGACGACGCTGCGGCAGCCGTGGCCTGGACCTTCCGGAACATCGGCCGGTATAACGGCTCTGCGGACAAGATTTTCGTGGCAGGACATTCGGCGGGCGGTTACCTGACGGATATGATCGGCCTGGACAAACACTGGCTGGCCAAGTATGGCATAGACGCAGACCGCATTGCCGCCCTGGTTCCCTACAGCGGGCAGGTGATTACGCACTTCGCCATCCGCGAGAAACGGGGCATGTCGCCCACGCAGCCGCTCATCGACGAATTTGCGCCCCTTTACCACATCCGGCCGGACGCTCCGCCCATCGTCATTATTTCCGCAGACCGGGAACAGGAACTCTATGGCCGATACGAAGAGACCGCCTACTTCTGGCGCATGCTCAAGCTGGTGGGCCACAAGGACGTAAGCCTGTATGAACTGGACGGTTACGACCACGGCGACATGGCCGTTCCCGCCCACGCCATCCTGAAAAAACACATCAAACGCCTATGCTCCTCGCACTGACCGGATTCATGGGCAGCGGGAAAACCACGGTGGGCGCCATCGTGGCCGATGCCCTGGGCTGCCCTTTCCTGGACCTGGATGCCCTCATCGTCAAAAAAGCCGGGCGCAGCATCCCTGAAATCTTTGCGGCCGAAGGCGAGCGCGGATTCCGCCGCCTGGAGAAAAAGCTGCTGGAAGAGACCGTGGCCAAATATGCAGAAAACACGGCCGTCCTGGCGCTGGGCGGCGGTAGCGTCACCATTCCCGGGGCAGTGAAACTGCTGCAGGAGCGCACCCTCTGCATCTACCTGAAAGCTCCTCTGGAAGTCCTGGAGCAGCGTTTGGAAGGCCAGCGGGAAGGACGCCCCCTGGCCGATGACAAGCTCCCCGGCCGTCTGGAGCAGCGGGAACCCCTGTACGAGGCGGCCGCCCACATCGTCATCGACACGTCCGAACTCACCCCGGAAGAGATTGCCGACGAGATTATCATTTCTTGTTTGTAAATGTGCGGGGGATTCATTATCTTTGTAAGACTATGGGTACCCCGGCAAGACAATGGACGGTTAAAACTGCGGCAGACACCGAAAAGGTAGAGCAGTTGTCGGCAGAACTCGGCATAGACCGGGTCCTGGCAGACCTCCTTGTGCAGCGCGGCATCAATACTTTCGAAGAAGCCCGTGCTTTCTTCCGTCCCCGCCTGGAAGACCTCCACGACCCCTTCCTGATGACGGACATGGACAAGGCCGTGGAACGGGTGCATCAGGCCGTTACAGGCGGGCAGCGCATCCTGGTATATGGAGACTATGACGTAGACGGTACCACGGCCGTGGCCCAGGTATTCTCTTTCCTGAAGAAGTTCACCCAGCGGGTAGACTTTTACATCCCGGACCGCTACGACGAAGGCTACGGCCTGTCCTACAAGGCCCTGGACTGGGCCGGAGACAACGGTGTTAACCTGGTCATCACCCTGGACTGCGGCATCAAGGCCATCGACAAAGTGGAATATGCCCGTTCCAAGGGCATCGAAGTCATCATCTGCGACCACCACCTCCCGGAGGAAGAACTTCCCCGGGCCGTGGCCGTGCTGGATCCCAAGCGGGAAGACTGCCACTATCCCTTCGACGACCTCTGCGGCTGCGGTGTAGGGTTCAAACTGGCCCAGGGCTATGTTCAGAAGTACGGCCTGGACCCTTCGCTGCTGGATCCGCTGCTGGATTTGCAGGTGGTTTCCATTGCCTCGGACCTGGTTTCCATGACCGGCGAAAACCGCATCCTGGCCCATTACGGTCTCAAACGCCTGAACGAAAATCCCCGGAAGGGCCTGCTGGCCATGATCAACCTGGCCAAGCTGGAGCCCGGCCACATCGGCATCGATGACATTGTGTTCAAGATCGGCCCGCGCATCAACGCCGCCGGGCGCATGGAAAGCGGCCGCCTGGCCGTGGAACTACTCACCGCCACGGACGACCGCACGGCCTTCAAGATCGGGGAGCAGATCAACGACAACAACAACGAACGCAAGTCTATCGACCGCGGCATCACCCAGGAAGCCCTGGAAATGGTACAGGCCGGTAAAGCGCTTGCTACAGAGAATGTTACCATCGTCTACAACCCCAGTTGGAACAAGGGGGTGGTAGGCATTGTGGCCTCCCGTCTGGTAGAGGCCTATTACAAGCCCACGGTGGTGCTCACCAAGAGCAACGGCTTCATTACCGGCAGCGCCCGCAGCGTGCAGGGCTTCGACCTGTATGCCTCCATCGAAAGCTGCGCAGACTTGCTGGAAAACTTCGGCGGGCACATGTATGCGGCAGGCCTTACGCTCCGGGAAGAGAATCTGGAAGCCTTCTGCAGCCGGATGGACAGCTTTGTGGCCAACAACATCACGCGGGAGGAACTCACGCCGGTGGTAGAGATAGACGCCCGGCTGGACTTCTCCCAGATTACCCCCAAGTTCACCCGCATCCTCAAGCAGTTCCAGCCTTTCGGCCCCGGCAACAACAACCCGGTGTTCCTCACGGAAGACGTATACGACGCCGGCAACGGCCGCAAAGTGGGCGCCGGCGGCGTGCACCTGAAGCTGGATCTGATGCAGGAAAGCCAGCCCTACAGGCAAATCGCGGCCATCGGCTTCAATATGGCCGATTATTACGAGCACATCAAGGCGGGCAACCCCATTGATGTGTGCTATTCCATCGTGGAGAATTTCTACCGCGGCTCCTCTTCTATCCAGCTCAGGCTCAAGGACATCCGGGAGCGCGACGAACTCATTTAAAACAGCGTAGGTTCCCAGTCTCCGAGGTCGATGGGCGCATCGTCGTCCGACGCGGCTTCTGCGGCGCCTTTCAGCAGGTCTGCCGCCTGGCCGGTCTGCTCGATGGCGGTGGTTCCGCTTTCCTCTTCCTCGGGCATCTCTTCTTCGAAGTCCGGCATTTCTACGTCGATGGGTTCGTCTTCTTCCGGCACCTGTAGCGGCTCTCCGAATTCTACGTATTTCAGGTCCATGGAAGAGCACTTCTTGCCCTTGGCCGTTACGCCCTTCTTGCCGATAAATTCTTCTGCATCAATAATTTCCTGCTCCCGGTGGGCGTATTTGCCGCCGAAGGTGAGCACGATGCGGGGATGCAGGTCCGAGGAAATGTCCACCAGCTTGGAGCCGCGGGCTTCGGAGATGAACAGTACCGGAGAGTTGTTGCTTTCCGTGAAGCTGAAGCGCTTCACATAATAGGCTTTGGCGGCGTTGTCCCAGTACAGCACCGTGAACACGCGGCCGGGATTCCATTTCTCGATCCGGATGACATCGCCCTGGTACTTGTTCACCACGTCGTAGGTGGTGGTGTAATAGCTGCCGTCGGCAAAGATGGCCAGTACGCGGTCTTCTCCGGCGAACTTGCCCAGATGCTGTCCGCGGCCTTCCTCGTTCAGGCGCTGGATGTCCGGATCCCACCAGATGTCCTTGCCCTCCAGGGTGGTGATGCCCTTGGACTTGAGCTGGATCTTGGCGATGGCGTTCTTGGTGACCAGGTTGCCGCGGGAACTGCGTCCCTTGATGGCCAGGGTGGAGAAATCCCACTCCAGCTGCAGCTTCTTGAGCCCTTTCTTGGGCCGGAGGCTCACTTTCACGGTTTCCGCCTCGCCGTTGTGGTTCACGGTGAACCACAGGATGCGGGAACCCTCGGCCCCGGTGGTGATGTCGTAATCCTTGTCGCGGGTGACGGAGGTGATGGCAAAGCGCTTGGCGTAATGGGCGGGGCCCTTGCCTTCGCGGTAAATCACATTGTAGATGGTGCGCTCGTCGCCGCGGTTGAAGATGCCGGCATACAGCAGGTCCTTGCCGAAGAAGGCCTTGTCGCTGATCTTGGTTACGCGGAAACGGCCGTCCCTGCCGATGACGATGATTTCGCTCAGGTCCGAGCAGTCGCAGATGTATTCGCCTTCGTCGCGGCGCAGGCCCATGCCCACGAAGCCTTCGGACAGGTTGGCATACAGCTTGGCGTTGTTGGACACCACCTTGGTGACGGCGATGCTTTCCATGGAGGAGATTTCCGTGAGGCGGGGCCAGTCTTTGCCGTATTTCTTTTTCAGGTTGCGGAACCAGTCGATGGTGAATTCGGTGATGTGCTCCAGGTTGTAGCGCACTTCCTTCATCTGGTCCTCGATGGCGTAGATTTTCTCGTCCAGGGCCTTGGTGTCGAACTTGGAAATCTTGCGCACCGGTTTTTCCACCAGCTTCAGGATGTCTTCCATGACGATGGGCCGGTGCAGCAGGTCCTGGTACTGGAGCATCTGGGACAGGATGTCCTGCAGCTGCTCTTCCCAGCTCATCTGGTTCTGTTCCAGTACCTTATAGATGCGGTTTTCGAAGAAGATGCGCTCCAGGGAGCTGTAGTGCCAGTCGTTCTCCAGTTCTCCCAGTTTCACTTCCAGCTGGGCCTTCAGGATGTCGCGGGTGTGGAAGGTGTCGTATTCCAGGATTTCGTCCACCGTCAGGAACACCGGCTTGTTGTCCCGGATGACGCAGGCGTTGGGTGCAATCTTGGTCTCGCACTCGGTGAACGCGTACAGGGCGTCGATGGTCTTGTCCGGGGAAACATCGGCCGGAAGATGGATGACAATCTCCACTTTGCCGGTGGTCATGTCGTCTATCTTCTTGATGTTGATTTTCTTCTTGTCCTTGGCCTTGAGGATGGAGTCGATGAGGCCGTGGGAGGTTTTTCCGTAAGGGATTTCCGTGATGGTGATGGTGCTCTTGTCCACCTTGTTGATGCGGGCACGCACTTTCACCATGCCGCCGCGCTTGCCCTTGTTGTACTTGGAGCAGTCTGCGATGCCGCCGGTAGGGAAGTCCGGCAGCAGTTCGAAGGGTTCTCCCTTCAGGATGGCGATGGAGGCGTCGATGAGCTCGTTGAAGTTGTGGGGCAGAATCTTTGAGGAAAGGCCGGCGGCGATGCCCTCGGTGCCCTGGGCCAGCAGCAGCGGGAAGCGGACGGGCAGTTCCGTGGGCTCCTGGTTGCGGCCGTCGTAGGAAGTCATCCAGGGGGTTACCTTGGGGTCGAAGACCACTTCCTTGGCAAATTTGGAAAGGCGTGCCTCGATGTAACGGGGGGCAGCGTTGGAGTCTCCGGTGAGGATGTTTCCCCAGTTTCCCTGGCAGTCGATGAGGAGGCCCTTCTGGCCCAGGGTGACCAGGGCGCCCAGGATGGAGGCGTCTCCGTGGGGATGATACTGCATGGCCTGGCCCACGATGTTGGCCACCTTGGTATAGCGGCCGTCGTCCATGGTGAACATGGTGTGCAGCACACGGCGCTGGACCGGTTTGAACCCGTCTACGATGTGCGGCACGGCGCGGTCCAGGATGGTGTAGGACGCATAGTCCAGATACCAGTCCTTGAACATGCCCGACAGTTTGAACTTGTGGCTGTCGCTGCCCAGCAGTTTTTCAAACTTGCCCGACGCAGCGGCATCCTCACTCAGTTCCTCTTCCTGTTCCTGACCTTCGATATCTTCCCAATCTTCTGCCATAACAATTTGATTCTGAGAGGAAGGCGCCCCTCCGGGGGGCATCGGCCTTCTATTCAGCCCCCCGGAGGGGCGACCTTCCTCTTTTACCTAAAATTCATATCCGAAGCGGCGTAGCTCCTTGCGGCTTTCGCGCCAGTCCGGGTCCACTTTTACAAATGTACTTAAAAAAACCTTCTTCTGGAAGAAATCTTCCATTTCCAGGCGGGCCTCGGTGCCCACTTTCTTGAGCATCTTGCCCCCCTTGCCGATGATGATGCCCTTCTGGGAGTCCCGCATCACGTAGATGACGGCGGAAATCTCATAGCGGTCTTCGCCTTCGTGGAAGGCCTCAATCTCTACCTGGCAGCTGTAGGGGATTTCCTCGCTGTAGTTCAGGAAAATCTTCTCCCGCAGGATTTCCGAGGCAAAGAAGCGCAGGTTCTTGTCCGTGAACTGGTCTTTGTCAAACCAGGCCGGGGCTTCCGGCAGTTGGGAGGAAACCGCCTCCAGGATGCTTTCCAGGTTGAATTTTTCCTGGGCCGATGCCGGAATCACCTGGGCCTTGGGCAGCATTTCCTTCCACCAGGCCATGAGTTCCACCACCTTTTCCTGGGTAGAGATGTCTATCTTGTTGATCACCACCACTACCGGGCAGTCTACCTGCTGCAGTTTCTGGATGTAGGCTTCGTTCTTGTCGCCTTTCTCCACGGTGTCGGTCACGTACAGGATAATGTCGGCGTCGCCGATGGCCGTGTCCACGAAGCCCAGCATGTTCTCCTGCAGCCGGTAGTTGGGGTTCAGGATGCCGGGGGTGTCGGAGTACACGATCTGGTAATCCTCTCCGCTTACGATGCCCATGATGCGGTGGCGCGTGGTCTGGGCCTTGGCCGTGACGATGGAAAGCTTCTCTCCCACCAGGGCGTTCATCAGCGTGGATTTGCCCACGTTGGGGTTGCCGATGATATTGACAAAACCAGCTCTGTGTGCCATTTATACGTATGCTCCCATTTTAAGGATGTTCACTTCGCCCTCGGTGAGGTAACGCCAGTCGCCTTTCTTGAGGCCTTTCTTGGTAAGGCCGGCGAAATACACGCGGTCCAGGGCCTTTACGTCGTAGCCCAGGGACTCGAAAATGCGGCGGACCACACGGTTCTTGCCGGAGTGGATTTCAATGCCCAGCTGGCGGTGGTCGTGTGCGTCGATGTATTCCAGTTCATCGGCCGACACGATGCCGTCGCTGAGCTCGATGCCGGCGAGGATTTTCTGCTGGTCTTCCTCCTTGAGGGGGGCGTCCAGGACTACCTGGTAAATCTTTTTCTTGTTGTAGGACGGGTGGGTGAGGCGCTCGGCCATCTCTCCGTCGTTGGTGAACATGAGCACGCCGGTGGTGTTCTTGTCCAGCCGGCCCACCGGGAATACGCGGGTGGGGCAGCCGCTCAGCAGTTCCATCACGGTCTTTTCTGCGTGCGGATCGCTGGCGGTGGTGACATAACCCTTGGGCTTGTTCATGAGGATGTATACTTTTTCCTCGCCTTTGAGGCGCTGGCCGTTGAAGCGGACATCGTCCTTGAGCACATTCACCTTGGTGCCCAGTTCGGTGACCACCTCTCCGTTCACGGTGACGACACCGCTCTGGATCAGGGTATCGGCCTCCCTGCGGGAGCACACGCCGGAATTGGCGATGAATTTGTTCAGGCGCACCACTTCCTGGATTTCAGTCTTGACGGTGTCGTCGTCGGAGTAACGGCCGTCTACCTGGGGTTTGCGGCTGAGCATGGCGTTCATGCCTTCATCGGCCTGGCTGCGCTTGGCAAAGGGCTTGCGGCCGGCGGGTTTGTGCCCCCCGAAACCGGGCTTGTTGCCAAAGGACGGCCTGGAGTAGCCGCTCTTGCGCTCGCCGCTCTGCGGGCGGCCTGCGCCTGAGCTGCGGCGATCGCCATAACTGCGATGCTCGCCTTCGCCGCTGCTGCGACGCTCGCCGTAGGAGCGGCGTTCGCCGTCACCGGCGCTGCGGCGGTCGTTTTTGCGTTCTCCGTAGGCGGGGCGGTCGCCGGAATAGCGGCGGGCCGGCCTGCTCTCGGAATCAAAACTGCGGCTGGTGCTGTAATCTACTTTTTCTGCATGGCCTTCACCGGCCTTGCGTACGATACGTTTTCTCGTACCTTTCTTGTGTTCTTCCATAAAGTTTCACCCTCACGGGCTTAATTATTTGAGTTTAAAAATATAAGTGATGGTCCCCACCTGAACGGCGGGGGCATTCGGATCCATGTTGAAATGGGCCTTGAGGGCCGCGTTGCGGGCGGCATTCCACAAGTTTTTGTCGGCCACGGTGGTGCCCTCCGCGCCGGCGATGGCTTCCGTTACATTGCCGTACTGGTCCACTTTCACCTGCACCACCACCGTGCCTTCGGCCTGGGTGCCGTAGGTGGGTTTGGGCAGGGAGCCCACTACGTTACGCCCTTTTACATGGGCGTTGGGCGTGCCTTCGGTCTTGCCTTCCCGGGTATTGCCGTCCGGCTGTCCGGGCTTGAAGCCTTCCGAGGGCTCGTTGGCGCTGTGGGGCGTCGTGGCGTTGTTGTCCTTGTTGCCCATACCCGGGAAGGAGGCCCGGGGATCCAGTTTGGGTTCCTCTACCGGGGGCGTGGGCACTTCTACATCTCCGTGGGGGTCCGGCTGCGTGGCCGGCGTGGTGTTGGGCCGGTCGTTCTGATAGGGCGATTCCGACTGCTGCACCAGGTCTACGGGTTTAGTTACATCCACTTCCTCCGCCTGGGGCTGGCGTCCCACGCTGGTTTGCACGGGTTTCTCCTGAAGGGTCTCTTCTTCGAATTCGATGAGGAGGGAAGTGCGCTCCGGCGGCGGGGGATCCAGGTATTTGAGCCCGCTGGTGAGCAGGATTACCAGGCCCAGGGCATGGAAACCCAGCGTGAGCAGGATACCGCTCACGCCCGCTTTTTTCTCCCTGTCTGCCCGGGTTCTCTGGTAAGGTTGCATGGCTTATTCGGGTTGGGTGGCCAAAATGACCTTGTAATGGTTCCTTTTGGCGATATTCATCATCTGGACCACTTCTCCCACCGGGACGCTCTGGTCGCTGTAGATGGAGAAAGTGGGGTCTTCTTCCTGCGACAGCAGGCCGATGAGTTCTTCCTCTACCAGTTCGTAGGGCATGGGGTCTTGCGCGCCATTGACGTGGTAGGTGTAGGTGTCATCGCCCCAGTCCTTGATGCTTACGCTCACCGTGGCCTTGGCGTTGACCTGGCCCGTGGATTTAGGCAGCAGGAGCTTCAGGGCGTTGGGATTGATGAGCGTAGAGGTGACCAGGAAGAAGATCAGGAGCAGGAACACGATATCCGTCATGCTGGATACCGAGAACTGCGCGTCCACCTTGGTATTTCTCTTGAGTGCCATAGTTTACTCCTGCTCTCCGGGTTCGTTGAGGACAATGTCGATGAACTCCAGCGTGGAGCTTTCCATCTTGTACACCAGGTCACTCACTTTGGAGGTGAGCCAGTTGTAGCCGAAGTAGGCGATGATACCCACGATCAGACCGCCCACGGTGGTGAGCATGGCCGTGTAGATACCGTCGCTCAGGAGGGTGATGTCAATGTTGTTGCCGGCCTTGGACATGTTGAAGAAGGCCTGCACCATGCCCAGCACGGTGCCCAGGAATCCGATCATGGGCGCGCCGCCGGCGATGGTGGCCAGGATGGGGAGTCCCTTTTCCAGGCGGGCCACCTCTACATTGCCGATGTTCTCGATGGCGCCCTGGATATCGGCCATGGGACGGCCCATCCGGTGGATGCCGGTTTCGATCATGCGGGCGACGGGATTGTCATACTTGCGGCACAGGGTGATGGCGCTCTTGGTTTTGCCTTCGCCCATGTAGTCGCGGATGTCCTGCATGAAGTGCGGGTCTATCTGGGAGGCGTTGCGGATGATCCACCATTTGCGGCCGATCAGGTAGATGGCCAGGATGCTCAGGGCCAGGAGAACCCACATGAGGGGGCCGCCCAGGGTGAACATGGTCCAGAGGCTGGTGCTCATTTCGGTGGGCTGTACGGGAGCCACGGTTTCCGGCTGCTGGACCAGGCTGTCTGCGACCGCAGCCGCCAGGTCTGATTGAAGAAGAGAGAATAACATATGTTGTTGTCTTTTATATAATTCAGTTCAATCTGCAAAGATACAAAAAAAGCCGTGAATTTCACGACCTGGAAAGCATATCTGCCAAGATTTTTACCGTATTGTATCATTTCCCCACCATCCCAGCCTGCCGTCACACCCTATAACGCACTTTTGGGCGTTTTTCGCGTTATACGTTGCATCGGCATGCACCCTATAACGCACTTTTCCCCGTTTTTCGCGTTATACGTTGCATGCAAGTGTACAGGATGTGCCCTGGGAAGGACGGTCATAAGTGGAAGAACGGTCATAAGTAGGCGACAGTCTTTGTTTTACGCTTTTTTTTCCTCATCTTTGTGATACGATGAAAAAGACAGCACTTATCCTTATCCTGCTCGTGGCCGGCATGCTGGCTGCGCAGGCCCAGACCGTGGATTACGTGTACACGGAAGCTTCGGAGCTTACCCTGATAGGCAAGCTCATGCCCGGCAAAACCGCCAATCCCTATCACCGGGTAGACACCAGCCTGTACAAGGGTTTCACCAAGCGGGAAAACCTGCTGGTGAGGATGTCTTCCGGCATGGGATGCGTTTTCAAGACCAACAGCAAGAGCATCAGCATCCTCACGGAGTATGGCCAGATGGACGACCCTGTGAATACCGTTCATATATCGGCCCGCGGATACGACCTGTACATCCGGAAGGACGGGAAATGGCTGTGGGCGGCCTCGGGCGTGAACAGCCGGGGAAAGCTGGACCAGCCGCTCACCCTCATCGCCGCCATGGACGGCAGCATGCATGAGTGCCTGCTGTACTTCCCCACCTACAGCGAGGAATTGTCCATCAAAGTTGGCGTGGAAAAAGGGGCTGTCCTGGAGCCTGTGGACAACCCGTTCCGTCACCGTATTGCCATCTGGGGCTCCAGTTTCACCCATGGCGCCAGCACCAGCCGCGCCGGCATGGCCTATCCGGCCCAGTTTACCCGTGCCACGGGCCTGCAGATGCTGTCGCTGGGCTGCAGCGGCCGCTGCATGCTGCAGGACTATTTCTGCGATGTGCTGGTAGATGTGGATGCCGATGCCTTTGTCTTCGACTCCTTCTCCAATCCCCGGGCCGACGTGATCCGCGAGCGTCTGGTCCCCTTCATCGACAGGATGATCGCCGCGCACCCCGGCAAGCCGCTCATTTTCCAGCAGACCATCTGGCGCGAAAAGCGGAATTTCAACGTGAGCGAGGACAAGAAGGAACAGGACAAGATGGACATGGCCGCCCGGATTTTCAAGGAGATCAAATCCACTCCGGAGGGGCGCAAAAAGTACAAAGACGTCTATTTCATTACACCGAAGGCCTGTCCTCCCAGTCATGAGGCCTCCGTGGACGGCATCCATCCGGACAACTACGGTTATACCCTGTGGGAGCAGTCCATCCGGAAACCCATTGTCAAAATCCTCCGTAAATACGGTATCAAATAATCGGACTAACCCTTCTTGTTATGGATAATTTTATCGATTCCCTCCCGGATTTGACCCAGACCCAGGTCTGGATCCTGGCCGCCGTGCTGGCCGTCCTGCTGCTGATCATCTCCCGCATCGTCAAGAAGCGGAAAGACAAGAAGAATTTCTTCCTGATGCTGCTCACCCTGGTACTGTCGGCCGCATTGTTTATCTGCGTCATCGTGGGAATCCGCGGCGGCGGGGAAGGAACCCATGCCATTCCGCCGGAACCGCCCGCCGATATGGAAGAAACAGAGGTCTCCTCTTCCTCAGAGATTATTCCGCTGGGAGACGGAGAGATTCCTCCGTCCTGGCAGGAATAGGGGCTGCGCTTACAGCCGAGCGATAATACTGTCAAAGGATGCATCCGGATGCAGGGAATGCTTCTATGTCTTTGCCGACGAATGGTTTTCCCACCAGGATCCTTACCGCCACGACCGCGTTTGCGGCCTCTCGGAGGAATTCGTGACGGTGGACTGGACCGGCGTTCCCGTAGGCGGTCTTTTCTGCAAACCCGGGGTGGGGCTGCTTCGCCGGCCCGACGCGGAACCTTACGACCGCTTCCGGCTGTATGAGCTGGTGAATCCGGGTACCTGGGAGGTGTATGTCCGCAGCAATGAGGTGGTCTATGAGCACACGCTCAGGGGCTGGTACAGTTATCGGAAAAGGATTGTCCTGTTGGACGGAAGCCGCCTGGAAATGGTCCATTCCCTTGTCTGGAACGCCCGGAAGCCGCTTACGGGCTACTTCTACAACCACAACTTTCTCACTTTTGGAGGAGTGCCCGTGGGCCCGGCCCGCAGCCTCCGTTTCCCCTGGCAGCCGGCGGGGGACTGGCGGCACGCCTACGACAATGCGGGCTTCGTACCCGGCGGCGTTGCTTTCACCGGCCCGGTAGACCCTTCCGATGCCGTTTTTTGCGGGAATCTGCACAACGCGGATGGCCCTACCACCTGCGATTTTACGGTGGCCGAAGGCTCCCGCTCCGTGCAGGTGAGCGCAAACCGCTTGCTCAGTCACATCGTCCTCTGGGCCAACGACCGCGTGGCTTGCCTGGAGCCCTACATGCCCCTGCACCTGGATGCCGGCGCCTTCTCCAGCTGGACGTTCACTTATCGCTTCAGATAATCTCTATCTCCCGGGCGGGGATCCAGCCCTGGCGGCCGTCGGCCAGTTCGATGTTGCTGTAGCCGGACACGTTGTCCAGGATGCGGACGCGGGTGCCTTCGTGCAGGATGAACAGGTCCTTGGCGCTTTCGGCCGAAGGGGAACTCTTCACGGAAGAGACGGGCCGCATGACGATGGCCATGTCCTGGCGGCGGGCCTCGGTGCGCTGCCACTGGGCAAAGTCCCAGCCCAGGAAGGCCAGGAGGAAGAAGGCGATGCCGACAAAGAAGCCCAGGCGGCGCTGGCCGCTGGTGGCCCCGAGCAGATACAGGAGCAAGCAGGCGACCAGCAGGGCAAAGGCCACCAGGCCCATCACTGCCCAGGTATTGGACGGCAGCAGGTAGCAGATGGCATGGCCCCACTGCTCGAAGAAGATCTCCGGCACTTCGTCTATCTTGTCCTGCGTAAGGGCACGGGCATAGTCCAGGTTATAGCGGACATCGGCGTCTGAGGGATCCAGGCGCAGGGCCCTTTCGTACCACAGGATGGCCGGGGCGATTTCCCCGTTCTTGAAATAGGCGTTGCCCAGGTTGTAGTACAGTTCCTTGGACATGAGTCCGGTGGCCCGTACGTCTTCCCAATCCTGGACGGCGCTTTCATAATGGCCGGCGGTATAGGCTTCTACGCCCGACTTCCACAGGGAATCCGGGTAGGAAAGCTCCTGTGCCTGCAGGCCGATGGGGAACAGCAGCAGCAAAAGGGCCAGCGCAGCGCCCCCGGTGGGTGTTTTCTTCATGGATGCATCGATGGCGGTAATCAGGTTCACGGCCTCCTGGTAGTGGGCGTTCATGGCCTCGTGGCCGGCGTCCGGGGCATAGCGGGCAAATTCGCAGGCGTCCAGCAGCCCGGTGAAGCCCTGGGCGGTTTCTTCCGGAACGCCCCGTGCGATGAGTTGCTCCCGGATGTTCTCCTTGTTCTGGTCGGCCATGTCCATGGACAGTTTGTCGCCCACGAAGCCCAGCAGGGAACGGTGGAGTTCCTCGTAGAAAGCCGTGTACAGGTTCTTCTGCAGGAATTCCCGGGCCTGGGCCAGGCGTTTCAGGGCCTGGCGGGTGGCCTTGCGTTTGCGGGAACCGGCTACGTCGGCCCGGCGGGCGGCCGCCTTGCGCATGCCCAGCCAGCAGCCCAGGCCGGCCAGGAGAAGGACGATGAGGGTGGCCCACCAGGCCTTGGAATAGACCAGGAAGCCTTTGTCCGTGCCCAGCCGGGTCTTGCTGCGGATGAAGCGGATGTCATCTCCCAGGTTCTTGACGCCTTTGCGGTCTACTACCAGCGTGGAGCCGCTGTCCGGGGTGACGGTGCCGGCCGATGCGCTGCGGGCTACGCTCAGGGACAGGGCCGGGGCCGTCACGGTCTCGTAGCGGCGCTGTTTAACGTCGTAGTATCCATACTGGATGGGGCCGATTTCAAACGCTCCGGGACTGCGCGGGATGAAGGGATACTCGAAGGTCTTGGAGCCGCTGGTGCCGCTCTTGTCCGTGTTTACGCTGGTTTTGACGTCGTATACCTCGAAGTCCGGCGGGAAATGGAGCTTGGGGGCTTCCAGGAGGGCGATATTGCCCTTTCCGGACACCGTGAGGATGAGCGACGCGGCGTCGTGTGTCTTCAGGGAATCCTTGCTCAGACGGGCCTGTACCTGGAAGTCGCCTACACCGCCGCCGAACGAAGCGGGGGCGCCGGCGGGCAGGGCCGTCACGTGCAGGGTGGCGGGTTTGGTGCTTACCCGCTGGCGGGTGGTCACATAGTCGTTGCCGAAGAAGTCGTCAAAGATGGAACCGCCGGTGCGGGGGCGCTGGACATTGACCAGGCACACAATCTCGGCCGACTCGATGGGCTGGTCGCCGGATTTCTGCGGAATGATGACCCAGCGGCGCAGGACGGCGCTGTTGTACATGGTTCCGTCCAGCTGTTCCCGCTGGAATTCAATGTTGGAAGGGGTTTCCACTTCCTGGCTCCAGAAGCCCTTGAAACTGGGGAAACGGGCGTTTTCAAAGCCTACCAGGTTGGCCCGGTGATAAATCTTGAGGGTGGCCGTCACGGGCTCTCCCACCACCACCGAACTGCGGCTCAAGCTCAGGCGCATGAAGATATCGGCATTGGCCTGGGCCGATGAAGGCTGCTGGGCGGACTGCCCGCCGGAGGAGGACTGCGAAGGCTGCTGCCCGGCACTGCTGCCGCCGCCGTTCACCACCTGGACGCTCACGGCCCTGGAATGTACCTCCGTGCCTTTCACCTTGGCCGTGGCCGGAGCGATGGTGAAGGTACCCACCGCCTTGGCCTGCAGGATGTACGTGTAGGAAGTCTGGGAAGAACGGGTGGTTTTGCCGTTGATCATCTGGATGCTGGTGGAGGAGCCCTTTTGCGGGCCCCATACCACGGTGAAATCACTGCCGGCCTCCCACTGGAAGTCCGACGGGCTGTTTTCCCCTTCTACCACGAACACCACGTTGAAGCGTTCGCCCAGTTCCACTATGTTGTGCACCTCCACCCGCATGCTGGGCTGTGCCCAGGCGGTAAGGCCTGCGAGGAAGATGCCGATGACGGCAAAAAGTCTTTTCATACTACCAATTCTTTTCCTTCTGACGCGATTTCAGGGCCTTGGCCTTCTCTGCGTCCACTTTCTCCTGTGTCTGTTTTTCCTTCTCCTGGATGGCCTGGAGCAGCTGCTGGGCCTGCTGGGGAGACAGCTGGACTTCCTCCTGCTGTTGCTGCTGGTTCTGGTCCTGCTGGTCCTGTTTTTGGTCCTGATTCTGCTGCTGGTCCTGGTTTTGATCCTGGTCCTGGTTCTGGTTCTGATCCTGATTTTGATCCTGATTCTGGTTCTGGTTCTGATCCTGATTTTGATCCTGATTCTGGTTCTGATCCTGGCCCTGCTGTTCCATCAGTTTGTTGCGGGCATAGATGTAGTTCTCCTTGGCCTCCAGGTCCCCGGGATTGCGCAGAAGACACTGCTGGAGGGCCTCCACGGCCGTTTTCCAGTCTTGTTGCGCAATGGCTACGTCTCCGCGGTTATAATCATAGTCGGCCGCAAAAGCTGTGAGGGCCGCGCGCTCCTTGGCGGCGTCCAGCTGCTTGGCGGCTTCTTCGTAATTCTCCTGCCGATACAGGTTGCCGGCCAGGTTGTAGCGGGCGGTGACCGAGGTCGTGTCCTGCATCAGGGCCTTTCGGTAGCTGATATCGGCCTGGTCGTATTGTCCTTTCCGGAACTGACGGTTCCCTTTGCGCAGATCGGCCTTCTGGCCGTACGCAAGCAGGCTTGTCAGGGTAAGCAACAGGATCAAAACACACTTTCTCATACCTCAAACAGTTTACGGCGCGGTTTGCGCTCTCCCAGCAGCATCTGCAGGACAAACAGCGCCAGGGCAATGCCAAAGAAATACATGTACTGCTCGTCGTATTCCTCGAACACCACGCTGCCGAATTCTTCGTCTTCCATGCGGCGGATGTCCTGGATAATGGGATTCAGGCCGAATTCCTCCCCTCCGGCGTGGATGTAGGCCCCGTTACCGGCCCGGGCCACCTGCCGCAGCGTTTCCTCGTCCAGGCGCGTGACCACGATATTGCCGTCCTTGTCTTTCATGAGGCCGCCTTCCAGTGGGATGGGCTGGCCCTCGGCCGATCCGACGCCGATGGTATAGACCTTGATGCCCAGCTCTGCGGCCTGGCGGGCGGCCTCCACCGGATCGTCCTCGTGGTTTTCACCGTCCGAGATGACCACGATCACGCGGCTTTTCTCGCTCTGGGCGCTGAAGCTCTTGATACTGAGGCGGATGGCATCTCCGATGGCCGTTCCCTGCACGGGAATGGAACCGGTGTCTATGCTGCTCAGGAACATCTTGGCGCTCACGTAGTCCGTGGTCACGGGCAGCTGCACGAAGGATGTGCCGGCAAAGATGACCAGGCCGATGCGGTCTTCCTGCAGGCGGTCCGTCAGGCGGGATATGCTCAGTTTGGCGCGTTCCAGGCGGTTGGGGGAATAATCCTGTGCCAGCATGGAATTGGACACGTCCAGGGCCACGATGATCTCTGCGCCGCGGGTAGTGCGTTCGGCCAGTTTGGCTCCCGTGCGGGGGCGCGCCAGGCCTATGGCAAAGAAGGCGAACGCCAGGCAGAAGAGCACCACCCGGATCCAGCCCTTGGCGGGGGACCAGGAGGGCATGAGCGCCTGCACCAGCGCAGGGTCTCCGAGGGCTTTCACCCGGCGGCTGCGCAGGTACCTGAGCAGGCCGTATCCCACCAGAAAAACAGGGATTAACAGCAGCAGGTACAGGAACTTATAGTCGGCAAACATCAGCATTGCGGCATCCTCCTCAACAAAGCAGTCAGCAGCACTTCCACGAGCAGGAGCACCAGGGCTGCCAGTGCGTAATTCTTAAACAGGTCCTTGTACACGGGGAAGGAATCCACCGAGGTGCGGGTCTTTTCCATCTGGCCGATTTCCCCGTAAATCTCGGCCAGTTTGGTGTTGTCCGTGGCGCGGAAATAGCGCCCGCCCGTGCCGTCCGCAATGTTCTTGAGGAGGGGCTCGTCAATTTCCACGGGGATGTTCTGGAGCTGGGGGCCCCAGGGCGTCTGCACCGGATAGGGGGCCGTTCCGTTGGCGCCCACGCCAATGGTGTAAACCCTTATACCATAGGTTTTTGCGATTTCCGTAGCCATGGTGGGGTCTATCTCTCCCATGTTGTTCACGCCGTCTGTGAGCAGGATGACCACGCGGCTTTTGGCGTCCGAGTCCTTGAGCCGGGCTACGGCTGTTGCCAGGCCGTTGCCGATGGCCGTCCCGTCCTCGATGAGGTCTGTCTGCACGTCCTTCATCAGGTTGATGAGGGTGGCCCGGTCCGTGGTCAGGGGGCACTGTGTATAGCTTTCTCCGGCAAAGACCACAATCCCCATGCGGTCGCTGGGCCGCTGGGCGATGAATTCGATGGCAATGTCCTTGGCGGCGCTCAGGCGGTCCGGGGTGAAGTCCCTGGCCAGCATGGAAGTGGAGACGTCCATGGCAAAGACAATGTCGATGCCCTCCGTGTCCACTTTCTCTACCTGGGTGGAGGAACGCGGCCGTGCGATGGCCACGATGATGAGCGTGAGGGCCGCGATGCGAAGGACGAAGGGCAGGTGCCGGACCACTTCCAGCACCGACCGTCCGCCGGCCTTCCAGGCATCCAGGGCCGATACCCGCATGTGCGGACGGCGGTCCTTGAGCTCGATCCACAGATAGCGGAGAACGAGCAGCAGCGGAACCGCCAGGAGCCAGAGAAGATGGGGATACTCAAAGAACATACGCTACATCTCCTCTTCCAGTTCCGTCTGGTACGTGGTGGTCACAAACCGGACCGCCTGGGGCAGTACGGTGGCATTTTCCTCGTCCGAGGCGGTGAACTTGGCAAACTTCACGAAGTCGGACCGTTCAAACAGGCCTTTCATTTCCTGGAACAGGTCTTCCGGGAGATCGGCTCCCTTCAGGTCCTGGAAAATTTCGGCGGTGGTCATTTCCATGGCGCCCACCCCGAACCGGGCGGCGATGTACTCGCGCAGGGCATCCGTGACGCCGCTGTAGAAGGCTTTCTGCTGCTCCGGCTTCCAGTATTTGTCGCCGCGGAATTTGTCCAGCTTGCGCAGGGCGCGGATGTGGGCGGGCTCGGCGCTGCGGGCATCGTCCGTCTTCTTTTTCCGGTACACCAGCCACAGGATCAGGGCGGCGAGGGCCATCAGGCCCGTGCTGATGCCCCAGATCCAGGGGAACAGTTCCGCCAGGGTGTAGGGAACCTTCTGCTGGGGCTTGATGTCGTGGGGCTGGAAACTTTCCATGTCTACGGGCAGTTCCGTCACCTGCAGCGGCTGAGCGGCGCGGAACACCAATGTGTCGCCGTCCAGGAGCACCGGAATGTCCGGCAGCTCATAGGTGCCGCCCATGAACGTGGTCAGGGTGAGGGAGGCTTTTATGTTGTAGCGGGCCGGACGCTCCTTGCGTTTGGAAACCCGGGTGGAATCCAGTTGCCAGCCGCCCAGGAACACCAGCGGCGCGTCTTTCTCCAGCTGGAATTCCGGCAGGGACAGCGGGGTGTTCTCCGGCACGTTTTCCAGCAGCACGCCATAGCGCAGCTGGTCTGCGATGAGCACGGAATCCCGCTGCTGAAGGGGCTCCAGGAAGGCTTCTCCGGCATCTTTGCGCACGCCTTCGGCCCCGGCCATGAGACCGGCGCTCACAAGGGCGGCTATCAGAACATACACTTTTTTCATCTTCTGTGGAATAAGGCCATCAGGCTGCGGACATAGTCTTCGTCGGTGGCTATGTCCACGTGGTCTACCTGGTATTTCAGGAGCAGGCGGTCGGCCTGGGCAGTGGTGGTGCGGAACCACGCGCCGTAAGCGTCCCGCACGCGGCGGGAACCCGTGTTGATCCAGCGGGAAGCGCCTGTTTCGGCATCTTTGGCATGCACCAGCCCCACATTCGGGAGACTCTTTTCGCGCGGGTCGCTCACGCGGATCACCGACAGGTCGTGCCGGTTCACGGCCACCTTCAAGGCGTCCTCGTAGCGCGGGGTACCATCGGCCCGGACGTCCAGCATGTCGCTCAGGACAAAGGCCGTGCATTTTTTCTTGATGGCGTTGGTGAGGTAGCGCAGGGCTTCGCCGATATCCGTGCCCTCGTGCCGGGGCTCCCATTCCAGGATTTCCCGGACGATGTGCAGGAAGTGCGTCCTGCCTTTCTCCGGCGGGATGAACTTCTCTACGCGGTCGCTGAACAGGATGCAGCCCACCTTGTCGTTGTTCAGGATGGCGCTGAAAGCCAGGGTGGCGGCAATCTCTGCCAACTGCTCCCGTTTGGTCTTGACGCGGGTGCCGAACAGGCCGCTCCGGGAAATGTCCACCAGCAGCACCACGGTGAGTTCGCGTTCCTCCTCGAAGACCTTCACGTACGGGGCGCTCATGCGCGCCGTCACGTTCCAGTCCATGTTGCGCACGTCGTCCCCGTACTGATACTCCCGCACCTCGCTGAAGGCCATGCCGCGCCCTTTGAACGCGGAGTGGTACTCTCCGGCGAAGATCTGGTGGCTCAGCGCCTTGGTCCGGATTTCAATCTTGCGAACCTTCTTTATTAATTCTTCCGGTGTCATTACGGGACGATGACCGCGTTGATGATCTTTTCGATAATCTGTTCGGGGGTGACGTTCTCGGCCTCGGCCTCATAGGTAAGGCCGATACGGTGGCGCAGGACCTCGTTGCATACGGCACGCACGTCTTCCGGAATCACATAACCGCGGCGCTTGATGAAGGCATAGGCCTTGGAAGCCATGGCCAGGGAGATGCTGGCACGCGGCGACGCGCCGTAGGAAATGTAGCTTCCCAACTCCTTGAGGCCGTATTCCGCAGGGGTACGGGTGGCATAGACGATATCCACGATGTAACGCTCGATCTTTTCGTCCATGTATACCTCGCGAACCACCTCACGGGCGCGGATGATGTCCTCCGGCTTCACCACTGCCTGGGCCTTGGGGAATTCCCCGCTATTGTTCATGCGGATAATCTGGCGCTCTTCCTCCTTCTTGGGGTAGGAAACCACCACCTTGAGCATGAAACGGTCTACCTGGGCCTCCGGCAGGGGATAGGTGCCTTCCTGCTCGATGGGGTTCTGGGTGGCCATCACCAGGAAAGGCTCCGGCAGCTTGTAAGTGTTTTCGCCGATGGTGACCTGGTGCTCCTGCATGGCTTCCAGCAGGGCGCTCTGTACCTTGGCCGGGGAACGGTTGATTTCATCGGCCAGGACGAAGTTGGCGAAGATGGGGCCCTTGTGCACTTCGAAGCTTTCTTTCTTCTGGGAGTAGATGAGGGTGCCCACTACGTCGGCGGGCAGCAGGTCCGGGGTGAACTGGATGCGGCTGAATTTGGCGTCTACCGCCTGGGACAAGGTGTTGATGGCCAGGGTTTTGGCCAGGCCGGGCACGCCTTCCAGCAGGATGTGGCCGCCGCTCAGGAGGCCTATCAGGAGGTTGTCTACCAGGTGTTTCTGCCCTACGATGACCTTCCCCATTTCCAGGGTCAGGAGGTCTACAAAAGAACTTTCTTTCTGAATGCGTTCGTTCAGCTCACGAATGTTTACGCTTTCCATATAATTTATTACATTTGCATATGCGTTATTTCCTTTGCCTGTCATACGACGGAACGGAATTCTGCGGCTGGCAGATCCAGCCGTCGGCCCCTTCCGTCCAGGCCTGCCTGGAGGGCGCGCTGGCGCGTCTTTTGGGCCGTCCCGTGCCCGTTACCGGTGCGGGGCGTACAGACACCGGCGTGCATGCCGTGAACTATGTGGCCCACTTTGACACGGAGGGTCCGCTGCCCTATCAGGCATCGGACTTTATCTACAAATTAAATGCCATCCTGCCCCGTTCGGTGGCCATTCTGTCCCTTTCGGAAGTGCCCGCAGATGCCCATGCCCGTTTCAGCGCCCGGCGTCGGGAATATACCTACTTCATCCATCGGCAGAAAGATCCCTTCCTGCGGCAGTACTCCTGGTACTGCGGCTACCCGGAGCTGGATTTCGACGCCATGAACGCCGCCTGCCAGTACCTCCTGGGTACCCACGACTTCTCCTGCTTCGAGAAAACCGGCGGCGACAACAAAACCTCCCTCTGCACCGTCTTCGAGGCCCGCTGGGAGCCGTATGTCCCCGGCCATATCCAGGTGATGGGCATGCCGAGACGGGAAGGATACTGGTACTTCCGGATAGCGGCCGACCGTTTCCTCCGGAATATGGTGCGGGCTACGGTGGGGTCGCTCATCGAAGTGGGGCGTGGAAAGCGCGACCCGGCGTGGATTGCGCAGCTCATCGCCTCCGGAACGCGTTCCGACGCCGGCGAATCCGTCCCCGGGCACGCCCTGTTCCTGAACAAAGTAGACTATTGACCCATGAAAACTAAAAAGATTATCGGAATCGCGGGCGCAGTGCTTGTCGCCGCCGTGCTGGGCGGATGCATCTACCTGAATACACTCATGCCCATCATCACGGGCTACGCGGCCAAGAACCTGGCATCGGCCGTGTTCGTCTCCGGACGCGACCAGGCCGATGTGGAGGCCCTGGACCTTCATTTCTCATTCATCAAGCTCACCAAGAACAAGGTGGACTTCGACAAGCGGACGGTCACCAGCCGGTTCCTCTGGTACCGCTCCACCGCCGCCTTCAGGGAAGGTTACGGGGTTACCCTGCTTCGCGGGAAAGACAAGGAGGCTTTCCTCGCCGGGCAGTATCCTCTCCCGGCAGATTCCGCCTATGTGGATTATCTGGAGCCCGGCGACCCGGAACTCGCCGCCCGACTGGAACCCCTTGCCAAGGCTGTCGTGGATGAGCATGCATACAGTGGCCACGCCTTCGCCTTCGTGGTGCTGCACCGCGGAAAGGTGGTTGCCGAGCGCTACGGAGAGGGCATCGGAGCGGGTACGCAGCTTCTGAGCTGGAGCATGGGGAAGAGCTTCACCAACGCCCTTGTCGGCATCATGTCCGGTGACGGCCTGGTGGATATCCACGCGCCGATGGACATTCCGCAGTGGCAGGATGACGCCCGGAAAGCCATCACCCTCCACGACCTCCTGCAGATGCAGAGCGGCCTGGAGTGGAATGAGAACTACGGCAACCGCTCCGACGTGAACCTCATGCTGCACCGGGAGACGGACATGGGCCTCTTCGCCCTTTCCAAGCCCCTTGTCTACGAGCCGGGGACCCACTGGTACTACTCCAGCGGCAGCACCAATATCGTGATGCGGTATCTGCGCGGGCGCTTCGCTTCCGACAAGGACTTCCTCGCCTACATGCGTGACCGCCTCTTCGGCCCGCTGGCCATCGCCCATCCCCGCTTCGAGCCGGATATGAGCGGAACGCCCGTCGGCTCGTCCTACCTTTATGTCACGGCCCGCGACTATGCCCGCTTCGGACAGCTGTACCTGGATGGGGGTTGCATTGGCGGGCAGCACATCCTTCCGGAGGGATGGGTGGACTATACCGTCACGCCCGCCTCGGACAGCGATGGCCGCTATGGCGCTTTCTTCTGGCTCAACCGCAGCCATGTGTGCCCGGATGTTCCTGAAGACATGTTCTCCTGCAACGGACATGACGGTCAGCAGATCTTCATCATCCCGTCCCGGGAACTCGTCGTGGTCATCCTCGGCTACTCGCCCAAGCCCGACCGCGTGATGGATTTCAACGGCATCCTGCGGGATGTCATCCGGGTCCTCTGAGGATAGCGGCATCGCCGCCACGTCCGTCCGGGAAAACGGCTCAAAACCCGGACGAAACGCCTACAATGCCACGTCCGTCCGGGAAAACGGCTCAAAACCCGGACGAAACGCCTACAAAGCCGCGTCCGTCCGGGAAAATGACCCAAAACCCGGACGGGGACGGTTGGACGGGGCCGTTTTCTTTAATGGGAAAGGAAAAAACCTTATCTTTGTAATCCAAAGGTTATTGAACGATATGAAAAAACTGATTCTGACCATCGCCCTCTGCGGCATGGGCGTGCTCGCTTTCGCACAGGAAGCCGTGCGCTTCCGTCCGGAGTTTTCGTTTCGCGATATCCGCGCCGAATATGGCGTGTACACCGCTGCAGGCGTAAAGGACGCCCCTTTGAACCGTACTTTCACGCTTTCCTATACGGCCAATTTCTGGGGCCCCATGGCCTACAAGGCCGGTGTACAGGGCATGTTCCCGGGCTTTGACTATGGCATGCATGTGGGGATACCGCTGGCAATAGCCTATCGGCCCGGCATACGGAGCCTGGGCAACAGCCTGCTCACGGCAGCGGAAATGTCCATCAGCGACACGGTGCTCAACGGGTATTACGGCACCACGGACCGTATCGGCAGTGATATCCTGGCCAACTTCATCATGGCCCTGTTCCGCCGGAGTGAGTATTATGTGGGCCTGACGCCGGGCCTGTATTCCGGCACTTTCAACGGGCTTACGGCCGACGAGTACGGCCAGTTCTCCCTCACGCTGGATGTGGGGCTGGTGCTGTCCATCCCCATCTGGCACTTCTCCCTGAACATCCACCCGGCATACCACTACGGCCTGGCGGGTTACCCCATCCAGGCCGGTAATCTGCGCCGCTCGATGTTCTCCATTGCCGGCGGCATCGGCTGGCTGTTCTAAGTTTACCAGACGCTGTTGCTTTGGGCCTCTGCGGCGTTCTGCAGGGACTCGGGCACGTTCGCAAAGAAATTCCAGCCGGAGCGCTGCTCGACGGCGTCGATGGTGGTGAGACCGGAAGAGTAGCTTTGCCCCTTGTGGGATACATTGGTGTACAGGTAGGCGCAGCCCTTGGCCGCAGTCATCGTGCCGTCCGTTCCGAAGCTGCACTTCATCAGGAGTTTATAGAAGTGGCTGGGGCAGGGTACACCACCCAGCTGTTTGTTGTCCTCGTACAGGACCCCGACCACCACGTACAGTGTATCACGCCCGGAGGGCGCCTTGGCTACTACGTCAGTTTCCAGGGCGGCCCACAGGGCACCGTTGAAGCCGTCCTGCTCCTGCAGGGCCTGGTTGGTCTTGTAGAAGGTCTGTTTGTTGGCGTCGCCGGTGGCTTGCCGATAATTGGATGCTACGAAGTGGCCGCGGCTGTATCCGCTGGCAGAGGAACTCTGCTGCCAGGAAGCGGGGATGCCGGGGTCGTCCGTCCAGCTGCCGGTACGTCCGACATTATTGTCCGGATAGGCGTTCTTGTGCATGACAAAGGCACTCCACAGCGGGGCTTTCTTGGTCTTGTCCACCAGGCAGGTGTAGTTGCGGTACTGCTTCCCGTTATAGGAGTAGGTGTGCGTAACCACCATCTGGTTGTCATTGCCCGTGAGGTAGTTATACCACTTGGTACTGCCATAGGTTTCTTTGCCGGAGCTGTTGTAGGAATTGCCCTTGAGGTCGATGGCCGGAATCTCGTACCCGCTCAGGTACTGCAAACCGGACGGGGTGGCGGTCCCGCTTGGCGTAGTAACAAAGCTCTTTAGCTCGCCGAAGAAGTCCAGATAGGTGTTGGTCTTGGGATCCAGCGCCGTTACATAGGCCTTGACATAGTAAGTTGTGCCCGGTTCCAGGCTGCTCAGGTTGACGGTGAAACTGCCGGAAGCGTCCGGGGAGCTGTCCAGGGTTACGTGTTTGTCCAGCGAGGCGGAAGAGGTGCCGTAGTAGACGCCCCGTTCATACACGCCCGTTTCCGGAGCGTCGGAGTAAGAGCCTGTCACCGTGGCACTTGTGCCGCTGATGTCGGTAATGGCGCCCGTAATCACGTTCACGGAAATGCCGGCTTCTCCCTTCTCCTGCGTGAGCTGGAAACTGAGAGAGCCTTCGCCGTTCTGGGCCTCGAAGTCGATGGTGCCCCGCAGCCCGTATGCCGGGTCCGGGTTGGCCAGCGCGGTGACGGTAATCTCCGTGTCACCTTCTCCCTGAGTGGGGGAGAAGGTGTACCAGGAGTCTTGGGTATAGGCTTTCCATTGGGCCTTGGTGGTGAGCTGGAACTTGAGGGTTCCACCGTCGCCCGGGAAATGCAGGCTGGAGGGTGTTGCACTGAAAGAGAACACCGAGGGCTGCTCCGGCTGCTCCGGCTGCGTGGGCGTAGTCGGGGTGGTGGGCGTGGTGTTGTTGCCGGGTGTGGGCTGCGCAGGCTGCTCTGCCGGCGAGCAGGCCATCACTAGCCCCAGGACAAGGCCGGTCAGGAAAGCTTTTTTCATACTAATAGCGGTTAAGGGGACGTCCGGTGGTCATGATCTGTACCTTGCGGCGGACTTCGTCCAGGACCAGTTTATGGGCGATGCGGAGGGCCAGCTGCTGCTCCGTGGGTTCCTTGGCAGCCAGCGCCTCGGCATTGGCATTGGCCGATGCCAGCACCGTGTCGATGAGCTCTACGATATCTGCCATGTCCTTCTCCTCGAAGCCGCGGGAGGTGATGGCGGGCGTGCCGATCCTCAGACCGCTGGTGGCGAAGGCGCTGCGGCTGTCGAAGGGCACCATGTTCTTGTTCACGGTGATGTCGGCCCGGACCAGTTCCTTTTCTGCCATGCGGCCGGTCAGGTCCGGGAATTTGGTGCGAAGGTCGATGAGCATGAGGTGGTTGTCCGTGCCGCCGGAGATAATCTTATAGCCTTTGGAGAGGAATGCTTGGCACATGGCGGCGGCGTTGGCTACCACCTGCTTCTGGTACTGCACGTATTCCGGCTGGGCGGCCTCCCAGAAGGCCACGGCCTTGGCGGCGATCACGTGCTCCAGCGGACCGCCCTGGATGCCGGGGAACACGCTGGAATTGAGGATGGCGCTCATCTTCTTCACTTCACCCTTGGGCGTGGTGAGGCCCCAGGGGTTGTCAAAGTCCTTGCCCATGAGGATGATGCCGCCGCGCGGTCCGCGGAGGGTTTTGTGGGTGGTGGACGTGACGATGTGCGCGTATTTCACCGGGTTCTTCAGCAGGCCCGCGGCGATGAGGCCGGCCGTGTGGGCCATATCGATCCAGAGGATGGCGCCCACTTCATCGGCAATCTTGCGCATGCGCTCGTAGTCCCATTCGCGGGAGTAGGCCGATGCCCCGCCGATGATGAGCTTGGGCTTGCATTCCATGGCCTTGCGTTCCATTTCGTCGTAGTCTATGCGGCCGGTTTCCGGGTTCAGGCCATAGGCCACGGGATGGTAGAGGATGCCGCTGGCGTTCACGGGACTGCCATGGGTGAGATGGCCGCCCATGCTCAGGTCCAGGCCCATGAAGGTGTCGCCGGGCTTGAGGATGGCCATGGTCACGGCCATGTTGGCCTGGGCGCCGGAGTGGGGCTGCACGTTGGCATATTCTGCGTCGAAGAGTTTGCACAGGCGGTCGATGGCCAGCTGTTCAATCTGGTCCACTACCTCGCAGCCGCCATAATAACGCTTGCCGGGATAGCCCTCGGCGTATTTGTTGGTGCACACGGAGCCCATGGCTTCCAGCACCTCGTCGGTTACATAGTTTTCAGATGCAATGAGTTCCAGCCCGGTAGACTGGCGTTCCTTCTCTTTCCGGATAAGGTCAAAGACCTGCGTGTCTCTTTTCATATGGTTGTTTAGTGTTTTTGTAGTTTACAAACCTTAGATTTGCAGCGTAGTTTTCTGTTCCAAAGTTTGTATGACAAAAATAGTAAATTTATGCCGATATTGAAAGTTTAACTAAAGGACAAT
>CACZUR010000001.1 GCA_902784435.1 uncultured Bacteroidia bacterium | reverse complement strand
TGATTTTCAATCATTTAAGGAGTGGAGCATAGGAGAATCGAACTCCTGACCTTTTGAATGCCATTCAAACGCTCTACCAACTGAGCTAATACCCCGTTTCCCTTGTTTGGGATTGCAAAGTTAATGCAATTTTTGAATTCGGCAAAGTTTTTTTAAAGTTTTTTTCAAAAAATTGTGCAAAAGGAGGGGAGGGGGGCGTAGATATAAGGAAAAATACTTATATTTGAATGATTTAAACCTGAGAGTTATGGAAAAGATTTATTCCCCCACCATCCCGTTAGAGAAAGAACTTGGCAAGCAGATTTACAATGCCCTGCAGGGCTCTGTAGTAGAAAACATCCTCAAGACTGCCCAGGACCAGTCCAGCGACGAGTACTGGCGTTCCCGCATGGAGGGCCACTGCATGAAAGTGGAAAAGAAAATCCTTCCGGAGTTCTTCGCCCTGTGCGAGGATGTGAAGCGCCGCCTGAACTTTACGGAACCCGTGGACTTTTACGTAACCGGGGACAGCAGCCTGAACGCCTTTTCGGTGGCAGCGGAAGAGGAAGGCCAGCCGCACATCGTGAATGTCAATTCGGAGATGTTCTCCATCATGACCGAGGAGGAGCTGCGCTTTGTGGTGGGCCATGAACTGGGACATATCCTTAACAAGGATACCGCCCTTAAACGTCTCATTTACTTTGTGTTCCCGCCGGAGGAAACCCAGGCACCCATCACGCTCCAATACAAGATCCGCCTGCACGACCAGCTGGCAGAGCTGGTTGCGGACCGCTACGGCTACCTGGCCAACGGCAACCTGAACGCCTGTGTCACCGCCTTCTTCAAAATGGCCTCCGGGCTGGATCTGGGCCGGATGAACGTGAGCATCGACGCCCTGCTGGAAGACAACCGCAAACGCCTGGACTTCTTCCTCAAGGGCAAGGGCATGAGCCGCTACGACCATCCCGTGAATCCCATCCGCGTACAGGCCATCAACCTCTACGCAACCGCCCGCAGCGAGGAAGAGTTGGAGAAGGGGATGGACGAGCTCATCGGCATTCTCCTGAAAGTGGGGAACGGCCCGCTGGACGAGGATGTGGCCGCCTTCATCGCATCGGCAGGCCTCATCGTGGCCAATGCCGACGGCAAAATCACGGAGAAGGAGGTGGAGCACATCGTCAAGAATCTCTCCAGCCTGCAAATCTTCCCCAAGCATTACCTGGACGCCATTTACCAGAACGACGTGGTCAAGATCTTCAACCAGTCCATCGGACACATCCTGGACAGCAATCCCGGCATGAAAGACGGCCTGCTCAGCTATATGATGGGCCTGGTGCTCTCCGACAAGGACATTTCCCAGGCCGAGATTGACCTCATTTACCAGGTGGGGCAGAACATGGGCTTTGCCGATAAGGAAATCTCCGTGATGTTCGCCGGCATGATCCAGCGCAACTACGTTCCTTCCCTGGAATCCATCTGCTAAGCCAGGTAAATTCGATGAGAGCGGCATTCCTGGTCATTGTCCTGCTGTTCCTGGGAACGGTAGCCTATGTCACCTGGCACCTCGGGAAACTCACCCCGGGCGGCTGGGTGGCCAAGGCTGCGGTAATGGCGCTGTTCCTGCTGTGGATGGCGGCCGCCTTTGCCAGCATGGGGCTCAGGGACAGGGCTTCCATCGGCTTGATCACAGTGCTCTACGAAGTGGGGCACCCCTGGATGATTGCCTATCTGTACCTTCTCATCGCCTTTTTGCTGGCCGATGCAGGCGTGCTCACCCGGCTTCTTCCCAAAGCGTGGTTCTCGTCCAACGGAGTCACCCTGGGTGCCCTGCTGGGGGTGGTTGCCGTCGTGCTTATAAGCGGCGGCCTCCATTACAGGCATAAGTACCGCGAGGAGCTCACCCTCCACACCGAAAAGCCCCTGGAGCGCCCCCTGACGGTGGTTCTGGCCAGCGACCTGCATCTGGGTTACAGCAACCGCCGTCCGGAACTGGCCCGCTGGATCGACCTCATCAACGCAGAAAACCCGGACCTGGTGCTTTTTGGCGGCGACATCGTGGACATCCAGCTCCGCCCCCTTCTGGAAGGCCATTTTGCCGATGAATTCGCCCGCATCCAGGCGCCCATGTACGCCGTGCTGGGGAACCACGAATACATTGGGCAGGAAGAGGAATCGGCCCGTTTCCTGTCCAGCGCCGGCATCACGCTGCTGAAGGATTCCGTGGCCCGCTTCGGAGACATCAACATCGTGGGCCGGGACGACCGCAGCAACCCTTGCCGCGCCGCCCTTTGGGAATATGCCGATTCTTTGCAGGGTTTCACCATCCTGCTGGACCACCAGCCTTACCACCTGGAAGAGGCCCAGGAAGCCGGGGTAGACTTCCAGTTCAGCGGTCACACCCACCGCGGCCAGGTGTGGCCCCTGAGCTGGCTGACGGATGCCCTTTTCGAAAAGTCCTGGGGGCATCACGTGCGCGGAAACACCCGGTACTACATCAGCTCCGGCCTGGGCATCTGGGGCCCCAAAATCCGCATCGGCACCCGCTCGGAGTACCTGGTGCTGCACATAGAGAATTAGGGGCCGGCGCTATTCCGGCAAATCCGACTGTTTCAGGAAACCGGCCCGGAGCGTTCGGGTGTCGCCACTTTCAAAGCGCACCTCAAAGCTGGTGAAATCTTTGTTGGCGGCCACGATGACGCCCTCGCCGAAGACCGGGTGTACAACCGTGTCGCCTTTCTGGAACGGTGCGTTGTATTCCTCCCGCTCTTTCTCGAAGTAGTCTTCCTGGTCCAGCACATGGCTCAGATTGCGGGTTCCCTTCCATAGATCCGGCGGGATAACACCTTCGGTCACAAGTAGTTCCCGCTTGATTTCGGCCAGGAAACGGGAAGGGTATTTGTCGGTTTTGGTGGAGATGTTGAAGCCCTCGGATTCCGTGAGGAACAAGGCTTTTTCGGCCCGGGTCACGGCTACGTACATGAGCCGTCGTTCTTCCTCCTCACCGTTTTTCTTGCCCTCGCGGATGGTGCGCATGTTGGGGAAGATGCCTTCGCTCAGGCCAGTGACAAACACATAAGGGAATTCCAGTCCCTTGGCCTGGTGGATGGTCATGAGCTTGAGGGTGGGCGTTTCGCGCCGATGGTCGTCGTTGGTGTACAGGGCCACGTCCTGGAGGTAATCTGCCAGGGTGCTCTCTTCCGGGGAGCGGACGCTCTCGTAGAAGCGGATGGAATTCAGGAGTTCGTCCAGGTTTTCCAGGCGGTCTTCGTCCTGGTCTTCCCGCACCATTCTCTTATAGGCCGATGCCTCCAGCAGGCGGTTCAGCAGGTCGCTCACACGGTTTTCCAGGGCAAACTGCTTGGCATCCTCGATGAGGGCGATGAACCCCGCCGCCTTGTCCGGGTAATAGACCTGCAGGGCGCTGTACAGCGAGATATCCCGCCGGGCAGCCGTGTCCCGGACGCTGTCCAGGAACTTCTTGCCCAGTTTTCGGGAAGGCACGTTGATGATGCGTTCGAACGAGAGGTCATCGTCCTGGTTGTTCACCAGGCGCAGGTAACTCAGGGCATCCTTGATTTCCCGGCGCTCGAAAAAACGCGTGCCGCCCCAGATGGTGTATTCCAGACGGGCGTTCAGCAGTTCCTGCTCCAGGGCCCGCGACTGGTAGGCGCTGCGGTACAGGATGGCCACGTCGTTGAGACGGGCCCCGTTCCCGAGAAGCATCCTGATCTGGGATACAATCCATTCCATCTCTTCTTTTTCACTGCGGCCATGGAAATGGATGACGGCCTTTCCTTCCGCCTTCCGGGTGAAAAGATCCTTGGGAATACGGTTTACATTGTTGGCTATCACGCAGTTGGCAATGTCCAGGATGCGGGGCGTGCTGCGGTAGTTTTCGTCCAGGACGATGGTCTGGTCTGCCGCGAAGTTCACAAACAGGTCCGGGCGGGCGCCGCGCCACTCATAGATGCACTGGTCCGGGTCTCCCACCACAAAGAGGTTCCGGTGTTTGGCGGCCAGGCGCTCCACCAGGTCCCAGTCGTCCAGGTTGCAGTCCTGGGCTTCGTCCACCATGATATAGTTGAGCATGTTCTGCCAGTGGTCGCAGGCATCCGGGAAGTGGTCCAGGATGTACTTGGTCACGTTCATGAGGTCGTCGAAGTCCAGGGCATAATGCTTCATCTGGCGGGCCACATAGCCGCACAGGCGGGAGCTCCGGCGCATTTCGTCAGTGATTTGACAGCCGGGCAGCATATAGGCCTGGATGTAGCCGTTCAGGGCTTTGTCGGCCCCCACGGCCTCCAGGAACTGCTTCACGGTTTTTTCCGTGCGCTTGATGCCCATCTCGTCCATGGCCTGTTTGGCAATGGCCTTGCTGTCTTCCTCGTCCAGCACCGTGAAGCTTTTGGGAAAACCCAGCCGATAGATTTCCTTCCGGAGGAACTTCACGCAGAAGCCGTGCAGGGTGCAGACGAAGTCATTGTAGTCGCCGCTCTGCACCATCTCCGAAATCCGGCTGCGCATCTCGGCCGCCGCCTTGTTGGTAAAGGTGAGGCAGAGGATGTTGGCCGGGTCGATGCCCAGCACATTCACAATGTAGGCATAGCGGTGCGTGAGCGCTTTGGTTTTGCCCGTACCGGCGCCCGCCACCACCCGGATGCGGCCCTCGGTGGCCTTTACGGCCTGGGCCTGCTGCTTGTTGAGTCCCTGGAAGATATCTTTCATATACTGAGCGAATATAGACAATTCCCCTGACATTTTCAAAGAATATTCGGGGCCTTTTTTGTCGCCGTTTTCTTTTTAGTATCCAACACCCTTGCGGGGGATTCTAGGAAGAAGCCGCCCGGCTCTTGCTCACCAGAATGACGCCTGCCACGATGGCTACGGCAGAGATTACCTTCTGCCAGGTTATCATGTCCATACCCGTCCAGATGCTCACGATGGTGGCGATGATGGGGGAGAGATAGTTGTACATACTGACCAGCGTCGGCCGGATGTAACGCTGCCCGTAAGGGATGAGGTAATAGGCGATGACGGTGGCAAACACAATCAGGTAGCCGATTTCCCAGCGCACCTGTACGGGGACATCGGCAAAGTGGGTCGTAAGGAGCCCCCGGGCCGACAAAGGCAGCGAATACAGCAGCGAGAACAGGAAGGCCCATTTCATGAACGTAACAACGCTGTAGCGCGAAATGAGCGGCCGGAAAATGCCCAGGTACATGGAAAAGGTGAGGCTGTTCAGGAGCAGCATCACCAGGCCCAGCGGGGTGGTGGCCGATGCACCGCCCCCATGGACGGAATGGAAGATGAGAAAGAGCACACCTGCGAGGCTCAGGGCAACGCCGCCGGCCTTTTTCCCGGTGATGGGCTCACCCACGAAGAAAAAGGCGAAAAGCATGGTGAAAATGGGCCCCAGCGTGCCCAGGATGGCACAGTCGATGGCCGTAGCCATGGTAATGCCCACCAGGAAAGTGACCTGCGTGGCAAACAGACCCAGAAAAGAAGCCAAGGCCATCTTCCAGAGGTCTCCTTTCTGCACTTTCTCCCGGGGCAGGAAGAGCGACAGAATCCAGAACACGGCCGATGCCCCCATGGCCCGCAGCGTGAAAAGCACAAACGGAGACACCGCCTCCGAATTGGCGATATCTTTGCACAGCACCACATTGAGTCCGAAGATGGTGTAGGCGGCCGCAATGGACAGATGTCCTTTCAGTTGGTCCGATGCCACGTAACTTTGTGTTTGAAGTGGCAAAGTTAAGAAAAAAGCCGTATCTTTGGAAAGTTATGATACGCAAAGCCGAAAAAGGGGACATCCCCACCATTGAGACGCTCCTCGGACAAATCCTGGCCCTGCATCATGCCGGCCGCCCGGACCTGTTCCGGGCCAGGGGCAGCAAATACAGCCCGGAAGCCCTGGAGCGCATAATTGACGCTATGGAAACCCCGGTATTTGTCTATGAACTGGACGGCCAGGTCGTGGGCTACATCATGTGCCAGGAGCAGCAAGCCCGCGGTGATGCCCTGCAGCCCGTGCGCACCCTGTACATAGACGACCTGTGCGTGGAAACACAGGTCCAGGGAAAGGGGATCGGCCGGCAACTGTTCCAGTTTGCCATGGCCTATGCCAAAGCCAACGGGTTTTACAACGTTACGCTCCACGCCTGGCAGTGCAACCCCTCCGCCATGGCCTTCTACGAGGCCATGGGCCTCCAGACCCAGTACACCTGCCTGGAATGGATTGTGAATCAATAGGGGGCTGACGCCAGCTTCTGCCTGGATGGCGCAGGGCTATGTCTGGATGGCGCAGGTCTATGTCTGGATGGCGCAGGTCTAATTCTAATGCCGATGCCTGCGCCATGAATCCCCGTTCTGTGCGCTCCCGTGGCGCCGGCATAACCCTTGAAATCCGGCCTGCGCCATCCGTTCCGCAGCCTGCGCCATCCGTGGCCTCGGCCTGCGCCAAACCGCCATCGGCCCGGCCCTCCCCTACGGTTTCAGTTTCCGGATAATCCGGCAGGGATTGCCGGCGGCCACCACGTTGTCCGGAATGTCCTTGGTCACTACAGAGCCTGCCCCGATGGTGACTCCGTTGCCAATGCTTACCCCTGGAAGAATGGTCACGCTGCCGCCAATCCAAACGCTGTCGCCGATAGTCACCGGCAGGGCCCATTCCCGGCGCGAATTGCGTTCCACCGGGTCCGTGCTGTGGCAGGCCGTGTAGATGCTTACGTTAGGGCCGATGAAGCAATCGTCCCCGATGGTCACGGGAGCCTCGTCCAGCACGGTGAAATGGAAATTGGCAAAGAAGCGTTTGCCTACGCGGATCTGCTTGCCGTAATCGCAGTAGAACGGCTGGTTGATGCAGATATGGTCGTCGCCGATGGCGCCCAGCAGGCCCTTCAAGATGGCGCGCTTCTCTTCTTCCTGCGAAGGTAGCAGCGCATTATACCGGTGGATAACGTCCTTGGTAGCATTCAGTTCCCGTAGGAGAATCAGGTCTTCGGCCGAATACGGAAGACCCGACAACATGAGTTCTTTCTCTGTCATAGCAGGACAAAGATACGCAAAATAAGATTATCTTTGCGTATTCATTGTGCAAATGGACAAAAGACTGAAAACAATAGAGGTGGTGGCGGCCATCATCCGCAAAGGGGACAAGATATTTGCCACCCAGCGGGGCTATGGGGAATGGAAAGACTGGTGGGAGTTCCCGGGCGGGAAGATAGAGCCGGGGGAGACGCCGGAAGAGGCCCTTTCCCGTGAAATCCGCGAAGAACTGTCCACGGAGATCCAGGTGGATAAGTACCTGAAAACCATAGACTACGACTATCCTGAGTTTCACCTGACGATGCACTGCTACATGTGCTCGCTGCTTCATGACGCCCTGTATCTGAACGAGCACGAGGCCGCCCGCTGGCTGGGGGCCGACGACCTGGCTTCTGTCCGCTGGCTGCCGGCCGACCTCAGCCTCCTGGACCCCATCCGGGCCGAACTGCCGTAAGGATGGGTGCCCGGATGGCGCAGGCTGGGGCCCGGATGGCGCAGGCCGGATTTCAGGGGCTATGCCTGCGCCACGGGAGCGCACAGAACGGGGATTCATGGCGCAGGCATCGGCATTAGAATTAGACCTGCGCCATCCAGAACATGACCTGCGCCAAATAAACGGAGACCTGCGCCATCCAGAACATGACCTGCGCCAAATAAACGGAGACCTGCGCCATCCAGAACATGACCTGCGCCATAAACACCCTATTCAGAATCCATTATATTTCCCTATATTTACAGACAAAACCATCTATTATGAAACGAATCCTTATCATTGCAGCTGCCGCATGGGCCCTTCTCTCCTGCGGACAGAATCCGGAAAAGAAAGACATCGCCCTGATTGGAGATTTCTATGAACACGTTTTGGGGAACAAGCCCATGACCGACGAGTACCTCCAGCAGACACTTTCAGAGGAAGTCCTGAACGCCCTCTGGGAAATGGATTATGACGACACGTATTCCTACTGGCGATTCCGTACGGGTTACCAGGACGGTCCTTCGGACACTTCTTCCGTAACATCCGTCGAGCCCCTGGGAGACGCCTGGTACCGTGTCTCCTATTCCGATATGGGGAATCCCGGTGTAACGGACGTCAAGGTCCTGAACGGGAAGATCTGCGAATACAAGACCCCGTGCGAAGATGCCGGTTCCACGCCGATGGACGCCGTCTCCGACTATCTGAGAGAGATCGGCGCAAACTATGCGCCCGCGCAGTACTGCATTCCCTATGCCAGCGTCCTTTCCCTGGACGACAGCCATCCGGAAGACATCAAGGTATGGGGAAACTTCTGGGTAGAGAACTATAACCTTGAAGGTGAAACACTTAAGTTTGTATCCGGCGGCAGTCATCCCGGTCTTATGCACGTATGCAAGGCCGACGACGGCTATACTGTAACCACTTTCGACGCCGTTGGGGACGGAGCCTCTTTCGAACCCACCGCCAAGGAGATTTTCGGTGATCTGTACGAGCCTTTCATGGCTCTTGTATCCCAGGACCAGCTGAAGAAGGCCGACCGGGAAAAAGCCCTGGCAGCTTTCGTTGCCGCCGAAGGGATTCCCGCCCGGTATTACCAGGATTTCGGCTGGGACGCCGTTGAGATTCCTCAGGACTAATTCTGCGTAGATAGCAAAAAAAGCTTATCTTAGTGCACCAAAACCATCGCCATGCATATCTTAGAAGAAGCCTCCCGTTGCCTGCTCTGTGCCGATGCCCCTTGCAGCAAAGCCTGTCAAGGCGGAGACCCCGCCAGGGCCATCCGAGCCATTCGTTTCGACAATCAGGCCATTGCCCGAGCGTGGGTAAAAGACTGTGGGAAAGCGGAACTGGAAGCCGCCGAAAAAGCCTGTATCCACTATGACCGTCCCATCCGTATCCGCGAGATGGTGGACCAGCTCCCGGAAGCCCCTTCCGTACCGCTGCCCAGCCTGGAAATCGATTTCTGCGGCATCCGCTGCGAGAATCCCTTCTTCCTGGCATCATCGGCCGTCTGCACCAACTATGAGATGGTGGCCCGGGCCTTTGAAGCCGGCTGGGCCGGGGTCTTCTACAAGACCATCTGCCTGCAGGAAATCAAGGAGGTGTCGCCCCGCTTCGATGCCGTTTACGACAATGGGAAGAGGGGAGATTTCTACGGATTTCGCAATATGGAACAACTCAGCGAGAACCCCGTAGATATGGACTTCGACATCCTCAGGCGCCTGAAACGGGATTATCCGTCCAAGATTGTCATCGCCTCTATCATGGGAGAGAAGGAAGAAGATTGGGTAGAACTGGCCAAAATGGCAGAGAATGCCGGCTGTGACGCCGTAGAGCTCAATTTCTCCTGCCCCCAAATGCGTCAGGCGGGCATGGGCAGCGACGTGGGCCAGGATGCCGAACTGGTGACCTTCTTCACGGCCTTTGTCAAGCGCAGCGTGCACATCCCCGTGATCCCCAAGATGACCCCCAACATCGCACACATCTCCACGCCGGCCATGGGGGCCTACTTTGCCGGGGCCGATGCCATATCGGCCATCAACACCATCAAGAGCATCACCATGGGGGACGGCTCGGAGGTGAGCGGCTTCCAGACCGGATCGGGCTACTCCGGTAGGGCGGTTAAACCCATCGCCCTCCGGCATATCCTGTCCATGGTCCTGAACCCCATGATGAAGAACATGCAGTACAGCGGCGTGGGCGGCATAGAAACCTGGCACGACGCCCTGGAGTTCCTCCAGCTGGGATGCCGCAACGTGCAGGTGTGCACGGCCGTGATGCAGTACGGATACCGCATCGTGGAAGACCTCATCCTGGGGCTGCAGCATTACATGGCCTCCCGGGGCGTGCAGAAGGTCTCAGACCTGGTAGGAGAGCTCCTGCCCACCTTCCACCTGCCTTCAGACCTGGACCGCAGCACCATCGTCTATCCCAAATTCGACACCGCCAAATGCATCGGTTGCGGCCGGTGCACCATCTCCTGTGCCGACGGCGGCCACCAGGCCCTTGTCTTCAACCCCGAAACCCGAAAGCCCCAGTTGATCGGTCCCAAGTGCGTAGGCTGCCACCTCTGCCGGCTGGTATGCCCGGTGGACGCCATTTCCTCCTCCAGGCGGGTGAAGAAGGCTTAAAGATATGAGCACCGACAAACCCCTGCAGGAAGTGGCGGGCCGCAAGAACTTCGGCCCCAGCCATGCCCTTATGACAACGCCCCAGCCGTGCGTGATGATCGCCACCTGGGACAAAGACCACACGCCGGACGTGATGATGGCCGCCTGGGCCGGCCAGTACGACCACAACCAGATTGTCATTTCCCTGTCCAAGCACAAGACCACGGAAAACCTGGAGCTCACCGGCGCCTTTACGGTATCCTTTGCCGATATCCGCACCGTGGCCGAATCGGACTACCTGGGCATCGTGAGCGGCAACCAGGTGCCCGATAAGGTGGCCCGCGTAGGCTTTACCGTTACCCCCAGCCCCAATGTAGACGCCCCCATCATCAACGAGTACCCCCTCACGCTGGAATGCAAGGTGGTGAGCTGGGGAGGCGGCGTCCTGGTAGGGGAGGTGGTGAACCAAAGTGCCCATGAGAGCATCCTCACGGACGGGAAAGTAGACCTGGCCAAACTCCAGCCCATCGTCTTCGATGCCGCCGGCATGTGCTACCGCGCCATCGGCGAGGTGGTGGGCGGCGCCTGGAACGCCGGCAAGAAGTTTGTGGAATAGTTGCTGCTGCATATTACGGGCCCGCATTCGCTATCTCAGCGTGTGCGGGCCCGTCACAACAACAATAAAAGAATAAACTTACCTAGCGGAAAAAGATGTCCTGTTTTCCAAGGGCAAAGATACGGGAGTTTTTTCTATCGTAAAATCACCAATTATAGGTATTTTGCCACGAATCCATCCTCCGTTTTTGCTAAGTACTTAAATATTAATTAGTTATGCATTTTCCTCCCGGCAGAAATACCGGGAGGAAAATGCATAAAATGCTAATTATCAACAAGTTAACAAAAACGCATCTCAATACAATAGGGGATTGTCCCTGGAAAAGAGCCGATAATCATTTCCTACAAGGTAAAAGCGAAGGCAGCCCTGCCCATCGTAGACATCCTCACCCTGGCGGCCACCGGCAGTGAATATGACAGCGGCGGCGTCATTTCCCGCACGGAAACCAACGACAAAATCGGCTATATAGACCCGCTGCTGTTCCCGGTGTGCTCCTTCCTGGATCCCCGCTATACCTTTACCGTATCCAAAAAACAGACGGCCGCCGGTTGTGCCGATGCCATGAACCACATCCTGGAGCAGTACTTCTGCGAAGAGGCCACCCTCCTGAATGACGGCATGTGTGAAGCCGGTCTGAAAAGCCTGATGGTCAATGGGAAAGCCTGCCTGGCCAATCCGGAGGACTACACCGCCCGGGCAGAGATGATGTTTGCCTGCTCCCTGGCCTGCAACGGCATCCTGTCTCTGGGCAACAGCGAATCCGGCTGGCCCATGCACGGTATCGAACACGCCCTCAGCGGTTTCTATGACATCACCCACGGCGAGGGCCTGGCCATCATCACCCCGCGCTGGATGCGTCACATCCTCAGCGAGCGCACGCTGCCCCGCTTTGTGAAATACGGCATCAATGTATTCGGCATAGACCCGTCTTTGCCCAAGATGGAGATTGCAGAGAAGGCCATCGATGCCACCTACGCCTTCTTTGAGGAAATGGGCATTCCCATGCACCTGAAGGAAGTGGGCATCGGCCCCGAGCGCATAGACGAAATGGCCCATCACGTAGCCGTGAACGAAGGCCTGGAAAACGCCTACGTACCCCTGCTGGAACAGGACATCAAGGAAATCCTCCTGGCATCGTTATAACCATGAAACAGCATCTTGTTTTCCTTCTGGCCGCACTGGTCATCCCGACATCCAATATCTCTCCGGCCTGACCGCCGAGGACCGGAAACTGCAGCAGGAGCGCTATCTGCGCTAATACTGGAATTCAAATTCGTCTACGTACAGCACCGTCTGGCTGCTGCCGGTGAAGCATTCGCCCAGCAGGCTGGAAAAGATATTGATACCCACATAGGTGGGGATGTCGTCACTGTAGTAATGAATGGGGATGTCAAAATGCACATAGCCGTCCGTGGCCTTGTCCAGCCTTAAGACGGCCCGGCCGATGAGGGCGGGGTCCTTTTCCGGATCGGGCGTGGGCCCGTCCGTGGTTACGGTGTGCAGGGGAGCGGACCAGCCGTACAGCGTAATGTCGATCTGTCCGGAATCGGCCTTTCCTTTCAGGTCCTGATGCGCTTTGTCGGCATAGTCAATGGTGCCGGGGATGTAATGGTAATAGCCCGAAAGGCTCTTGGGACGGCCGCGGAAGGGCGCTCCGTTGTACATCTCAATGCCGGCGAAGTTCACTACGCGGACGAATCGGCCCACATACAGATTGCCGGTCACGAAGCCCCAGAGGATGTTCCGGCTGGAGAGTTTGGCGGCGCATTTCCCCGGTCCGGGGACGGCCACGTGCCCATACTCCGGCTCTGCCACGTTGATGCGGAAAAGGCGGATGCCGCGGTTGGCGCTGTCCCATACGCGCTGGCTTTCCGGGGCATCCTTGGGGAAGGGATTCCACGACACCCCCTGCCTGGACCAGGTGTCGAAACCCATATTGTAAAGCTGCTGGGCACCGGCCTGCATCCAGCAGGCCTGCACCAACAAGAGGAGGAGGATGCGTGTCTTCGTTTTCATACCAGGCGCTAAGTTAGGAATAATTTATTAACTTTGTGTATTCTACATGAACCTTATAAGATGATACGACCCAGATTCGCCATCCTGTGCCTCATGCTCCTGAGCTGGAGCGCCCTCGCACAGACCTCCCGGGAAGAACTCCTGTCGCACATGGAACTCACCGCCGGAAACTATGGGAATTATCCGCTGCCCACCGGCCACCTCACGCCCGCCCCGGAGGGCTATCAGCCTTTCTACATCAGCCATTACGGCCGGCACGGAGCCCGCTACATGACCAGCGACCGGCACTACCGCAACCTGCGGGAGCAGCTGGATTCGGCCCGCACGCTGGGGATCCTCACGCCCTACGGCAAGGACGTGAGAAGGCGCCTGAAACTGGCGGCCGCCGATGCCAAAGACCGGGCAGGGGAGCTCACCACCCTGGGCGCCCGGCAGCACAGGGCCATCGCCCGGCGCATGTTCGACAACTATCCGTCGCTCCTGAAGCAGCCGCTGCAGGTCAAGGCCAATTCCTCCGATTCCCGGCGCGTGATGCTGAGCATGGCCTATTTCTGCAACGAGCTCAAGTCGCTGAATCCGTCACTGCAGTTCAGCATGGACGCCAGCCTGCACGACCTGTATTATATCAAGTCCAACAAGTCCATCGTAGTGCCGCCGTCGGCCACGGACGACGCCCTGTACCGCAAGCTCAAGAAATTCAAACAGAAGATGTTAAGCGGAGAGCCGCAGTTCAGGGCCCTGTTCACGGACCCGGAGCGGGCGCGCACTTTCATAGACCCGTATACCTTTGCCGACGACCTTTACAACGTGGCGGCCGACATGTACTGCCTCCCGGAACTGGGCCTCAGTTTTGCCGATGTCTTCGGGGAGGAAGGGATGATAGACGGCTTCCGCGCCTACAACGCCAGCTGGTGCCTCTGGGAAGGCCTCATGCCCGGCGCCCGCAAAAGCTACTACCGCATTTATCCGCTGCTGCAGAATTTCCTGGACGATGCCGACGAGATGATCGCTTCCGGCGGCTGCGGCCTGCGCCTTCGCTTCGGCCATGACAGCGTGGTGCTGCCTTTCGCTTTCATCCTGGGTTTCCAGGAGGCTATCGGCGCGACGGACGACATGGAAGACCTGCACCATCATTTCTCCATTTTCCGCCTCATCCCCATGGCGGCCAACATCCAGCTGGTGTTTTTCCGCAAAGAAGGTTCGGACGACATCCTGGTCAAATTCCTGATGAACGAGAACGAAACCTCGGTGCCCCTTGCCACGGACTGCTATCCGTATTACCACTGGAAAGACGTGCGGCGGTATTACCGCGCCATGATAGAAGATGCACACCTCGTTTACCAAACTCCCGCAGAAAATGAAGACTAAGCTATTGATTCCGGTGCTGCTCCTTCTGAGCGTGGGAGCGGCCGCACAGACTTCCCGCCAGGAAATGAGCCGGGAACCGGGCCGCACCGGCGGCTCCTATTTCGCCTATCCCGGCCCTGCCCAGAAGGCTCTCACGCCGGCTCCGGCGGGGTATGAACCCTTCTATATCAGCCACTACGGCCGCCACGGCTCGCGTTATATCCTGGACAACAAGTACTACCGCCTGGTGATAGGCAAGCTGGATACGGCCGCCACGCTGGGCATTCTGAGTGCCCGGGGGGCCGATTTGCTGCAAAAGCTGCAGAAAGCCTATGCCGATGCCTGTCAGCGCGACGGCGAACTCACCGCCCTGGGCGGACGTCAGCACCGGGACATCGCCCGACGCATGTACGGGCGCTTCCCCTCGCTGCTGTCCCGGCCGCTGCAGGTAGACGCCCGTTCCTCTACCGTGGGCCGATGCATGCTGAGCATGTTCTACTTCACCCAGGAGCTGCTGGAGCAGAATCCCGGCCTGGAAATCCGGATGGACGCCAGCAAGCGGGACATGCCCTTCGTGGTGGAGAATTCCGGCGCCCGCATCAAGAAAGAGCCGGCCACCGAGCAGTATAAAGCGCAGGTAGACGCCATGCGGGCCCAGGCCTTCAACCCCGCCCGCCTGATGAAAAGCCTGTTCACGGACGTTTCCAAGGCCGAATCCTTCGTGGATGGGAAACAGCTTATGCAGGCCCTCTGGGACCTGGTACAGGACCAGCAGAATGTACCGGAGCTGGGGATAGACCTGAGCGGTATCTATACGCGGGAAGAACTGTTCCAGCTGTGGAATGCCGGCAATGCCAGCTGGCTGTACCGTTTTGGCCTGGTTCCCGGCTCCACACCCAACTACCTGAAGCAGGCAGCGGTGCTGGACAGCCTCCAGGCTGCGGCAGACCGGGTAATCTCGGAAGGCGGCTACGGTCTGTCGCTGCGCTTCAGCCACGACGGTTCCGTGCTTCCCCTGACCTATCTGATGGGTCTGAAAGAAGCCATGGGCGCCCGCAGCGGAGACCTGGAAAACCTGTACAGGACCATCTCCATTGACAAACTCATTCCCATGGCCGCCAACATCCAGCTGGTGTTTTACCGCAAAGAGGGGAGCGAGGACATCCTGGTCAAGTTCCTCCTGAACGAGAACGAAACCACCCTTCCCGGCATCCAGTCCACCCAGGCTCCGTACTACCGCTGGACCGACGTCAAGTCCTACTGGGACAGCCGACGGTAGCATACTTGCAAATAATTGATTACCTTTGCAATCGAATGATACAATGAACTTATGAAGAAAATGAACATCCCCCTGATGGGCGCCCTGCTGCTGGTGTCCATCGTCGTTTGCCCTTTGCTTTATTATATGGTGGGTCCCAAGCTGGACGATGCACAGATGGATGTGCTCAAGCTGCTGGGGGTAATCGCTGCCTGCAGTGCCGCCTTCTGCTTCTTTGTGGGCGAGGCCACGGGCAACAATTCCCAGATGGACAAGCTCTGGAGCCTGCTGCCCATCGCCTATACCTGGATCATTGCCGTGAAAGGCGGTATGAGCACCCGGCTGGTGGTAATGGCCGTCCTGGCTACGCTGTGGGGCATCCGGCTCACCTTCAACTTTGCCCGTAAGGGTGCCTACAAGCTCAAATTCTGGGAAGGCGAAGAGGATTACCGCTGGCAGATCGTGCGCACGGGACCGGCCTTCGAGAACCGGCGCTGGGCGTGGATGCTCTTCGACCTGCTGTTCATTTCCATCTACCAGAACGCCCTGGTCCTGATGACCACGTTCCCGGCCCTCGTAGCCATGCGCTCGGACGCTCCCTTCGGCTGGGTAGACTGGGTGGCCGCCATCCTCATGTTCGGTTTCATCCTCTGGGAAACCATTGCCGACGAACAGCAGTGGGCCTTCCAGACCGCCAAGTGGAAGATGATCAAGGAAGGCAAGAAGCTGGAAGAACTTCCCGCTCCGTATAACAAAGGATTCAACACCGTGGGCCTCTGGAACCGGAGCCGTCATCCCAACTACTTTGCCGAGCAGTCCATCTGGGCCTGTTTCTACCTGTTCTCCATCGGTGCCGGAATGGGCATCCTGAACTGGAGCGTGATTGGTGCCCTGCTGCTGGTGGTGCTGTTCCAGGGCAGTTCTTCCCTGGCCGAGGAAATCAGCGGCGGCAAGTACCCCGAATACGAGAAATACTGCGCCAGCGTACCCCGTTTCTTCCCCGGCAAAGGGTATTAGCGCGCCCTTTTACTATCTTTGCAAGGATATGCGGAAACTGTTAGCCATAGTTATTCTGTTGGCGACCGTCCTGGCCTGTAACCAGCCCCGGACGGGGAAGCCAAGCGGCCGGGACGGGGTCCAAGGTGCCGGCACCGCCGTCCGGGACACGGTGTATCCCCTGGGGTTCTGCACGGAGGATTTCCGGGAGCTGAGCGGCAGCATCCGTAGCGGCGACAGTTTCACAACCTGGGTCACGCGGCTGGGACTTCCAAGGGAGCAGGCCTTCCGGCTGGTGCAGGCCTGCGACACGGTGTTCGATGTCAGGAAACTGCGTGCCGGCAATAGCTGGAAGGCGTTTTACAAAGACTCCACGCTCCTGCAGTACATCGTGTACGACAACAGCAAAATCCGCCAGACCATTTTCCGCTGCACCGATTCCCTGGCGGTCTGGCGTTATGACAAGCCCGTCCAAACCCTGGAGAAAAAAGCCGATGTCACCATTACATCCTCCCTGTGGAACGATATGACGGCCGCAGGGGCGTCGCCGGAACTCATATCGGCCCTGTCCGACATCTATGCCTGGACGGTGGATTTCTTCGGCCTCAGGAAAGGAGACCGCTTCCGGCTCCTGTATTCGGAAACCCTGTGTGAAGGCGAACCGGTGGGTTTGGGCGCCATCCGTTATGCCGAATTCCAGCGCGACAGCACCGTGCTCCCGGCCATCTATTTTGACCAGGGAGACGGCGGCAACAAATACTGGAACCAGAAAGGGGAGAGCCTCCGAAAGGCCTTCCTGAAGGCGCCGCTCAAGTTCACCCGCATCTCGTCCGGCTATTCGCTGCACCGGCTGCATCCCGTTCACGGGGTAGTACGGCCCCACACCGGGGTAGACTATGCCGCGCCCAGCGGTACACCGGTCATGGCCATCGGCGACGGGACGGTCCTGAGTGCCGGATTCGGCAGCGGCGGGGCTGGAAAAATGGTCAAGATCCGCCACAATTCCGTATACACCACCGCCTATCTGCACCTTTCCCGCTATGCGGTCAAAGCCGGAGACCGGGTGTCCCAGGGACAGGTCATCGGCTATGTGGGCATGACGGGAACGGCCACCGGACCGCACCTGGACTTCCGCGTGTGGAAGAACGGCTCGCCCGTGAATCCGCTCACCCTGGAATCGCCGCCGTCGGAACCCATGCTCCCGGAGAATCTGCCCGCACTGGATTCGGTGCGCATCGTCCTGCAAAAACAACTCGATTATGAATAAGACCCATGACTTCCTTGTCCGTTACGGCATCTCCACCCTGGGCCTGATTGTGGTAGCCCTGGGTGTGGGCCTGTCCATCAAGTCCAACCTGGGCATTGCCCCGCTCTCCTGCATTCCCACGGTGCTCAGCCTGCAGTATACCCACGTATCAGTGGGTACCTTCACCTGGATCTTCAACCTGCTGTTCATTGTCATCCAGGCATTTATCCTCAAGAAGGACTTCCGCTGGGAGCATCTGCTGCAAGTGCTGCCCATCCTCATCTTCGGCTATCTGGTCGACGGAGCCATCTGGCTCTTCGACGCCATCCGCACCCCGGCCACCAACTACTTCATCCAGATCCTCCTGAGCCTTGCGGCAGTGGTTCTTACGGCCGTGGGCATCCGCCTGGAGGTGGTAGGGCAGGGCTGGATCCTTCCGGCCGACAATACCCTGCACATCATCACACAGCGTTCCAAGGCCAGTTTCTCCGTGGTGAAAGTGATCATGGACGTGCTGCTGGTGGCCATCACCTGCATCCTGGCGCTCGTTTTCTTCGGGCTCCTCACCGGTAACGGCCACACCATGGTGGTGCGGGAAGGCACCATTATCCAGGCCATTCTCACAGGGCTGTGCATGCATGTGACCGACCCCATAATTACCCGCTGGTTCACGCGGAAATAACAAAAGATTTCGCTATCTTTGTACCACTAAAGCCAAAACCAAGGATGAAGATAGTAGCCGACACCAACATCCCCTTTCTGAAGGGCGTCCTGGAGCCCTATGCAGAGGTAGTATATCTGGATGGCCGCAGCATAGACCGCGAGTCCATGAAGGACGCTGACGCCATCATTATCCGCACCCGTACCAAATGCAATGAAGAAACCCTGGCCGGAACCCGTGTCCAGATGATTGCCAGCGCCACCATCGGCATGGACCACATAGACCTTCCGTGGTGCCAGGCGCACGGAATCGATGTCCAGAACGCAGAAGGCTGCAATGCCGGCGGCGTGGCAGACTACGTTTTCTCCGCCCTGTACGGCATTGCCTCCAGGAGGGCCATCCGCCTGGAAGATGCCACCATCGGCATCGTGGGCGTGGGCAACGTAGGAAAAAAAGTAGAGGCCATGGCCCGCAGCCTGGGCTTCAAGGTGCTCCTGAACGACCCTCCGCGGGAGCTCCGGGAAGGCCCGGAGAATTTCGTGAGCCTGGAGGAGCTGCTGCAGCAGTCGTCCGTGGTCACCTTGCATGTACCCCTGGACGAGACAACCCGCCAGATGGCCGGAACGGAGTTTTTCCAGCTCATGAAGCCGGGGGCCATCTTTATCAACGCTTCCCGCGGAGAGGTGGTGGACGAAGCCGCCCTCATCCATGCCCGTCCCAAACTGGGCGCCCTGGTGCTGGACACCTGGTGCAACGAGCCCACCCCCAATGAGCACCTGATAGAACTGTGCGACATTGCCACTCCGCACATTGCCGGCTATTCCTATCAGGGCAAGCAAAACGGCACGGCACAGGCCGTTCAGGCCATAGCAAGGCACTTCGGCTTCGAGGAACTGCGTTTCTTCCGTCCCGCCACGGAAGACGAAAACCTGAAACCCGTAGCCATCGACCTCCTGGGCAAAACCCAGGGAGAGATTGCCGCCATCCTGCAGTACAATTATCCCATTTTCACGGACGATTTCCTGTTCCGCAGCAATCCCGGCAGTTTCGAGAAATTGCGCAGCGAATACAATTACCGCAGAGAATTCTATATCAAACCACATAACACTATGTTCAGCCAAAAAGACATTCAACAGATTCAGGAACGCGGTGCTTCCATCGCTCAGGTAGAAGAGCAGATCCAGCACTTCAAGAACGGATTTCCCTGGATGAAAATTGCCGGACCCGCCACCCCCGGGCGCGGCATCCGGGTCATGGACCCCAAGCAGATCCAAGAGGCGGTAGCCTATTACAAAGGCGCCGCCATCAAGGGCAAGTGCAAATTCGTCCCGGCTTCCGGCGCCGCCTCCCGCATGTTCAAGGATATGTTCAGCGGCCTCTCCACCCTGGAAGAGGGCAAAGACCTTCCGGCCGATGCTCCCGGCGCCAAGCTGGCAGCCCGCATCAAGGATTTCGCATTCTATACGCCGGAGCTCTTCGGGGAGCCCAAGGACAGCGCCGCCTACCGGAAAGAGGCCCTGCGCAAACTCCTGAAAGAGGACGGCCTGGCCTACGGCAGCAAGCCCAAGGGCGTGCTCAAGTTCCACCGCTATCCCAACGAGGTGCGTACGGCCATCGCCGAGCATCTGGTAGAAGCCCAGGAATACATGCGCAACGCAGACGGCACCTGCAACCTCACCGTCACCATTTCCCCGGAGCACAAGGAACTGTTCGAGGAAGCCATCGGAGCCATCGTCCCGGCATACGAGAAGCGTTACGGAGTTAAGTACAACATCCGTTTCACCTATCAGGACAAAGCCACGGACACCCTGGCGGTAGATCTGGAGAACCAGCCTTTCCGCAAGGCCGACGGCACCCTGCTCTTCCGTCCCGCCGGACACGGCGCCCTCATCTACAACCTGGACAAAGTGCAGGAAGAGCTGGTGAGCATCAAGAATATCGACAATGTAGCCCACGAAAAACTGCTGCCCGTCACCGCAGAGTACAAGCAGGTGCTCATGGGGGTGGCCCTGCAGCTCAGAGACCGCATTTTCGGCTACCTGCAGGCGCTGGACAAGGGGGCATCGGCCCCGTTGTGCGCAGAAATCCGCAGCTTCCTGGAGAAGGAGCTGTGCGTGAGCCTTCCCAAGACCGCTTCGGCCCAGGAGGAGGAAGAACTGCTCCGCGCCAAGCTCAACCGCCCCGTCCGCGTCTGCGGCATGGTGCGCAACGAGGGCGAACCCGGCGGCGGCCCCTATGTCATTGAAGGCAAGGACGGCAGCACCAGCCTCCAGATCCTGGAAAGCGTCCAGATCAACAAGGAGGATGCATCGGCCATGGACGCCATGTCCCACGCCACGCACTTCAACCCCGTAGACCTGGTGTGCTGCCTGTACGATTACAAGGGAGAGCACTTCGACCTCCTCAAATACGTAGATCCGGAGGCCGGCTTCATGAGTTCCAAGAGCTTCGAAGGCCGCGAACTCAAAGCTCTGGAGCTGCCCGGCCTGTGGAACGGCGCCATGAGCAACTGGAACACCCTGTTCGTGGAAGTGCCCGTAGAAACCTTCAATCCCGTAAAAGTGGTGCTGGACCTCCTGCGTCCCGCCCATCAGGCATAGATTCCCGGTCAAGCCGGGAATGACGTCATGCCCGACCTGATCGGGCATCATAAAATGGAACGAAATGAAAGAAGCAATCGCTGGAACATTGGAAAGCGGTGACATCATGGTCACCATCGGCCCCGGAGAAGGGCTGCAGATAGAACTGCAGAGCTCCGTGGCCGCGCAGTTCGGCCGGCAAATCAAGGCCGTCATTACGGAAACACTGGAAGGCCTGGGCGTTCAGGACGCTCACGTGCAGGCCATAGACAAAGGAGCGCTGGATTGCACCATCCGGGCCAGGGTCACTGCGGCCGCCGTCCGGGCAACGGGAAAAGACGTATGGAAAGACTGAGGAGAACCATGATGTTCGTTCCCGGCAACAATCCGGGAATGATGGCCGATGCCCATATCTACGGGCCGGACAGCATAATGCTGGACCTGGAAGACTCCGTGACCATGGCGGAAAAGGACGCTGCCCGTCTGCTGGTATACAACGCCCTCAAGACCATCGATTACGGGAATACGGAAATGGTGGTGCGCATCAATCCGCTCAACACGCCCTATGGCAAGAAGGACGTGGAAGCCGTGGTGAAGGCCGGGGTGGATGTAATCCGCATGCCCAAGACGGAGACGGCCGATGAAGTCCGTGAACTGGAGGCCGAAATCCTCAAGGTGGAAACCGAGATCGGCCGGGTGGGGGAGACCCGCATCATGGCCGCCATCGAGAGTGCCCTGGGTATAGTGAACGCCTATGCCATCGCCACGGCGTCGCCCCGCATGATGGGCATCGCCCTGGGAGCAGAGGACTACAGCGCCAACCTCAAGACCAACCGCACGCCCGGTGGCGCAGAGCTGCTGCTGGCCCGCGAGCAGATTGTGGTGGCCGCCCGGGCGGCCGGTATCTGCTGCTTCGACACCGTATACAGCAACCTGGACGACATGGAGACCTTCCGCAAGGAAGTGGAACTGATCAAGACGCTGGGCTTTGACGGAAAATCCATCATCAACCCGCGCCAGATAGAGGTGGTGAACAGCGTGTTCACCCCTACGGAAAAGGAAATCAACAAGGCCCGCGCCGTGGTGGCCGCCATCAAGGAAGCCCAGGCCAAGGGTTCCGGTGTCATTGCCGTGAACGGCAAGATGGTAGACCGGCCGGTGGTGCTGCGCGCAGAGCGCACTATCGCCCTGGCCGTAGCCGCCGGTGTCATCAGTGAGGAGGAAGCGCTATGAGAAACTCAAAAGTAGTATCCCTGGAAGAAGCCATTCGCCGGAGCGGTCTCCGCGATGGCATGACCATCAGTTTCCACCACCACTTCCGGGGTGGAGACAAGGTGGTGAACATGGTCGTGGACAAGCTGGCCGAAATGGGCTTCAAAGACCTTAAACTGGCCGCCTCCAGCCTCTCGGACGTACACAAGCCCCTCATCGAACACATCCGGAGCGGGGTCATCACCGGCATTTCCACTTCGGGCCTCCGCGGAGAACTGGCCGATGCCATCTCCCACGGCCTCATGGCCAATCCCGTGGTGTTCCGCTCCCATGGCGGCCGCGGCAGCGCCATCGCCAATGGGGAACTGAAAATTGACGTGGCCTTCCTGGGGGCATCGTCCTCCGACGAACTGGGCAACGCCTGCGGCTATTCCCGCAGCCAGAATGCCAAGAGCATCTGCGGCTCGCTGGGCTATGCCCTCCCGGACGCCCGTTACGCCGCCCACGTGGTGGTGATTACGGACGACCTGGTGGAATATCCCAACATGCCCATGTCCATCCATGCGGCCGACGTAGAGTCCGTGGTGGTAGTAGACAGCGTAGGCGATAGCTCCAAGATTGCCGCCGGCGCCATCCGCGACTCCAAGAACCCCCGCGACATCCTGCTGGCCAAGCAGGCTGCCAAGGTCATCATCAACTCCGGCCTGTTCGTAGACGGTTTTTCCATCCAGACGGGTACCGGCGGCGCCTCCCTGGCGGCCGTGAAATACATCCGCGAAGAGATGATCAGCCGGGGCATCAAGGCTTCTTTCGCCCTCGGCGGCATTACGGCGCACATGGTCAAACTGCACGAGGAAGGACTTATCGGCAAGCTCATCGACGTGCAGTCCTTTGACAAAGTGGCGGCCGAATCCATCAAGAACGACCCTTCGCACCAGGAAGTATCGGCCGTAGAATATGCTTCCGGCCAGCACCTGGGCAGCGCCACGCACGCCCTGGACATCGTGATCCTGAGCGCCCTGGAGGTGGATACGGACTTCAACGTGAACGTGCTGGTGGGCTCCGACGGCATCATCCGCGGTGCCATCGGCGGGCATCAGGATACCGCAGCCGACAGCGCCCTGAGCATCATCGTGTGCCCGCTCCTGCGCGGCCGCATTCCCTGCGTCGTGCCCAAGGTGACCACCCTCATCACCCCCGGCAAGTCCGTGGACGTGGTGGTCACGGAGTACGGCATTGCCGTGAACCCGCTCCGCCCGGAAATCGCCCAGCGCCTGCGCCAGGCCGGCCTGAAGGTGGTGGATATCCACGAACTGGCCGACAAGGCCGGCTCCATCATCGGCACGCCCGATCCGCTGCCCTTCGGCGACAAAGTGGTGGGCGTAGTGATGAACCGCGACGGCTCTGTCCTGGACCGCATCTACAACATCGTCTGAGGCCCCTCACGCGGGCTTCGTTAGCCTGCCTAGGACTTGCTGCCACCCAGCGGGCCGAAGTCCGCCAAATTGAAGGTTCCGCCCTGGGGGCCTTTGCCACCGGAAAGGTCGATGACGCCAAACTGGGCTTCGTACTTGGAGATGTTGTCAAAGAGGGCGTTCATCAGGCGTTTGGCATGTTCCGGAGTCATGATGATGCGGTCGCCGATGAGGGCTTTGGGCATGCCCGGGAGGGTAGCGGCAAAGTCGATGACGAATTCGCTCCGGGAGTGGGAGATGATGGCCAGGTTGGAGTAGGAGGTCTTGGTTATCTGCGGGTTCAGTTCCAGACTGAGCTGCGGTTGTGCGGGTTTGCCTTGATTGTTGTCCATATCTGATAAAAATAAATTACAGGGTATTGATACAAAGGAGTGTGAGGTCGTCGGACTGCTCTGCGTCTTTCACGTGCGCATGCACGGTGTCCAGCAGCAGCAATACGGTATTGGCGGCATTGGTATAGGGAGTGGCCGACAGGGCCTCCATCACACGGTCTTCGCCCAGCAGCTGATGATCGGCGTCTTCGGCCTCTGTAAGGCCGTCCGTGTACATGAGCAGGGGCGTGTCACGGAAGTTCTCCAGGCACTGGCCCTGGAATACGAAGCCCTGGGCCACGCCCACCGGCACATTGGGATGGCAGTCCAGGAAGTGGGGCGCGGCACCGCTGCGGGACAGGACGATGGGCGGGTTGTGCCCGCAGTTGCAGAAGTGGAAACTGCCGCTCCGGAGGTCTATCAGGCCGATGAACAGCGTGATGAACATCATCTGCTGGTTGTCCCGGGAGATGGTGTCATTGATCTGGCGGGCCACTTCTTCCGGGGTCATGCCCTGCCCGGCCACCACGCGGAACAGATTGCGGGCCACGGCCATAAAGAGACTGGCCGGGACGCCCTTGCCGGACACGTCGCCAATGCAGAAATACAGTTTTTCGTCCTGGATAAAGTAGTCGTACAGGTCTCCGCCCACTTCTTTGGCCGGGAACATATCGGCATACATGTCAATGTCCCTGCGCTCCGGGAAGGCCGGGAATACGCGGGGCACCATGCCCATCTGGATGTCCCGGGCAATCTGCAGTTCTCCTTCGATGCGCTCGCGCTTGGCGGTGGACTGGGTGAGTTCGTCGATATAGGTGATCAGGGAACTTTGCATATAGCGGAACGAGCGGTTTAGAACGCCGATTTCATCCGTCCGGTCCATGGGAGAAAGAGTGACTTCGAAGTTTCCGGAGGCGATGGTTTCCGCGTGTCCGGCCAGATGCTTCAGGGGCCGGAGCAGTTTGCTGATCACCTTATACAGGACCAGAAACTGCAGCAGCAGGCCGATGAGGATATTCAGGAGCATCACGTTCCTGAGGCGGTTGAAGCCCCCGAAGATGGAATACACCGGACAAACGATGGCAATGCTCCAGCCGGTGTGCATCAGGGGCTTGAAAAAGACGTAACTCGCTGCCTTTCCTTTTTCTTTGAACTGGTACATTCCTTCTTTCCAGTCCAGCATATCCTTGCCCAGCTGAATCTGTTCCGGCGGGGCTTCTCCTACCAGGGCGGGCGTGAACAAGGTCTCGTAAAAGAGTTTGTCCGGGTCCGGGTGAACCAGGTAGCTGCCGCCTCGGCCGATCAGGAAGGCATAGGAGTCCTTGTAGGGTTTGACGTCCGAAATCATGTCGGAGAACCACTTCAGGGATACGTCCAGGGAGAGTACGCCGATAAAATTGCCGTCGTTGCCAATCAGGGGTTTGCAATAGGAAACCGTCATTTCCAGCGACATCTTCCCTTCGTCGGCGATTTCCTGATCCGAGTAAGGCTCTGTCCAGACGGGCTGCAGCAGGAGTTTGGGCAGCATGTACCAGTTCAGGTAGAAGTACTGATAGTCTTCCTCTCCTTCCTGGATGGTGTAGACATAGCGCCCGTTGTTGTTGGAATAGGCGCTGAAGTAGCGGCCTTTCTGCGGATAAAAATAAGGTTCGAAGGAGATGGAACAGCCATTGAGGAAACTGTTGCCCTGCACTACGTTGTGGGAAATCTCCAGCATGGCGTCCGGATTGTCCAGATTCTTGTAGATGAGCCACTCCATGTTGTCGGCCACCAGCTCCACGCTTTCCAGGATGTCGTTCACACGGTATACCGTATTGTCCAGCACCTGACTGGCCGTCTTGTAGGCTTCTTCCCGCACGGCCCGACGGGAGCGGACGCCCAATACCAGCAGGGCGGCACTGAATACCAGCGCCGCGAACAGCACGGTCCAGAGGCTGATCCGGGCCGACAGGGAAGATTGAATCCGTTGTAACAGTCCTATTCTTTTACTCATGGCCGGAAGCTCTCAATGGGATGCGGATTCCGGATGATCCTCGCTTCCAGCAGCAGCTGGCTGCAGCGGTTTACCATTTCCGGTTCCAGGGTGTATGAGCGAACCCCATCCTCGTTTTCCATCAGACGCAGGATCTCCTGCAGCATGAGCCGCTGCAAGACAGGGTTGGTGGCGATGTGGTGCTTGCGCACGTAGCGCATGACAATCTCCAGGGCTTCGTCCGGGTGCTCGGCGGCATATTCCCAGCCCCTGCGGCTGGCGGCGGCAAACTTCAGGGCCCTTTCCGAGTCTTTCCGGAAGGCATCCCGGGTCATGTACACACCGTCTTCCTGGATATTGTACCCTTCCTGGGACAGGCGGCACACAACGCCTTCCGAGGGAAGGTCTATGAGCCCGGTCTGCAGCAACTGGTAGTATTCGTTGTAACTCATGCACAGGGCCACGTCAATGGCGCCCGCCACGAAGAGGTTGAGCATATTGGCGGCTTCTATCCAGTTGTAGTCCAGTTGTTTTTCCTGCGCCATGCAAATGGCCAGCTGGGAGAATCCGGCCCGGAAACAGGAGGCCGTGGCCCCGCGCTGCTGCAGCGGATCCTTGCCGCGGCGCGACACCAGCATGAGGCCGCTGTTCATGCTGGTCTGGAGGATATTGACCAGCGGGATGCCGCTGTCCATCACTTCCATGGCCTGGGCCACGGGAAGGGTAGTGGCCTGGCTCTGGTTTTTCCGGATGCGGTCCAGGGCCGTCCTTGTACTGTTGGGATGCTCGATCACCACCACAATGCCGGCTTCCTCATAGAAGCCCTTTTCCTGGGCCACATAATAGCCGGCAAACTGCGCCTGGGCCGTCCACTGCGGCGTAAAGACAAAGGGGGTCGCCGCTCTCTTCTTCTGGCCGTTCAGGGGAATGGCAGACAGGAGCAGAATGCTAAGAAAAACGGCTGAAACACGGTGCATGACGGTATCTATCATATCTTGCAAAGATACGAAAAAATATCAGATGACCACCATCAGATTATTCGAATTCAAAGAATTGTAGTAGCTGATTTCCCGGGCGTCTTCCGTTACCAGGCGTACGGCCATGGCATTTTCCGGATGGGCGGCCGACTCCTGGGCACCGCTCACCAGTTCGATGAGGTTGAAGCGGTGGCAGTCGTCCCTGAAACGCAGGATGACATCCCCGCCGGAAACGGCCAGGCGCACCTCCAGGGAGTGTTTTTTCCCGTCGCGGAAGCCATAGTCGAAGATGAGCCCGCACATGGTTTCTGCGTAAAGGCCCGCTTTGCGCGACTTTTCCCCTGCCACCCCGCACTCCCGGCAGAATGCCTCTATGGAGGCCGACAGCGGAAGCACTTGGTCCGGGGTGCTCAGGGCCCGGGAGAAACGATGGCTGGCCGGCACGCCGAAGGGCCTTCCGAAAAAGCGCTGGGCGCTGCGCCAGCGGCGGGTGGACAGGATGGTATAGAGCACCGCAACCAGGGCCTGGCTGACGGCGAAGGCCGCAAAGACTCCGCGGATTCCGGCCAGGAAACTGCCCACCAGGCAGCACAGACACAGCACCAGCAGTTCCGTGCTCACGAAAAGGGCCATTGCCCGGCGGGTCTGCTCCACGCCCTGCAGGAAACACCCGCAGTTCCAGTTCCAGCTCATGAAGGGGAGCGAGACGGCCAGGCAGCGGATGGCAAACACCGCCAGGCCGAAGGAAGGGTCTGTCTGCTCCAGATAAAGGGAGACCACCGGACCGGCCAGGAGAAACAGTCCCAGCGCCAGCGTTCCCACCAGCGCCAGCGTATAGCGCATGCCCAGCCGCATGGCTTCCCGGAGGCCGTCACGGTCCTGCTCGCCGTAGCTGATGCTGGTAAACACCAGCACGGCGCCCGCCACGCCCAGGACGGCACCCATGAACAGGTAGAAGAGGTTTCGCTGCACGGCCATGGCCGCCATGCCCACGGCTCCGCCCACCCGCAGCACCAGCACATTGATGAGGACGATGCTGAGCATGCGGGCCGATATCCGGACGCCGGTAGGCAGCGCCGCCGCCCCGAATTCTTCCACCGGAATGTCTTTCATGTCTTTGGGCTGCAGCCGGAACAGGCGCCGGCGTTGGAAGAAATACAGCAGGAACACCCCGATGCCCAGTATGTAACTGACGCTGGTGGCCAGTCCCATGCCAAACATGCCCCAGTGCAGATAATAGATGTTCAGGCAGTCGAAGAGAATGTCCGAAACGGCCATGACGGCGCTTCCCACATGCACCAGCGCCCATTTTCCGTCCAGTTGCAGGGCGGGCACCATGACCAGGAAAAGCATGAGCGGGATGGTTCCCGGCGCGGTTCCGCGGATATAATCGGCCGCCATGGGAAGGATGTGGCCCGAGCCCGCTGCTCCCAGCAGGCGGGCCACCCAGTGCGGGAAAAACCAGCCCGAAAGCGTAAACAGCACAGCCAGCCCCGTCGTAAAGAGGATGGCCAGGTTATACAGGCCGTTGGCCTGCTGCAGTTTTCCCTTTCCCACCGAGGCCGTACAGGAATGCTGGATGCCGGCCGCCGCCATGTAGGCAAAGATACACAGGAAGGTGAACACAGGCGATGCCACGCCGTGCGCCGCGATGGCATCCGACCCCAGCTCCCGGCTGATGAAGATGGCGTCTATGACCCCGCACAGGCTGTCGGCCAGCTCGGCGGAGATGAGCACCATGACGGTTTCCAGGAAGTGCTTCCGGGTAATGGGGGAGAGGGTGGTCCGGCGCATCAGAAGGTGTACAATAGTCCCAGACTCAAGTTATTGGCGAACAGATTGAATGCCAGGTTGTTCATGGCGCTGTCCCACTCCAGGCGCCCCAGGTGGGCCACCGCCGACCAGTGCGGGGCCAGCTGGTATTCCAGACCGGGCGCCAGATAGGGATTGAAGCGCCAGTGGTTCTGGGCATCGGAGGTGTTGTAGCGGACATCCAGGCCGGCCTCGGCATAAAAGGAGAGAGCACCGGAGGTGAAAAAGTAATATTCCACGTACGGGGCAAAGCCCACGACCAGGTAACTTTCCGGATTTCCGGTTACCTCTGAACGGTTCCAATACAGATTGAAAACCGTACCGAAGTTCCAGCTTCCGAGGGAATATCCCACTTCCGGCAAAAAACCGACCGTATAGTCACGGATGTTCAGCTGGGTATTCATTCCCACGGAACCGCCCACATACCACTGGGCTTTGGCTTCCGGCAGGGAAGCGGCCGCGAGGAGGACCATTATCAAGATAAGCTTCTTCATAATCATGCAATAACAGACAAATTTAATAAAAAATTGCTATATTCGTGGCCATAATCCAAAGTTAATATGGACAAACGTACCATTTACCTTCCGCCGCTGGCAGAAGTGGTTTTCATTCAAGGCCGCGAATCGCTGCTGAACAACCTGAGCGGGTTCGGCGACACCAACGCCCCGGGCCAGAGTTTCATCCCCGGCGACACCGTTATCGACTATCCCATTGACTTTTAATCCCTGCGCCCTATGATGAAGCATTTTGCAAGAGCCTTGTGGCTGGGCGCGGCGGGCCTGATGGTCCTCTTGGGCGCCTGCTCCCGGAAAGAAGCCTTAGATCCGGGTACGGAAACCGTGGTTCCCACGGTAGAGAAAGCCCTCCCGACCTTCCGGATGGAAGTATCGGCAGGGGACCCCGGCACCAAAACCGTCATTGACGATGCCGGCGGCGGCCAGTACAACGTCCTCTGGCAGGCCGGCGACGCCCTGGGCGTGTACGAAGTAGGGAACGGCATCGTGCAGGAAAAGGCAGCGTCCGAGGCGCTGACCAGTGGGGGAGCATCGGCCCAGTTCAACTTCAACCTGGGCGGAACGCCTTCTGCACCATACGATTACACCTTCGTTTATCCGGCATCGGCCCTGCATTTCGCGGGGGGGCACTACCTGGTCAGCATTCCTTCGTCGCAGACGGTTGCCGCCGGCAGCTTTGACCCGGCGGCCGATGTCCTGGTATCGGAACACATCCAGGCCGATGTCCGCCCTACGGCCATAGACGCCCGTTTTGCCCGTCTGGGCGGCACGGCGCGGATGGTGATCAAGGCCCCGTCCACCTCGGAAACCATCGAGCATATCTTCTTCTCCACCACCGAAGGGAACATCGTGGGGTCCTACGAGCTGAATCCCACTACCGGCGAACTGTCTTCAGACCTGTACTCCGGGAGCATGTCCCTCACCCTGGTACCCGCTTCGCCCACCACCTTCTCCGGTGAGATTCCCATTTGGTTCCGTCTGGCCGAAGTCACTCTTTCCCAGAATTTTACCGTCAGCGTCCGCACCAACCTGAAGACCTATACCAAGACGGTGAACCTGGCGGCGGCCAGCCGTTCCATCCAGTTCCAGAACAGCGCCCTGACCACGTTCAATGTGAACATGAACACCGTGGCCGGTGTGGAGAATATCCGGGAAGACGTGATCAATGCGTCGTTTACCGGGGTTACGCAGAACCAATACACCAACTGGAGCGGAAAATCCGGTTCCAAGTCTGACGCAGTTTATGCTGGGCAGACGGCGAAAAGATCCACCGGGGAAATCGGACTGCGGACAAACAAGGATGCCAATAATCATTATAGCGGAATAGTCTCTACGGCATCCGGTGGTAAGGTTCAATACGTGACGCTCACGCTTAAAGCTGTATCCGACAGAAGAGTGGACGTATATGCCAAGAACACGCCTTACAACAGTCCGGACGATCTCTGGGACAATACGGCAAAGGGAACATTCATCGGTTCCGTCAGCTCTTCGGAGACCCAGGATGTGACCAGCACTGTGGACATTCCGGCAGATTACAATTATGTCGCCCTCCGTTCCCACAGCGGAGCCGTGGATGTGGTGGAAATCCGCATCGGCTGGGACGGGACACCCGTTCCCACCGTCAATACCGGTGAGGCCACGGACCTGCACGCCAATGGCGCCACGCTGTCCGGTTCCTTCCTGAATGCCTCCGGAGGCATCTACGAGGCCGGTTTCTACTGGGACACCGATGAGGCCAGCCTGGAAGCCCTGGCGCATCCGGAACAGGTGATCACCACGGACGGAACGTCCGCCACCAGCGGCAGCTTCTCCTGCGAACTGGGCAGCCTGGACGAGGTTACCGATTACTACTACCGGGCCTACATCCTCTGGCTCAACCCCGAGACCAATACCTATCAGGAATACTTCGGCCCGATAGAGATGTTCACTACCCAGGCGCGTGCCTATCAGCCCGGCGGCTGGCTGGAAATGCCTTCCTACAGCGTCGAAAGACTGTCCGGGACCACTACGTCATCCCTGGCAGACCTCTATCCGCTGACGCACCGCGCAGAAATGGGCGGGGAGAATGTCCGCAATTACTCGCTGCTGTACGACCCTGAGGTGTTCGCCTCCTACTGGGTGGCCTATCCGCTGTGCCTGGCGCATACCAGCACCGGCCGCAACGACTCCTGGGCGGCAGATCCCGACGTTCCTTCAGAGAAACAGACGCAAGTGACAAAGGGCTACGGAATCACCTGGGATTCCGGCAACTACTCGCAGCAGACCTATGCCCGCGGCCATCAGATCCCCAACGCCGACCGCAACGGTGTTCCCGAAATGCAGGCCCAAACCTACTATGCCACCAATGTGACGCCGCAGATACAGAATGCCTTCAACGGCAGCATCTGGGGTAATCTGGAAGAGGCTGTCCGCGGTTTGCTGGTCAATGCCACCGATACCGTGTATGTGTGCACCGGCCCCGCCTTTATGAAGAAGGGGATCAGTGAGGGTATCACCACCATCACCAACCGCGACGGCAAGATCCTGCCCGTCCCCAATTACTATTGGAAGGTGCTCCTGAAGGTCAAGTGGAGCGCCCCGGACGGCGAGGGGCACAAGCACGTCACCAATGCGGCGGCCATCGGCTTCTGGTTCGAGCACAAGGAATACTATCCCACCAAGAACTACACCTACACCTCCTACACCGAGAGTGTAGACCAGATTGAAGAGTGGACCGGCCTGGACTTCTTCTCCAACCTGTCCAGCTCCATCCAGGACGGAATAGAGACCAGCACCAACTGGACCAGTTTCAAGAACTTCTAACTTCCCGCCTGGCGCGGAAGTCACTCAGTATGAGCCGATTATGGATTCTCCGGTGCACATTTTGTTGCACCGGAGAATTAGCATTTGGCTGATAATCAGGCTGTTATGCGCCAGACAAAAGTTATGAAATACTTATGAACAGGGTTTGTTTTTTAGGCCGATGTTGTGTAACTTTGTTGCTTTGGAGAAAGAACTATTCTAAACACAAAACATTTATATGCGTATGATTAAAAAAGAACAGTATTCCACACCCAATGTGGAAGTCCTCGTCTTATTGACAGAGGGCGTCGTTTGCCAGTCCCTGACCGGCGGCACACCTGGCAATCCCGGAGAACCGGGCGGTACCATTATCCCGGATGACATTTTCACTGGTGGTATTATCTAGGAGGAAAGCAGTATGAGAAAAAGTATTTTTGCCTGGTCTGCAGTCGCTGTAGCAGCCATTGCAACCCTTTCCTGCCAGAAGGAAGCCAACTTCGTCGCCCCCGAAAACGAGGAGGGCGTTACCATCCATGTCCTTGCCGATGACGCTGTAACCAAGACCGCAGCCGTGGACGGAGAGACGCCCACCATCCAGTGGTCCGAAGGTGACAAAATCAAGATCTACGAGATTGTCGATGATGTGGTAGGCGCGAATGCCGAATCTGACGAAGCGGAAATCAATGCCGGGAAAGCCAGTTTCACAGCCACCCTGGCAGGAGGTGCCCAAGGTGCATCCTTCAAGTATTCCGCCGTGTATCCCGCATCGGCCGTTGACAAAGGCAACAATTTCTATCGCATCAAGATGCCCAAAGAGCAGACGCTGAAGGGAAACAACTTCTCTGAGGATTCAGATCTGCTGTTCTCCACCGTCCTGGATCACGGCAGCAGCCGCGTAGCCAACAACGAGAGCGTTCAGTTCAGTTTCCGCCGCCTGGGTACGGTTGTCCGCCTCCAGCTGGTGGGCATCACCGCCGGTGAAAAGATTAAGAAAGTGACGCTGACGGCTCCCGTCAACATGGCCGGCCGCGTCAAGTACGACCCCATTACCGGAACCATCTCCGATGCTTTTTATGATAGCTCCTCCAATTCCAAGGTCATTACCCTGACCGTCAGCGACGAACTGGTTGCAACCGGCGATGATGTCGTGTGGTTCCGCGTTATCGCAGAACGTGACTGGGGAGAGGAGAACGACAAGATTGGCGTGGAAGTAGAAACCGACAAGGCCAACTACTATCGCAACGGGCAGGATGCCCAGCATGCCCTCATTGACTCTCCGGAAATCAAGTTCAAGGATGGCGGCCTTACCAAATTCGGCTTCAACCTGGCTTCTTACCGCGTAGAGAAACCTGCCGCTACCGTCTATACGGCTGCATCCGAGATTTCCGATGGCGGTGAATATCTGGTAACTGCCGTCAAGGATTCCAAGACCTATGCAATGGGCACTTACACCACTGCTAACAACCCTTATTATAGTTCAATAGAGGTTCCGGAAAATGAAGGTACCATCGAGATTACATCCGAGGCTGTCACCAGCATAACCCTGGAAGATGCCGGAAATGGCGCTTTCTATATTAAGGTTCCCGGAGAAACAAGTGATCAGTATCTGTACTGGTCTTCCGGCAATTCGGTCGCCCGTGCAGATAAAGGAGAGGCAGATTCATTCAAATGGACAGTAACTCCTACCAGCATTACCAATGTCGGTGCTACCGATAGGAAGTTACAGTACAATGCTTCAAACCCTCGTTTTGCTTGTTACACATCCCAACAGACGGCCATCCAGCTCTATGCCAATTCGTCCACAGTAACGCCCGTTCCTGTAAACACCATCACTTTAAGTGGCCTGTCAGAAGGCAACAAGCTTTATCTTGATGCAGTGGGCGGCGTGGCATCATTTACCTTAACGACCGATGCCGCTTGGAGCACCAATGTAAACATCGAAAACGGCGATTTCAGCATCGATCCCGAAGGCGATAATGCTGCTGCTGCTGATCAAGATATTGAGGTATCTGCCGACGAAGACAACACCGGTGCAGAGCGCCAGATGGGTACCATCACCATCACTTGCGGCAATGCCACCGAAACCGTGTATGTGATTCAGCGCGCCGGAGCGTCGGCTCCCGCCCCTGCCGGTTCCGGTACTTGGGATGATCCTTATAATGTAGCGAAGGCCCTGGAACTCATTGACGCCCTTGCAAATAATGGGTATTCTCAAACAGAGGTGTATGTAGCCGGTACGGTAACTGCCATTTCTGATTTCAGTGTAAAGAATACTGATAATCCGAACGGTTATGGCAATGCCTCCTATACGATTGCATCCGGCAACGGCAGCGTAACCGTATTCCGTGGCAAGAACTTCAACGGTGGTGATTTTACCGATGAGAATCAGCTGGCTGTCAATGACGAGGTTATTGTATACGGAAAGCTTCAGAAGTATGTCAAGAACAATGATGTCACTCCTGAAATCGCCCAGAACAACTACCTGTTTGCCCGCAATGGAGAGATTCATCTCGCCAAGCCTGTGGTGACCATCGCTACTGACAACAATGCCAAGAAGATTACGGCTTCCTGGAATGCCGTAGACGGCGCCACCTCCTACAACGTTACATGCGGCAATGAGTCCAAGACCGGTTTGACCGCAACAAGCTGGACCTTCACGATGAGCGCCTATGGTACTTATGATGTCCAGGTGACGGCTAAGGGCGCCAATGGTGTTGTAGACGGTGTTTCCGACGTTAAGCAGGCAGAACTCATTGACCCCAATTCCGGTAACGCCCCCGCTCCCGCCGGTTCCGGTACTTGGGAAGATCCTTATAATGTAGCCAAGGCTCTGGAACTCATCGATGCTCTTGATGATGGCGGCTATTCTGCAACTTCGGTGTATGTGGCCGGTACGGTAACTGCCATTTCTGATTTCAGCGTGAAGAATACTGATAATCCGAACGGTTATGGCAATGCTACCTATACAATTGCATCCGGCAACGGCAGCGTAACGGTTTTCCGTGGCAAGAACTTCAACGGTGGTGATTTTACCGATGAAAATCAGCTGGCTGTCAATGACGAGGTTATTGTATACGGAAAACTTCAGAAGTATGTCAAGAACAATGATGTCACTCCTGAAATCGCCCAGAACAACTACCTGTTCGCCCGCAATGGAGAGATTCATCTTGCCAAGCCTGCCATTACGCTGCAGCTCAACCACGATGCCAAGACCATTACCGCGAACTGGAATGCCGTGGATGGCGCCACTTCTTACGATGTAACTTGCGATACCCAATCCAAGACCGGCCTGACGGCGACAAGCTGGACCTTCACAATGAGCGCCTATGGTACTTATGACGTCCAGGTTACGGCAAAGGGTGGCAATGGTGCTGTCGACGGTGTCTCTGACGTCTATCATGCAACATTGATAGATCCCAATGCCGGTGGTTCCAACATTAATCCTATTGTTATCGACTCGAATACGCAGAATCTGCCCTCGGCATATGGTTCCAAGAACGCATTTGATGACGCAACGCTTGAAGGATATGCATTCAAGATTCAGCAAGTCTATGTTAATGGACAAAAGCTCCAGTGGAGAGCTGCGGGTAATTCCAATGGTACCGGCACTATGTACAATGCCGACGCCATGCCCGCTGGAATTGCTTCCATTGTCATCGAATACGATTCTTCCGATAGCAACAAGAACCTCACAGTCCAGATGGGCTCTTCTGCAAATCCTACAACAGCAGATTCAGTAAGTCCCGGCATTTCCGGAACCACATACACATTCAACGGTGACGGCGTCTCTAAATACTTCGTCATCACGAATGGTTCAGGTGCCGGATACGTCAAGTCTATTACCATTAATTTCAATTGAAACCCATCCGGAGGCGGAACCTCCGGGGTAGGTAACTACACCGCCGTCTCTTCGTCTGACGTAAGCGAGTCAGGGGCAACCCTGACCGCTTCGTTCAGCGGAGTGACAACCAGCCCGGGACCGCAGAATATCGGCTTCCGGTATGGTACAAGCCAGAGTTCTTTGACATCGACCGTATATTATTATGGAGGTATCTACGATGCCGGCGGCAGCTATTCAGTGTCTGTCACCGGCCTCGCGGAGAGCACGACCTACTACTATCAGGCCTTCATGGACGTGTGGGACGGCTCGCAGTACGTCACCATTCAAAGCAGCGTGAAATCCTTCACCACCACCCAAAGTGCGGCAACGGCCAGCCTGGGCTACCTGACCTGCTACGAGGTCCCCGAAGTGAGCACTTCCGGAAGCATGGCCAGCGGCAACGAGGCCACGAACCGCGGGTATCAGTGGTACCGTTTCAGGACGGACAACGCCAACCGCGCCGTCGCCACGCACACCTATATGGACAATTCCAAAAAGGTGCGCAACTACACGGTGATGCTGGACGGCAGCAAGAAAGCTCCGCTCTGGACGGCACATGCCATGCACGCCTCCATGTGGGCCGACAACAACGTAGGCCGCAACGACGGCTGGACGGACGACCCCGCCTTCACCGGACTGGGTTCCTGGCAGCAGAGCGGCGTGAGCGGATACAGCAAAGGCCACCTCGTGGCCTCCAACTATCGGCAGACCATCGTCGCCCAGAACAAACAGACCTTCTACCACTCCAACCAGGCTCCCCAGAACCAGGACTTCAACGGAGGTATCTGGAACAAGCTGGAGGACAAAGTAAAGGCCGCGGCACCCTCGGGGCGGGACACGCTCTATGTGGTGACCGGTGTGCTGTATGAGGGAACGGCCCAATACTCCGGAGGCATTCAGATTCCCAGCCACTTCTACAAGTGCCTGCTGAAATGCACTTTCAATACTAACGGAGTCATGACCGCCGCGAAAGGATGCGCCTATGTGTTCACCAACCAGAGCGGACACACGAACGATGCATCGGCCTTGCCCGACTACCAATGCACCATCGATTCGGTGGAAGAGCGGGCAGGCTTCGACTTCTTCCCAAGGGTTCCATCGGACCTGCAGGTTACGGCCGAAAAGACAAAAACCACACTCTGGTAACGACAGCAGCAACTCCCCACGGAGTTGCTGCTTTTTTTGTAGCCGGGTGGCTACGCCTTCCCGATCCACCTCATCCCCAGGCGGTCGATGAGGCGGGAGGGGAGGGCGGCGACAAGGGCCGGCAGGAGGAGGTTGACCAGGCCGGGACTCACCACGCGCCGGCCGCGGAACAGGGCCCGGAGGGCCCGGGAGACCAGCCGCGCGGGCGGCCAGAGGAGGCCCGTTCGGCGAAGGATTTTCCGCAGGCGGGCGCTCAGGGGGTACAGGCCGGTGTCCACGGCCGCCGGGCACACGGTGGTCACCCGCACGCCAAAGGGACGCAGTTCATAGGAAAGCCCCCTGCCAAAGCTTTTCAGATAGGCTTTGCTGGCCGAATACACGGCAATCCCGGGGGCGGGGAGACGGGCGGTCAGGGAAGACATGTTCAGGATGTAGCCCTGCCCGCGCGCTTTCATCCGCTCTCCCACCAGCACGCAGAGGTCGGTGACGGTTTCCATGTGCAGGGCCATCATGGCATCGGCCTGGGGAAGGATCTCCGGCGAAAGGTACTTCATGAAAAACATGCCGGCATTGTTCACCAGCACGGTAGGCTCCAGGGCCATTTCGTCGCACCAGGAGAGCACGTCCCGGGCCACGCCATGCGCCGAAAGGTCCAGGCATCGGCATTCCACGCGAACGGCGGGAAAATCCTTCCGAAGGTTCTCGGCCGCCTGCGAGAGCTCCCGGAGCCGATTGCTCACCAGGAGCAGTCCGTAGCCCCTCGCGGCCAGCTGCCGGGCGAACTCCAGCCCCATCCCGGAACTGGCTCCGGTGATGAGGGCGACGCCTTGCTGCTTTTGGGATGCATTCTTCATAGCGCAAAGATAAGGATTATCCGGAAAAAAAGTTACGCGCGGCTTGCTTTCCCGGAATTAAAAAACTATCTTTGTGACTTGGAAAAGCGGAATTAGTTATCCTTACCTTTAGAAGCCACACATGGAAAACCACATCCATACCTTAGCGCTTATCTGTGCCCTTAGGTGCCAGATTAGGGATGCAGAATCCGCCGGATGCCCCTTGCCGAATCAATTCTTTAAATCCATATTATTATGATTGAACAAAAACTTACTTACACAGCCCCAGAGGCTGAAGCCCTCGTGGTACGATTCGAGGGGGTAATTTGCCAGAGCCCTAACAAACGCCTAGGCGTAATGAATGCTGCCGGTGTTTTCTTCAATGAGAGCACGGGAAATATCAATGACTATACAGATGTCGATTTCTAATCTACGTTCGCAATGAAAAGACAAATTGTAACCGCAATTGTTGCAGCGCTCGCACTCATGGCCTTCCAGGCATGCCAGAAAGAATCTGTTGTAGGTAAGATCGACCCTGAAGCTCAGAAGGCTGGCATAATGCGTGTTAAGGCTGGAGAGCCCGAGACCAAAACCTACATTTTTGAGAATGGCACAGATTTGAACAAAACGTCTTATGGCCTTGGGTGGTCTGCAGGTGACGCCATCGGCTGCTACGAAGTCAGCACCGTTTCTGGGACTCCTACCATCCAGACGACGCGTGTAACGTCCTCGCCGCTTGCCGATGATGCATCCTCTGCCACCTTTACGATGAATTTCAGTGGAAACAGCGGTGAGGCGAATTTCTCCTATATCTTCGTTTATCCTGCAGCGAGTTATACCGTAAAGAGTGAGGCAAATGGTACGTATCGTGGAATAATCCCTCAAAAGCAGACGTTCGCACTGAATTCTTTTGACAAGAATGCAGACCTTCTGATTTCCGAACCCATTATGAATCAGCCGTCCCGCCCGACGGATGTCAGTGCTCGTTTTGAGCGTATCGGCTCTACCGTTCTGATGAATATCAAGGCTCCCACGACTGATGAAGTTATTAACAAGATTACCTTCTCTACAAGCGAGGAAAACATTAAATTGCAGGGCTATTATGAGATTCGACCTCTTGATGGAGCATATGATATCGCTCCGTATTTTGGTTCCAACTCCATTGAGTTAACTCCTGCGACTGAGACCTATTTCACCGGCGGTTCCGATAATCCTATCCCCGTATGGTTCCGTTGCTCCGAGGCCACACTCTCCGAGAATTTCACCGTGGCCGTAACCACAAATAAGAAGGTTTATTCGAAGACGGTAAATTTGACCAGCCCTTCCAGAACCCTCGCTTTTGAAAACGCCGGACTGACGAAGTTCAATGTGGATATGACTGGGGTTACTGGCGATTTAATTACATCGCTTGAAAAAGATGGTGACTATTTCATCACCGGTGTCAAGAGTGCTCAGGTTTATGCGGCTAAAAAGTACTCGACTGGAAACAACCTCTCCAACCCGCTGGCTATTACGGTCAATGAAGGTACTAAAACCATTACATATGTCAGTGGTATCGAAGATTGTCTTTTCACTTTCACGCGCGTAACTACAGGTGAATATGAAGGGAAATACACCATTGTAGATGCAGATGGGAATTATCTTTATGCGGCAGGTGGTAGCGGCACCAATAATCATCTAAAGGGCGAGGCGGAGCCTGATGCGAATGGAAATGCATATTGGAACATTGTAAAAAACAATGATGGGACATATGTGATTGAATCTGCCGGAAATGCGAACAGGAAAACAATACGTTTTAATGGCGGCAGCTCGTTGTTCAGTTGTTATGCTAGTGAAACCCAAAGCCCTATAACTCTTTATCCTGCAAGTTGGTGCGCAATTGATACTACTCCTGTCATCACATTCGAGGAATCCGAGAAGACAAAGAATGTGTCAGCAAGCGCCACTTCCGTCGTGTTCAATTATACCGCCAATAGGTATGCCACTACGCTGCCTACTGTTTCTGTTACTTCCAATGATGATGGTGTCATTCCTGATACCGGCACCCCTGTTGTCGTTGAGGCCGGAACAATTACCGTAACACTCGTTGCGAATACAGAAACAAGTGCTAAGACGGCTACCCTTTCTGTTTCCGGAACAGGTCTGGCTTCTGACGTTACTCTGACGATTAATCAGGAGGCAGCAAGTAGCGGCGGTGGAGATCCCGAACCAGTGAATAAGACCTATAGTTTTGCATTCACAACAATTGGTTCAAACGGTTGGAGCAATAGTTATGCTGATCATAATGATGTCTATGACGACTCTTGCGTATCCATCTCGCTCAAGTTGGCATCAAAGCAGACGAGCAATGTTACCGATTATCCTGTTACGAAGGCCGGTGACGTTATCGTGATTCTGAAGGATGGAACTATGTCGGCCGTTACGTTTAATCTGACTCAGTGGACTACTAAAGCGAAAACGGTTTCTCTGCAATACAGTACCAACGGAGGTTCTACATTCTCTGCTTTAAGTCCGGCTGTCTCATCCAATAACTTTACCTTATCATCTTCTTCTCTGCCTACTGGCACAAATGCAGTGAAGATGGTTCAGGGTGATACGGGTAATCAGGTTGGTCTAACGGGTGTATCATTTACCTATACACCTTCCAACTGAACTTCGTCCACTCCGTAGGCGACCTCTTTGGTCGTTACCGGATGAGTCTGAAAATTTGAGTTCAGGAGGGCCCCCTTTCCTGAACTCTTTTCGAAAGGGTGGCATCCGATAAATACAGCCTCAGAGGTCTTCGAGGAAGTACGTGTAAGTGATACGTTATTAATGCTAGTAGCAGCGACTTTGCCGAAAGTGACGGTAAGTCGCTGCTACTAACGTTTAGTTGCATGCTATTCACTGCGAGTCGTAGTATGCCTCCGATAAAGTACCCTTGTAGCCCCGCGCAAGCGGGGTTAACTTTGCCATCCTAACCATTACAGTTGTAAAAGTTATGATGACACGTGAACAGATCAAAGAGATTGTGAGCTATAGCCAGGAGCATGGTATCACAGTCAAGCAACGTTTGCGGGAGCTGAGCATCCCGGAAGCGACATTCTACTATGCGAAACGGATGTATGCCAGGGAGGATATGGTTCCTGGCGTGGAAGGGTGCTTTTTGCAGATAACCGGAGGCCCGGCTTCTGCTCCGGGGTGTCCAGACAAGTATATCGAAGAAGCAAAGGCAAGGAGGACACATCGGAGAGCCCCATGACAGTGGAACTCCGGATAGGTTCTGACACGGCCATGCGTTTGCAGGGCATTATGACCCCGGAACACCTTCAGGCTATCATGTATGGGGTAGCGAGCCGTGTTTAGTCTGGATAGGGCATGCGGTACTGGCTGTTCACGGAGCCTACCGACATGCGTAAGAGCTTCCATATGCTCTCCGGAATCGTGAACAACCAGATGTCCATTGACCTAAGGAACGGTGACGTGTTCATCTTCATCAACAAGAACCGGATCAAACTTCTCCGTAAGGAACCTGGTGGTCTAGTGATATACGCCATGATGCTTGATTACGGCCGGCTGCGGCTTCCTTCATTTGAGGAGGGGATGGTGAGAGTTATCGTGTCTCCGAAGCCCAGTTTCCCGACAACAGCAGGTTCATGCTCTGCTCTAGCCCATATTCCAGGCTGCGCTGTATCCGGAAAAACGGCCGAATTCCCGGACGGTGAAAACGGCCTGCGGGTCTGAACCTTAGAAGGCAAGGAATGGTCCAATGGTACGTGGAGGCAAGCGTCTCAAAATCAGTCAATTATGCAATTATCCCCCAGCAAAACAGCCCGGGGATAGTTGTATAATAGACTATCAATCAACCAATTGCGCCCACACCACGAAAGCATCCGGCACTAGTAACTCCAGCGGTGAACTCACTTTTTTACCGATGCCGTTTGATTATTTGTCGAGGTGTTATCTCTCACTACATAGAGGTGGCGGTTTCCACACAGAGCATCCTGGACGCGTCATATATTTGCGGCAGGGTTCCGGGGTATTCCATGGAATTTTTCCGGAAATCCATGCTGTATTTGCTGAATAATACCCATTCAAGTTACGTAGACACCTTTGACCTTAAAACAGGTCTCGAGGATCCTTTTGCAGACATTGAAGACAACGCTCAGTTAGCCTTTGCCTACCACCAATGCTGCGACATCGTCATCACCAATGACAAAGAAATGCTTTCCCGCAAAGCTCCCGGCCCCATGCAGGTCATGTCCCCGGAAGTTTTTGTGAACAATTGCCGGGCCTAACCTATGTAAGGTTTACCTTCTCAAACTTGTATCCCAGACGGCAGAGTTCAATGGCTGCGCCAATCTTATACATCACTTCTACGGTGGCGAGAAACATCCTGTAGGCTTCTGCCGTCCCCGGTTCGCGGCTCTCCCGCATGAGGAAGTGATAGGCATTGGCTGCGCAGGATTGCATGGCGGGAACGCTGTGTTTGCGATCCCGGAGGATGATATCCGTAATATGGTCATCCATGTCATCGAAGCCCCTATCCCCTTGGAAATAGGAATAAGGTGTGTCCATATACTTTGCCCAGTCCTTGTCCCATAGAGATGCAACAGCCATCCCAAGATAGCCGGCACAGCCCAGACAGAACTCCGGATAAGCATTGAAATTGCGGACAGCATCCCCGTAGAACGTAGGAGCATAACGCAGCCAGGCATCATCAATATCTGGTGAAGAAAGGAGCGTACCCTTCAACAACCCCGTGTCTGTACAAACAGAAAGGAGGTGCTTTTGCAGGTCCTCCTTGTATTTCCCGATGTCTGCCACGTCAGAAATCAATCTCTACGGGAGCGGCCGTGAAGGAACTGATGGTGGCCTTGGCGTCCTTGAGGAAATAGACGGCGGTATTGTCGTCGTTCTCGTCGTACATGGAGCGGAGGCCGGGGTTGGCATCCAGCATGGCCTTTTTCACTTCCACTCTGGGGTCTTCCACCAGGGTGGCCTTGACCCGCAGCCAGCGCTCGCCGTCATAGGCACAGATGGCCACCTTCGGATTGGCGGCAATCTGTTTGGCGACATTCTTCACGTGGCCGGTCTGGATATAGAGCTTACCCTCAATGATTTCGGCGGTGCCGAAGGGACGGACCTCGGGCTGGTCGCCGTCCACGGTAGCAAGGAAATAAACGCCTGCCTTGTGCAGGAAATCTCTGACTTGTTGCATGTTGTCTTGGTTATTGGACTGATACTCGGCCGGATTGACAGACTGCTGCCCAACTTTCTGCTGGCCCTTGGGCGCACAGGCGAAAATGGATAGCAAAACGGCTATCGACAATAAGGATCTTTTCATTGTTGTTTCTTCTTGTTATGGAACTTGAATATCTTCTCAAACTTACATAAAAATCTTGGGATTTTTACGCCAGTAGGGATAAAAATCAAGACCGTAACACGTTATCTTTGTAGGCAAGTGGTCGTTTTATTCCTCACGGATACGCCACAATGTGTTCATGTTCAACGAGGTCTATGCCTCAAAATTTTTGTGCCCTATGAGACGTGTTAGCGGTCTTGACGTCCACAAAGATAGTGTATTTCTTTGTATTGTGGACGAAGACGGAGTAGTTTTTCAATCAAAGTTCGGTGTTCTGACACCTGAGTTGGAACAGATGGCCGGAGTGATGGTGGATTATGGCGTGGAAGAGGCCGCCATGGAAAGCACCAGTATCTACTGGATGCCGGTATGGCGTATTCTTGAGCCGTACGTTGCACTTCGGCTAGTGAACCCTTTCTTCATCAAGCAGTTGCCTGGAAAGAAGAGTGACGTGAAGGATGCAGAGTGGATAGCCACTTGCCTCCAGAAAGAACTTATCAAGGGGAGCTATGTCCCTGATGAACTTATCCAGCAACTGCGTCAGTATGACAGGCGTATTTTCGACCTGTCGAAGGATATCGTGTATAAGCTGACCAAGTTGGATGCGGCCCTCCAACGGTGCAATATCCGCATCAGCAACTATGTATCCACCACCAGGGGGAAGGCCTATCAAGAGATTGTCCGTCTCATCAGTGAAGGCAAGACCGATTCTGAAGAACTCGTCAAGCATATACATGGCCGTACAGTCAACCGTCTTGGTAAAGATGTCCTTGTCAGTGCCCTTTCCGGCGTCATCACCGCAGCCGATATAGATACCATAAGCCAACTTCGCGAAGAAGTTGAGCTTGCACAGCGGCACAAGGATGAATGTCAGGCCAAGATGGATGAGATTTGCAAACAGTACTTCCCCAAGCAGTACGCCAACCTTCAGACCATTCCGGGCGTACAAGCCCGTTCCGCCACGGCCATTATTGCCGAAGTGGGAACCAATATGGACGCCTTTCAGACCGCAGCTCATCTTGTCTCTTGGGCAGGACTCAAGCCCCGCAATGAGGAGAGTGCCGGAAAAATCAAGTCGAGGAGAGTAACTCACGGCAACAAGTATTTGCGGAAAACGCTTATTGAATGCTCCTGGGCGGCCAGCAAAACCCAGAACTGCTTCTACAATCGCTTCAGCTATATTCAGTGCACCGTGCGGCACAAGAACAAAATGAAGGTTCAGGTCGCCATCGCTCGAAAGATGCTGACGGCCGTCTGGTATATCCTTCATGACAATGTCCCGTACAGGGACTTCACGCCCGATATTGTCCCTTCCGAGTAATCGGTCGGTCCAATATATACCGCATACTGTAAGGTCACTATATTTGTGGTGGTTCGACCCCGTTCTCAAACTGACTCACGCTTTATGCGGCTTAGGACGCCAGTGTGTGGCCATAGAGCCCGAAGAGGAAATTGTTTTATTATCTCCCTTTTACACTCGCGATACGCATCGCGAGGTGGCTCCCTGATGGGTTTGGGACAGCTGTATATCTCGCTGGAAACGTCTGTGCTGTGCGAAGATTGGATTTATAGAGGAAATATAGATATTTTGTCGGAAACCGACAAACCGTGCGGCTACAAAAGAATTACTTCTCATTACTATCCTCAATGCGGACACTGATTATATTTTTGTACATACTGTCACTCAATATCTTCCTTAAAGGGTTTTCAAGAAGATGTAACGCTCCATATAGTTCACCAGCGAAGAAATCGTCTGAAAGGTAAATCTGAATACCACCCCTTTCGACTTCTAAGGAGTCGGGGTACTTACAATCAGGAGAACGATAGACAGACAGTGATGCTTTATATGTCCTCCATCTTAATGTATCATATCTCGGTGCAAACCATAATACATACCGTTTCTGTGCGAAGGCAACCAATTCCGCCAAACTAGAATTTATAAGACCTTTCAAAGCATCCGAGATATCATCCTCGGGTAAACCCATCAATAAACGAACTGAATTTCTCAATACCAGGATGTCCTTTGCGGGGATATCTCTTTTTAAGGAAAAAACATAACTGAATAGCGTTTCAGTAACATCGTACAATGTGCTCGGAAACATCTGATGAAGTTGTTGCAACGCATATTTGCTGATATGCAGATCTGAGTCTACATAACCAAGAGCCAGATTTCTTTTCAAGAGTCTGGTTTCAAGATCAAGAATTATACTGTACTGCTGGCTATATTCCATCACTAAAGTGTTATAATTGAACTGATTAGTCCAGTATAAGGTTTGCACTCATCAGACGCGTTGAGGCTAATGAGGCGATCCATTTTTCTTACAATCTCATGGTCACCTTGATTCATGGGATAAAACTTCATATCCGTAACATAAATCCCGAAATAGTGAAATGTGGTAAGCACTGATCTGTCTTCCAAAAATACCATCCAATCCCTAGAATAGTCAAAGAATGTATAATACTTTCGCGATTCAGCTAAATATATGAGTTCATCAGTGGAAGAACCAACGATTCGACAATAAAGGTCTTTTTCATTCTCTTTTTCATAACCAACGCCAAGGCTGTCAATGATTAGGGAGCGAAGTTTAGCGATTACCTCTCCTGATATATTGGAGGAAAGTTGTATAAAACCCTCCTCAAATGTGTTGTAGTCAAAGAGTTTCTGGCTAAACTTCTTTTTGAAGGCCTCCTCCTTGATATTATCAAGGGCATTCTTTGAGAATTGAACCTTGTATATGATACCGGTTAAAATATATCTTCCCATAATGCGTTGAATAGTTTGCGCCTCTGCAAAGGTACATATTTCTATCAAATCTCTGGCAATATTTGCAATTTATTGCCAAAAATTGTAAATTCGCAGAAAAGTACGGAAGAATGGAATATCACGTGCATATTACGCCTCTGATGAAGGATGTATGTCACATCCTTGTTGAGGAATGCGAAGGTATGAATCACTGCATTGTCCAGCAGCCAAGAAACCTTATTGTAGAGGTGTCTAGAGGTGATATTGAGAAAACGGTGAAGGTGCTCAAGAAGCATTATCCAGATGTGGTGGATATCAGAAAAGCATATCTTATGATAGAAGACATCCACGATTTCATACTGGTAAAGTCTTTTACATCTGAGGCTCCGGTGTATCAAGAGAACGGCATTCCTGTCCCTACAATAGAGAAATTGATGGTAGACCGGATCTCAGATAAGGAATACCGTAAACCCAGTCTTCAGGATTCCATACAGATGTTTCAGAGGACTATGGAGGGATACACTGTCAACACCTCTCGTCTTACACGCTATGCCGCCCGTAAAGGCAAAAAAGATGAGGTGAATGAGATTCTCTCCAAGATTGATAAAGACAGACTATCAACAGTCAAAAGCATCTGTGATGTCCTCTCAACAAGTCCTGTTCTCAATGCATGGGTGTTCGGATCCTTCGCCCGAATGGAAGAAAAACCTGGCAGTGAGATCAATCTCCTTGTCACGATGGATAAGTCAGCCCATATGGGCAATATGGCTTTCTCTGACCTGGTAAATCAACTGGAAAAAGCCGCTGGCCGCCCCGTTGACCTTGTCCCGGAAGAGTCCCTTAAAACCTGTGCCAGACAGTCGGTAGAGAGAGAAAAATACTTGGTGTATGAGAGAGCCTGAATTGGCTGTATCCATTTTAGGGAATCGCTGCACTAGAATGAATAGTAAGTAAAAAATAATGACTAATTGTAGTATTTCTCATAAATTATTTCCATCTTTGTAAAACAGAATTAAGCCTTTGGCCAAGCTTGGACCTTTCTTTATAACGTCCTTGCCTTACCCAAAGGCCATTTTTTTATCACTCGAATATGAACCATAACAAGAAGTACACTTCTACACCTATTCGAGTAGCCGTCATGATTGATGGTGGCTATTTTATGAAACGGTACAACACCCTATACAACAGGGATAGAAGTAAAACTCCAGAAACTATTGTTAAGGACTTGTACACAATCGCTCATTCACACGTGGGCGATAACAATTACCTCTATCGTATCTTCTATTATGATTGCGTCCCGTTTGAAAAGAAGGTACACAATCCAATTTCCGGAAGGTGTATTGATTTCTCAAAGACTTCTGAGGCTATCACAATGAAATCAGTCTTTGAGGAATTGAAACGACAAAGGAAAGTTGCTCTGCGGCTTGGAACCATTAAGGAAGGAAGACGCTGGATTCTATATGACAGGGCTTCAACAGCCCTACTCAAGCGTGAAACCACGGTTGACGATTTGAAGGAAAGTGACGTGTATTATGACATGCATCAAAAGGGCATTGATATGAAGATAGGTGTTGATATCGCCTCTTTAGCATTAAAGAGGTTTGTTGACAAGATTGTATTAATCTCCGGAGATTCTGATTTTGTCCCTGCGGCAAAACTGGCAAGGCGTGAAGGCATAGACTTCGTTCTTGACCCGATGCACTCATCACATGTCGAAAACAATCTTTTTGAGCATATTGACGGATTGGCAAGTATTCCTCTGTATTATCAGAAAAAGAGGCATAGAGATAATGACAATAAAGAACCTCAGAAAGAAACCGATGAGTAGTCTTTTGTCGCGCATCCCACTTATATGCAGTTTTTGCTGAATTAGGAGTCTGAGAACGTGCTTTTTTATAGCCTTAAATAGATTTGTCGAAAACCGACAAACCGTGCTGCTCCAAAAGGCTTTCCGTCCGGAAAAACGGTTCAAAACCCGGACGGCGAGGGTCAAAAGGACGTTCCATCCGGAAAAAGGGCCAAATTCCCGGACGGTGAAAACGGCCTGCGAGTATGAACCGCAGAAGGTAGGGAAAGGTTCAATGGCCCGTGGAGGCAAGCGTCTCAAAATCAGTTAATTATGTAATTATCCCCCAGCCGTTCTGCTGGGGGATAATTGTATAATAGACTATCAATCAACCAATTGTGCCCACGCCAGCAAGGATGGTTGTACACTCTCAAAAATATGATTATTTTTGCAGGTAAGCCGGAACAGTTGGGAGAAGCAACAGAGAAGATATCTAATGCCCCAGTATTCCGCGAACTGTTACACATGAAAAGAATCATCCCATTCCTGATCCTTCTGGCAGTCTCCTGCACGTCCCAACCGAAGCGTGTTTTCAACATCGCCGATTTTGGCGCTGCAGACGGCCAGGTCTGCACCCAGGCCATCCAGCAGGCCATGGACCAGTGTTCCGCTGCAGGTGGAGGCCGCGTGGTAATCCCGGCAGGGACATGCCGGTCGGCCACCCTCTACCTTCGGAACGGCGTAGAGCTATTCCTGATGGACGGAGCCGTATTGCAGGGGCTGGACAACCCGGACGCCTATGAGCCCTATATCCCCAAGCACGATCTCACCCGCTACGACAGCGGCAACGGTACCGCCAATTCCAATTGCGTAAACGACCGTCAGTGGATGAAAGCGTTCATCATCGGGGATGGCGTGGCCGATGCCTCCATCAGCGGCCCCGGTACCATCGACGGACGCCATGTATTTGATGCGCGTGGAGAAGAAGGTATGCGCGGCCCGCATACCATCCTTGTAGCGGAGGCAGCCCGTTTCCGGATGAAGGATGTAAACATCACCTGTGCCGCCAATTATGCCTTTTTGGGCTACGCCCTGGAAAAGCCTGTTTTTGAGAGAATTACCATCACGGAAGGATGGGACGGCATCCACATCCGCGGCGCGCAGGACGCAGTCATCCGTGGCTGCACCTTCCAGACCGGGGACGACAGCATCGCCGGTGGCTACTGGGACAAGATGCTCATCGAGGACTGCGAAATCAACTCTTCCTGCAACGGCATCCGCATCATCATGCCTTGTGACGGAGTGACCATCCGGAACAGCCATTTCTACGGCCCCGGCGTATATCCCCACCGCACCAGCGGCGAAGCCCGGCGGAGCAATATGCTCTTCGGGGTTTCACTGGAACCCGGTGCCTGGGGCAAGGCCGAAGGCGTGATGCGGAACATCCTGCTTCAGAATCTCTCCATGGAGAAGCTCTCTTCGCCTGTGGCCACATCCGTTCGGGAGGGTTCCGTAGCCGAAGATCTTACCCTGCAAAACATTACGGCAACCGGCTTAACCGGCAACCTTACGCCCGTGGTCAGTTGGAACGACCAGGGCTTCCGCTCCATCACGGTTACAGACTGCACCTGCAGCCGATAAACCGCGGGCACCAAACCGGTCGTTTCCGTGCCCGCGTGCCTCATTTCGGGCCATCCGGACACCAAACCGGGCGTTTCCGTGCCCGCGTGCCTCATTTCGGGCCGTCCGGACACCAAACCGGGCATTTCCGTGCCCGCGTGCGCCATTCGGTCCTCGCCGTCCGGGAATTCGGCCCTTTTTCCGGACGGAAGGTCATTTGACACTGTTCGTCCGGAAATTCATGACCAAATATGAAAATGTAGCGGATTTTACATTCCTTTATCAAGCACCAGAAACGCACGCAAGGATGCGCATGGAGTAGGGTTTAAAAGAAAAAACGTATATTTGCCCTATGAAGTTTTTGCGAAAGATTCTCAAAGGCGTGTCCCTCACGGGGGCCATTTTCGTGTTTCAGGCGTGTTATGGAACGCGGATGCCCATGCCCCAGTACGAGGAGGGCGGGGAAGCGCCCATGCGCTTCTCCCTGGTGTCGAAGGCGGACGGCTCTCCGCTGGAGGGCATCCGCATCCTGGGCGTCGCCGCGCAGTTTGCCGACGCAAAGCCCCTCGAACTGGGCATCACCGGAGCGGACGGCCGCTGTTCCGTCAAGATTCCCTATGGCCGAAACCGGAAGGGACCGTACGTGACCTTCGAAGATCCCGACGGTCAGTTCCTGAAAAAGGACACCCTGCTCACGGACCTGCGTGAACGGGAAATTGAGGTAAAACTGGTTCCGGAGCTATGAAAAGGGTCGTATTAGCGGCGATGCTGCTGGGGCTCTGGGCTGCATCGGCCCAGGCCCAAGCCCAAGCCCAGGAGAAACCCACCTGGTCCGTGGAAATGGGCACAGGCATCCGGCCCATCTTTACGTCCCCCAGCCGGGACAGATATGCCCAACTGGCCGATTGGGGGCAGGGGATTGAGCTGGATGGTGCATGTTACCCCGTCCTGGACATTACCGCCGTGCTGCGCAGTCACCGGAAGACGGAACATTGCCTCACCGTGGGAGCTTCCTGGTGCCACCATCGGCTTATACAATATCCTTTGTTCGGGACGGACCCGGCCGGAAAGCCCCGCTACGACCTGGAAAAGGGAACGCCCGCAGGCTGGACGGATTCGGCATGCTCCTTTTCCGTCACCTATCAATGGCGGCATATCTGGAATCCGGACAGGCCGGTGAACCTATACAGCGGACTGGGCGTAGGACTCGTTTCTGCAGACAGGGTGTTTGCGTTTCCGTCTTTCACGCCCGTCGGCCTGCGCTTTGGCGGCCGCCGGCATTTCTATGGGTTTGCCGAATGCACCGTGGGTTCCCTGGCCACCGTACTGCACGGCGGCCTCGGGTGGCGGTTCTAAGAGCTTATTCCGCCCACTGGGCCAGCATCTCCAGCGTTTTTTCCACCGTGCGGGGCATGGCGTGGCCGGCCTGGAACCAGGCGTCCACGTCGGCCTTACGGGAAGCGAAAATCTTGCGTAAAGACTTCTTGGTCAGGGGGAAAACCCCGTCGCCCTTATAGATATAGATGGTTTCCGTGATCTCGAAGGGATATTCTTTGCCGTCGTTCAGGTTGTAGGAGACGCCGTCGGCATACAGCGTATTGTACTGCTTGGTAGAGCTGGTCTGCGACGTGCCGCCGTAGGCAGCTTCCTTCTTGTCGCGGATAATCTGCACCTTGCGGCGCAGGGCCACGCCTACGTCGGCCTTCACGGGATACTGCCGGTAAAAGACATCCTGATAACGCAGGAAGGACACCGTGTCGATGACCACCTTCAGGATATGCTCCTCTCCGGAGGAAAGCTCCGTTCCGTTGTCGTCCAAAAAACGGAGGGTATTGTCCACGGCGCAGATGTTCATCTTCCCCTGCGCCGGCATTTGCCCGCGAAGGAAAACGTATCCCTGGCCGAAGCGGGGCAGGAGGTAATACACGCTGTCCGGCATCCATTTGGGGGCCGATGACTGCGCCAGCAAAGCAACGGGAAGGCCTGCAGCCAGCAGCAGAAGGAGTGCGATTCGTTTGAACATACGGCCAGTGGAGCTTTATTTTAAACGGAAACTATAGTCGATGTCTACCAGCTTATCCATCTCTTCCCGGGTGGAAGCTTCGTAGAAAAGGGATACCAGATAATTGCCGACGGTTTTCACGGCAGCCGCACCATAGACCGGCTCCCCGTTTTTGGTACCCTCGTACGTCCAGACCGACTCAAAGATCATCCGCTCCAGCGAGTGCCGGTCCGGTTTGACAACCTGGTTATAGGGCTCCATGGGAAAACTGTACTGGTCGAAGCCGAAGACATTCCGGTCCATGATTTCCTTCGCCTGCTCCTGGACAAGGGCCACCAATTCTTCGTCGGAGCGCTCCGACAGTGCACTTCCGTAATAGCGGATGTTGGCATCCAGCTTATTGTCCGAGCCCTTCTGGAAAACCACATGGGCCGTATTCTCCGAGGCATTCTCCTGGGAAATACTGTATTCTGGAGAATACAAACACCTGATATCCTGGAAGTTATACTCTAGAGGCTGCTGCTCCTCGCAAGCCGTGAGACACAGGGAAAGGGCAATCAGGGGATAGAACAGTTTCTTCATGGCAGAAATAGTTATAACGAATGCGAAATTAGTAATTTTTTTCCTATTTTTGAAACATGAATTTATTCCAGTTATTCAAGAACATACGGCCTTTCGTAAAGCCTTACCGCCTGCTGGTGGCCATCACCCTGATCCTGACCCTGATCGGCTCCCTGATGCAGCAGGTAAACGCCATCGTGCTGGACCGCACGGTAGACGCCATCAACGCCCTGCTGGGCACGGATTTCACCTGGAGCCAGGCGGCGCACATCCTCATAGTCATCTCCGTCGTGCTGCTGGGAAAGGAAGTGCTGTCGGCCGTCATCACCTTCGCGCAGCAGTACTTTGGGGAACGGATGCGTATTTTCGTGTCCCGGGACCTGTCCCAGGCCGTCATCGAGAAAGTGCTCACCTTCCGCATGGCCTATTTCAATGCCGATGAAAACGCCACCGGCAAGGTCCAGGCCCGCATCGACCAGGGCGTGAGCAGCCTGTCCCGCACGGTGCAGAACTTCTTCATCGACCTGCTGCCCCTGTTCACCACGGCCACGCTGGCCCTGATCCTGATGTTCGCCGCAAATGTATATGTGGGACTGGTGGCCCTGGGCATCGTGCCCATCTATTTCTGGATCACCGCCCGGCAGGCCCGCCGGCTCAAAGGCTGGCGGCGGGAGATGCGTTCCCACCTGGAAACCAAGAGCCAGGGCATCAAGAACATCATCGACTCCATCAACGTGATCAAGTCCTTCAACCGCGAAGGAATCGAGGCGCAGAAGCAGCTGGACATCCAGAACCAGGTCACGGCCAATCAGATGCAGACCCGCCAGGTGAGCTTCTACTACGGCGGCGTCAAGAGCTTCGTGAAGCAGGTGGGAACCGTGCTGGTGATCATCCTCACGGCCTATCTGGTGCTCATCGACTATCCCGGCATGAGCATCGGTAAAATCATGTACCACGTGATGCTCTTCTCCAACGTGATTGCTCCCATCACGCAGCTCCAGCGCATCTTCGACGACGTGAACGACGCCCTCATCTATGCCGAGGGTTTCTTCGGCATCCTGAACTCCGAGAAGGAAGTGGAACCCAGCGGCAGCTACCGCCCGGAGCGCGTCCACGGCAGGTTCGAGCTCAAGGACGTGGACTTCACCTATCCCAACGGCAACCAGGCGCTCTTCGGGGTGAACATGGTCATCGAGCCGGGCAAGATTACCGCCCTGGTGGGCCTTTCCGGCGCCGGAAAGAGCACCGTGGTCAACCTCCTGGACAAGTTCTACGAGCCCCAGAAAGGGCAGATCCTCCTGGACGGGGTAGACCTCCGGGAGTACGACACCCGTTTCCTCCGGGAAAACATCGGCCTGGTGCTGCAGAAGAACCATATCTTTGACGGCACCGTAGAGGAGAACATCCGCTACGGCAAGCCCGACGCCACTTTCGAGGAAGTGGTGGAGGCCGCCAAAAAGTCCTACATCTACGACCAGATCATGGCGCTGCCCAAGCAGTTCCGGAACAAGGCGTCGGACCTTTCCGGCGGCCAGCAGCAGCGCATCGCCATCGCCCGCATGTTCCTGAAGAACCCGCCCGTGATTTTCCTGGACGAGCCCACCGCCTCGCTGGACGCCGTGGCCACGGAACAGATCAAGAACAGCATCGACGCCATCAAGCAGGACCGCACCGTGATCATCATCTCCCACAACATTTCGCAAATCATTGACAGCGAAATGGTTTTTGCCATGCAGAAGGGCAGGGTAGAGCAGAGCGGCCATCCGGACGAGGTGTACAAGCGGGGCGGCGTGTACAAAGACATCATCGATGCGTCGGCCCGCAGCCTGAACATCGAAAAGATTGCCAAAACCCTGGAAGGGGATGCCTAGCGTTTGGCAGTCCCGCAAAAAAAGGGTATATTTGTAGGTTATAAAGACCATAAATCGAAATATGAAAGAATTAGCTGCGAAGTACAGTGCCAAGGACGTGGAAGACAAGTGGTATGCCTGGTGGCTGGAGCACAAGTTTTTCCACAGTGAGCCCAACGATAAAGAGCCGTATACCATTGTGATTCCCCCGCCCAATGTGACGGGCATCCTGCACATGGGACACGTCCTGAACAATACCCTGAACGACGTCCTCATCCGCAAGGCCCGCATGGACGGCAAAAACGCCTGCTGGGTGCCGGGAACGGACCATGCTTCCATCGCCACGGAATCCAAGGTGGTGGCCAGGCTCAAGGAGCAGGGCATCCGGAAAGAGGACATCGGCCGGGAAGAATTCCTGCGCCATGCCTGGGAATGGAAAGAGGAGCACGGCGGCATTATCCTGCAGCAGCTGCGCAAGCTGGGCTGCTCCTGCGACTGGGACCGCACCCGCTTTACCATGGAACCGGCCCTGAGCGAAGCCGTGATCAACACCTTCGTGTATTTTTATAAGAAAGGCTGGATCTACAAAGGTGTGCGCATGGTGAACTGGGACCCCGAGGCCCTCACGGCCGTGAGCGATGACGAAGTGGTCCACAAGGACACCCAGAGCCATTTCTACCACCTCAAATACTACATTTCCGACGGCCAGGGCAAGCCCACCGACCAGTATCTGGTCATTGCCACCACCCGTCCGGAAACCATCATGGCCGATGCCGCCATCTGCGTGAATCCGGCCGATGAACGCCATCACTGGCTCCGGGGCAAGAAAGTGCTCATCCCGCTCATCAACAAGGAAATTCCCGTGATCGAGGATTCTTATGTGGAGATGGACTTCGGCACCGGCTGCCTGAAGGTGACCCCGGCCCACGACGTACACGACTACGAGATTGGCCTGCGGCACAACCTGCCCGTCGTGGAGATCATTGACGACCACGGCAAACTGAACGAAAAAGCCCAGATCCTGGTGGGCGAGGACCGCTTCGTGGCCCGCAAGAAGATTGTGAAAATGCTGGAAGAGGCCGGCAACCTGGTGAAGGTAGAGGACTACACCAGCCCCGTGGGCTATTCCGAGCGTACGGACGCCGTCATCGAGCCCAAGCTGAGCGCCCAGTGGTTCCTGAAGATGGACCAGCTGGCCCAGATGGCCCTGGAAACCGTGGAAAGCGGCCGTACCCAGTTCATTCCGGAAAAATATGTGAACACCTACCGCCACTGGATGGAGAACGCCCGCGACTGGTGCATCTCCCGTCAGTTGTGGTGGGGCCAGCGTATCCCGGCCTACTACCTGCCGGATGGCTCCTACGTGGTGGAAGCCACCCCGGAAGCGGCCCTGAAGTCCGCCCAGGCCATCAATCCCGCCATCCGGGCAGAGGATCTGCGCCAGGACGAGGACGTGCTGGATACCTGGTTCAGCAGCTGGCTGTGGCCCATCTCGGTGTTCGACCCGGAAAAGCCCGGACACCCGGAGCACCAGCCCAACAGGGACCTCGCGTACTATTATCCCACCAACGACCTGGTCACCGGCCCGGACATCATCTTCTTCTGGGTGGCCCGCATGATCATGGCCGGCGAGGAATTCATGGGCAAGGAACCTTTCTCCAACGTATATTTCACCGGCATCGTGCGCGACAAGATCGGCCGCAAGATGAGCAAGACCCTGGGGAACAGCCCCAACCCGCTGGACCTCATCGAGACCTACGGGGCCGACGCCGTTCGCATCGGCATGCTCCTTTGTTCCAGCGCCGGCAACGACATCTTCTACGACGAGGCCCAGATCAAACAGGGTGCCGCCTTCTGCAACAAAATCTGGAACAGCTACCGCCTGGTGAAAGGTTTCCAGGTGGCCGATGTCCCCCAGACCGAGGCCCAGCAGCGCGCCATCGAATGGTTCCGCGCCAAGCTGTCGGACACCGTGGCCCTGGTAGAGGACCATTACAGCAAATTCCGCATCTCAGATGCCCTCATGACCATTTACAAGCTGTTCTGGGACGACTATTGCAGCTGGTATCTGGAGGCCATCAAACCCGCTTACGGCCAGCCCGTAGACCCTGAGACGCAGAAGGCCACGCTGGGCTTCTTCGAATCCCTCCTGAAACTCATCCACCCGGTGATGCCCTTCATCACGGAGGAACTGTGGCAGGACATTGCCCCGCGGGGAGAAGAGGAGACCATCCTGTATGCCGCTACGCCCAAGGCATCGGCCTTCGACCCGGCCGTACTGGAGAACTTTGCCCTGGCGCAGGAAGCCGTCAACGGCGTACGCGGCGTACGCAGCCAGCGCAACATCCCGCCCAAGGAAGTGCTGCAGCTCAAGATCAAAGGCGCCTTCCCGGCCGCCCTGCTGCCCGTGGTGGAGAAGATGGCCGGCTGCCAGGCCGCCCTCACGGAAGACTTCGGCGCTGCCCAGGGGGTGGGCTTCATGGTACGCACCATCGAGATGTTCGTGGCCCTGGACGGCCTGGTGAATGTGGCCGAGGAACTGGCCAAGGCCCAGAAGGACCTGGAGTACCAGCAGAAGTTCCTGCAGGGAGTACGCGCCAAACTCTCCAACGAGAAGTTCACCGCCCACGCGCCCGCACAGGTCATTGAAAACGAGCGCAAGAAAGAGGCCGATGCCCTGTCCAAGATCGAGAGCCTGGAAGCCAAGATCCAGCAACTGAAAAACAGCTAGTTCCATGGCCGCCGTCTTCCAAGCAACCTTCCCCGTACGCTATTACGAAACGGACCAGATGGCCGTGGTGCACCACTCCAACTACATCCGTTACTTCGAGATTGCGCGGGACGAGATGATGGTGCAGGTGGGGTTTCCCATCGAAAAGTGCGAAAGCGAACTGGGCATCCTGGTGCCCATCGTGAGCGTGGAATGCCATTTCCACCATCCGGCCCGCATGGGAGATGTGCTCACCGCCACCGCCTCCTTCGACAAGGTACCCCTGGCCAAGATGGTGGTCCAGCAGGCCGTATACAACCAGGACGGCGTGCTGTGTGCCAGCGGCTCCGTGGTGCTGGGCTTCATCCACAAGGACACTTTCCGGCCCACCCGCTGCCCGGAAGTCGTTTGCCAGATTTTTGAAAAGTATTTAAACGAATAATACCATGCTTATCGTGTATCCGCTGTTCATCGGCACCTGGGAGATCATCGCCATCGTGGCCATCGTCGTCCTCCTGTTCGGAGGCAAGAAGATTCCCGAGCTCATGAAAGGCATCGGCAAGGGCGTCAAAAGCTTCAAAGAGGGGATGAACGAGGTAGAGAAGGAAATCAAGGAAGACTGCACTGCCGGGCAGGACCAGTACAAAAAGGAATAAATGGCCGCAGGGGACAGCGAAATGTCCTTCTGGGACCATGTGGAAGCGCTGAGGGGAACGCTGTTCCGCTCGGTGCTGGCCGTGGCGCTGCTGTCCATCGTGTTCCTGTGCATTCCCAAGACCCTTTTCCGGGCCGTCCTGTGGCCTACGCAGCCCTCTTTTCCGCTGTACAGGCTGCCGGGGGTGGACTTCGGGATGCAGCTCATCAACATAGAGTTGTCGGCCCAGTTTTTCGTGTACCTGAAGGTGGCCGTGCTCTGCGGCTTCGTACTGGCCTTTCCCTATGTGGTTTACGAGCTGTGGCGCTTCCTTGCGCCCGCCCTCTACGAGCAGGAGAAAAAAGCCGTAAAAACGGCTTTCCGGCTCAGTTCCGGCCTGTTTTACCTGGGGGTGGCCGTGGGGTACTTCATCGTGCTGCCGGTGTGCCTGATGTTCTTCATGAACTTTTCCCTGAGCGACACCATCCAGAACACCATCTCCCTGAGCTCCTATATGTCGCTGTTCACGGGCATGGTGTTCCTGATAGGCCTGCTGTTCGAGTTTCCCACCGTGGTGCTGGTACTGGGCAGCCTGGGCATCCTGGACCGGAGCATGCTCCGCAAAGGCAGGAAGTTTGCCTTTGTGGCCGTGCTTATCCTGGCGGCCCTCATCACACCCAGCGACCCTTTCTCCATGTTCGTGCTGGCCATTCCCCTGTACGGCCTGTATGAGTTTTCCATCCTCCTTTGCAAACGATGATCTCCATCAACAATATCACCGTGGCGTTCGGCAGTTATAAGCTGTTGGACTGCATCAACTTCCACATCTCCGAGGCCGATAAAATCGGCCTGGTGGGCAAGAACGGCGCCGGCAAGTCTACGCTCATGAAACTGATTACAGGGGAGGAAGCCCCTACGCAGGGCAGCGTGGAAAAACCCGCCGGCCTCCGGATCGGCTACCTGCCCCAGATCATGGAACACCACCGCGGAAAAAGCGTGATAGATGAAGTTCTCACGGTGTTCGACTACCTGAAGGAAATGGAAGAGGAGACCGTCCGCATCACAGAGCAGCTGGGGGAGCGCACAGACTATGAATCCCCGGAATATGCGGCGCTCATCGAGCGGCTGAACACCCTGAACGACCGCCTGGCCCTGGAAACCGGCCTGTCTCCGCGCGCTCAGGCAGAAAAAGTGCTCGCCGGCCTGGGCTTCAAAGCCAGTGAGCTGGACCGCCGCACGGAGACTTTCAGCCAGGGCTGGAACATGCGCATAGAGCTGGCCAAGATCCTGCTGTCGGCCCCGGATGTCCTGCTGCTGGACGAACCCACCAACCACCTGGACATCGAGTCCATCGAATGGTTCGAAGACTACCTGAAAGCTTTCCGGGGGTCGGTGCTGCTGGTGTCCCACGACCGCAAGTTCCTGGACAATGTGACCACCCGCACCGTAGAGATCCTGCTGGGGCACATCCACGACTACAAAGTACCTTACAGCCAATACGTCGTGCTCCGGGAAGAGCGCCTGGCCCAGCAGACGGCCGCCTACGAGAACCAGCAGCGGATGATTGAAAAGACGGAAGATTTCATCAACCGCTTCCGCTACAAGCCCACCAAGAGCAACCAGGTTCAATCCCGCATCAAAGCGCTGGAGAAACTGGAACGCATAGAGATAGACCAGACGGACGACAGCCGGATGGCCCTGCGTTTCCCGCCGGCCGAGCGTTCCGGTGACGTCGTGTTCAAGGGAACGGCCCTCACGGTGGGTTATCCGCAGAAAGTGGTGTTCCGGGACGCGGAAATCGAGATCAAACGCGGGGAGAAGGTGGCCCTGATCGGCCGGAACGGAGAGGGCAAGACCACGCTCATGCGTGTGATCATGAAGCAGTTGGAGCCCATCTCCGGCGAGGCCCGCACCGGCCACAACGTGCGGATTGGCTATTATGCCCAGAACCAGGAAGACATCCTGGACCCGCAGGAAACGGTGTTCGGCACCCTGGACCGCATAGCGGTGGGGGAGATCCGCACCAAGCTGCGGGACCTGCTGGGCGCCTTCCTCTTCAAGGGAGAGGACATAGACAAGAAGGTGTCGGTCCTGAGCGGCGGGGAACGGGCCCGCCTGGGCATGGCCTCCCTGATGCTGCAGCCCTACAATGTGCTGGCGCTGGACGAACCTACCAACCACATGGACATCCGCTCCAAAGATGTCCTGAAAGAGGCGCTGAGGCGCTTTGACGGCACCCTGATCGTGGTTTCCCACGACCGTGACTTCCTGGACGGCCTGGTGGACAAACTGTACGAATTCCGGGACGGCAAGGTGATGGAACACCTGGGCACGGTGCAGGAATTCCTCCAGAAGCGCAAGCTGGAAAGCCTGCAGGAGCTGGAACGCTTGCGGAGCGGCAGTGCCGCGTCGGCACCCGTGGTGCCGGAAAGGCAGCCCGCCGCCAAAGCCGATGCCCAGCTGCAGTTCCAGGCGCAGAAGGCCATGGGCAAAGAGCAGCGCAAGCGCAAAAACCGGATCGATTTCCTGGAGAAGGAGATTGGCAGGCGGGAGAAACGGATGGCGGAAATAGAGCAGATACTTGCAAATCCCGGAAATAATGACGATATTTTGGAACTCACCCGGGAATACCTGGAACAGAAACGGGACCTGGATACCTTTACGGATGAGTGGACTTTGTTAATGGAACAATTAGAACTGTAAAGTATATGAAACACATTGTTAAACTTTTACTGCTTGTTACCGGCATCTTTACTTTAAGTGCCGTAGCCAGTGCTCAGCAGGTGGCCACCTACACTACCCAGCTGGAAGAGAAGTCCCTCCCCGTGGGTGAATTCGCTACCGTGAACGTGGTAGACGACTTTGAAGTAACCCTGACCAAAGGCTCCTATGGCGTAAAGGTGTCTACAGACAAAGTGCTGGCCCCGTACGTGCAGGTGTACGTGCGTTCCAAGACTCTGTACATCAGCTACGACGAAAAGTCCGTTCCCAAGGACGTAAAGAAACTGTTCAAGGGCCGCAATGCCCCCAAGCCCATTTTCCGCGCCATTGTGTACCTGCCCCAGCTCAACGGTCTGCAGCTGAGCAACAACGCCAGCGTATATGCCACGGACAGTTTCAACGGCTCTTCCTTCCGCCTGGAAATGACGGAAAAGGCCCAGCTCAAGAGCCTCATGCTGGAGTGCACCGAGGCCAGCCTGAACCTGAAAAAGAATGCCCAGGCCACCCTGGAGGTAAGTGCCCAGACCCAGACCGAGGTGAATCTGGACAACAACGCCAACCTGAAACTCAGCTGCAATGCCTCCAGCCTTTCGCTGGTAAGTAACGGCAACGCAGACCTGCTGATGACAGGGGATTGCACCAACGCGGCCCTGAAGCTTCTGGGTTCCTCGGATACGGAAACTTCCCTCACTGTGGCAGAACAGCTGAAACTGGAAGCCAGCGGATCGGCCGTACTCAAGCTCAGCGGCAACATGCCCGTTCCCCAGATGGAACTCACCGCCGACAAAGGCTGCAAACTGGACGCCACTCAGTTCAGCGCCCAAAACCTGGTGGCCAACATGTCCGGAAACGCCCGGATAGACATTGCCGTGGAAGAGAATCTGAATGCCACCCTGGTGGGTGGAAGCGCCCTGTATTACAGCGGAACGCCGGCCATCACCATCGGGAAAATCATCAAATCTACCCTGGCTCCGCAGGGTTCTACCGCCAAATAAGGCCTTTGTTTCGCAATGGGCGCAAGATGTTGACTATCAGTTAGATAGCACAACTGCAACAGATAAGAAACAAAAATGTTTTTAGATAGAACATTTTTGTTTCTTATATTATATATCAATGCATTAAGTCTTCTACCAGCATTTCCCACAGGAAGTGGAGGGCAGAGGCGGCAAAGCGCTCGATATTGCGTTTCCGGTCGTGCTTGTATACGTATTTTACCGTCCGGGTTCCCTGCGGGCCGGCGGCGGCAATCCACACGGTACCCACCGGATTGGAGGCATCGCCCGAAGGCCCGGCCAGGCCGGTGGTGGCCACGGCATAATCGCTGCCCGTGAGGGCGCGGACCCCCTGGGCCATGGCGGCGGCCACCTGGCTGCTCACCACCCCGAACGTTTCCACGGTCTGGGCGGGAACGCCCAGCACCTGCTCTTTCACCGACACGGCATACGAGGTCACGGAGCCCAGGAAATAGGCCGACGATCCCGCTACCGAGGTAATGAGGTGGGCGATTTCCCCGCCGGTGCAGGATTCTGCGCAGGAAAGGGTTTTCCCGTTTTCCTTCAGGATGCGTCCCACGGCGCTTTCCAGGTCCGTATCCTCCCGGGCATACATCAGCGGCCCCAGCAGGGCTGCCAGACTGTCCAACTGGGCATCCAGGCGCGCTTCTACATCCTCGCCACCGGCATAGGAGGAGAGGCGGAGCCGGATACCGGTGAGGGTATTGGGCAGGTAAGCCAGGTGCATATCGGCCGGAAGAGCATCTTCCCACGGAGCTATTTTCTCCGAAAGGGCGCTCTCGGCAATGCCGTACACCATGACATTGCGGTGTACGATGCGCGAAAGGGCCTGGTGGGCCCGCAGGTCTTCCAGAATGGCCGGAATGGCCCCTACGGCCTCGTGCGGAACCCCGGGAAGGGCATACAGCGTGCTGCCGCCCGCGAGGCCCCGGAACACCATGATGGGGGCTGTACCCAACTGATTGACAATCACTTCTGCCTTATCGGGAACCTGTGCCTGGGCCAGGTTGATGGGCAGGACGTCCAGGCCGCGGTTCCGCAGGATCCTGTGCACCATCTCCAGCTGCCCGGGATGCTCCACATAGCCCGTGCTGCCGGAGATGCGGGCCAGGACGGCCTTGGTGATATCGTCCTTGGTGGGGCCCAGACCGCCGGTGGTAATGACTACCCTGCAGCGGGACAGCTCTCCCAGGAGGGTGGATTCGATTTCTGTGCCGTTGTCGCCGATGGACAGCATCCTGGCAACGTGGATGCCCGTTTCTTCCAGGGCGCGGGCCAGGTGGGAGGAATTGGTGTCCAACACCTGACCAATCAGGATTTCGTCGCCGATGGTGACGATGGAAGCTTGTACCATTATTTGTTTTTGGCTTGTTTTTCCAGGGTTTTAAGCACATTCTGCAGCTGAATGGGGCGTAGCCGTGTCTCTACCAGGCAGGCGCCGTCCTGCAGCGCCTGAAGGGCCTGTTCAGCGGTTTCTGCATCGGCCACGACCGGGAGACGACCCAACGTGATTTCACGGGCATCCCGGAGCATCCGGCCGGCAGGAACCACCACACCGTCTATGCCGCCCATCTGACAGGCCGACAGCAGGGTTTGCAGCTCTTCCTGCGTGAGCCCGTGCGTAAGACGCAGCAGTACAGGCGTATAACGCTCATAACACAGGCGCAGGCTCACCAGTTCGTCCAGGAGGAGGCGCGTGTCCGAAATATCGATGGCGCCAATGCCGCCGTCCGTGTCCGGATCTATGACAATGAGGTCTGCAAAGTCGTAGACCAGGGAAAAGTTGCGGACGATATCCGAAGTGAGGTCGATGGCCAGGACAAGGTCCCGGCTCACTTTCTGGAGACTGCGGGTCCAGGAGAGAACCTGGTTCTGGGGCGGGGAAAGCGTCAGGAACCCCGGATGGTCGTGAAAACGGCTGCTGCGGGGGATTTGCGCGCCCGGAAGAACAGCGCCCAGGGGATTGGCAAAGGAAAGGCCGAAAGCTTCGGTCTGAAGGACTTGCATATGGGGCTTGAACCAGCGGAACATCTTGTCAGTTGCGTTATGCAAGTGCAAATTTAATAAATTATTCCGTAGAAGCGCCACGGAATTCCTGGTAAGTATTGTCCGTATAGAAAACCAAAATACGGTCGATTTCCCGGGCTGGGAGGACATTTTGCGCGCCAAAAAGGCTCATTTGAGCTAAATCTGTACTTTCGGTAGCAGAGTCTAAGTCTCTATACATACGTCCTTTACCTGTTATAAGCCAATCCAGGCTAAGTTGGGGGTAGTGGAGGAGGAGGCTCTCGATGAAATCGTAGCCCGGCTTATTGCGTCCGGCCAGGATGTGGGACACGCTGCCGCGGGCAACGGACAAAGTGTCGGCCAGCTGGGTCTGCGTGATGTTTTCTGCCTGCAAAAATTGCAAAAGACGACGATTCATTTTTCTAAACTTTAGTTTCACAAATATACACATAATTATCAGCATATGCAAGAGGGATGGCATTGTATACAAATGTGAAGTAGGGGAGAGAGAGGCCCAAAAGGCCGCAAAGCTGCACTTTAGTTTAAATGAAACAAATAACTGATTCTTAATTATATAATTACTTGTAATTAGCCGATTCCTGGACCTGTAAAAACTTATTATCACCGACGCGATCCTTTATTTCAATGTAAAACTTTCAATAAAAGTAGTTATATAACTGAGTTTAAGCGAGTTAGTTATTTATAAAAACGCTCTATAAAAATTTTTTATGGAATTTTAACAAGGGTGCTAAAACAATCGCAAAGGGGGAGAGCCTTTTTTAGAAATGTAGTGCATCTTTCGGCGTTTTGTTTTCACATTTGTAAATTTCATGGAATGCGAAATTACTTTTTCCGCGAGAATTGACGATTCCCGATATTAGTGTTACCTTTGTATTGAAAATTGAATTCTGATGATACCTGAGATTCATATAGAAGACTACAATTATGGCCTGGAGGATGCCAGGATAGCGAAATATCCCCTTCCGGAAAGGGACGCCTCCAAGCTGCTGCATTACAAAGACGGCATTGTGGAGGAAAGTATCTTCCGGCAGCTGCCGGACCTGCTCCCGGAAAAGGCCCTCATGGTGTTCAACGATACCAAAGTTGTACCCGCGCGCCTGCATTTTCAGCGGGAAACGGGCGCCCATATAGAGATTTTCTGCCTGGAACCCATAGACCCGGTGGAGTACAATACGGCCTTTGCCGCCACGGAACACTGCAGTTGGAAATGCGTGATCGGCAATGCCAAAAAGTGGAAACAGGATGTCCTCCGGCTGTACAATCCCGCCGAAACGCCCGCCATCACAGCCCTGAACCTGACCGCCACCCTGGAAAGCCGGGAGGGCCAGACAGGCCGCGTCCGCTTTGCCTGGCAGGGCGGCCAGCCCTTCTCCCGGGTACTGGAACTGGCCGGCACCGTGCCCATTCCGCCCTATCTGAACCGGGAATCGGAACAGATAGACACGGAAAGGTACCAGACCCTGTATGCCCACATCCGGGGCTCCGTGGCGGCTCCTACGGCGGGCCTCCATTTCACCGAAGATGTGCTTTCGCGCATCCGGGCCAAGGGCATAGACACCGAAACCGTGTGCCTGCACGTAGGTGCGGGTACCTTCCTTCCCGTCAAATCGTCCCTGGTGTCCGAACATCCCATGCACCGCGAACCGTTTGTGGTCACAAAAGCCCTCCTGCAGCGCCTGGTGGCCAAGAAGGAGCCGCTGGTAGCGGTAGGAACCACATCGGTACGCACCCTGGAATCCCTGTATTATGTGGGCGTAAGCTGCATAGAGAGGGGAGTACCGGAGGATGTCCCCCAATGGGCGCCCTATGAGCGGGAATATCCCTATTCTACGCAGGAGGCCCTGCAGGCCCTCGTAGACTATCTGGACCGCAGCGGCCGGGACGCCCTGGTGGCGGGTACCCGCATCATCATCGTCCCGGGCTTCCGTTTCCGCCTGGTAGATCTCCTGGTCACCAATTTCCATCAGCCGGAAAGCACCCTCATCCTCCTGGTATCGGCCTTCGTAAACGGCGACTGGAGAAAGATTTACGATTATGCCCTGGAACACGGCTTCCGTTTCCTGAGCTACGGGGACTCATCCCTGCTGGAAAGGCCCCTTGCGTAGCATCATTTTTGCATGTGGAATAACTGAAAACTGACGATTATGGACTCTCTCGAATTCAACGATATCGCTCCCTTCAACGATGAAGAAGCCGCTGCTGCGCTTTCGCGCGTAGCCAATCATCCCAACACCCCGTGGGTGTCCAAATTCATCTTCCCGGACAAACCCAAGGAATTCCTGGGGCAGGTGCTCCGGAACATTTCCACGGTAGACGACTTTCAACGCATCGTCATGTCCAAGGCCGTGCAGTGGGTCATCGACACCACGGTGAAAGAATTCACCTACGAGGGCATCGGGAAACTCCAGGCAATGGACACCCGGTTCCTGGCCATGTCCAACCACCGGGACATCATCCTGGATCCCGCTTTCCTGCAGGTGATCCTCCAGTGGAACAGGCTGCCGGAAACCCAGATTTGCGTAGGGGATAACCTCCTCAAAACCAAAACGGTAGAGCTTCTGATCCGGAGCAACCGCATGATCAAGGTCATCCGGGGCATATCGGCCCGGGAACTGTATCTGTCGTCGCAGGTACTGTCCAAATACATCCGCGAAACCATTACCAGCGGCACGTCGTCCATCTGGATCGCCCAGCGGCAGGGCCGCACCAAAGACGGCATAGACACCACCGAACAGGGCCTCCTGAAAATGCTGGACATGAGCGGCAGCAAGGATTTCGTGCAGAATTTCCAGGAACTGCACCTGGTGCCCATCAGCGTTTCCTACGAATACGAGCCCTGCGACATCCTCAAAGCCCGCGAAATGCTCATCAAGAGTACCACGGGCCAGTATGTGAAGGCCGAGGACGAAGACCTGCAAAGCATCATGTGGGGTATCAAACAGCCCAAGGGGCGCGTGCACATGTATTTCGGAGATCCTTTGACGGAAGCGGAAATCCAGGCCGCGTCGGAATGCGACAAAAACGACCGCTATCAGAGAATCCGCCACACCATGGACAGCCGCATCATCAGCGGCTACAAACTCTGGCCCACCAACTATATGGCGTACGACCTCATCAACGGAACCGACAAGTATGCCGCCAACTATACAGCCGAAGAAATGGAATATTTCCAGGGCTACATAGCCAAACAGCTCATGCAGGTAGAACCTACGCTGGACCGTGGCAGGCTCAAGGATATTCTGCTGCATATTTACAGCAATCCGGTGCAGAGCAAGGAAAATCTGGCCCTGGAGTGCGCGGAATAGCCGGAATCCCCTTTTGTTACACAATTTATATTATGTTAACTTGCGCATCGGTTAACATTCCCCTACAGCCTATAATATGTCCAGAAAACGCATCGACCTTCTCCTGGAGAATGTAACCATAGAATCCGTTGCTGCAGAAGGCAAAGCCCTTGCACACGTAGACGGGATGGTGGTGTTCGTAGACTTCGCCGTTCCCGGAGATGTGGTGGATATCCAGGTATACAAAAAGAAGAAGAATTACATGGAAGGCTTCATCAAACGCCTTGTGAAGCCCTCAGAGCACCGCCTGGAGCCTTTCTGCGAGCATTTCGGCGTATGTGGCGGATGCCGGTGGCAGCCGCTGCCCTATGAGATGCAACTGGAGGCCAAACGGCAGCAGGTGCAGGACCAGCTGGTGCGCATCGGCCATCTGGAAGTGCCGGAAATCCGTCCCACACTCCCCTCCCTGGACACCCGTTATTACCGTAACAAACTGGAATTCAGCGCATCCAACAAGCGCTGGCTGCTCAAAACCGAGCCCCAGGACCTGGTAGAACCCGGTCTGGGCTTCCATGTGGGCAAGTTCTTCGACAAGGTGCTGGATATCAGGGAATGCCACCTGCAGGCCCATCCTTCCAACGCCATTCGCCTGTTTATCAAGCAGTTCTGCCTGGAAAACGCCCTGGAATTCTACAATATCCGGGAGAATCACGGCTTTTTCCGCAATGTGTTCATCCGCACCACGGACAGCGGGCAGGTCATGCTCATCGTCTGCTTTGCCCGGGAAGATGAAAAGGCGCGGAAATCCCTGCTGGACGCCCTTGTGGCGGCGTTTCCGCAGATCACCAGCCTGTACTACATCGTGAATGAGAAGCTGAACGACTCCATCGGAGACCAGTCCCCCGTCCTCTATGCCGGGCAGGACGCCATTTACGAGGAAATGGAGGGGCTCAGCTTCAAGATCGGCCCCAAATCTTTCTATCAGACCAATTCCCGCCAGGCTTACCGCCTGTACAGCGTGGCCCGGGAGTTTGCGGCCCTCACGGGCAGCGAGGTGGTGTACGACTTGTACACGGGAACGGGCACCATCGCCCAGTTCGTAAGCCGGAAGGCCGCCCGGGTCTTCGGCATCGAGTATGTGCCGGAAGCCATCGAAGACGCCCGGGACAATGCCCGCCGGAACGGCATCTCCAACTGCGAATTCTTTGCCGGCGACATGAAGGACGTGCTCAACGAAAGTTTTATCCGGGAGCACGGCCGGCCCGACGTCATCATCCTGGATCCGCCCCGTGCCGGCATCCACCCGGACGTGGCCCAGGTCATCCTGAAAGCCGCACCCCAGCGCATGGTCTATGTGAGCTGCAACCCGGCTTCGCAGGCCCGGGACCTGGCCATCCTGTGCCGCGACTACACCATTACGGCCGTGCAGCCGGTGGATATGTTTCCCCACACCATGCACGTAGAAAACGTGGTGGCTCTCAAGCGAAAAGACTAATCTACCTTAAGTGAAAGTTCAACTACCTCCTCGTGCCCGTTCCCGTACAGGACGCGGGCCTGGAGGCTGTGGCTCCCCTGTTTCAGGATCAGGGAATCGGCCTGGATGCTTTCTCCGTCCAGCGTCCAGGTGACGGAGAGCGGTTTCGAAGGCGTATGCACTTTCAGTTCCAGGATGTCGCCGTCCTTGTAATTGCCTTTGCCGGGGTCGATGAAGGCATATCCCAGGTCCGTAAGGGATTCAGGGGCCTCCTGCTCCACCACCTGGGCCGTGAGAGCCACGTCCATGTAGATGCCGGCGCTCTTCACATACATGTCCTGCCAGGCCGATCGCTCCGGACTGAAGGCGCTGTAAAAGCTGTTTCCCTTCTTGGCGGGGTACACCGTGCCCACGAAAAACGCGCCGGGGCTGTCGCTGCCGTACCCCACATAGATATCCTCCCCTTCCGGGACGATGATGCCGGCATCGGCAATGTCTATGCTGTTCTGGAAGTAGTATCCCTTGTTCAGCGTTTCCACTTTGCGCGTAAGCACCCGCTCCCGGCCCACGTCCACCACCACGTACACATCGCCCGCGAACGAGGCCTGCACGTAAGGATAGAAACGGATTTCCCGGAGCAACTGCCCCACATACGGGAACAGCTCCTGCGCCGTGAAACGAACGCCGCCCAGGACGGCCGGCTGGGAGAAAAAGCCCATCTGGGCGTGCCTGTCGTATTTGGTAAGGGGAAATTCCTGGGCTTCCCCTTTCTCGTTCAGGTGCAAGGACAGGCTCTTCATGCGCTGGTTGTCCAGCGACACTTCCTGCCGGGCGTTCTGGAAGCCTTCCTTGGATGAGAGGAGGGTGAAAATGCGCCCGCTCTCCCCTTCCGGGATGTCCAGGAGGAAGAATCCGTCGGCCCCGGAGACGGCATTGGCGCCCTCTACCCCCTCAAGTGCCACAGAAACGCCTTCGAGGGGACGGCCGGAGGAAGTGTACACCCGGCCGTTGATATTGGTTCCAAGGCCTTTTAAAACGGTCATGTGCAAGGCATCGGCCTCCAAGGAAATGGCGGTGAGCTGATAATCGGTATACTGCCCTTCCCAGTCCAGCGGATCCAGGAAAGTCACTTCCCGAAGCCCCGGATACACCATTTGGGCGGGAAGGAGCGTGACGTCGTATTCCAGGGAGGCGGGTTTGGCGGAGGGAATGAGGTGGAACAGCGGATGCGAGGCGTCGGAATTGAGCGTATTGTCTTCCTGCCAGCGGTTCCAGCGTTCCAGGGCGGTATACTCCCCCAGGAGCCGCCCGGAGCGGTCTATCCGGTACACGGCCAGGCCGGCGGGAAGCGCGGCGTCCCAGCCCTTTCCGTCGCGGAATTCGTACAGGAAGAACTCCCCTTCCGTGGAGGAAGGGCTTTGCAGGGCATCCCCTTCCCGGGCCGACAACAGGCGCACCGGCCCCTCCGGCAGCAGCGGAATCTCCCCTCGCCAGCCCAGCAGCTGCCGCTCCAGCGCAGTGAAATAAGGCGGGGTGCGGCCCTCGTCGTTGTTCAGGCCCCAGGCCATGGGCGAAAAGCCGTACAGACCGCCTGTATAGCCGTTTTGGGCGCCGTCCGTATCATAGAAATCCGGCAGGCCCAGATAGTGTCCCAGTTCATGGCAGGTGGTGCCGATGCCCGCGGGCGTAGTCCCCTCTTTGCCCGCGAGTTCCGCGGTGCAGATGTACCGGCCCAGGCGCAGGCCGTCAAACAGGGCTTCCTTCAGCTGCGGGTCTTTCGTATCCTGGACATCCCAGAAATGCGACCACAGGGTCCAGGCTGGCGCTCCGTTGACCTGGTCATGCCCGGCAAAGAAATACAGGACCAGGTCCAGTTCCTGGTCTTCGTCGGCATCGTACACGGAGAAATCCACGCTTTCGTCCAGCTGAAGGAAGGCTTCGTACAGCGCCCGCTCGGGGGCCGCATCGTCTATGCGCACCCCGTTTTCCAGGATGTCATTTCCATAGGCCGACTCGTTCTTTTTCAGGGTCACCGGTCCGTAAACGTCGAAGGAGGGGCTGTACTGCCCCCTGGAATTCTCTACATAAAAATCTCTGACAGAGCCTCTTGCGCCATTATCCGTAAACTCCGGGCCGTTGAGCAGGCGCCCGAAATAGGCTGCCGGTTCCTCCGTCACGAAATGCACATCCTTGAACTGGACAAGCACCACGGGAATGCGGCTCTCCCCTGTCGTACGCACGTTTTTACGCGAGGGGGGCATGCGGTGCCCCGGCGCAGCAGGCGCAGAGAGGGAGGCCAGCAGCAGGCACACGAGTATGAGCGGGCGTATTCTCACAGCAGGGAAATGACAAAGAAAGTTTGGTCGTCTTTTTTGAGCCAGGCCAGGTTGTCCTTGATCCGGACGACCGGAATGTCTTCATAGTCCTGCAGGGCCAGCGTACGGCCCCGGGAGGACAGCCGGTACACAAAGGAGACTTTCTGGCCCTCGGAGAGTCCTTCGGGCAGACCGGAGATGGAAGCCACCGTCACCGTGGCCGGGTCCAGCAGGCGAACGGAAAAGGAACTGCCATAAAACAGCACCCCGAGCTGACGCGACGGGAGCAGGATCTGGTCCCCGCCGGGAACGCCGTAAGCACCGGGAATCTGCACTTTTACCACCGGGTCTTCCCCGGCCGGTTCCGGAGAGGGAGGCACGGGTTTTTCCCGTGGCTCGCAGGCGCAGAGTGCGCCACAGGCCACCACCATGCAAAGCAGCCAACGGGATAAAGGTGCGCGCATAGGGTAAAAAGGTTTTAGTACAGTCACAAATTTAGGAAATAATCCGCAAGAATTTGCTATTTTTGCATGTTTTTTTGAAAGAAACGATGTTTGTACAATTCATACTGTTGTTTTTAGGTCTGGGTCTGGTCATCTGGGGTGCCGACACCCTGGTAGAAGGCGCATCGGCCATCGCCCGCCGCTTCGGACTCAGCGAATTCCTCATCGGCCTTACCATTGTGGGGATGGGGACATCGGCCCCGGAAATGGTGGTCAGTTTCATCGGCGCCGCCCAGGGAAATGCGGATATTTCCATCGGCAACGTGGTGGGTTCCAACATCTTCAATACCCTGCTCATCCTGGGCATCACGGGGCTCCTGATCAGCACGCCCATCACCCGGGAAAACCGGCGCCGGGACATTCCGGAGTACATTTTCATTATCCTGCTGCTGGGCTGCCTGGGCATGAAAGCCAGCCTATTCGGCGTGGGCGTGAACGGGCTCACCCGCTGGGACGGCGCCCTGCTGCTGCTGCTCTTCGTCCTGTACATGTGGCAGAGTTTCCGAAGCCAGGATGCTTCCGCTTCGCCAGACGAAGAGCATTCCCAGCCGGAAATCAAACCCTGGCTGGCCGTCCTCATGATTCTGGGCGGGCTGGGCGGCCTCATCGCCGGCGGTAATTTCTTCGTAGATGCCGCCACCACCATCGCCCGCGACTTCGGAATGAGCGACAAATTCATCGCCATCACCATCCTGGCCGGCGGCACGTCCATGCCGGAACTGGCCACCTGCGTGGCCGCCGCCATCAAGAAGAAAGGCCAGATGGCCCTGGGCAACATCATCGGCTCCAACCTGTTCAACGTCCTGCTCATCCTGGGCGGGTCGGCCCTCATCAGTCCCCTCTCCTTCGGGAGCATCACCTGGGTAGACCTGGGCATTCTGCTGGCCAGCGCCCTGAGCCTGCTCACGGCCTGCTGGACCTACAGGAAAAACCAGCTGGACTGGGTGGACGGCCTCATCATGCTGGCCCTGTTCGCCGGCTATATGTCTTACCTGATTATCCGACTCTGAGATGTTATTTTCCCTTCAGACTACGGGGCTCGTCCAGGACCTGGACAGCCTCACCGTAAAAGAGCAACAATTCGCAGACCTGGTGCGCTCTTCCTCGCCGCAGGAGCTCTGGAGCATGTTCCTGGACCATGCCATCAATTTCGGTGTCAAGGTCCTGCTGGCCCTCCTCCTCTATTTCGTGGGCGGCTGGATCATCAGAATGATCATCAAACTGGTCAAGAAAGCGCATAAAAAACGCAAGACGGAACCTACGCTGGCCTCCTTTGTGGAAAGTCTGGTATCCATCGTCCTCTGGATTGTCCTCATCTGCATCACCGTGAGCGTCCTGGGGGTGAATTCCGCTTCGGTAGCGGCCCTGCTGGCCTCCGGCGGCGTAGCCATCGGCCTGGCGCTCAGCGGCACCATGCAGAATTTCGCCGGCGGGCTCATGCTCCTCATATTCAAGCCTTTCAAGGTGGGCGATTTCATCGAGGCACAGGGTTTCTCGGGCTTTGTCACGGAGCTGAACATCGTCAGTACCAAACTGCTCACCACGGACAACCGCCAGATTATCCTGCCCAACGGCACCCTGGCCAACGGCAACCTGGTCAACGTGAACCGGATGCCGCTGCGGCGCATCGACATTCCCGTATCGGTGGCCTACGGCTCGGACGCAGAAGCCGTGAAAAACGCCCTGCTGGAAATTGCCCGGCAGCACGAGCTGGTGCTGGACGGGACCACGGCCGGCGCGGCAGATCCTGCCGTCCTGCTCATGGACCTGGGAGACAGCAGTGTGAACTTCGCCTTCCGCGCCTGGGTGAACAGCGCCAATTACTGGCCTGTACGCGCCTGGCTGTGCGAAAACATCTACATGCAGCTGCCTGCGAAGTACGGCATTCAGTTCCCGTTCCCGCAGGTGGATGTGCACATAAAACAATAATTACTTTTTGGGATAATACTTGGGCCAGCAGGCCTGCAGATAGGCACGGAGCACGTCTTCGTGCCTGTTTTGTGCCGGCTCGTAGAACACGGTACCCTGCAGGGCTTCCGGCATGAATTCCATGTCGGCAAAGTGCCCGGGATAGTCGTGGGCATACTTGTAGCCGTCGCTGTAGCCCAGCTGCTCCATCAGGGCCGTGGGGGCGTTGCGGATGGCCAGCGGAACGGGCAGATTCCCGGACTTCTTCACCTCTGCCAGGGCCTTTTCCAGGGCCATATAGGAAGCGTTGCTCTTGGGCGACGAGGCCAGGTACACCGTGGTTTCGGCCAGGGGAATCCGCCCTTCCGGCATGCCGATCTTGGACACGACCTCAAAGCAGGCGTTGGCCAGCAGCAGGGCATTGGGATTGGCCAGTCCCACGTCTTCCGATGCGCTCAGACACAGGCGGCGGGCGATGAACAGGGGGTCTTCCCCGCCGTCTATCATGCGGGCCAGATAATACAGGGCCGCGTTGGGATCGCTGCCGCGGATGCTCTTGATAAAGGCCGATATGATGTCGTAGTGCATCTCTCCGTCCTTATCGTAGATGGCCATGTTCTCCTGGATGGAAGCGGTGACGGTGGCATTGTCCAGGACGATGGGATTTTGCCCGGCCTGGGCGTCCACCACCAGTTCCAGCACGTTGAGCAGTTTGCGGGCGTCTCCCCCGCTGTAGCGCATCAGGGCCTCGGTCTCCCGGACTTCGATGTATTTTTCCCGGAGCAGGACGTCTTCCTTCAGGGCACGGTCCAGCAACTGCTGTAAATCCTCCTTTTCCAGGGATTTGAGCACAAATACCTGGCAGCGGGACAGCAGCGGGGTAATGACCTCGAAGGAAGGATTCTCCGTGGTGGCGCCAATGAGGACGATGGTACCGTTTTCCACGGCGCCCAGCAGGGCATCCTGCTGCGCCTTGTTGAAGCGGTGGATTTCGTCGATAAAAAGGATGGGGGCGCCTTTTTGCTGGAAAATGGAGTTTCCGCGGGCTTTCTCAAAGACATCCCGAACATCCTTCACGCCGGCCGTGACGGCACTCAGCGTGTAGAAATCCCGGTCCAGGGTTTCTGCGATGATATGGGCCAGGGTGGTTTTTCCCACGCCCGGAGGCCCCCACAGGATGAAAGAGCTCAGGTTCCCGCTCTCGATCATTCTCCGCAGGACACAGCCTTCCCCCACCAGATGGCGCTGGCCCACATATTGGTCCAGGGTCCGGGGGCGCATCCGCTCCGGGAGCGGGGGCAGCATCTGAGAAGAGGCGCTCATCAGATTTCCTTGGAAAAGACCCGCCTGCGGCGTTTAAACTCCTTCTGGTAACCGTTCCAGATATTCTGGACCTTGACATTGGTTTCCATTTCCGCGTTGGATTCTCCGTACTTGAAACCGCCTTTGATGAGGCCGCTGATCAGGTCCTGGAAAATGAGGGCGTGCACCCCCTTGTTCTGGTATTCCGGGTCTACGCCGATGAGCATGAGTTCGATGGCTTCTTCGTGTTTCAGGTACAGGGCCTTGGCAAAATGCCACCAGCCGAAGGGGAACAGATAGCCCCGGCTCTTCTGGGCCGCCCGGGCGATGGACGGCATGGTGACGGCCATGCCCACCAGTTTTCCGTCCTTGTCTTCCACCAGGGTGACATAGTTGAAATCCAGGAGCCCCAAATAGGTGTCCACATACTGGTCAATGACATCCGTCGGGAGCACCGTATAGTCGAAGAGGCCGCTGTAGGTACGGTTGACCAGGTCGAAGATCTTGCGGCCATAATGCTCTTTCTTCACCTGGCGCTTGCTGATTTTGCGGATGTGCAGCTGATAGCGCGCAGCCACCAGCTGGGCGGCGCGGGTAACCTTTTCCGGCACCTGGTCCGGTACATAGATGCGGAATTCCAGCCAATCGTTCACCTTGCCCATTCCCAGTGCCTCGAAGTGTTCCCCGTAATAGGGATAATTGTATTTGAGGCAGAAAGAGGAAATGTCGTCGAAACCCTCTATCACACAGCCCTCGTTGTCCGAATCCGTAAAGCCCAGAGGGCCGGTGACCGTTTTCATCCCGTGCTCGCGGCCGAAGCCGATAACGGCCTCCAGCAGGGCCCGGGACACCGCTTTGTCGTCTATGAAATCCGTCCAGCCAAAACGTACCTCCTGGTGGTTCCAGTCCCGGTTGGCTATCTCATTGATGATGGCCGCCGTACGTCCCACGATGCGTCCGTCCTGATAGGCCAGGAACAGACGGGACTTGCTGTACTTTCCCATGGGATTCCTGGAAGGGTCCAGGGTAAGCAGTTCATCGGAGAAGATGCTGGGGACATAATAAGGGCAGTCTTTGTACAGCTCCAGCGGAAATTTGACGAAAGCGCGAAGCTCTTTCTTCGTTTCTACAGCTTTGACGGTAACAGGCATAATACAGGTTTTAGCTTACAAAGTTAAGCATTTTGCCACACAAAAAAAAGCGCTTCCCGGAAAGGAAGCGCTTGAGAAATGACTGCAAAAAGGAACTATTTACGCTTGGCAGTCAGGATAACCTTACCATTGAGTTCGTTGGAAGTGACATCCAGCGAAATGGTTACTACGGAGTAGTCATCGTTGAATTTAATGGTACCCTCGGCGTCGCCTTTGAACAGCTTGCCGGAAAGCTGGGTTTCCAGATGATACTTGAACGAACCGTTGGAGATGTTCAGATTGCTCCATTCACCTACGACAGGATCTGCGCCCGTGAAGTTCACCACGATGGTCTTGGGATTGGCGTTCACGTCGATGCTCGTAATCACATAGCCCTCAAATGCACTCAGATTCAGTTTTCCGCCCTTGCCATTGATGTATTCGGCAATGGTTTTGAGATTGCAGGCATCGTTGCCCGACCATTTGTGCTCTACCTTGGGGGAATCGATGGCTGCTTCGATCTGGGAGATGGTCCAGCTTACGCAGAGGCCCTTCTCGAAGTTGTTGGTGGGTGCAGAAGCAGGGGTGTAGGAACCGGTCACGGTAACCTTCTCGCCGCCTTCCTTGGTAGCTTCCACCTTACCATTACCTTTATCCTCCAGGTTTACCTTAACGTCACCCATGAGTTGATAAACCTTTCCCACCTTTGTAAAGGTGCCGGAGAAATAAATGGGGTCTGCTGCGGCTTTAACTACGGGAAGAGCTTTGCCCAGGAATGCTCCAGCACGGAAGAATTCCAGTTCCACTACGGCGACATCTTCCTTCTTGTTGGGGTCACTTTTATCCGTGCGGGAAAGAATCAGGGCATCGTTGCCATTGGGGTCGAAGACCATCTTACCGGCATTGGCTTCCTGAGCGGCGGGTGCGGGGTCCTTGGTGGAAGTGGGGTTGTTTTTGTTCTGCTGTCCGCAGGATACAACTGCCAGGGAGGCAATTGCGAAAAGGGAAAGAACTTTTGCGATTTTCATGATATGGAAGTTTTAAATTTTTTTAAGAATTAGAAGAGACGTACGTTCAGGGTGATACGCATGACGGGCAGCACCGGGAGCGAGTTGACAAAGTCGATGTATTGGGTATAGGCACCCACTTGATCTTTTACCTTGGGTTCGCTGTTCACCCAGGCCGAGTTGATTTCTACGTCAACGGGAGCATCCGGATTCTGATAGTAGTCTTTGGAGTAGATATGGATACCGCCGATGTAGGCGACACCCAGGTCGAAGTTGACGCCTACGGCATTGTTCTTGGTGACGGGTCGACCGAAACCGATACCGACATAGGGCTTAACGGCACTCATGCCAAAGCGGGCCTCCATGTCGATGTTACCCTGCTTGTTGGTGGTAACGCCCATGAAACGGGTGGTGGTCCAGTCTGCCTGGTTCAGTGCGGGAGTAGGCTTTCCCTCTGCGACCATCATCTTGGGTGCAAGTCCGAACATGGCGCCCACGGTGAAGTGGAACACGGAGTTGCGGGCGGGATACAGGTCGAAGAGCAGGTTGATGTCGTGCCAGTTGATGGAACCGTCGATGTCTACCCTGTCGATGTTAATCTCCGCGCTCTTGTAATTCACGTTTACGGGGACATGCAGCGGAGAGAGGGTGGCACCCGGCATCAGTTTGTCTGCCAGGGGGCTCACCAGGCTGACATAAGGCATGAGCGTGGAGTACATCACGCGCATCTGCAACCAGGGAGTGAGGGTGGTGGCCACCTCTGCATGGAGGTCGTCGCCGATACCGACGCCCAGGGATACGTGTTTGAACAGGACGTTCTGGTTCTTAACCTGTGCAAAAGCAGCTACTGAGACTGCCAATGCGACTAAGACAGCAAGAGTTTTTTTCATAGGTACCTGAATTTAATAATTGCAAATATAATTATTTATTTTCAAAAATCAATAACCCAGCATCTTAAGCATGGATTCTGCGCTCTGTTCCTCGGCGAAGACAGAGGTGATCAGATTGCCTTCCTTGTCCCGGTCTATGAGGATGTGCTGGGGAGAAGGCATGAGGCAGTGCTTGATGCCGCCGTAGCCGGAAAGGGCTTCCTGATAGGCTCCCGTATGGAAAAAGCCGATATACAGGTTTTCCCGCCGGCTGCGGATGGTGGGCAGGAAGATGGCGTTGGCGTGATAGTCTGCGTTGTAGAAATCCTGACTGTCACAGGTGAGGCCGCCCAGGAACACCCGCTGGTACTCGTCGTTCCATTTGTTGATGGGGAGCAGGATGAAGCGCTGGTTCAGGCCCCAGGTGTCCGGCAGGCAGGTCATGAAGGAATTGTCGATCATGTACCACTTTTCGCGGTCGTTCTGCTGCTTGATGTCCAGGATCTTGAAGATGGTGGCGCCGCTCTCCCCCACCGTGAAGCTGCCGAATTCCGTGAAAATGTCCGGTTCCTTTACGCCGAAGGCATTGCAGGTGACTTTGATCTGGTTGATGATTTCTTCCACCATGTACTCGTAGTCGAAGTCCTGCGCCAGGGAGGTCTTGTTGGGAAGGCCGCCGCCGATGTTCAGGCTGTCCAGTTCCGGGCAGATGGCCTTGAGTTCGCAGTATACCCGGACGCACTTGGACAGTTCGTTCCAGTAATAGGCGGTGTCCCGGATGCCCGTGTTGATGAAGAAATGGAGCATCTTCAGGTGGAAATTGGGGTATTTGGCCACCGTGTCCTTGTAAAAACGGAGGATATCCGAATAGCGGATACCCAGCCGGGAGGTATAGAAGTCGAAGTTGGGCTCTTCTTCCGAGGCGATGCGGATACCCATCATGGTATCTTCCTCGATGAGGTCTGCCAGGTCCTCGAACTCGTTCTTGTTGTCCAGCACCGGGATGATGTTCTTCCAGCCGTTGTGGCGCAGTTTGGCGATGTTCTGGATATACTGCGGGCGCTTGAAGCCGTTGCAGATGATGTACAGGTCTTCCTTGTTCACGGAGCCGTCCTTTTCCAGGGCCTCGATGAGGTCCAGGTCGTAGGCCGACGAGGTTTCCAGGTGGATGTCGTTCTTGAGGGCCTCGTGCACCACGAAGGCGAACTGCGAGCTCTTGGTGCAGTAGCTATAGTGGTATTCGCCCTGATAATCGGCCTTGGCCATGGCCACCTTGAACAGCCGCTTGGCCCGCTGGATCTGGGAGGAAATCTTGGGCAGATACGTGAGTTTCAGGGGGGTACCGTACTTTTCGATGATTTCCATCAGGTCGATGTCATTGAACATCAGATGTCCGTCAACGACCATGAATTCGTCCTGCGGGAAGTCGAAGGTCTGGTCGATAAGGTCGATGTACTTATTTTTCATCCGTCTGTTTTGGTTTATTTCATTTACTGTCGTGCAAATATAAGTAAAAAGTATTACTTTTGTATGGATGAAACGGGGAAAACTCATATTTCTTGGAGTGGCTGCCGCCGCTGCGGTCATCGTGGCCGGATGCAGCACCACCCGTTCCCTGGAAGACGGCCAGTACCTGCTGCGGAAGAATACGGTCAAGGTGAACGACCCTTCTTTCAAGGACCCTACGCTGGCCTCGTACATTTCCCAGAAGCCCAATTCCTATATCCTGGGGGTGAATCCCCTGCTGTCCGTGTACAACTGGAGCCCCTTTTTCCGGAAACTGGGCGTCGCGCCCGTCATCTACGACCCTGCCGCCGTATCCAAGAGCATTACGGGCATCCAAAACCACCTGCGCTATATCGGCTACTACGGTTCCGAGGTGGAAAGCGAAGTCCAGGTGAAAGGCCGAAAGGTATTTGTGAACTATTACGTAACCCTGGGCAAACGCTATAAAATCAGCGCCATCGACTATCAGATTCCGGAATACGGGACCTTCCGCCAGGACTACCGGAAAGACCTCCCCAACTCCACCCTGGCCGTGGGCCAGTATCTGTCGGAAGAAGCGCTGGAAGCAGAGGCGGAGCGCAGTGCCCGGTATCTGCGCGATCAGGGCTACTACGGCTTCACCAAGAGTTTCTATGCCTTCGAGGCCGATACCCTTTCGGGCAAAAGCGACGCCCGGTTGCAGGTGTCGGTCCGGGATTACGCCCTGGGGGATACCCCGGACGCCGCCCGGGAGCACCGGAAGTATTCCATCGGGAATGTGACCATTTCCCATCCCAACCGCCTGAAAATCAGGCCTTCCGTCCTGGAAAACCTGAATCAGCTGCGTCCCGGCCAGCTTTACAGCGAGAAAAGAATCAACGAAACCTACACCCGTTTCGCCAGCGTGAACATGCTCTCCGGGGTCAACATAGAAATGACGCCCCGCGGGCAGGACCTGGTGGACTGCAACATTTCCCTGCGCAATTCGGGCCTGCAGGGCTTCAAGACCAACCTGGAGGCTTCCGTGAACTCCACCGGCCTCATCGGCCTGTCCCCGCAGCTCACCTACTTCCACCGGAACATTTTCCACGGCGGAGAACTGCTGAACCTGGCGGTCAAAGGCAATTTCCAGTTCCGGCCTTCGGACAATACCCGGTCTACGGAGTTCAGTGTATCCACCACCCTGCGCTTCCCCAAGTTCATCGGCCTGCCCAACCGCATTTTTGACGGGCCTTATATCCCGCGTACGGACGTGGGCCTCAGTTTCAACTACCAGGACAGGCCGGACTTCCGCAGGACGGTCATCTCCACTTCCTTCGCTTACAACGGGCGTTTCACGCCCTATTTCTTCTATACTTTTACGCCGCTCCGCGCCAACATCGCCCGCGTTTTCGTCACGGATTCGGAGTATTTCTTCGTGAATTTCGGAGACAACCCCTATATGCTCCAGCTGTTCTCCGACAACTTCGACATGGGCGTGAGCAGCATGCTGTATTACACCACGGATCCGTCGGCCATTCCCATGCGGCCCTACCATTATGCCCGCCTGAGCATAGACCTTTCCGGCAATGTGCTCAGCCTGTTCAACCGCCTGATGCCCATGAACGAATTCAATGAACGGACCATCTGGGAAACCCCCTACAGCCAGTATGTACGCGGGGAACTGCAATTGGGCAAGACGTTCCGCTTCGGCAACCAGGACAAACACTCCCTTGCCCTCCGTCTGCTGGCGGGCGCCGGTTACGGCTACGGGAATTCCACTTATCTGCCCATGGAAAAGCTGTTCTACAGCGGCGGTTCCTCCTCCATGCGCGGCTGGCAGGCCCGCACGCTGGGCCCCGGTACGGACACTTCCCTGCAGGACTTCTTCGTCATTCCCACCCAGCTGGGCGCCATCAAACTGGAAGCCAACGCAGAATACCGTTTCCCGCTGTTCTGGAAATTCGAGGGTGCCGCCTTCCTGGACTGCGGCAACATCTGGGACTATGCCCTCTCTTCCGGACAGGCAGAACCTGAGGATCCCGAGCCCATCGGATGGTATGGCGGCTATTTCAACATCAAATACCTGCCGGAGAGCCTGGGACTGAACTGGGGCCTGGGACTTCGCATCAACCTGGAATTCCTGCTGCTGCGCGTCGACGCCGGCATCCGTCTGCACGACCCTGCCCGCCCGGAGGGCAACCGCTGGGTAGCGCCCAAGGAATGGTTCAGCGGCGGCAATACGGCCATCCACTTCGGTATCGGGTACCCGTTCTAATCCTTCATCGGCCCTATGACGAATAACGAAATAAAGTTCATCAAGTCCCTGTCCCAGAAGAAGTTCCGCGATAGCAGCGGCCTTTTTGTGGCAGAGGGGGAAAAACTGGTGGCCGAAGCCCTGGCCTCCCGTTTCACCGTAGAGAAAGTGTACCGGAAGGCCGATATCGGAGAGGCCGCCATGGCCCGCATTTCCAGCCTTTCCTCCCCTTCTCCGGCCCTGGCACTGGTGCGGCGGCCCGAAGACCTATTGCGGGACGATGTGCCCGCAAAAGGCCTTTTTCTGGCCCTGGACGGCATCCGGGACCCGGGTAACCTGGGCACCATCCTGCGGATAGCCGACTGGTTCGGGATCGACGCCGTTTTTGCCTCGCCGGACACGGTGGACGTGTTCAACCCCAAAGTGGTGCAGGCTACCATGGGCGCCATCTTCCGCGTGCGTTTCCATTATACGGAAATACCGGCGTTCTGCAAGGGCGTCCTGTCTGCCGGCGGCAATGTCTACGGCACCTTCCTGGACGGGGAGAACCTCTACCAAAAAAGCCTTTCCAACGGTGTGGAAAGGCCTTCGGTGATTGTCATCGGCAATGAGGCTAACGGCATCTCCCCCGCCGTCGCAGCCAGCGTGAGCGACCGCCTCTACATCCCTCCCTTCCCCGCCGACGATCCCGGCTCCGAATCCCTCAACGCCGCCGTCGCCACCGCCGTCACCGTGGCGGAGTTCAGACGGCGAGTCACTGCTTGCGAGCATTAGTCCGAATGATGCTCCCCATAACGGATTGCTCAAACTCACAGAAACTCAATTTGAATGCGACGGAAGGCGTTTTTCTTAAGTTGTTGAATATAAACGATTTACGCATTTTCCTCCCGGCATTTTGACCAGGAGGAAAATGCATAACAACTTAAAAATCAGGTACTTAACAAAAACGGTCCATGCGAAGATGCCCGGTCGGAGCCGGGCATGACGAAGGGAAACTATTGCACCTGAATGACGGTAAAGTCCCAGGCGGGCACGGTGATGGTATACACCGTGCGGACGGCCTTGATACCCAGGTAGTTCAGGGCTTCCGGCGGGATGCGGACGGAGATGTCGGCCGTGTCGCCAAAGTTGGAAACCACCAGGAAGGTCTGGACGCCGTCGGAGCGAAGCCAGGCGAAGTGGCGGTCCGGGTTGAAAGGGCCGACGTCCTGGCAGTAGCACAGGTCGAAGGTGCGACCTTCCGAGAAAGCGGGCGCAACAGCCAGTTCCAGCACCTCCCGATAGCGCTTCAGGACACCCTGGTCCGGGGACGATAGCGCCGGCACGGTGCACCAGTCAAAGATGGAGGTGCGTCCGTCCCGGCCGCTGAAGCCCTCGGCCTGCATGCCTCTCTCCCCCATTTCCTGGCCGAAGTACAGCATGAAGGGGGCGGTATTCAGCAGGGCGCTCACCGCCAGGGCGGCATAGCCCCGGGAAGGGCTGCCCAGGAAGAAATCCGATGCCAGGCGCTGCTCGTCGTGGTTTTCCAGGAAGTTGAGCATGTGCGGCTGCAGGTCCCCGAGGAACTGCCAGTCACGGGTAATCCCCGTGGCCGATGCCCCGCTGCACGAAACCGCCCGCAGGGTGTCGTAGAGGCCGCATTTGTCATATAGAAAATCAAAGCCCACCTCCTCCACGTACATACGGTATTTCTCTTTCTGGTATACCTCCGCGATGAAGATGACCTCCGGGAATTCCGCCTTGATGCGCTCGATGAGCCACTTCATGAACGGAGGCGGGACCATCTCAACCATATCGCAGCGGAAGCCGTCTACGCCCTTTCCCGCCCAGAAACGCACGATGTCCAGCATCTTGTCCCAGGTGCGGGTGTGGAAGTCGCAGTAGTTGATGCGCACGGTCTCCCACCAATCGTTGATGTCCGGGGCCGATGTAAACGCATTACCGGAAGCCTTTGCAGGAGCCTCCTTGAAACCACAGTCTACGGGAAGCTTGAGTTCCTCCCCGGGATAATAGAAGAAGTCGTTTTCCGGCGCCCAATGGACGGTTTTGTCGTCCTCTTTTCCCAGGTTCACGTTTTCCCGGGCCACATGGTTGGGCACGAAGTCGATGATGACTTTGAGCCCCGCCGCGTGCGTGCGTTCCACCAGGTCCCGGAACTCGTCCATACGAGCGGCGGGATCATCTGCCAGGTAGGGGTTGACGTCGTAGTAGTCCGTGATGGCATAGGGACTTCCGGCATCGCCTTTCACCACCTTTTCCCCCGAGCTGGCGCTGGCATGCCGGATGATGCCGGTGTACCATACATAATGGACACCGAGCCCTTTCCAATACTGGAAGGACCCGGTGTCGATGGAAGAAAATTTACCGTTGCCCCAGAGTCTGGGAAGTACCTGGTAAATAATCTGTTTCATACTACCAGTTCAAGATCTTCTTGAAGTCGTAGGCCTCGGGATCCGCCACATACTTCCTGGCAGCCTCATAGTCTGCCGGGGTAATGAAGTGGCAGATATGGTTGAAGTAGTTCTGGGCAGTGCCGCCGTCGATGGCCACGCGGCGCGGAGGGATCTTGCCTTCCTCGTTCTGCAGGTCTTTCAGGTACAGCGGATGAGACTCTCCGAAAGCGTCTACATATACCATGCAGCCGGTTTCGCCCTTGGCGAAGAGCTCGTAGGCACCCATGGCCAGTTCCGTGCAGTAAGTGAGGTCAAAGCCGATGGGATCCTGGCAGCGGACGTCGTAACCGATTTCCACGGGACGGGTCTTGACCTTGAGGCCGATGGCCTTGAATCTCTTCTCCAGGATGTCGTTGAAGAGGACGGCCTTGCTGATCTTGCCCAGTTCCGGATGACCGTGCTCGTCGTAGGTCATGGAAACACCGGCATCCTTGATTTCCTGGGGATCCAGGTCGTGGAACACGCCTTCGGCCACTACCACGGTACCGTAGCCGATGCCCATGATCTTGCGCTTGATAATGGCAGAAATGGCCAGGTTCACGATCTTGTCCAGGGTGATGGTGGTCTTGTTGAACATTTCCGGGATGATGGTCATGGGGCAGTGCGTAGCCTCGCCGATACCCAGGGCCAGGTGGCCGGCGCTGCGGCCCATGGCGCTGATGACGAGCCAGTTGCCGCTGGTGCGGGCGTCCTCATACACGGTGCGGGCCAGGTGGGCACCCTCGTCCTTGGCGCTGTTGAAGCCGAAGGTAGGGGTGTTCTGCGGCAGCGGAAGGTCGTTGTCGATGGTCTTGGGCACATGGATGTTGTGGATGGGATACTGCTTGGCTTCCAGGAATTTGGCGATGCGGTTGGCGGTGGAGGCGGTGTCGTCGCCGCCCACGGTGACCAGCAGCTTGATGTTGTTGTCCTGGAACAGGCTCAGGTTGAAGTTTTCTTCAAAATCCTTGTCGGTGGGTTTGAAACGGCTCATCTGCAGATAACTGCCGCCCCGGTTGAAGTAGGCGTCGGCCTTGTAGAAGTCGATGTCTTCCGTGCGGGGAGTCTTGGAGAAAAGACCGCTGTAACCGCCGTGCAGGCCGATGACGCGGTAACCGCCCGACAGGAAGGTCTTGGCCACGGACATAACGACGGTATTCATGCCCGGAGCCGGGCCGCCGCCGCAAAGGATGATGATGGAATCTTTCATAATACGAAGGGTTTATTGTTTTGTTGTTTCTTGTTTTTCCTTTTTCTTGTTAAAGATCACGAACTCGTTGATCCAGAAGTTGAACAGACCGCCGAAGATGGACCCCAGCAGATTGCAGAAGGTGGGTTCCAGGTCCCAGGACTGCAGCCAGTCCAGGCGCACGAACAGGAAATGGAACGCCTGCAGGAGGACGAATTTGATGAGGAAGCAGCCTATATTGGCCAGGTTGTAGCCGCCCAGGTGACGGAAGAACGAGCGGGTGCTGCGCTCCGACACGCGGTCTTTCCAGATGAAGAAGTAGGCAAAGACAAAGCCGACAATGACAGAGATTTCAAAAGAAATGGCCGGAGCCAACCAGTAACTGCCCCAATAGTTGTCCTGGAACACGTAGACGCTCAGGAGGGAATGCAGTCCCAGGTCTACGACCGTCCCGATCAGGCTCACGATCATGAACTTGGCAAAGTTGTTCAGCAGTTCTTTCCAGTTTCTGGCCATAGTCGCTTTTTAAAATCTTACAAAGATATACAATTTTTGGCAAATCCCGGCAAAATGGCTATCTTTGTTTGACCATTTTAAACTGAAACCCAAGCTTTATGGCAAAGAAGAAAGAACGTGCTCAGGCCCAACGCATACAGACATCCATCCTGAACCCTTATGAGAAAAAAGCCCTGGTCTTCCTGGCAGAACGCATGCCAGCCTGGGTCACCTCCGACATGCTCACCTTCGTGGGCTTCCTGGGCTCGCTGGTCATGTTCGCAGGCTTCTGCCTGGCCAACCTGGACATTCACTGGATGTGGCTTTCCTGCTTCGGCCTGTTCCTGAACTGGTTCGGAGACTCCCTGGACGGCAGCCTGGCCCGCGTCCGCAATACCCAGCGCAAGACCTATGGCTTTTTCATCGACCACACCGTAGACGTCATCAACGAAATCATCATGTTCGTGGGCGTGGGGGTAAGCCCCATGGTCAACCTCACCTTCGCCATGGCGGCCCTCATCGGCTACCTGACGCTCAGCGTGTACGTTTACATAGACTGCCACCTCAAAGGCGAGATGCGCCTTACCTACGGCGGCCTGGGCCCCACGGAACTGCGCATTATCCTGGCGCTTGTCTGCATGGCCTACATGTATATCCCCTGGCTGCTGGAATTCAAGCAGCACGTCGTCCTCTTCCACAACGAGTTCGACTTGGGCATCTTCGACTACATCTGCCTGGCCATCGCCCTTATCCTGGTGGCGTTCTACATCATCTTTTTCTTCAAGGACGCCAAGTATTACGCCCGGATAGACCCCATCCATCAACCCGGACAGGAATCATGATCATCACGGCAGAACAGGCACCGGAACTCTCCCCCATTTTCAAAGGAAAGCGGGGGAAGTTTCTGTTTAAACTGGCCACCCGCCTCACCGCCATCGACAAAGTGAACCTTTCCCACGACGCCCTGGAAAAGGCCGGCGTGCAGCCGGGCCCGGACTTCGCCAAAGGCCTGCTGGACTCCTTCGGCATAGACTTCAGCATCGGAAACCCGGAAAGGCTCTCCTTCCCCGAGGGGCCGTTCATCACCATATCCAATCACGTGTACGGGCATCTGGACGGCATCGCCCTGGTAGACATCGTGGGGCACGCGCGCCCCGGCACCAAGGTGATGGTGAACGAATTCCTCATGTGGATCCACGGCCTTTCGCCCAATTTCATCTCCGTGAATCCCGCCACGGCGGCCAGCAGCGGCGTCACGGCCACCAGCATCCGGGGCATCAAGAGCGCCCTCTCGCAAATCCGCAGCGGAGAACCCCTCTGCCTCTTCCCTTCCGGTGCCGTCGCAGACCTGAAGCCCTTCAAAGGTTTCACGCTGGAAGAGCGGGACTGGCAGGATTCCGCCGTCCGGCTCATCCGCAAGGCGCGGGTCCCGGTGGTTCCCATCCGCTTTTTCGACCACAACTCCTGGTTTTACTATGCCCTGGGGCTCGTGGATTACCGCGTCCGCTTCGTACGCCTTTTCCACGAAGTATACAACAAGCGCGGCACCCATCCGCGGATGGGTATCGGCCCTGCCATCAGCGTAGCGCAGCAGGACGCCGTTCCTGATGATCAGTTCAAGGCTTTTCTCCGCGAAAGCGTCTACGGGATGCCGCTCCCGGAAACATTCATCAACCGATCCCAATTATGGAAGTAAAAGTAGTTCTCCTTACCGGAGGGAGCAGCGGAATAGGCGCTGCCACCGCCCATCTGCTGGCCAATGCCGGCATGAAAGTATATGCCGGAAGCCGCCGGGGAGCCATTGACGCGCCCCAGGAAGGCATTGTTCCCGTCGTCCTGGACATCAACGACGAAGCGCTCACCCAGAAGGTCGTGGCCGATATCGTAGCGGCCGAAGGTCACTTGGACGCCGTGGTCTGCAATGCCGGAAACGGCATTTACGGCCCGGTGGAAGGCGCCTCGGACGAAGAGGTGCGCAGCCAGTTCGAAACCACTTTCTTCGGCAACCTGAAAACCATCCAGGCCTGCCTTCCCGTGTTCCGCCGCCAGGGACACGGCCGCATCATCACCGTGGGGTCGGTGATGTCCATCCTGCAGCTCCCCTACCAGGCCTTCTATTCGGCCGCAAAGGCTGCGCTGCTGTCCGTGACCCAGTCACTGGCAATGGAACTGCAGGGCACCGGCATCCAGTGCTGCTGCATCCTGCCCGGAGACGTTTCCACCGGCTTCACCGCCGCCCGGAAGAAAACGCTGGCGGCCCAGGAGCCGGATTCGCCCTACCGGGAAAGGATGGCCAAAAACCTGAAACAGATCGAGAAAGACGAACTGGGGGGCATGGCGCCCGCCGCCATCGGCCGGCATATCCTGCGGCAATTGCGCCGGAAACACATGTCCGTACGGGTGGTTCCCCGCCTGGACTACAAGTTTGTCGCTTTCCTCATCCGTATTTGTCCTACAAAATTAGCCTTGAGAATCCTGGGGGCCTTGTACAATTAAAAAAATAGTGTTACTTTTGAAGTTATGTTCAAAAGGGCAGGGCTCCTCATATCCATGCTGCTGGTGGCAACGCTTGCGTTGGCACAGAGTACCCGTGTACGCGGCATCGTCCGGGACGCGGACACCGGAGAACCCCTCCCCTTCGTGGGCGTATACTTCGACGGCACCACCATCGGCATTTCCACGGACATGGAAGGCCGGTACAGCCTGGAAACCCGTTCCCGGGAGGCCAGGGTGCTCACCGCCCAGCTCATCGGCTACGAAAACCTGTCCGTAGAAGTAACCCAGGGGGCCTTTACGGAAATCAATTTCGCCCTGCGCCCGGACCCGAAACAGCTGCAGGCGGCCCTGGTCAAGCCCGACGACCACTATATCAAGTCCATCCTCCGGAAACTGGACCGCTGCCGCGCCGTCAACGACCCGGACAACGCCTCGGACTGGAGCACCCACCTGTACACCAAGATAGAGATGGACGTCACCAACATGGAGGACTTCCTCAAGCTGGGCGTACTGGAAAAGAACCTGGGCTTCATCCGCCAGTATTCGGATACGTCGGCCATCACCGGAAAGGCCTATATCCCGGCCATGATTTCGGAAAACGTGTCGGACCTGTACCATTCCCAGGATCCGTCCTTCGACCGGGAAGTCATGCGGGCCAGCCGCATTTCCGGCCTGGACGAAGACAACATCGTCCGCCAGTTCACCGGTTCCTATCTGCTCCGGACCAACTTCTACAAGCGCAGCATCGACGTCTTCAACCTGAGCATCCCCAATCCGGCAGCGGCGTCATCGGCCATTTTCTACAATTACTTCCTGGTGGACAGCCTGCAGGTAGAGGGGCGCAAGACCTATGTGCTCCGCTTCCACCCCAAGAAACTGGTCACCTCCCCCACCTTTGACGGAGAAATGCACATAGACGCACAGGATTTCGGCATCCGTTCCGTCCATGTCCAGCTGTCCAAGAGTTCCAATGTGAACTGGATCCGCCACATCAACATGGACATCGAAAACCGCCGCCTCCCGGACGGCCGCTGGTTCTACGGGGAAGAGCGCCTGTTCATTGACTTTTCCCTCACGGTCAACGACAATTCCAAGCTCATCTCTTTCCTGGGGCACCGGCACATGACCTACGACCCGCCGGTATTCGGCCCCATCACGGACAAAGACGCCCTTACGGCCGACAACGCCGTTGTCATGCGCAATGTGGTCAAGGGGGACAATTCTTTCTGGAGCGACACCCGGCCCTATCCGCTCACCCCGCGCGAACAGGGCATCTACGACATGGTGGACCACATCCAGACGCTCCCTTTCTATAAGTGGACCTACAACATTGCCAATACCTGGATTACCGGCTATCTGGACGTCCCGGCCTGGGGCGTGGAGTTTGGCCGATGGGCGCGCACCTTCGTGCACAACGATGTGGAAGGATTCCGCGTGCAGCTGGGCGGGCGCACCACGCATTTCTTCTCGCAGAAGGTGCGTTTTTCCGGCTACATCGCCTACGGATTCAAAGACCACATGCCCAAGGGGTGGGCGCAGGTAGAATACATCTTCAACCGGGAAAAGACCCGGAAACTGACGGCCGCTTACAAGAAGGACTTCTCCCAGCTGGGCGGCGGAACGGGCGTTTTCAGCGCCCAGAACATGTTCTCCTCCATCATCGCCAGGGACCACAACAACCGCATGACCATGGTCCGGTCGGCCTCCATCCTGTATGAGCACGAGTTCAATCCCATCGTGGACGGAGAGATTGGCTGGGAGTCCCGCCGGATGTGGAGCAACGAAGCCGTCCCTATCTACACCCCGGACGGGACACGCACCCTGATGGAAAGCCTGGCCGTACACGAGCTCCACGCTTCCGTGCGCCTGTCCAAGGACGAACGCGTGAACCGCACCTACTTCTCCAAGCACTACCTTTACACCAAATATCCCACGCTCACCCTGGGCGTTACGGGCGGTTTCAAAGGAATTTCCCAGAACGATGTCAACTTCATCCGCACCCAGGCCGTGGTGGGCTGGAAAGTGCCTTCTACGGCCATCGGCTTTGGAAAACTGCGGGTAGAGGCCGGCGCCATCTTCGGCAATGTGCCGCATCCCCTCCTGAAGCTTCACGAGGGCAACCAGACCTACTTCATGGACCGGACGGCCTTCTCGTGCATGGACTATTACGAATTTGCCTCGGACCGCTGGCTGGCCGGCTATTACGAACACAATTTCAACGGCTTCTTCCTGGGCAAAATTCCGCTGATCAAGAAGTTGGACCTCCGGGAGGTCGTTACCGCCCGTTTCGCCTGGGGGGATATCAGCGAGAAAAACCGGCTCAACGCCCTGCAGGAAACCCAAGACCTGAACACGCCCTATGTAGAGCTGGGTGTGGGCATCTCCAACCTGTTCCGCCTGCTCAGGGTGGACTTCTTCTGGAGAACCACCCATCTGAGGCCGGAAAAGAATAAGAACTGGAGCGTCAATCTGGGCATTGACGTAGAATTCTGATATGCTTAAACCATGAAATCTTTCTTTGACATCCGGCCGCTGCAGGTCAGCGGCCAAACGGAAGTTTCCCGGACAAAACCCTTTCGGAACAACGTCTTTTCCTTTGCCTTTCTCATGGAAGGGGAAGTGCTGGTGGAAGTGGAGGGTAAGAATTTCCTGATCAGTGCAGGACAGTTTATGATTGTTCCGGAAAACAAAGACATCTACATCCGTCATTTTAACGGCTGCAAGGGCTTTGACGGCTGTTTCAGCCTGGATTACCTGAAAGATGTCTCCTACCCTGTCCTGCGCTCGGACAAGCCTATCCAGCAGAGTTTCTGGTTCGACGATGCCGTGTTCATGGGCTCTCTCTTGAAACGGATGTACATTGCCCATCAAGACAAAGACAAAGCCTTTTTGCAAAGCGCCATAGACCTGATTCTGAGCCAGCTCCGCCCGGGTGGACGCGTAGCCGTGATTCCGGAGAAGTTCCTGCAGCTGGTGTTCCAGCGGGATACCGTTTCCCTCAGCGTTTCGGAATATGCCGATCTCCTTCAAGTCACCCCCAATTACCTGAACAAGACCGTCAAGAACCACACGCACCGCACGGCCATCGACTGGATAGAGATTGCCCGCGTAAACCTGGCCAAGCAGCTTCTGAAAGACCCGTCCCTGTCCATTGCGGACATTGCAGAAAAGACCGGCCTCGTGGACCAGTCCTACTTCTCCCGTTTTTTCAAGAAAAAGACGGGAATGACCCCGTCGCAGTACAGAAACAACCGTTAATCCAACCCGATGACGGTCAGCGTGCCGTCCGTTACGCGGAAGCGCACGTCCATCCCGTCGAACAGGAGTCCGTATACCCTGCCTTCCGTGTCCTGATAGGCCGGGCGGGGATCCAGTGAAAGGATTTCTTCCAGGGCCTGGCGCTGGGAAAGGCTCAGGGGCAGTTGCGGGGGAATGACCACTTTCAGGCGTTTTTCCGGGGCTGCCGATGCAAAACCGGACACGGCCTGAGGCCGGCTGTCGGCATAAGTAATATACGGTTTGATATCGTAGATGGGCGTTCCGTCCATCAGGTCGGCCCCGCGGACCAGGATGTCCAGGCCGTCCAGCCCTTCCACTTCCACGCAGGAAAGCCCCAGCGGATTGGGCCTGTAGGGCGATCGGGTGGCCCAGACGCCCATGGCTGCATTGCCGCCCAGCCGGGGAGGCCTTACGGTGGGCTGCCACTCCCCTTTTGCCGCCCGGTTGGCGCTGAACCCCCAGATGAGCCAGATGTGGCTGAAACCATCCAGGCCCCGCAGGGCTTCCCGTACCCGGTAAGGCTCTGCAAAGACAATGCGTCCGTGAATGTCCGGCGCCAGGGAACTCTGGCGGGGTATGCCGAATTTGGAGCCGAAAGGGCCCCTGTAATAAGCCACAGGCTTGATGAGAAGGCTGTCTTCCATCAGGAAAGGTATTTGCCGTGACAACGGCAGTAACGCAGCCCGCTGCCACAGGGACAGGGGTCGTTGGGCGCCACATGCGGAATGGCAAAACCCAAGGGCAGGAAATCGGAATTGAGTTCCGACGCAAAACCGTCCGTAATCGTGGGTTCGGGCATCTCCCAGCGGGGATACTCTCCGTCGGCAGCCGGGGCCTCTGGTGCCTGCTGGGCCATCCGCCGGAAAGATTCCCAGTCCACCTCGCACAGGTGCTTTTCCCGGGCACTGTGACCGCACAGGAACCACTTGGGCACGCTGTCGGCATAGTCTACGACGATTTCGCAGCAGTGCAGCCAGCTTTCCTCGTCCAGTTCCTGGCACATGGGACTGTCCATCAGCGGCTGGAAAAGGGCGTCATTGGGCCCTGCGGTGTACTGTGCCTCCAGCCAGGTGTCGTGCGCGGCTTTCACCAGTTCATAACCCTCGTAGCCCACCCGGCGGTACATCTGCTCCAGCCGCATGCCTTCCGGTGTTTTCATGGCCACCGTGAAATAGGGCGCGCCGGCCCCGGACTCCCGGGCATCCGCGTCCGTAAACTCCTGGAAATGATGCTGCCGGAGCTGTTCCCGCTGGGTAAAGACTTCCTCTACATTCTCTACGCAGGGAGAGCACACATAGTCTCCCCACTGGTCTGTATAGCGGTACATCTTGACCAGCGGGCACTGATGCAGCATGCGGGACAGACGCTCGTAATTGGAGCCATATCGGCCCTCATACCAGTCCATCAGGAGCGAAATGAAGCGCTCCGTGGGGATGACGCCGTACAGGTTCAGGTAGCCCAGGCCGATCCGCTCCACCTCGAACTGCCCGTTCCGCTCCCCGATGTGCACCACTTTGTCTACCTCGGCCGCGACGATGTCATAGATTTCGCGGCTGATCCACACTTTGTGGTAGTGCTCATCGGAGTCGTCGTACTGCACCAGGCCGGAGACTTCCAGCAGCGATGGATAATCTGCAAAATCCTGATACTGAACTTTTTCCGGACCTGCGTGAACCAGTTCCCGAAGCAGGCGAACGTCCCGCTCCATCAGATGCGACATCCACCTGCGCGGTTCCCCGCGCAGGTAGGTGTGCAACTGTTCCACCAGCTGGGATTTCCGGAGCCTGGGACTGAGGTCGCTGCCCAGGAGATTTCCCAGGTCTCTCAGTTCCATTTTCTGGAAACCGTCCAGTATGGAATGAAGGTCTCTCACTGTGCGTCCTGATACTTGAGGATGGGGTTACGGGCCGCCGTGGTCTCGTCCGGGCGGGAAATGGGCGTATTGTGCGGGGCCTCATGCAGGATCATGGGATCCTGTGCGGCCTCGTCGGCAATCTTTCTCATCACCCCGATAAACGCATCCAGGGTTTCCTTGCTCTCGGTTTCCGTAGGCTCTATCATGAGGGCCTGGTGGAACAGGAGCGGGAAATAGATGGTGGGCGCATGGAAACCGTAGTCCAGCAGGCGCTTGGCCACATCCAGGGTGGTGGCGCCGGGGACATCGTCATGGGCACCGTCGTGGATGAGGCCGTCAAACACGAATTCGTGCTTGCACACACCCTCGATGGGCAGTTTGTACTTGTCCTTGAGGCATTCCTTGATGTAGTTGGCGCTCAGGACAGCGTACTGGCCCACTTTCTTCAGGTGGTCTTTCCCCAGGGAAAGGATATAGGCATAGGCCCTGAGGATGACACCGAAGTTGCCGTGGAAACCGCTCACGCGAAGGTCCGGGATGCAGTCTTCCAGGTGCTTGGCAACACCCACGGGACCGCTGCCGGGACCACCGCCGCCGTGGGGCGTAGAGAAGGTCTTGTGCAGGTTCAGGTGCATGATGTCGAAGCCCATGTCGCCGGGACGGACCACCCCCATGAGCGGGTTCATGTTGGCGCCGTCGTAATAGAGCAGGCCGCCGGCCTCGTGCACCAGCTTGGCGATGGTCTTGATTTCCGTCTCGAACAGTCCCAGGGTGTTGGGATTGGTCATCATGATGCCCGCCACTTCGTCCGTGAGGAGCGGCTTCAGGGCCTCTACGTCTATGCGGCCGTTCTCCAGCGACTTCACTTCCACCACCTCCAGGCCACAGACGGCGGCCGATGCAGGATTGGTGCCGTGTGCGCTGTCCGGGACGATGACCTTGGTGCGCTTGAAGTCTCCGCGCTGCATATGGTAGGTGCGCATGATCATGAGGCCGGTGAGTTCCCCATGGGCGCCGGCGCAGGGATCCAGGGTGAAGGTGTACATACCGGTGATGGCGGCAAGGGCCTTGTTCATCTCCTGGTAAACCTTCAGGGCACCTTTCACAAGCCCCGCGTGCATCAGGGGATGCAGGCCGGCAAAGCCCTGCAGGGCGGCCATTTCCTCGTTGATCTTGGGGTTGTACTTCATGGTGCAGGAACCCAGCGGATAGAAGCCGGTATCTACCCCGAAATTCATCTGGGACAGATTGGTGTAATGGCGCACCACATCGGGTTCACTTACTTCGGGGAGGCCCAGGGGGGCTTCTCGCCTAAGCTGAAGCGGAACTTCCGGTGACGCAGGGAACTTATTCTGAGGCAAGGAATAGCCACAGCGGCCTTCCTTGGAGAGTTCGAAGATAAGCTTATCGTAATACTTCATATTCTAGCCCTCCTTGACGATTGCGACCAGGCGGTCTGTTTCTTCCTTGCTGCGCTTTTCCGTGACGCAGAAACTCACATAGCCTTCCTCCGTGTCCAGGGCGGCGAAGAAGCCGGCCTCCTCCAGGCGTTTCTGGAGCAGGCCCGGGAACGCTTTGGGCTTGAGGACAAACTCTTTCAGGAACGGCTTGTCCGGGAAAACGTCGTCGAACTTTCCGGTTTTCAGGAGTTCGGCCTTCAGGTAATGGGCGCCGTCGCTGCTGATGCGGTTCACTTCCCGCAGTCCTTCCGGACCCATGAGCGAAAGGTAGATGGTGACCCAAAGGGCCATCAGGCTTTCGTTGGAGCAGATGTTGGAGGTGGCTTTCTCCCGCTTGATGTGCTGCTCGCGGGCCTGCAGGGTGAGCACGAAGACTCGCCTGCCCTCTTTGTCCACCGTCTGGCCAACGATGCGGCCGGGCATCTTGCGCATGTGCTCTTTCTTAACGGCCATAAAGCCCACGTAAGGACCGCCATAGCACAGCGGCAGGCCCAGGGACTGTCCGTCACCCACGGCAATGTCTGCGCCCCATTCTCCGGGCGTCTTGACCACCGCCAGGGCCGACGGGTCGCAGTATTCCACCAGGATGGCCTTTTCCGCGTGGATGGCATCGGCAAAGCCGCTGTGGTCCTCGATGATGCCATAGCGGTTGACGGACGGGACGATCACGCCCGCCACATCTCCCCTGGAGAGTTCTTCCCGCAGTGCCTGCAGGCTGGTCTGGCCTTCGGAGGCGTCCAGGTAGCCCATTTCCACGCCATGGAACTTGGCATAGGTTTCCACCACCTTGATCACATGCGGCAAAAGGGCCTTGGACAGCAGTACGCGGGTCTTTTTGCGGGTGCAGGCGATGGCCATCTTCATGGCCTCGGCGGCAGCCGTGGGACCGTCGTACATGGAGGCGTTGGACACGTCCAGGCCCGTGAGGGCGCAGATCATGCTCTGGTACTCGAAGATATAGCGGAGGGTTCCCTGCGAAATCTCGCACTGGTACGGCGTATAGGCCGTAAGGAACTCCGAACGGGAGCACAGGTACGGGATGACGGCCGGCGTGTAGTGGTCGTATGCACCCTGACCCACAAATACCTTCAGCGAGGCATTCATGGCCTCCAGCGAGGCAAAGTAGTCGCGGATTTCCTGCTCGGACATGGCGTCCGGGAGGGCGTAGGCGCCCTTTTTCAGGAATTCGGCGGGAACGTCGCTGTACAGGTCTTCCAGCTTTTTCACGCCGATCCTATCCAGCATCTGCCGGATATCCGTTTCCGTATGCGGTAAATAAGGAAGCTGGGCCATTCTTACTCGCCGATGAAAGCCTTATAGGCGGCTGCGTCCATCAGGGCATCGGCCTGGGACGGATCCGACATTTCCACTTTGATGATCCAGGCGGCATAGGCGTCCTCGTTCACCTTTTCCGGGGTGTCTTCCAGTTCCGCGTTCACGGCCACCACGGTGCCCGAGACCGGGCAAATCAGGTCCGAGGCCGCTTTCACGCTTTCCAGCGCGCCGAATTCCTCCCCGGCCAGGACATCGTCTCCTTCTTCCGGAAGGTCCACATAGGTGATGTCACCCATTTCTTTCTGCGCAAAATCCGATACGCCCACCCAGGCGATATTTCCTTCTGCTTTTACCCATTCGTGCGACTCCGAATACTTGAGTCCTTCCAAAATCTTTGACATAGCGTGTTATTTTTTGTAGTTGGTTTGATAAAATCTCTTTTTGACCACCTTCCCGGGGAAGGTCTTCTTGCGGATGCGGATCCACAGCGGGGTGTCCAGGGCCGCATATTCCTTGTTCACCAGGGCAAAGCATATGCTCTTTTCCAGCGAGATAGAGTGATAGCCGGTGGTGACGACGCCCACCTGGGTGCCGTCTTCCAGTTCTACGGGATAGCCGGCGCGCGGAATGGCCTTGTCTTCGATTTCGATGCCCACCAGCTTCTGCTGCAGGTTGCCGGCCTTCTGGTCCAGCAGGGCCTCTTTGCCCACGAAATCCTTGTCGAATTTGCAGAACATCCCCAGACCGGCCATCACCGGAGAGATCTCCGGGCTGAGTTCGTCCCCGTACAGGGGCAGGCCGGCTTCGAAACGCAGGGTGTCCCGGCAACCCAGGCCGCAGGGCTCTACGCCGGCTTCCAGCAGGCGTTTCCAGATTTCCACGGTGTTTTCCCGCGTGGTATACAGTTCAAAGCCGTCTTCGCCGGTGTAGCCGGTGCGGCTCAGGATCAGGCGTTCCCCGTTATACTCCACGTCACAGAACGTATAGAAAGCCAACCGGGCGGCTTCCTGATAGCCCAGTACCTCCATGACGGTTTTCTCCGCCTCGGGGCCCTGGACGGCAATCTGGCCGATCCGGTCCGACGCATTGTCCAGCCGGCAGTCGTATCCCTTGGCCTGCTCCTGGATCCAGGCAAAGTCCTTTTCGATGTTGGAAGCGTTCACAACCAGCAGGAAATGGTCCGAGAGGTATTCCCGGTACACCAGGAGGTCGTCTACCGTGCCTCCGTCCGGATAGCACATCATGCCGTAGAGCACCTTGCCGGGGTCGAAACCCCGGATCTCGTTGGTGAAGATATGGTTGATGAAGGCCTCCGCATCCGGGCCCTTCACAAAAATCTCTCCCATGTGGGATACATCGAACATTCCCACCCGCTGACGCACGGCCAGGTGCTCCTGGGTGATGTTGCTGTACTGGATGGGCATCATAAAGCCGGCGAAGGGGCTCATCTTGGCGTTCAGGTCCAGATGGGCCTGATACAGACAAGTTTTCTGCAACTCCTCCAGCGGAATCTGTGTGTCTGACATAGTTATAGCGTTACTTTAAATGGTTAATTATAAATTTATATAATTCAATGTTTGTCTCAAAATTAATCCTCAGGTCCTCCGGGGTGGCGCCCTTGCTCAGGGACACTTCCCCGCACACATCGGCCGCCATTACCTTTCCCCCGGTCATGAGCCGCCCCAGGATGTCCTTCACCTGCGCAAGCGTGTACCGCCCCTGCGACCAGTCCGTACGGGCATAAGGCCGGTCCATGATGTCCTTGTCCAGCGACACATACAGGCGCTCTTCCCGCCTGGCTTCCAGCCAGCCTTCCGGAATGTCTTCCGGGCAGCCTTCCGGGCCGATGGCAAGCACTTCCCGCAGCAGGGGCTGCTCCTCCCGGAGATCCCGCACCCAGCTGCCACAACTCAGGACACCGGGGAAAACCGGTTCCTGATTGTCCGGGTGGTTGTCCAGCAGCACCAGGCTGAAAGGTTCCGTTTCCCGGAGGGCCAGCAGGAGACTCATATAATGATAGTCTCCGCTGTCCAGGAAACGCAGCCGAGGTAATTCCCCCGGGAGCGCCGCCTCCAGTCGGGAGCGGGCCTCCGGATCGCAGTAGCAACAGGTGCCGTCCAGGGACGAGAAGTCACAACGCTCCACCGCCGCCTGCCGCTGCTCCAGTGCCTGCAGGAATCCTTGCGCACCATAGGTACCGGAGAAATCTGTGACCAGCATTTCCATCATTCAAAGATAGCGATTATTGTCAAGATAAGCAAATACATATGCCTTAAACAAGGAAATAAGAGCACCTGTCCAAAATATTTAACAATACATTGATTATTTGTAAATAAAACATAGTTGTTTGCATTGATAACATTTTTGTTAATATCGAATAGCGATAATTTATCCCGGGTTTTCTATCTTCGGGCAAGCGGGAATACCATTATTTTTAATATATTTGCAAAGTAAACTAGACGCACCGTTATGCATCATTCCCTGCCAGATTTTCCCGTCTCTACGCCGGCCATGATTCTCTGGGCCCTTGTCCTGGTATTCTGCCTGCTGTGTTTCATCACCTCGCTCATCCGGCTCAACCGGAAAGGGCACCGCAAAGTGATCGGCGTCATTTTCCTGTTCCTGCTGGCGGCAGCTACTGCCATCCACGTAGTCCTGCTGTCCCGCTCTTCGCACACGGTAACGGACGGAAACTGGATTCAACTGGTGCTGGTATCCGCCGCGGCAGCCCTGGAGATGTTCATCGGCCATACCGTGGTCTTTGACGATATCATTGCCGCCGTCATTTTCCGGGAGCCGCTGCTCCTGCTGGCCTATGTGAGCATCTTCCTCTTCGTACTCACCTACACCCTCAGCATCGCGCTGCTCATCGTTCCGCGCAGTCTGCGGGACCGCACCTGGTTAAGGATGCACCGCCGGGAAGCCGGCCAAAAGCGTAAAAACCACATCTTCCTGGGCATCAATCAGCAGTCCAAACACCTGGCATACAACATTTTAAAGGAAGACAGGGCCAAAGGCGGAATGCAGATGATCTTCGTGGAATTCCCCGACGCCCACAGCCACAAATCGGAGCTTTCCATCGGCGAACTCATCTCCAATATCTTCGGCCGGGAAAAAGAACGCACTCTGGAAGACGAACTGGGCAGCGACGCCTTCGTCCTGCTCAAAGGCAAGATGCCGCGGGAAAAGACCGGCCACCTGGGCAAAGCCCTTTCGCTGGACAAGCTGGAACCCTGGCTGTGCAATTCCCACAGCAATGTCTACATCCTTTCGGACAACGAGGAAGACAATTTCGCCCTGCTCAAAGCCGTAAAAGAGGATAAGGCTATCGCCGCCAAAGTCTTTTACTATGCGCATTCGTCCCTCTCGTACGAGTCTCTGGTATGCGCAAGCATGGATCATCAGCGCATCCGGCTTTTAGATCCGCATTACCTGTCCTTCATGCAGTTAAAGCTGGAGCACCCGGAACTGATGCCCGTCCATTTCGTGGACAAAGCCCTGAATGCCAAGGGAGAGCCCCTGGGCTATGTCAATCAGGGCCTGCAGGCCATGATCGTGGGCTTTGCCGACTCCGGGCAGGAAGCCCTGCGTTTCCTGTATGAATACGGTTCTTTCGTGGGGAAGGACCGGCTACCCGCGCCCATGAGCATCCGCATCGTAGATCCCGCCATCCAGATGCGCAAGGGTCAGTTCCTGAGCCAGGCCCCCGCCATGCGCTCGGTACCGGGCCTGGAATGGTCGGCCGATGCCGCCGGAGAAGACAACTTCTGGCAGGATTTCGACGCCCGCCTGGACAGCCTGCAGTATGTGGTTATCGGCATGGACCAGGGACGCAAAAACGTGGAACTGGGCATTGCCATGCTGCAGAAGGCAGCCCGCGTACACAAGGACCTGAGCCGTTTCGTCATCTTGATGCGGGGCTCGGACACCGACAGTGAAACCCTCCGGCTCATCGACTACTACAACAGGGCTTACTGCCCCCAGGGTGTTCAGGTCCTGCGCGTTTTCGGGCGGGGCGACGACATCTGGAAGAGCAACAATATCTCCGGAAAATCCCTGAAAGAGGCCTCTATCCATTACCTGAACGCCTACCGGGATGCAGGCCTGGTACGGGAAACCTGGGACGAGCGCAAACTGCGCCTCACCAAAGAAGGGAGCAATCCGCTGGAAAGCCGCAAGGAACTGCGCAGGAGGCAGGCCATGGATATCAGCCGGGCCCTATATGTGAACACCTTGCAGGAATTTGCCACGCCTGGCATCCGGGAAGCCGCCCGGGACATTCCTGCCGTGTACGAAGACAGCCATTATCCGCAGAAAGGACACCCTTACACCCATCTGTCCTATCTGGCCGCCCAGGAGCACCAGCACTGGATGGCCGCCCTGCAGGTGTCGGGCTATACGGACGGCGCAGTGGACGAATTGCGGCAAACCCATAATAACATGGTTCCGTTCCCGGATATCCGGAAACCGGAAGATGCACATATCAGCTGGCTGGCCGTGAAGATTGCCCTTACGGACTCCCTGTAGTATATTAATCGTTACCTTTGCAGCGTTATGGCAGAAAGCAACTTCATAGACTACGTGCGCATCTTCTGCGCCAGCGGACACGGCGGGGCCGGCAGTGCCCACCTGCACCGCGCCAAATATGTGCCCAAAGGCGGTCCCGACGGCGGCGACGGCGGCCGGGGCGGCCACATCATCCTCCGGGTGAATCCGCAGCTGTGGACCCTCATCCACCTGCGCTACCGCAAAGTGGTGCGGGCCGAAAACGGCGGCAACGGCGCCGAGGCCCTGAAACGGGGCAAGAACGGGGCCGATATCGTCCTGGAAGTGCCCCAGGGCGTGGTTGTAAAGGATGCAGAAACCGAAGAAGTCATCACCGAACTGGTAGAGAAAGACCAGGAATACATCCTGTGCCGGGGCGGAAAGGGCGGCTGGGGCAACGACCATTTCAAGACCGCCACCAACCAGACGCCCCGCTTCGCCCAGCCCGGCGGAGAAGGCGTGGAAGGCTGGTTCATCCTGGAGCTCAAAGTGCTGGCCGACGTAGGTCTGGTGGGTTTCCCCAACGCCGGGAAAAGCACCTTGCTGGCCGCCGTCACATCGGCCAAGCCCAAGATTGCCAATTATGCCTTTACTACGCTGGAACCCAATCTGGGCATCGTGCGCTATTTCGACGACCGTTCCTTTGTGATGGCCGACATACCCGGCATTATCGAGGGTGCCCACGAAGGGAGGGGCATCGGAACGCGCTTCCTCCGTCACATCGAGCGCAATTCCGTGCTGCTGTTCATGATCGCGGCCGACGAACCCGATGTGGCCAAGTGTTACAAGGTGCTGCTGAACGAACTGCAGGAATACAACCCGGAACTGCTGGTCAAAGAGCGCGTGCTGGCCATTACCAAGACAGACCTCATCGATGAGAAGCAGCGCGCCAGGATCGAAAAGAAGCTCCCGGCCGATATTCCGCACGTCTTTATCTCCTCCGTAGCCCAAACGGGCCTGAACGAACTCAAGGAAGCCCTATGGAAAGCCTTGTCCAGCTAGACCAGCAGCTTACGCTGTGGGTGAACCAGGCCAATCCCCCGTTTCTGAATCCCTTCTGGCACGTGCTGTCAGAGGCCGAGATCTGGTATCCGATGTATGCCCTGATCATGGCGTTCATCATTTGGCGGCTGGGCTGGAAGAAAGGCCTGGCCGTAGTGCTGTCCCTCATTTTGCTGGTGGTGCTCACCGACCAGATTTCCGTCCTGGTCAAGAACTCCGTGATGCGCCTTCGGCCTTGCCACGACCCCTGGATGCAGGCCGGCGGTGTCCTGTGCCCGGACGGCACGGACATGGGCCTGTACGGCTTTTTTTCCAGCCACGCCAGCAATGTATTCGGCTTTGCCACCTGCTCGTGGCTGGGCCTGCAGCTCAATGACCGGGAGCACCGTTACGGCATTTACGGCAGTGTGATGATGGTGTGGGCCGCCCTGGTGGCCCTGAGCCGCACCATGCTGGCCGCCCATTATCTGGGCGACATCCTGGTGGGAAGCCTCTTCGGGCTCACGATGGGCTGGGGACTTGCCTGGCTGACCGCCCGCCTTCTGCTTAAAGGGAAGGAATAACCTTTTCCATCCGCGTTCCGCGGGAGCCTTTGACCAGCACGGTGCATCCCTCAAGCGGGTGTTCGTGCAGGTAGGACGCCAGTTGGTCTGAACTGGCGAATACGGGAATATCCGTACCCTCTGCGGCCTTGGCAAACGCTTCCCCTACCAGATAGGCCTCCGTGCCCTGCAGACGCTCCACGATCTTCTTGTGCTCGGCGGCAGCATCCGCGCCCAGTTCCCGCATCTCTCCCAGGAGAGCCACCTTCCGGCCCTCCGTCAGAGCCAGGTTATCCAAGGCGACAGCCATGGAGGAAGGATTGGCGTTGTAGGCATCTACGATAAGCGTATTCTTTTCTGTCTTAAGTAGTTGAGAGCGGTTGTTTGAAGGAATGTATGAGCTGACGGCCTTCCAGGCATCGGCCTCGGGGACCCCGAAGAACCAGCCGATTTTGAGGGCCGCCAGAATGTTGTTGGCGTTGTAGGCGCCCACCAGATGCGTGGACAATACCCCGCCGGCGAACTGCAACTGAAGGTAGGGCGACCGGGCCGATGCGGGCAGCACGGTCACCCCGTCCATTCCATAAGGAATGCGCGGGAGTCCGCGCTCCCAGAGCATCTCCTGCAGGTCGGGGTCATCGGCATTGGCAAAGGCAATCCCGTCGTGCTCCTTCAGGTAGTCGTACAACAGGCCCTTGGCGTGTTTGACCCCCTCGAAACTGCCGAAGCCCAGCAGGTGCGCCTTGCCCACATTGGTAATGAGCCCGTGGGTGGGCTGAGCCACCGCCAGCAGCGGACGTAGGTCTTCCGGATGGCTGGCACCCATCTCGATGATGGCTATCTCGGTGTCTTCGCCGATACGGAAAACGCTCAGCGGAACGCCCACGTCGTTGTTCAGGTTGCCCTCCGTCGCCGTTACCCGGTACTTGGCGCTTAACACGGCCTTGATGAGCTCTTTGGTAGTGGTTTTTCCGTTGGTTCCGGTAAGGCCGATGACGGGAATATCGAACTGCTGCCGGTGATACGCAGCCAGCGCCTGCAGCGTGGCCAGCGTGTCCGGGACCCGGATGAGGCGGGGGTCGGAAGCCTCCAGGGCATCGGACACCACCGCATAGGCGGCACCGGCCTCCAGGGCCTGCAAGGCGAAGTTGTCACCGTTGAAATTCTCCCCCTTCAGCGCCAGGAAAAGCTGGCCGGGCCGAAGGGTACGGGTATCGGTACAAAGGCCTTCAGAGGCCTTGTAAATAGCATATAGCTGACTGATTTCCATATTATTACTGTTTTCCGGTACTGCCGAAGCCACCGGCGCCGCGTTCCGTTTCGTCCAGGACTTCCACCTCTTCCCACTCCACCTGTTCATGGCGGGCGATGACCATCTGGGCGATGCGTTCCCCGGGTTCTACGGTAAATGCCCGGTCCGACAGATTGACCAGGATCACCCTTACCTCTCCCCTGTAGTCGGCGTCTACCGTCCCCGGAGAATTGAGTACCGTGATGCCGTGCTTGGCGGCCAGGCCGCTGCGGGGCCTCACCTGGGCTTCGTACCCCTTGGGAATGGCCATGTACAGGCCCGTGGGAATGAGCGCGCGCTGCAGGGGCTGCAGCACCACAGGCTGATCCAGGCAGGCTTTCAGGTCCATGCCGGCGCTTTGCTCCGTGGCATATGCCGGGCAGGGATAGGGAGAGTGGTTGACGATTCTGACCTTCATTATTTGGGTGCTTTGAGATACAGGAATGCCGCGATGGCCATGTACAGGTAATTGGGCAGCCATACGGCCACGTGGGCGGGCAGGGTGTCCGTGACCACGAACATTTTGCTGAACTGCATGAACAGGATATAGGAGAAGCCCAGCGCCGTTCCGGCAGCCAGGTTCCAGCCCATGCCTCCACGCTTTTTCTTGGTGCACAGGGCCACGCCGATGATGGTGAGGATGAACACGGAGAAAGGCAGCGAATAGCGGTTGTGCTTTTCCATCTGGGCGTCCGACACCGAGGCGTCGCCGCGGTGCAGCTGCGTCTGGATGAGCTGTTCCAGTTCCTTCTGGTTCAGCTTTTCAATGGTGAAACGGTTGATGAAGAAGTCGTCCCGCGTGAGGCTGAGGACGGTGTCCATCTGCCGGCCGGAACGGATGCGGTCCTGCAGGCCCTCGTCGTAATCCCGGATGAAGTAGTTGCGCAGCCGCCAGGCACCGCTCACCGTGTCGAACTGGGCCGATTCGGCCGTAATCTTGGAGCGCAGATGCCCGCCGGAAAGGTCTTCCAGCGTAAAGTTGTAGGCTGTATTGTTGTAGCCGCTGAAGCTTTCGAAGTACACGAAATGGTCGTCCTCCAGCTTGTAGTGCATGTCGTGCCCCTGCTTCACCTGGTTTTTCATATAGGTGTTGTACTTCATCTCGAAGTCTACCCGGACGGCGTTGGCGTGCGGGATGATCCACATACCCATGAACAGGGACAGGCTGGCGATGATGGCGGCCGATATCAGGTACGGTACCATGAGCCGATGGTAACTGATACCGCTGGAAAGGATGGCCACCACCTCCGAGTCCTGGGTCATCTTGGAGGTGAAGAAAATGACCGTCAGGAACACGAACATGGGCGCGTACTTGTTGATAAACGCCGGCACGAAGTTCACGTAGTAGTCCAGGATGATGCTTTTGACGGGGACGTCGTATTTGACGAAGTCGTCAATCTTCTCGCTGATGTCGAAGATGACGATGATGACCGCAAGAAAGAGGATGGACATGAAAAATGTCACCAGAAACTTGCGGATAATGTAGCCGTCCAGCTTTTTGATTCCCATCATAGGCGCTGCATCAGTTTAGGGACCATGGCGTTTTTCCAGGCAAGGAAATCCCCTTCCAGGATGTGTTCCCTTGCCACACGCACCAGGTCCAGGTAGAAGGCCAGGTTGTGCTCCGAGGCCACCATCGCGGCAAACATTTCCCCTGCCACGAACAGGTGACGGATGTAGGCCCTGGAATAATAGCTGTCTACAAAGGATGCGCCCTGGGGATCCAGCGGGCCGAAGTCTGCGGCCCACTTGGCATTGCGCATGTTCATGATGCCGTTCCAGGTGAAAAGCATGCCGTTGCGGCCGTTGCGGGTGGGCATCACGCAGTCGAACATGTCTATTCCGCGGGCGATGCCTTCCAGGATGTTGGCCGGGGTGCCCACGCCCATCAGGTAACGGGGCTTGTCCTGCGGGAGCAGCGGGCAGGTGACTTCCAGCATCTCGTACATCTTTTCGGTGGGCTCCCCCACTGCCAGGCCGCCCACGGCATAACCGCCGCGGTTGTCGTTGTCCAACTGTAAGGCATGCTCTACGGCCTGCTGCCGGAGTTCCGGGTACACACAGCCCTGGATGATGGGGAACATCACCTGCTGATAGCCGTACAGGGGCTCCGTCTGGTCAAAGTGCCGGGCAAAACGCTCCAGCCAGCCCTGGGTGAGTTTCAGGGACTTAGCCGCGTAGACCGGGTCTGCATCGCCGGGGCAGCATTCGTCCAGGGCCATCACGATATCGGCCCCGATGATGCGCTGGGTGTCCACGTTGTTTTCGGGCGTGAAGATGTGCTTGCTGCCGTCTATGTGCGAACAGAAGCGGCATCCCTCCTCCGTGAGTTTGCGGATGGGGGCGAGGGAAAACACCTGGAAGCCGCCGCTGTCCGTGAGGATGGGGCGGTCCCAGTGCTCGAACCGGTGCAGCCCGCCGGCCTTGTACAAAGTGTCCAGGCCGGGGCGCAGGTACAGATGATAGGTATTGCCCAGGATAATCTGCGCGCCGATATCCTCTTTCAGGTCCCGGTGATAGACTCCTTTGACGGAGCCTACCGTTCCCACCGGCATGAAAATGGGGGTCTGGATTTCCCCATGGTCCGTGGAAATGACCCCTGCGCGGGCGGCGGAAGCGGGATCGGAAGCTATGCGCGAGAATTTGAACATCAAAATGATTTTATACTGCAAAAATACGGAAAAATTTGTATTTTTGTATGATTGAACAGCTGCAGAATAACAATAACACTATTCATATTATGCAAATCAAGATCAAACCCGTTACCTTCAAGCTCATCGCGATGCTGTTCCTGGAGTTTGCCGTCTGGGGTGCCTACCTCACCTCCCTGGGCAGATACCTCGGAAACATCGGCCTGGGGTCCCAGATCAAATGGTTCTTCGCCATGCAGGGCATCGTGTCCATCTTCATGCCCACCCTGATGGGTATCCTGGCCGACAAAAAGATGGAGGCCCAGAAGGTCCTGTCCATGTGCCACGGTTTTGCCGGTCTGTTCATGGCCGGAGCCGGCGTGTACTGCATGATTTCCGGGAGCCAGGTGCAGTTTGCCCCGCTGTTCATCCTCTACAGCCTCAGCGTGGCCTTCTTCATGCCCACCATCGCCCTGGTGAATTCCGTTTCGTACAACGCCATGGCCAAAGAAGGCATGGACCCTGTGAAGGAGTTCCCGCCCATCCGCGTGTTCGGCACGGTGGGCTTCATCTGCAGCATGCTCCTCACCAACTTCCTGCACATCGGCGGCGTGGCCATGCAGGACAGCTATACGCAGCTCATCTCTTCGGGCGTCCTGTCCCTCATCCTCTGCGGCTACGCCCTCACCATGCCGGCCTGCCCCATCGACAAGACCAAGAAGAACGAAACCCTCTCCGATGCCTTCGGCCTCAAGGCTTTCACCCTTTTCAAGGACCCGCAGTTTGCCATCTTCTTTATTTTCAGCATGCTCCTGGGCGCCTCCCTCCAGATTACCAACGGCTACGCCAACACCTTCCTGGGCTCCTTCGCCGCAGATCCCGCCCTGGCCAATACCTTCGCCGTCAAGAATTCCAACGCCCTCATCGCCATTTCCCAGGCATCGGAAACCCTTTGCATCCTGTTCATTCCGTTTGCCATGAAGAAATTCGGCATCAAGAACGTCATGCTCATCGCCATGTTTGCCTGGGTGTTCCGCTTTGCCTTCTTCGGACTGGGTAATCCGGCCATGCCGGGCGTGCTGCTCTTCGTTCTCAGCTGCATCGTGTACGGCTTCGCCTTCGACTTTTTCAACATCTCCGGTTCCCTGTATGTGGAACAGAATGCCGCGGTGGACATCCGTTCCAGCGCCCAGGGCCTGTTCATGATGATGACCAACGGCTTCGGCGCCACCATCGGCACGCTGGCCGCCGGCGCCGTGGTAGATGCCTGTGACGTATTCAATACCCCGGCCAACTGGCCCAACGCCTGGTACATCTTCGCCGGCTACGCCTTTGTGGTAGGCATCCTGTTCTGGATCCTGTTCAAAGACCCGCAGAAGCAGAAGAAAGCCGCCTAGTCATTTTCTTCCAACACCTCTACCCCCATCCGCAGAAGTTCTATTTTCTTCATCCGGGTGGGGGTTAATTCGTATTTGACGTCCAGGCAGGCATATACCAGGCGGCTCCCTGCCCGGTGGACGGAGGTAAAATAATTCAGGTTGTAGCCCAGGTTCATGAGCGTGAGCCGGTCTATGTTGTGGACATTCATGTTCATCAGCCGCAGCAGCAGTTCCCGGTTGTTGTTCAGGATGCGGATGACGCGTTTGGCCTCCCGGTCCTTGTCCGGGAGGCGGTGCTGGTTGTGCCATTTGTTCTTGCAGGCGACGCTGCAGAATTTCCGTCCTATCCTTCCCAGGCCGATGAGCGTTCCGCACTGGACACAGCGTTCGGGCTGGGACAATGGTTCTGTAAGATCGTACATGAGCGCTTTCCGTTTTTCCCCAAAGATGGCCTCCGGAAGTGGAAACTCCAAGCATCGGTTGAAAGATTTCCCATTTCTTTTCTGTTTCCACGGGTCCACAAAAAACGCACAACCTATTGTTTTTTCAAAGGGAGTGCGTTTTTTCTTATGATACCACAGCGAAAACCGTCAGAAAACCTTTGAAACATAAAAAACTGCAGCCCGGGCTACTCCCCGGGCGTTTTTTTCCTTGCGCGCTGCCTTACTTTGCATCTGCCGGATCCGGACGGCGCGCAGACCGGAGCGGCGACAGTTCAACCTTCAAAGAAAGAATCGCTATGGAATTTTTAAACAAAATCGAACTCAGGGGCGTTGTGGGACGGGCCGATGTAAACGTCTTCAACAGCAACTACGTATGCAACTTTTCGGTGGTGACGGAGTGCTCCGTCCTGGACAAGGAGCGGAATACGGCCATCGAAACCACCTGGTTCAACGTATCGGCCTGGAACGGCGTAGACGGGATTGAAGACCTGCACGCGCTCAAAAAAGGCATGTGGGTGCGGGTCATCGGCCGCCTGCGCGTACGGAAATACGTAAGTCAGGACAACGTGGAGCGCACCAGCAACGACGTCCTGGCCCGCTACGTGGAAATCATTCCAAAGGACGACTTCCCCATGCAAGTTCAAAGAGACTGATCCCATGAGAAAGACCATCCTGGTGGCAGGCCTCCTTCTGGCCCTGGCGCTACCCTGCACCGGACAGCGCTTCGGCGTGGGCACCAATGCCGTAGACTGGCTCAGCTTTGCCACGCTGAATGCCGAAGCATCCATCGCCGTATCCCAGAACTACTCCGTGCACGTGGGCACGGAGCTGAACCCCTGGACCTGGCGGGCGGGAGATCCCGAAAAACAGCTGCAGATGCGGCAGAACTCTTATTGGGGAGGCCTCCGTTTCTGGCCCTGGCACGTCTATTCCGGCTGGTGGGCCGGCGCCGACTTCCGTTACTCGGTGTACAACATAGGCGGCATCCTCCGGCGGGACACCGAAGAAGGAAACGCCTATGGAGCAGGTCTTTACGGCGGTTATGCCATCATGCTCACGGAAAACTGGAACCTGGACCTGGGCATCGGGGCCTGGGGCGGATGGAAGCAGTATGTACGGTATTCCTGTCCCCTGTGCGGGGTCATTACCGACCAGGGCGGGAAGGTATTCGTACTCCCGGACGCCCGCATTGCCATCCAACTCATTTTCTGAACCTATGAAACATTTCAATTGGCTTTCCTTCCTTCTGTGCACCGTCCTTCTGGCCGCAGTCATCGGATGTGGTGGACCCAGGAAACTGCAAACCGTTCATAAAGAACAGCTTGCGGCCAAGCTGGCGCTCTCCCGCAACGAGATGGCCGAGGAGCGGAAAGTGATTGCACAGGCCCGGAGGGACACCATCACGGTCACCGGAGAGAACGGTGAACAGCTGCTCCTGATGAAGGCCGTGCGGGACGAGGCCTCCGGCGAGATGGTGGCCACCGACGTCATCAACGCTGCCGTGATTACCGCCCGGTTCCGCAATGTGGCCGAACGGCACGGGAAGGTGGACCTCCGCTTCGAGGTCATCGTCCCGGAAGAGATGATGGACTCCCGGTGGCAGCTGCAGTTCTATCCGGACATGTTCATCCTGGAAGACAGCGTGCGCCTGGAGCCCGTCATCATCACCGGCAGCGACTTCCGGAAGCGCCAGTTGCGGGGGTACGAACTCTACGACAAGTACCTCAAAAGCATCATCACGGACACCAGCGCCTTCGTTGACTGGCGCAACCTGAACATCTGGATTGCCCGGAACATGCCGGAGCTGTACCGCTTCAAAAGCGACACGTCGCTGGTGGCCGAGGACAGTTTCCATTCGCTCTTCGGCCCCACCGAGGCCGATGCCATCCGGCACTACACCTACTGGTTCAAACGGCATCGGCACGAAAAGATGTGGCATCTGCGGGGCGAGAAGTTCCGGGAACTGGTGAAAGCGCCCATCCTCACCAGCGGCATCCGCCTGGACACGGTCCTCCGGGACATCGACGGCAACTTCGTATACCAGTACACTCAGAGCATCCAGACGCGGCCCCGGTTACGCAAGGTGGACATCGTGCTTTCCGGAGACATCTTCGAGCAGGAAAACCACCTGTACACCATGCCCCGTTCGGAGCCTCTGACCTTCTATATCAGTTCTTTGTCGGCCTTCGTGGACGAGAAAGAGCGCTATCTGACGCAGGTGCTGGAGCGAAAGGCGGCCGCCCATACGGCCTGCTACGTGGATTTTGCCCAGGGCCGCAGCGAGATTGACCTCGCCCTGGGGCACAACCGGGAAGAGATGGGACGCATCCGCGACAACATCGTGGAGCTGATGGGCAGCAGCCGCTTCGAGATGGACAGCATCGTCATCTCGGCGTCGGCATCCCCGGAAGGAACTCAGAAAGCCAATGTTACGCTCTCGGAGAAACGGGCGGCGTCCGTGGCGGCGTACTTCGATACCTTTGTGCGCCACTACCGGGACTCCGTCCGCCGGAGCAGTTTCAGCGTCATGGTAGGGGCCGACGGACGGGAACGTATCGGCCATGAGGAAGGGACGGAAATCCGCTTCCGGTCGCGCTCCAACGGTGAAAACTGGCATTACCTGTCCGTCCTCGTAGACGAAGATTCGCTGCTGTCGGCCACCGACAAACGCTCCTATATGCAGTCGCTGGAGGTGGCCGATGCCGATGCACGGGAGCGGCTCCTGCAGGGGCAGGCCTATTACCCTTATCTGCGGGAAAAGCTGTATCCCCGGCTCCGGACCGTCCGTTTCGACTTCCATCTGCACAGGAAAGGGATGATCAAGGATACCGTGCATACCACGCAGCTGGACACCACCTACATGAAAGGCGTCCGTTACCTGAAGGACCGGGAATACAAGAAAGCGCTCACATACCTGCGCGAGTACCGGGACTACAACACGGCCATCGCCTACGTGTCGCTGGACTACAACGCGTCGGCCCTCTCCATCCTGCAGGAACTCCCCCGCACGGCGCCCGTAAACTACATGCTGGCCCTGCTGTATGCCCGGAACCAGGACGACGAGAAAGCCGTCCAGCACTACATGGATGCCTGCCGGCAAGACCACTCCTATGTGTTCCGGGGCAACCTGGACCCCGAAATCTACGTACTCATCCAGCGCTATGGACTGAACAAAGAAGACGACTCATATTCAACCCTTTAATACCTATTTTTATGAAACACACCCTCTTTTACCTTGCGGCGGCTGCAGCCCTGCTCACCGCCTTCTCCTGCCGGAAAAACGTCTCCCCCGAGGCCGTATCCGATGTACCGACCGAAAGCTTGACCGTAAACATCTCCGTACCGGAAGAAAGCCAGACCAAGTCGGATTATACTTCCCTGAAAGACAACCAGATCAGTTCTGTACAGATCTTTGTGTTCAATGCCCAGAATCTGTTGGAAACGGACCTGTTCAAGAGCATTACTCCCGTGAACAACAGCACCTCCGTCACCGTCAATACCATGACCGGCGCCAAGACCGTATATGCCCTCCTGAACCACAGCCGTCTGTACAAAACGCAGGGAGTGTATTCCCTGGCCGATTTCGAGGCAGAGCTCAGCAACTTGAGCGAAAACACCCCCACCAAACTGGTCATGTCCGGGAAAAACACCATTACGGTGGGCGAATATGACAAAAACAAAAACAGTAGCCAGACGCCTCAGACCATGGGCATCTGGGTCAAGCGCCTCGCGTCCATGGTTGTTCTGGAGAGCATTACGGTGGATTTCAACGGGACCTCCCTGGAGGGGGCATCTTTCCAGGTAGAGGATATTTATCTGAAGAATGTGGTGGGAGTCTCCCGGCTTGGCGTAACGGCCACGGCCAACGCTGCCAATTCCGCTTTTGGCATCCTGGAACCTACCGACGCCACGCTGGAGTCGGCCAGCAACTGGTATAACAAACTGACCAAACAGGCTTCCGGGGCGCCGGATGTGGTTTCCGATACCTGGACCAAAGTGTGCACGGTAGCCAGCCCCGCCTCTCCGACCAACCTGGGACGTTGCCTGTTTGCCTATCCCAACAAGACGACCACGGACAGTCACGGCGACACCTGGACGCCGCGCATGACGCGTGTGGTGATCAAGGCGCATGTAAAAAAAGCCGCTGTGAGCATCGACAAACCCACTTATTACGTGTTTGACCTGCCTGTATTGGAGGCCAACAAGGTGTACAGCATCCAGAATGTGAACATCACCATGCTGGGCAAGGACAATGACGACAAAGACGACAATATCCAGGCCGGCCGTGTGACACCTACCATTACGGTGGATCCCTGGACCGATACGGTGAACCTTTCTTACGAATTCTAACGGCGCAGCCGCAGGGGGATGCCATGCGGGGCCACGCCGGGTTCGATTCCCGGGTCCCCCTCCATTAAGATTCTGATTATGAAACGATTGCTACTGACACTCCTCGTGGCCACGCTGCCGCTCCTGTCCTGCCACCGCTGGGTGCTGGAAGACCGGCGGGAATGCCCCAGTTTTCTGTTTTTCGACATCCTGAACCCGCCGTCCGACTTCCAGTCCTACACGCAGGTGTATACCAATGTGTACAGTCATCCGCAAGGGGCTGTCATGGACGAAGCCAAGACCTCCGTGCGGGACATCCGGGAAAGGCTTTTCTTCTTCTCCGTGCGCAGGGCGGATGCCGTAAAGGGTTACGGACTCATCGGAGAAGAAGGCCTGGTCTCCGACGGAGCCCTCTGGCGGGCACCCCTGGGCAGCAATTATGTGCCGCTGTTCCGCTACTCCTACCTGGCCGAGGTGCAGGAGGAGTCGTTCATCGTCCCCGTGGAATTCACCAAGGAGTACACCCGGGTGAGCATCCAGTTCGTGGGGGTGGAAACCTTCGTATCGGCCCAGGGACGTTTCCCTTTCGACCTCCGCGTACAGGGGAACACCTGCGGGATAGACGCCTTTACGGGCGTTCCCCTGCGGGGCGGCTTCGAATACAGTCCGCCGGAAGAAGGCATCGGCCATTTCGAATTCCTGCTGCCCCGGCAGGCCGACCAGGACCTGATGCTGGAACTTAGCGGCCGGGAATACATCAGTGAGCATGCCGGCGTGCAGCACCGCTTCAATCTATACGATTTGCTGCTCCAGAAAGGAAACCTGACCTGGACGGAAAAGAACCTGCCGGACGTGCATCTGGAAATTGACTATGAGGAGTTCAGCGTGAGCGTTTCCGTATTCCCCTGGACCCAGGAAGAACTGAAATATGAATTTTAAATGAGTGATCCTATGTTACAGTCTATCAAAAAGATATTACTCGTTGGCCTGATGGTTTCCTGCGCCCGTCCCCTGCCGCCGGTCTCCGAGGAGCCGGAAGAAAAGGGGACGTGGGTGGAAGTACTCTTCCGCGCCGGCGGGGAGGCCACAAAAGACAGCGTATCGGGCAGCGGAGCGGAAAACGCCATCGGCCGATGGGCGGTCTTCGCCTTTGACCGGGAAAACGGCTGGTTCCGCTATGCATCGTCCCAGTCCGGTTCCGACATCCCGCTCAAACTGCTGGTGGGGCACTACTACCGCTGCTTTGCCATCGTGAACTACCCCGAGAACGGGACCGGAGCCTTCCTTCCGGCGACCGTGCGCACGGCGGAGGACCTCACGGAAAAAGTGGCCTACCTGGGCGACAACGGCGAGGGTTCCCTCCTGATGTTCGGAGAGGCCGGCCTCTTACCCACGGATACGGAACTCCGGACCAAGACCATCAACGTTACCCGGCTGGTGTCCCGGATAGACGTCACCCGCGTGGCCGTGGATTTCAGCGCCAAGCCACAGCTGGCCGCCAAGACCTTCACCCTGAGGCATATCTATATCACAAACGCCTATAGAACAACCTGTTATGGAGAAGATTACACCTATATGCAGCTAAGCCATGCGCGGGCATCGTGGTACAACAGCGGAGGCTGGCACCGGGGAGAAGCCGCCGAGGCGGGCATGGACGCCCTGCTGGGAAAAAGGGATATCAATGCCGTCATTACGGCCGATGCGCCCTATACCGTCCTCAGTTCCTTCTATGCCTTTCCCAATGCCACACCCGCCAGTGCCGACACGCATCAGCTGGATGTATGGGAAAAGCGCTGCACCCGGATTGTCCTGGAGGCCACCTTGGACGACGAGACCTTCTATTATCAGGTCCATGTCCCGGAAATGGCGCGGAACCATATCTATTCGGCCCGGGACATCGTCATCCTGGGGCGCGGGTCCCGGGATCCGGAAATCATCGATATGCCGGACGACGATGCCCTTCTGATCACAGTGACCTGGCAAGATGGCTGGGACCAGGAAGATGACGTAGAAATCTGATACAGCGTTACATATGAAAAGATTCCTTTTGACAGCGGCCGTGCTCCCGGTGGTACTGGGAGCCTGCCAGCGAGAGTTGCCCGCCCCGGAGCCGGAACACCGGCCCCGCCAAGCCGCCCTCCAAACCATCTCCGTATGCCTAATGGCCGAAACCCCCGACAGCAAATCGGTGATTTCCGTCGATGCCGAAGAGTTCCGGAAAGCCTATCTGTTTGCCTTCGATGCCGACACCCGGGTCATTTTCCTGAGCGAGTCGGGACGGGCTCCCATTGCCGTAAAAACCACATCAGCCACCTTTGACTGGCCGCTTCCCTCCGGCCTGGACAGCAGCGGAAGCCCCCAGCCCATGGATGTCTATGCCATTGTGAATCCCGATACGGAAACGGAGGCCGCGCTGGAAGAATACCTGACAAGGACCGACCTCACGGAAACCGACCTGGAAAGCCTGGAATTCCAGTGCCAGGACGCCAGGTCCCTCCTGCAACTGGAAGACGTGGGCATGCCCATGTCCGGGAAAATGACGCAGTGCATCCTGGACGAGGAGAACGACGCCCTGGAACTGACCCTGAAGCGCCTGTTTGCCCGCTATGACCTGCGTATCAATATCCGCGACTTTGTGACGGAGGGCTGGACGGTGAGTGCCGCCGAGGTACTTGCTGCCCAGAGCAATACCCGGGCGCCGTTTTTTTACACAGGCACCGATCCGGGCGTCCGGGCAGAGGGGGACCAGCTTTCCATCGTGGACTTCGCCACAGAGGAAGACATCCTGGCCCTGAACAGTTTCGGGGCCGATGATCGCAGCACGGAAGCCGTCACGCTGTACTTCCTGGAAAACTGCCAGGGGGACATCGGCCCTGCCAGCAAGTGGAACCGCGTGTTTACGGAACTGGGCCCCGAGGTGGCCCACTGCTCTTACGTAGACATTCTGGTAGAGGCCTCGGACGGCGTTACGGGCCGGAAGAAATACAAATACCGCTTTTATCCCGGCCAGGATGCCGCCATGTGCGCCAATTTTGACATCATCCGCAACCGGCACCGGAGCATTACCCTGAAGTTGCATCCGCGGGAGGCGTCGGAGAACTTCCAATGGGTGTACGACGGTGCGCTCAAAGTGGCGCCCGGGGAATCCCTGCAGGTGCGGTTCGAGACTTCCCTTCCCCAGGACCAGCTCCGCTTCCAGGTTTCCCTGGCCGGACTGGCTACGGAAGAGCTTCAGGTAAGCACTTATGAATACCATGCCAACGCCAATCAGGCTTCGCCCGGCCATACCACTTACATGCCTCACTATGGGATAGTTACCTTGACAGCACAGTCTACGGCCACCGACGGGCAGGTCTTTTCCCTGTATGGCGGGGACGGCGCCGACCTGGAAGATACGGCCAGTATCACCATCGACAGCAGCGTCTCGTTCTGGAAAGATGTGCACATCCTCAGGCAGCCGGCTTACCGCGGTCAGTGGATGGTGGTACAGCTGCCGGAAAACGTTTTCGGCGTGGGGCATAACTTCCAGGCCGGCATCGCTCATTTCTCGGCCGACGACGGGGTGCATTTCCACGAGCGCAACAGCGAATGGATTGATCTGGGCCGGAATGCCGATATCTTTGGCCTCAACGGGAAAATCGGCATACGGAAACCGCATCTCTGGTACGACCACACGGCCAACCGGCTGTACGTCTATGCCTATACTCCGGACTGCGAGGCGGCACATTACAACCGCTTTACCCTGCTGATTACCGGCGAGGATCCCGTGAACGGCGAGGAATTCGAAATGTACCGGAAAAACCTGGACTTTACCCAGCGGGACCTTCAGTTCTGCCTGCTGGAGAGGCCCGACATACAGGATATCACAGTCCAGACCTGGATTACCGAAGAGCATGTCCTGAGCTCCGGGCAAGGCTATTATTTTGCCCTGACAGACCCCGGGATGGGCTATAAGGTCATTGACAACCGCTATTTCGAGTGGGGCGGCGACGGACAGGGACACAGTTTCACGGGCCTGGGCGGGGCTCCCTACGGGCAAACCGGGCCCGGCTTTTACCGGGAGAACTTCTTCCTGGAATCCCAGGTGGAATACGAATGGGACGATGACATCGACCAGCAGTTCCTCGTCAGCTATTCCGTCCTGCGTGACATAGGCGCCTACGACTTCGATTTTTACAACCTGGACATCCTTCCCAAGCGGACGCAGGCGTTTCCCTATGACGAAAACATGTATCTTTTGGTGGCGCATTCCTTCTTTCCCGGACAGGTAAGGCTATTCCCCGTGTGCGAGCTCATCCCCGCTCCCCGCAGAAGACTCGTCATCCAGGAGGCCGTGCCCGGAACCAACGATTATGCAGCCATGCATTGTTCCCAGAAAGAAGTGGCCTCCGGCAGCGAATGCTACCTGATGTACGGTTTCCGGCAAACCTATTATGTGCGGATGGACAATCTGCCGGCAACGCCTGCGGTATCGGCAAGCATCCCTTCCGGGCAGGCGCCCTACCTGCAATATACCCTCACGCCGGTCCAAAGCGGGCTGTACCGCCTGGACCTTTGGGTAGACCGCTACGAAAATCCCCGGTCCTACGAAGATACCGCGGTTCCTTACGATTTGCCCGGGGCCTGGGATCCCCTGGCCGGGGACAAGCGGGTTACCCTGACGGTCAGCGCCAGCTACCTGGACAGGAACTATGAGCAGAATCTGGTGTGTACGGTGCTGCACAAGCGATTCCGGATGGAAGTCGTCACCGAAGACAACAAGCTGAGCGTGCAGATGTGGAACCCCCTGGGCTTTGTGCTGGGTGCCAGCGCCCAGGCCCGTCTCACCTTTGAACGCTACTGGCGGCGTCACCCGCTCAAACAGCTGTTCGACGGGCCTTACACGGAGACGCAGACCGCCACCGTGCAGTTCAGCAATACCGACATAACGGGCCGATACCTGAATCCTGTGTTCCGGGAGAGCGTGGAACAGGCATCGGCCGACCTGAAGGGCATCCGCTGCGACTATGCCGTGAACGCCCATCCCGCCTTCCAGGCCTATTTCGGGACCGGGTCCGGCTTCGACCACCTGATCCTGTATTATCCGCATGCATGGGCCCTGGACCTGTCCATCTCCCTGACCCTGGACGAAGGTCCCTTCCGCTCCACCGTCCCGGGGCTGTCCCTGTACGGCATCTCTTCTTTCCGGGCGGCCGGCTTTATCTCCTTCCCCAACTGTCCCGTCCAGATCCAATACCTGTACAGCACTTTATCGGAATACTATCTGCAGGCCGGTCTGTTCGAGAATTACAACCTCACCTACTATGGCTATTACTTCCAGACGCCCGCCATGTGGACGGAATACACCAACATGCCGCCTCCGCTCCAGTTCCCCGACAACCGGCCGGAGCACCTGGGCGGTCCCGACACCATGAAAACGGTATCGGGCCACGTCCACTACGGTTCTTACACGGATTACGAGATCGGGAATGCCGTGATAGGCTACTGAGTCTTGAAAATTGTTGCCAACACGCAACTATGTCCCACAACAAACCTAATGGTTATGACCGAGACAGAGATACTGGAACTAAGAGATTTAGCAGAAGTAGGCAAAGTCCAATTCAAAGAAAGAGTTGTCGATAACTACGATATGGCTTGTGAGATGTGTGCCTTGAGCAATTACCGAGGCGGACGGATTATAATAGGCATCAACGACAAAACAGGTGCTATCAATCCTCTTTCCTTCCAAGAAACACAGGAGACCACCCAAACACTGGGCAATATCGCCAGTACTATGCTCAATCCATCCATTCTCATTGAAACCGATACGTCCTTGATGGAGGGCGGAAATCTTGTTATCGCTTCTGTCAAAGAGGGAACGAACAAACCCTATCACGACAATCGGGGCATCATTTGGATCAAGCAAGGATCTGACAAGCGTAAAATTTTCGATAACATGGAGCTAAAGGCCATGATGGAAGATTGTGGCACCTTCGAGGCCGATGAGTCTGTAGTTCCCAACGCCTCAATGGACGACATGGACATGGATGCCATCAAGAGATTCCTGCTCAAAAAGTTTCGTGATGCACTGTCCAAGCAGACAGATGATGGGAGAAGACCTTCAGATTTGAGCGCCGATGAGATAGCCTCGCTACTTATCAAGGATAAAACGGCAGAAAGTATTCTCCGAAACTTAAAACTTATTAGGCCGGACGGGCGGTTTACTGTTGCGGCAGTTATTCTATTTGCAAAAGTTACCCAGCGCTTCCTCCCCACCTATACTGCCAAATGTTTCAGTTTCTTCGGGAATTCCGTTGGCGGAAGCGAGTATCGTGACAGATTTTCTGAGACCGACATGGAGGGGAATATCCTTCATCAGTACAATTCCATCATGCAGTTTTTCAGTCGGAATTTGAGGAATGTACAGGTAGAGGAGAACTTCAATTCCGTCGGAGAGCTTGAGATTCCGCCTGTTGCTCTTATGGAGTTTACCGCAAACGCTCTGATTCATCGCAGCCTTGTGTGGAGAATGCCAGTCCGCGTATTCATCTTTGATGACCGTGTTGAGATTCACAGTCCCGGTAACTTGCCTGCAGGAATGACTGTAGAGAGCATGGTCTCCGGTGTCTCAATGCCCAGAAATGATCTCTTGTTTAGCAATGCCATCTTCCTGTTACCTTATACCGGTGTTGGCAGCGGACTTAAACGTGCTCTTGAGACGGGTGTTCAAGTACGTTTTAACGACAATGAGAAAACGAAGGAGTTCATAATAATCATTCCGCGCAAAGAGCATCATAAAAATGCACCAACCTCTAGCATAACGCACCAACCTCCAAGTAAAAATGCACCGAGCTTAACAACGACGCACCAACCTCCAGATAAAAATGCACCAAGCTTGACAACAATGCACCAAGTAACCAAAAAGCAACAGGATATCCTTAACTTCTGCTCAATACCGCGCACTGCACAAGAAATTATGAACAGGCTAGGCATTCAGAACCAATCTCGAAGCAGGAAACGATATATTCAAGCGTTGATTGATGCAGGACAACTGGAACGAACAATTCCAGAAAATCCAAACGACCCGAATCAAAAATACCGGCGAGTGAGGAAATAATAAAGATACGTATCTGATTACCACATTTTGGAGAAGACCGAAGGGGACACTACCAGGGACACCCAGCCCCAGTTAGCCTGGTTGCTCACGCCTTCCCGCTTGAGGATGGCCATGGTCTCGGTACCGATCATCTGCGTGTAGCCCACAGAGAGCGAAACGTCCGGGGAGAAGACATATTTCAGCTGCAATTCTACGCTGTGGCCCAGCGTACTGTTCAGGTCTTTGAGCTGGGTGGCGGTGCAGCGTGGCGCTTAAACAGATGAATACTAAAGGATTAGCACAACTGACGGGTATGCATTTCATACCCGTCAGTTGTGCTAACATGCTGATTATTGACGGATTAAGCGCCACGGCTACCGATGTACGTACATCGGCTGGGGAGTTGCGAAAAAGCCCACTTAGCACCCCGATGGCGCAGGTTCAGCCCCTGTTTTGGGACCTGCGCCGTCTGCCCCGGAACCTGCACCGCCTGTCCATGAATTCGTTCTCGGCAAGTACGCAGGCGGCGTAGGTGTACTTGAGGATGCAGAAGGCGGATTCCTGGTCGGGGTCTCCGTACTTGCCATGGGTGTGATGTGGCTCTGCTGTTGGCGTTTTTCGCAATTGCTTGACAATGAGCGAATTGTGGATTTTCCTCCGGGATTTTTCGACTGGAGGAAATGTTGTAATTTGCTTAATGTCAATGTTTTAGCAAAAACGCGGGAGCCGCGGGGGTGTATGAGGGGGCAGTGCCCCCTGTATTTGTGGAGGTGAGCGGACTCGAACCGCTGTCCAAACGTCGCACCTGGCGGCTTTCTACACGCTTATCCGTCCTTTGGTTTTCGAGGAAGCCCTGCCGGAAGGCGGGCGAAGCTTCCCTTAGCCTTTGTATCTTAGCCGGATTTAGAGGCGTCCTCCGGAGCAGCCTCAAATGGATGATACCCCTTGATCGGCCCTTAAGAGGCGGAAGGTCCGAGGGATACTCGTCGGCCCCGCAGCCTTGGCGAGGCGGATTAAGCTAATTGGACTTGGCCGAATTAGGCAGCGAGTGCGTAGTTGTTGTTGGCAACTGATTGTTCGGAGTCTGAGATTTACGGGCAAGGCTCCCACGCCCGACGTGCTTACCGTCCTGCATCGGCGCTGTCAAAACCAAAACACCCCCAGAACGTGAATGCAAAGATACGCAAAACTTACGAATTAGCAAGCGCCTCAACGGGGCTGGTCCGGAAGGATGCGCCGCGCGCCCATGTACCGCATGAGGAAATAAGGCTGGGAGGAAGTTTCTTCCGTAACTCCCTTGGACACAGATGCATGGATGAAAGTAAAGCTGCCCCTTTCCTCGTCCACGGAAACCACGATGCCCACATGGCCGATGTCCCGCACCTTCCCCCGCTTCCCGAAGAACACCAGGTCTCCTTTCTGCAGTTCCGAATAGCCGGCCACTTCCCTGCCCTCGTGGAACTGGCGCTGGCTGTAGGAAGTGATCTCGTAGCCGAAATGCCGGAAAACGTAGCTGGTATAACTGGAGCAGTCGAACTGTTTGGGACCTCTGGCGCCCAGTTTGTACGGCGTTCCCAGAAAACTCCGGGCATAGGCGATGACCTGGTCGGCCAACGAAAGGCTTTCCTCCTTGGGAGGCGCCGGCTGCGCGGCCTGGACAGGAGGCATAGACTTGATTTTCTCGATGGAATCCAGCACCTGCTGCGCCCTTTCCTCGGAACGGGCAATCTCCGCAGGGTCTTCCAGGGGCAGCTGCACGGGCGCCTGCTGCGTAGCGGGCTGTCTCCTGACAGTTCCACAGGAGAGGACCGCCAGGGCAAACAGAACGAGTATGAATCCCTTTTTCATATTAAATCCCTGCGCCGTCGGTGAAGGACTCGTGTGCACGGCCCTGGATAATGGAGGAATGGGGCGGGATGGAATGCGTGAGCCAGACATTGCCGCCGATGACCGAGCCCTCGCCGATAGTCACGCGCCCCAGGATGGAGGTATTGGAATAGACCGTCACCCCGTCTTCCAGGATGGGGTGGCGCGGGATGTTCAGCGGACGTCCGTCCTCCCCGTAACGGAAGCTCTTGGCCCCCAGCGTAACCCCCTGATACAGCGTTACATTCTTGCCGATAATGGCGGTTTCTCCAATGACGACGCCCGTCCCGTGGTCGATGGCGAAGCCCTCGCCGATGACCGCTCCGGGATGGATGTCGATGCCCGTCACGTTGTGCGCATACTCCGTGAGCATGCGCGGGATGATGGGAACGCCGGACAGGAGCAGTTCGTGCGCCGTGCGGTAATACAGCATGGCGGTAACGGCCGGGTAACAATAGATGATTTCCTGCTCGCTCTTGACGGCGGGGTCGTTCTTGGCCAGGGCCTTGACGTCGGTCTCCAGCAGGCGCTTGATTTCCGGAATCCGGGCCATGAAAGCATCGGCCGTAGGGGCATCGGTGGCCGATCGCAGGCTGTCATACACGCTGCGCAGGGCATTTTCCTCCCGCACGTCGCTGTACAGGGGGAAAACCACGTCCTTCATGCTGGCCATCATGTTTTTCAGATGACCTACGGTGCTGTTCAGGGAAAGGCTCATCGCGGGAGGGGTTCATGTTCAAAGTCGTACAGGGAAGTGGACAGATAACGCTCCCCCGTGTCCGGCAGAAGGGCGACGATGGTCTTTCCTTCGTTCTCCTTCCGGCGGCTGAGCCGGAGGGCGGCGGCGAAGGCCGCGCCGGAGGAAATGCCCACCAGGAGGCCTTCCTTGGCCGATAGGCTGCGGGAAGCGGCCATGGCATCGTCGTCCGAAACGGTCAGGATGCAGTCCACTACGTCTGCATCATAGGTCTCGGGAACAAAGCCTGCCCCGATGCCCTGTATCTGGTGTTTTCCGGGAATGCCCGTAGAAAGGACGGCCGAGCTCTCCGGTTCCACGGCCACAACCTGAATGGCGGGATTGTGCTTTTTCAAAGCCTTTCCCGTTCCGCTCACGGTGCCGCCGGTGCCTACACCGGCCACAAAGATATCCACGCGGCCTTCCGTGTCGGCCCAGATTTCTTCACCGGTGGTGCGCTCGTGCGCCGCCGGATTGGCCGGATTCACGAACTGGCCCAGGATCACCGCGCCGGGCGTGCTGTCCCGCAGGGCTTCGGCCTTGGCGATGGCGCCTTTCATGCCTTCGGAGCCGGGCGTGAGCACCAGCGTGGCGCCCAGGGCCTTGAGCAGGCTGCGGCGCTCCTGGCTCATGGTTTCCGGCATGGTAAGCACCACCCGATAGCCTTTCACCGTCCCCACCCAGGCCAGTCCTACACCGGTGTTCCCGCTGGTGGGTTCGATGATGGTGGCGCCGGGCGCCAGGACGCCCTTTTTCTCGGCATCCTCTATCATGGCCAGGGCAACGCGGTCCTTGACCGAGCCGCCCGGATTGAAGCACTCCAGTTTCAGGAGGAGGGTGGCCAACTGGCCTTCGAAACCGCTCACTTTCAGAAGCGGTGTCTTCCCAATCAGTTGTGTCAGCGACGTGTAAACCATAGCTGTTTATAGTATAAGTTTCACTCGGAATCCCCTCGCCGTGGGTTCTTCCACCATTTGCTTCACCCGGCCGCGAAGGCTGTCCCTGGCGGCCTCCGGGAGCGGAGATGCCGTAATGCCCTCGGCCATGAAGTCCAGGGCCGTTTCCCCGGAAAGCTCGGCGTACGTGAGCCGGACGGTGAGCGGCCGCAAGTCCGGGAGATGCTCAAACAGCAATTCCCGTACCAGGGAATAGGCCGCATCGGCCGTGACGGGCAAGTTGTATTTGATGCAGAATTGGTTGAATCCCGTGTGCATCTGCAGGAAGTCGAAGTCCGCGGAATCTACCTCGTACACCAGCTTCTGGATGCGGTTGACAAAGGCTTTCGTAGCGCTGCGGACCGGATGCCCGAAGATTTGCTCCGGGGCACCGTCTTCGTAGATGACGCCTTCGTTCATGAAGAAGATCCGGGTACTCACATCGCGGGCGAAACGCATCTCGTGCGTGACAATGAGCATGGTAAGTCCTTCTTTCGACAGCGAACGAATGACGCTGAGCACTTCTCCCACCATGGTGGGGTCCAGGGCCGATGTGGGTTCGTCGAAGAGGATGACCTCCGGATGCATGGCCAGTGAGCGCGCAATGGCCACCCGCTGCTTCTGACCGCCGGAAAGGGAGGAAGGATACACGTCGGCTTTCTGCGCCATCCCCACCTTCCGGAGCAGTTCCATGGCTTCTTCCCGGGCATCGGCCTCCGGCACATGCCGCAGCCGCATGGGGGCATAGATGATGTTTTCCAGCACGGTCTTGTGCTCGAAGAGGTTGAAACCCTGGAAAACCATGCCCATCTTCTGGCGGAGTTTGTGCAGCGGATAGCCCTTGGCCGTGATGTTCTCCCCGTCCACCCGGATTTCTCCGCCGGTGGGCGGTTCCAGCATGTTGATGGCCCTCAGGAGGGTGCTTTTCCCGGTGCCGGAAGGGCCGATGATGCTGATAACCTCACCCCGGCCGATCTCGCAGTTGACATCTTTCAGGACGGTGATAACGCTGCCGTCCGGATTGCGGAAAGATTTGCTTAAATGCTTGATGCTTATCATATTATTTTTTGGGTCAGGAAAAGGTTCAACAGCAGCCGGATGATCCAGGCGAGGAGGAAATAGAGGATGGTGACCACCACGAGCGGAATCAGGGCGTCGAAGGTGCGGCTGCGGATGAGGTCGCTGGCGCGCGTGATGTCCTGGATGGCGATATAGCCCACGATGGAGGTACTCTTGAGCAGTGCCACGCACTCTGCGGCATAGAGCGGAATCCCCTTTTGGGCCGCCTGCGGGAAGACGATGCCGGTAAAGGTCTTGAAGGGGGTGAAGCCCAGGCTCAGGCCGGCTTCCGTCTGTCCCCTGGGTACCGAGGAAATGGCGGTGTCGAAAATGGCGCCGGACGATGCGGCGAAGCAGAGGGCGAAAGTGACCACGGCCACCAGCGAAGCGTTCACGCCGGTTCCGGCAAACACCACGTAAAACATAATCAGCAGCAGCACCAGCGTGGGAATGCCGTTGATGAAAGCGCCGTACAGGCCGGCGAGGGTGCGGAGTCCCTTGCGGCGGCTGCGCATACACGCGCACAGCCCGATGCCCAGGACGGTGCCCAGCAGGATGGACAGGAAGGTGATTTTGAGGGTTTCCAGCAGGCCGTCCACAATCAGTTTCCACCGGGCTTCCGTAAGCAGGTTCATTTTCAGGCGTTCCCCGATGCCCATACGGGCCGTGTTCCCTGTATCTTTCACGAAGTAACCGGGATGGCACTGATAATACGGGATGGAGAAGTCTACGTTTTTCTTCCGTTCTTCCGTCACGAACAGGCAGGCCGACATGACATCGGCCTGGCCGGTCTGCAGGGCGATAATGGCTGCCGCGAAGTCGACATACTGCATCTGGAAGGGTCTGCCGATGGCATGGGCGAAGCGGCGCAGGATGTCGGGATCCATGCCCATCCACTCCCCCTGGTCGCCGACATAGCTGATGGGGGCCATATTCACGCTGCAGATGCAGCGGAGCGGAGCCGCATCCTCTGCGATTTCGAAGGCGGGTTCCTCCACGGCGGGAGTTCCTTCCGTCCAATGGGTGATCATGTCCTCCATAGGCGCGGAGGCGATAAAACGATCCAGCTGCGACAACAGTTCCGTGTTTCCTTTCTGCACGGCAAATGCCACGTCGAAGAACTCTTCTCCCCGGAAAGCGAGTTTCAGCCCCAGCCTTTTCATTTCGTCCTTGGTAAGCGCCACTTCGTCGATGACCAGGACATCGGCATCTCCCTGCCGTACGGCCTGCACGGCATCCGACTCCGAATTGGTGGCAAAAGAGGCCACGTCCTCCCGGGAGTCGTACTTGGTCTGGTAATAGCTTCCGCTGGGATAGGCCAGGGTGAGGCCCGGCAAATCGGCCTCCGATCGGAGTTCCAGCGCTGTCTTTTTCTCCGAAGTGCAGTTCCCCGCACTAAGCAGCACAAGCAGCGCTGCGGCAATAAAAGTGTTCCTCATCGTCCAATTCATAGCATGCAAAGATAGCGATTATTCGGAAAAAAACGGAAGATGGCCCACAGTTTACTGAATTTCAGTTGCTTGTGAGCCATCTTGGTACCCCCGCTCGGAATCGAACCGGGACCAACGGAACCGGAATCCGTTATTCTATCCTTTAAACTACAGGGGCATTACCGGACAGGGCTGCAAAGATAAGCAATCTTTTTGAAATTTCAAGATAAAATTGTTACCTTTGTATGCTTATCGCTTTTACTAACCCGAATGAGTAAACTCGCTTATATATTTCCTGGCCAGGGGTCCCAATTCCCCGGAATGGCCCAGGATTTATATCCCGCACACCAAGACCTGATGGAAAGCGCCAACGCCATCCTGGGTTTCCGCCTCACGGACATCATGTTCGGAGACAGCGCGGAGGCCCTCAAGGCTACGCGCGTAACCCAGCCTGCCATTTTCCTGCACAGCATCGTTCTGGCCAAGAGCCAGGACCGCAAACCGGACATGGTGGCCGGCCACTCCCTGGGAGAATTCAGCGCCCTGGTGGCCGCAGGCGCCCTGGACTTCGAAGACGGGCTCCGTCTGGTGCAGCTGCGCGCCCAGGCCATGCAGCGGTGCTGCGAAAAGGCGCCCGGTGCCATGGCCGCCATCATCAACCTCCCGGACCCGGTGATCGAGGAAGTCTGCGCCGCCATCCCCGGTGTGGTACCCGCCAATTTCAACTCCCCCGGCCAGGTGGTCATTTCCGGAGAAGAAGCGGCGGTTGACCAAGCCTGTGTCCTGCTCAAGGAAGCCGGTGCCAAGCGGGCGCTCAAGCTCCCCGTCAGCGGTGCCTTCCACTCCCCGCTGATGGAACCGGCCCGGGAAGAACTGGCCCAAGCCATCGACGCCACTGCGTTCCGGGCACCGTTCTGCCCCATCTATCAGAACGTAACGGCCCTTCCCACGTCAGACCCGGTGCTCATCAAGGAGAATCTTCTCCGCCAGCTCACCTCCCCCGTCCGCTGGACCCAGACCGTCCTGAACATGCTTTCGGACGGTGCCTCCGAGTTCGTGGAACTGGGCCCCGGAACCGTCCTGACGGGTCTTCTGAAAAGAATTCAACAACAATAAATTAACCACAAACAAAAATTATGGCAAAAGAAAAGAAATTCATCACCTGTGATGGTAACTATGCCGCTTCCAACATTGCGTATCTGTTCAGCGAGCATGCCGCCATCTACCCGATCACCCCGTCCTCCACGATGGCAGAGAACATCGACGAGTGGGCCGCCCACGGCAAAAAGAACCTGTGGGGAGAAACCGTAAAGGTGACGGAGATGCAGAGCGAAGCAGGCGCCGCCGGCGCCGTGCATGGTTCCCTCCAGGCAGGTGCCCTTACCTCTACCTTCACCGCCTCGCAGGGTCTGCTGCTCATGATTCCCAACATGTACAAGATAGCCGGCGAAATGCTGCCTACCGTGTTCCACGTGAGCGCCCGCGCCCTGGCCAGCCACGCCCTGTCCATCTTCGGCGACCACCAGGATGTAATGGCCTGCCGCCAGACCGGCTTTGCGATGATTGCCTCCGGTTCCGTCCAGGAAGCCCAGGACATTGCCGCCGTGGCCCATCTGAGCGCCATCAAAAGCAGCCTCCCGTTCCTGCACTTCTTCGACGGCTTCCGTACCAGCCACGAAATCCAGAAGATCGAGGCCCTGGACGAGGACGCCCTGCGTGACATGGTATCCACCAAGGCCCTGGCCAAGTTCCGCGCCCGTGCCCTGAACCCGGACGCCCCCGTCACCCGCGGCACCGCCCAGAACGGCGACGTCTACTTCCAGGCCCTGGAAACCCGCAACCAGTACTACGATGCCATCCCGGACATCGTGGCCCGCTACATGGGTGAAATCTCCGAGCTCACCGGACGCAGCTACCGTCCCTTCGAATATTATGGAGACCCTACCGCCGAGAACATCATCGTGGCCATGGGTTCCGTCACCGAGACCATCAAGGAAACCATCGACTACCTGGCCGGCCGCGGCCGCAAGTACGGCCTCATCACCGTACACCTGTATCGTCCTTTCAGTGAGAAGTACTTCTTCTCCGTGCTCCCGAAGAGCGTCCGCCGCATCGCCGTCCTGGACCGCACCAAGGAACCCGGCGCCGTGGGAGAACCCCTGTTCACCGACGTGAAGGCCCTCTTCCAGGGCAAGGACAATGTCCTCATCATCGGCGGCCGTTACGGCCTGTCCTCCAAGGACACCACCCCCGCCCAGATCGTGGCCGTGTACGACAACCTGGATGCCAAGGAGCCCAAGACGGACTTCACCATCGGCATCGTGGACGATGTCACCTTCAAGAGCCTGCCCATCAAGAGCGAGGTTTCCATCGTGAAGCCCGGCACCACCGAGTGCAAATTCTATGGCCTGGGTTCGGACGGCACCGTGGGTGCCAACAAGAACACCATCAAGATCATCGGCTCGCACACAGACCTCTACAGCCAGGCTTACTTTGACTACGACTCCAAGAAATCCGGCGGTTACACCTGCTCCCACCTACGCTTCGGCCAGCAGCCCATCAAGGCTCCCTATCTGGTGAACACCCCGGACTTCGTGGCCTGCCACGTACCTTCCTACCTGAAGAAATACGATGTCCTGAAGGGCATCAAGGACGGCGGCACCCTGCTCCTGAATTCCCTGTGGGATGAGGAAGAGACCATCAAGAACATCCCGGACAACGTGAAAGCCGTCATTGGCCGCAAGCACATCCGCGTGTTCATCATCAACGCCACCAAGATTGCCGCAGAGATCGGCCTGGGCGGACGCACCAACACCATCCTCCAGAGCGCCTTCTTCCGCATCACCGGCATCATTCCGGCCGACGATGCCGTGAAGTACATGAAAGACGCCATCGTGAAGTCCTATGGCAAGAAGGGCGAAAACGTGGTGAACATGAACTACGCAGCCGTAGACCGCGGCGGCGAATACACCGAAATCAAGGTTCCGGCCGAATGGGCCAACCTGACCGCCAAGTTCGAGAATCCCAACAAGGACCGCCTGGCTCCCGCCTTCGTGAAAGACGTGGCCGACATCGTGAACGCCCAGGCCGGCGACACCCTTCCGGTGAGCGCCTTCCTGCCCTATGCCGACGGTACCATGCCCGCCGGCACCGCCGCCTTCGAAAAACGCGGCGTGGCCGTGAACGTTCCCACCTGGGACGCCGAAAAATGTATCCAGTGCAACACCTGCGCCTTCGTGTGCCCGCACGCCGCCATTCGCCCGTTCCTGCTCACCGAAGAAGAGGCCGCCAAGGTCCCTGCCAGCGTGAAACTGGCCCAGGGCAAAGCCAACCTCAAGGATTACAAGTATGCCATCGCCATCTCCGTGGACGACTGCACCGGTTGCGGCAACTGCGTGGATGTGTGCCTGTCCAAGCCTGAAAAGGCCCTGAAGATGGTTCCTTATATCAATGATAAGGAAGACCAGGCCGCCTTTGACTACCTGAACAAGAAGGTGGGTTACAAGGAGTACGTGGACAAGAAGGCCAACATGAAGAACAGCCAGTTCGCCCAGCCTCTGTTCGAGTTCTCGGGCGCCTGCGCCGGTTGCGGTGAAACCCCCAACATCAAAACCATTACCCAGCTGTTCGGCGACCACATGATGGTGGCCAACGCCACGGGCTGCTCTTCCATCTACGGCGCTTCCTTCCCGGCCAGCCCGTACTGCACCAACGAAAAGGGTCACGGTCCCGCATGGGCCAACTCCCTGTTCGAGGACTTCTGCGAATTCGGCCTGGGTATGAAACTGGGTAGCGACCGTGCCCGCGAAACCGTGGCCTCCACCATGAAGCAGGCCCTGGAATGCGAGTGCTGCAGCCAGGATATCAAGGCCCTGGCCGCCCAGTGGCTGGAAGCCCCCCAGGATCCCGCCATTACTCGCGAAGTAGCCGACAAGATTGTGCCCCTGGCCCAGGAGTGCAGCTGCGACACCTGCAAGAAACTGGTGGAATACCAGCACTTTATCCCGGCCCGCAGCCAGTGGATCATCGGCGGTGACGGTGCCTCCTACGACATCGGTTACGGCGGTCTGGACCACGTGCTGGCCAGCGGCGAAAACGTGAATGTCCTGGTGCTGGACACCGAGGTGTACTCCAACACCGGCGGTCAGAGCTCCAAGGCCACTCCGGTGGGCGCCATCGCCAAGTTCGCCGCTTCCGGCAAGAAGATCCGCAAGAAGGATCTGGGCATGATGGCCATCAGCTACGGCTACGTATATGTGGCCCAGGTGGCTATGGGTGCTTCCCCGGTACAGTTCTTCAACGCCATCAAGGAGGCCGAGGCCTACGACGGCCCGTCCCTGATCATTGCCTACAGCCCTTGTATCAACCATGGCCTGAAGGCCGGCATGGGCCTGAGCCAGAAGGAAGAGAAACTGGCCGTAGAATGTGGTTACTGGCACCTGTACCGTTACAACCCGGCCCTGGAAGGCACGGACAAGAATCCCTTCACCCTGGACAGCAAGGAACCCGACTGGTCCAAGTTCCAGGACTTCCTGAAGGGCGAGGTACGCTTCGCTTCCCTGTACAAGATGTTCCCGGAGAATGCCCAGGAACTCCTCCAGAAGACGGAAGAGTTTGCCAAGGTCCGCCTGAACACCTACAAGCGCCTGGCCGGAAAGTAATCCCGGTTCTGTAACGTATGCAAAAACGTGTAGTCGATGCTTCGGCTACACGTTTTTGTTTGTTTTAGTCAGAAAAGGCCTGGTTGGCCAGATTGTAGGCTTCCTGGATGCGCAGGGCGTACCCCAGGAAATGCTCCCCAGGCGGAGTGAGCGACAGCTCCCGTCCCCTTTCGAACAGCGTGACGCCCAGGGCCTGTTCAAGGGAGGCGATCTGGGCGCTTACGGCCGGCTGGGTAAGGCCCAGTTTCCTGGCCGCAGCCGTAAAGCTGCCCAGCTGGACAATGGTCAGGAAAGCACGGATTTTGCTGTCTTCCAACATATACTAAAATTTTTGCATTTCTTTACGCAAAAATAGCTATTTTTGTTTGATTAATAAAAAATAGTTTCTACCTTTGCGGTGTACTATTAAACTAATACACGAGATTATTTTTCATAACTCCTATAATAGATGAAAAGATTCTTTGTATCCCTCACCGCCCTGGCTATGACGGTTGTCATGGCCCTGGCGCAGCAGCCTTCCCGCGAGCAGATGGAGGCAGTCATTGCCCAGATGCCGCAGCTTCCCAACTCGGCCGCATACACCATCGGCCATTTGGACAACGGTCTCACCTATTACATCCGTCATAACGAGCTTCCTGCCGGCCGCGCAGAGTTCTACCTGGCCACCAACGTGGGCGCCATTCAGGAGAACCAGCCGGAGCAGGATGGCCTGGCTCACTTCCTGGAGCACATGTGCTTCAACGGAACAGAGCACTTCCCCGGAAAGAGTATCCTGAACTACCTGCGTTCCATCGGCGCGGAATTCGGCCGGAATATCAACGCTTCCACCGGTTTCGAGGAAACCCAGTACATGCTCAACAACATCCCCGTCCAGCGGGAAAGCGTGGTGGACAGCTGCCTCATGATCCTGGCGGACTATTCCCACTTCGTGCTCAACCAGCCGGAAGAGATTGACGCCGAACGCGGTGTCATCATCGAGGAGCGCCGCACCCGCCGCAACGCCCAGTGGCGCAGCATGGAGGCCTCTCTCCCCTACTACTTCGGCACGGATTCCAAGCTGGCCCAGTGCACCCTCATCGGCACGCAGGAGCACCTGGAAACCTTCAAGCCCGAATCCCTGGTGGATTTCTACCACACCTGGTACCACCCCGGCAACCAGGCCGTGATTGTGGTGGGCGATGTGGACGTTGCCCGCACCGAGGCCAAGATCAAGGAAATCTTCGGCGCCATCCCCGCCAAGGAGAATCCCCTGAAAAAGCCCATCCAGAGCATTGCGAACCATGCCGAACCCCGCGTGGGCATTGTCACGGATCCAGAAACCACCAATCCTTCCATAGAACTGATCTGGCACAGCGAAGCCATGCCCGAGGCCGTGAACGCCACGGCCCTTGGCCAAGCCACGGATGCCATCAAGACCGCTATCCGCATGGTGATGCGCGAGCGTTTCCAGGATATCACTTCCAAAGCCGACTCTCCCTTCCTGTCCGGATCCTTCTCTGTCAGCAGCCTCATCTATGAGGACATCGACGCCGTCATGGGAGATGTCGCCCTGCGCGAAGGCAATATCCTGGATGGTTTCCGTGCCTTCTATACAGAACTGGTGCGCCTGAAGAAATACGGCATCACCGACGCCGAATTCAACCGCGTCAAGGCCGACTACCTGTCCATGCTGGAAACCCGCGTAAACCGCGCCAGCACCCGTCAGAACCCGGAATTCGTCTATCCCATCATCTCCAACTTCTTTGACAAGGAGCCCCTCATGGAGCCCCAGGAAGAGCTGGAACTGTTCCAGGCCATCGTAGGCCAGTTCAATGCCGCCGCCCTGAGCCAGGCCGCTTCCCAGCTGTGGGATGCCAACAATATGGTCATCATCTACAATGGTCCTCAGAAAGAAGGCATCGCCACCCCTACCGCAGAGCAGCTGCTCCAGGTGATCAAGGAAGTGGAAGCTTCCGATATTGCCGCCCCCGCGGGTGAAGATATTCCCGAAGCCTTCCTGGATCCTGCCCGCCTCAAGGGTTCCAAGATCGCCAAGAGCGGCAGCACCATCTACGGCGCTTCCGAATGGACGCTCAAGAACGGCGTGAAGGTCATTGTCTATCCGACGGACCTGCAGAAGGACCAGATCCTGTTCAACCTGGTCAAGGACGGTGGTCTGTCCCTGGTTTCCACGGACGACATCGCTTCCTTCGAAGACAACATCTTCGGCCTGTTCCAGAACAACAGCGGCGTTGCAGGTTTCTCCGGCACAACCGTCTCCAAAATGCTCACCGGCAAGAACCTGAGCGTTACCCCTTACTTCGATCAGCTGGAGAACGGTATCAACGGCAACAGTACCGTCAAGGACTTCGAGACGGCCCTGCAGCTGGTATACCTGTACTACACGCAGCCCCGCTTCGACCCCGAGGAGTGGCAGAATGGCATCGACCAGATTAACGCCATCCTCCCCAACCTCCAGAACCAGCCCAACTACAAGTTCCAGAAAGAGTTGTACAACGTCATGTACAGCAACAACGCCCGCCGTCAGATGCTCTCCGAGGACATCGTGAAGCGTGCCAACCTGGCCACGGTGGAAAAGAACTGGAAGAAACTCTTTGCCGATGCCGCCGGCGCCACCTTCGTGGTGGTGGGTGACGTGAATCCCGAAGCCATCAAGCCGCTGGTAGAAAAATACATCGGCTCCCTGCCCAAGGGCAAGAAAGCCCTCCAGTGGGTGGATCCCCGCGAAGACCTGGCCAAGGGCAAGATTGAGCGCATCATCGAGGTAGACATGCAGACGCCCAAGAGCACCGTCTACCAGGTGTACAATGCAGACATCGAGTACACTTACACCAAGGATGCTGCCATGGATGCCATCTCCTACATCCTGGACATGCACTACACCGAAAGCCTGCGTGAAGAGGAAGGCGGTACTTACGGAGCCAGCTCCCAGGGCAATATCCGCCGTCGTCCCAAGCAGAACGCCATGTTCCTGGTAGGCTTCGACTGCAAGCCCGCCCTGTGCGACAAGCTGCGCGCCCTGGCCATCAAGGGCTTCCAGGAACTGGCCCAGAACGGCCCTACCGACGAGGAACTGAACATGGCCAAACTCAACCTCCAGAAGAACCTGCCGGAAAGCCGTCAGCGCAACGCCTGGTGGCGGAACAACATCGAGCTGTACCTCACCTACGGTCAGGACCGCGACAAACTGTACGAAGAGGCCATCAACAACCTCACCAAGCAGGACATCACCTCCCTGATGAACGAAATCCTGGCTCAGGGCAACTTCATCGAGATGGTCATGAAGCCTGCCGCCACCGCAGAAGCCGAATAACGCACCCTGTGAGTATAATAGTAAAGCCTCGCCAACTGGCGAGGCTTTACTATTATGGAGTAATTTTCGAAGTTATGCTTCGGAAATGGCTTCGTTGGGGCAGGTGCCTTCGCAGGCGCCGCAATCGATGCATTCGTCGGGATTGATCTGGTATGCGGCATCACCGGCAGTGATGGCGCCCACAGGGCAAACTTCGGCGCAGGAGCCGCAGGAGACACAAAGGTCGGGATTGATAATTCTAGGCATAGTTTAAAAATTTATAGTTGTTGTGTTGTTTTCCGTGAGGCAAAAATAGGCATTAAATTTGAAATACAAAAGAACTGTGTGTAACTTTGCACGTATGAAAATGACATTTTTAAGCTTCATATCCGCCATCGTCCTGTTTTCCTGCGGGAATGCCGTATCAAATCACGCGCCAAAGATGGAACTGGTCCTCTCCGAAGACTTCGATCTGTCGGAAGAGGTATCCCCCGCCGACACCCCCGTCTCCTGGGACAAGACCGTGCACGACTTCGGGGATGTCTCCGTAACGGACGGTCCCCTCACCTGCACTTTCACGCTCACCAACGACGGCAGTGAGCCCATCGCCATCTTCGAGGTCGTGTCTTCCTGCGGTTGCACAGATGTCAAATGGACCCGGGAAAGCATCCAGCCCGGCAAAACCGGCAGCATATCGGCCACTTACAAGAACGAGGATGGCCCCATGCCCTTCGACAAAACCCTCACGGTGTATATCTCCGGCATCAAGCGGCCCGTCATCCTGCGCCTGCGAGGCGTAGTGCACGAAAAGAAAAAATCCCTGAGCCAGCTCTACGGAGCGCAAAAGCTCGGGGATTTTGGTCTGAAGACCCGCTCTTTCAAGGCCGGCACCCTGAAGCAGGGGCTCTCCGTGAGCGAAACCGCCATCGTAGCCAATCTGGGGAAAAAACCGCTGGACGTCTCTTTTGCCGATGCATCGGCCCAGCTTAGCATGAGCGTGAAACCCAATCCCATTCCCTCCGGCGGCACCGCCACCCTTTCGTACACCGTCCAGGCCGACCCTTCCCTTTACGGCCGCAACGAATACCGCGCCACGCCCGTCCTGAACGGGCAAAAAGCATCCGCCCCGCTCACCGTCCTGGTGTGGACACAGGAGAATTTCACCGCGCTCACCAGCGAGGAAAGGAGCACCGCCGCCGTCCCCTACTTCGACAACAGCACCGTCAGTTTCGGCCCTGTAAAAGCGGGAGAAAAACTGGATGTGGAATTCCGCTGCACCAACAAGGGAAAGCGCGCCCTGCACTTTTTCAAGGCCGATCTGGAAGGCAGCGCCCTCTCCCTCGCCGCGCCGCTGACCGATATCGATGCCAACGAAAAAGGAAGCGTCCGCTTTACGCTGGACACTTCCTTGCTGGAGAAAGGGGAAAACGTGATCATGATCAGTCTCACGACCAATTCGCCGCTGCGGCCGCTGGTCAACTTGTTCGTGGCCGGCGAAGTCCGCTAAACTACTGGGGCTGCGCTACGGTCAGGGTGAGCACGTGGATGCTTTCCTTGCCCAGCTGGTCTACGACACGGAAGGTAACCGTGGTGCTGGAGCCGATCGTGGCTTCATAGCCCAGATTCTTCATCAGGTTGGTGAGCTTGAGCGTTGTGGAGGTAGCACCCTTGGCAACCGGATCCAGGTCAAAGGCCGACTTCACATTGGCGTTGTCGATCAGATCGATCGTGGTCTTGTTGTCGTTGCGCTTCTTGATGTAACTCAGAATGCCATTGTCGGCCTTGGCGCCGCTGAAATCGATGGTGAAGGCCTCTGCCTTGCCGGGAATTTCGATCTTCCATTCCAGCGTACGCGTGTCACCCTGCTCGAGGGCATAAGACGAAGGGACATCGTTGGGGAACATCGGGGCGGGCGTAAAGCGGAACTTCACCGAACGGTTGACGGAGGTTCCCTTGGCATCCGTGAGCGTTACGTCAAAAACGAACTTGCTGTTGGCGGCCAGTACCTGACCTTCCGTAAGGTCCTGGGTGAGTTTCCCGAAGTCGATGGTGCAGGAAGTGGCAGTCTTGAGGCCGTCCCCCACCGGGTTTGCATAGCCTTTGCTCTTGAAGATGGAAGCCACCTGGGTATCGGCCTGCAGATCCAGGAGCAGCTGGGCCTTGTTGGCATAGGTGCCGATCCAGGGGCTGATAATGCCCTTGATCTCTGCCGGGACGGTGGAGCACTTGATCTGGAGCGTGCCGATTCCTTCCGGGAAGCTCACGGCCACCTTGGCATCCAGGGCGGTACCGATTTCCTGCTCTGCGAAGCTGGAGTTGCCCTCCCAGCTGATCATGGGACGGGTAGAGGGGCCGTCCTTTTTGCCACAGGAGAACAGCGCCAGGGCCGCCATCGTAAGAATGAGAATCTTTTTCATATGCATTTGTGTTTAATTGGTTCTCTGTTACAAACAACAAAGTTAAGAAATATCTGACAAAAGGCAAACTTTGTTTATCCCGCGGAATTGTATTATATTTGTAGGTTAGGAAACTGAGTTGGTTCATGGCAGAAAATATCAATACCACTTATAACGACGACTCCATCCAGACCCTGGAATGGAACGAACATATCCGGCGCCGTGCCGGCATGTATATCGGCCGTCTGGGCAACGGAGACCGCCAAGGGGACGGCATTTACGTACTTCTGAAGGAAATCATCGACAATTCCGTGGACGAATTCTCCATGGGATTCGGCAAGCGCATCGATATCACCATCGAAGACAAAACGGTCACCGTCCGGGACTTCGGCCGCGGCATTCCCCTGAACAAGGTGGTGGACGCCACGTCCAAGCTCAACACCGGCGGCAAGTTCGACGACACCAACTTCAAGAAGAGCGTGGGCATGAACGGCGTGGGCACCAAGGCCGTAAACGCCATGTCGGTGGATTTCTACGTGGCCTCCTACCGGGAAGGCCAGTGCTCCTATGCCCGTTTCACAAGGGGCAACCTGCTGGAAAGCGCCATCGTCCCGTCCAATGAGAAAAACGGCACCTACATCCGCTTCACCCCGGACGAGGAAATGTTCAACGACTTCGCCTTCCACATGGAATTCGTAGAGGCCCTGGTCAAGAACTACTCCTACCTGAAAAAAGGCCTTACCCTGAACCTGAACGGCACGCTGTACAAGAGCGAAAACGGCCTGCTGGACCTGGTCACGGAAAACATGAGCGAAACGCCCCTGTACCCGCTGGTGCACCTGGAAGGGGAAGACATCGAGGTGGTGCTCACGCACGGCAACAGTTACGGAGAAAACATCGCCACCTTCGTGAACGGCCAGAACACCCGCGACGGCGGCACGCACCTGGCCGCCTACCGCGAAGCCATCGCCAAAACCTTCAAGGACTTCTTCAAGAAAGACTATAAGCCCGAAGACATCCGCCAGGGCATCGTGGGCGCCATTTCCATCCAAATCCAGGAGCCCATCTTCGAGGGCCAGACCAAAACCAAACTGGGCTCCACCTACATGTGGGAAAAGCAGGTGAAGTCCCCGGACGGCACCACCTCCGTAGACCGCGGCCCCACCATCCGCACCTTCGTGAATGACTTCGTCACCAAGAACCTGAACGACTACCTGCACATGCACATGGACATCGTTCCGGTAATCGAGGAAAAAATCAAGGCCTCCCAGGCCGAGCGCGAAGAAATTGCCGGCGTCCAGAAGAAAAGCCGCGAAAGGGCCAAGAAAACGGCCGTGTACAACCGCAAACTGCGGGACTGCCGCTACCACTTCTCGGACAACCGCTTCCCCAAGGGCATGGAAGACCAGCGGGAGAAAACCTCCATCTTCATCACGGAGGGAGACTCCGCTTCCGGTACCATCACCAAGGTGCGCAACGCCAACAACCAGGCCGTCTTCTCCCTGCGCGGCAAACCCATCAACTGTTTCAAGGAAAGCCGCAAGAAAGTGGCGGAAAACGAGGAACTGAACCTCCTCATCTCTGCCCTGGGCGTAGAGGAAGACCTGGACAACCTGCGCTACAACAACATCATCGTGGCCACGGATGCCGATGACGATGGCATGCACATCCGCATGCTGGTGCTCACCTTCATCATGAAGTATTATCCGGAACTCATCCGCCGCGGCCACGTGTACATCCTGCAGACGCCCCTGTTCCGCGTGCACAACAAAAAGGAACGCCGCTACTGCTACTCCATCGAAGAGCGGGACAAAGCCGTGACCGCCCTGAAGACGGGCGTGGAAATCACCCGGTTCAAGGGTCTGGGAGAAATCTCCTCGGACGAATTCATAGACTTCATCGGCGAGAAAATGCGCCTGGACCAGGTAAAACTCTCCGACGAAGAATCCATCCAAACCATCATGGAGTTCTACATGGGCATCAATACCTATGAACGCCAGACCTTCGTGATGGAAAACCTCAGAAGTGAAAAGGAACTGGAAGACGTAAACATTTAAGCTATGGCAAAGAAGATAATCAAGACAAAGGTAGGGCCCCGCTGGGCCAAGTTCTGCGGCTGGCTGCTCAAGAAAATGGGCTGGGAAAGCGTAGGCGGTCCCATGAAAGAACCCAAGGCCATCGTCCTGGGCGTCCCTCACACCACTGTCTGGGATTTCCTCGTAAGCTATCTGTTCTATACCCAGTTTGGCAAGGTAGCCCACATCATGGTCAAGAAGAGTTTCTTCGTCTGGCCCCTGGGGCCCATTCTCCGGGCCTGCGGTGCCGTCCCCACAGACCTTTCCAGCCCGGCCACCACGGTCAAGAGCCTCATCGACGTCATGGAAGGGGTGGACGAATTCCACCTGGCCCTGGCCCCGGAAGGCTCCCGTTCGCTGGTCAAGCGCTGGAAAAGCGGCTATCACCTGATTGCCCGGGAAACCGGCGCCACCGTGTATCTGGGTTACTACGACTGGGGGCGCAAACGCATCAGCGTGGGCGAACCCTTCGAGATCACGGATGATCCCAAGGCCGATATGCAGCGCATCTACGACCATTATCGGCCGCTGGGCGTACAGGGTTTCCACAAAGACCAGTTTGCTGTTCCTGAAAAGTAAATCCCTATGGCAAAAAGAATCAAAAGCCCGTACAAGGCCTGGCGCAAGTATCGCAGCCGCGAGAACACCTGCACCACTCTGCGCAAGGTGTTTGACTACGCCACCACCAATTATGCAAAGAAAGTCGCCTTCCAGTACGTGGACGGCGGCCAGTCATACACCTACGAGGAATTCCGCCGCAAGACCGAGCAGCTGTCGCTGCGCATGACGCGCTTCGGCATCAAGCACGGAGACCGTGTGGCCATCCTGTCCCAGAACATGCCCAACTGGGTGGTAGCCTTTTTCAGCGCCACCGCCTTCGGCCGCGTAGCGGTCCCCATCCTGCCGGACAGTTCGGAGACCGAACTCACCAACATCCTCACCCACTCGGAGTCCAAGGTGCTGTTCATCTCGCAGCGGATGATGGGGAAGCTCAGTGAGGAGTGCCGGCAAAAGCTCACCCTCATCATCGACATAGAAACCTTCGAGTTCATCAAGAAGGAAAAGGACGATTTCAAGTGCAACGGCTGGGTCAAAGACCCCCAGCCCGACGACCTGGCCTGCATTATCTACACCTCCGGAACCACCGGCAAGGCCAAAGGCGTCATGCTCAGCCACCGCAACCTTTCCAGCAACCTGGCGGCTGCCTTCAAAGCCAAACCCGCGTTCCGGAAAGACCGTTTCCTGAGCATCCTTCCGGCCGCCCATACCTATGAGATGAGCGTTTCCACGCTGTATTCCTTCTATGTGGGCGCCACCTGCTATACCCTCCAGAAACCGCCCACCCCGTCCATCCTGATGGCGGCCATGAAGAAGGTGAAGCCCACCATCGTGTGCTCCGTTCCCCTGATCATCGAGAAAGTGGTCAAAAACAGCGTATGGCCCACCATCCAGAAGAGCCGCGTCCTTTCCTGGGCCGATAAAAGCATCCCCCACATCCTGCACTGGTTCATCGGCCGGCGCATGGTCAGTTCCTTCGGCGGCAAGCTCACCTTCCTGGGGATTGGCGGCGCCAAACTGGATCCGGCCGTGGAGAAGTTCCTCATAGACTGCAAGTTCCCTTACGCCGTTGGGTACGGCCTCACGGAAACGGCGCCGCTGGTGTGCAACGTGATGGTGAACAAGAAAAAGCACCTGGGGTCCATCGGCCCGGCTTCCTACAAGGTAGAGATCCGGCTGGACAATGTGAATCCGGAGACCGGAGAAGGAGAGATTGTGGTCCGCGGCCACAACGTGATGCTGGGCTACTACAAAGACCCGGAGCGCACCCTGCAGGTGCTGGACGACGAAGGCTGGTTCCACACCAACGACGTGGCCACCATGGACGAAGAAGGCATCTACTACATCAAGGGACGCCTGAACAATACCATCCTGGGGCCTTCCGGAGAGAATATCTACCCGGAAGAGATTGAGCAGGTCATCAACAACATCGAAGGCGTGGAAGAGAGCCTGGTCATGGAGCGCGACGGCAAACTGGTGGCCCTGGTCAAATTCACGGACAATGCCATCAACTGGGACCAGGCCACGGAAGACAAGTGGTTCGAGGAGCTGGAAGCCCGCAAGAAGGCCGTCCTGGACTGGGTGAACAAGACCGTGGGCAAGAATTCCAAGATTGGCGAAGTAGACGCCATGAAGGAGCCCTTCGAAAAAACCGCCACCCAGAAGATCCGCCGCTTCAAGTACAAGAACTCCCACGGCGACGAACCGGAAAGAGAAGAGAAGAAGGATGAATAAACGCTTGATTACAGGACTGTTGGCGCTCGCCACAGTCCTTTCTTGCACTCCTTCCTACGATGTCGTTGTCGTAGGCGGCGGCGCCGGAGGAACCACCGCAGCCATCGAGGCGGCAAGAAATGGCGCGCACGTGCTGATCGTAGAGCAGACGCCCTGGCTGGGCGGGATGCTTACCTCGGCCGGGGTCAGCGCCATCGACGGAAACTATCGCCTGAGGGGCGGTCTATTCGGAGAATTCACCGATTCGCTCGCCGCCCGCTACGGTGGCTACGAGGCGCTCAAATCCGGCTGGGTGTCCAACATCCTTTTCAATCCCCGTGTGGGCAAGGAAGTCCTCCAAAACATGGCCCAAAACGCTGGCGTACAGCTGCGCTTCAACACAGGACTCCGGAGCCTTCAGAAAAAGGCCGATGGCTGGCTCCTGCGCCTGGAGGATGGCTCTTCCGTGAAGGGGCGCATCGTCATCGACGGCACAGAGCTGGGCGATGTGGCCGGGATAGCCGGTTGCGAGGAGCTTAAGGACCGGGTATCGGCCCAAGATTTCACCTATGTGGCCATTGTCAAGTTCCACGACGAAGAGGTGCCCATGGAGGAACCCGAAGGCTACAGACGGGAGCTTTACGAAAACTGCTGCGACAATCCCCTGGCCCGGAATATCGACGGAGTCAATCCTTACGGGCAGCAGCTTTGGAGTCCTCAGATGATGCTTTCTTACGGCCGCCTTCCGGACGGATACATGATGCTCAACTGGCCCGTCTGCGCCAACGATTACTTTGCCGAATACCTGGACATGACGCCCACCCAGCGGGATTCCGTGGTGCTTTTGGCCAAACAGCGCACGCTGGGCTACATCTACTTCCTCCAGAAAGAACTGGGTTACAAGAACTTAGGCATCGCCCATGACGTGTACTCCACCCCGGACGGCCTCCCCTTCTTCCCCTACTGGCGGGAAGCCCGCCGCATAGCAGGGCGTGACACCATGACGGTAGATGCCGCCAAACGCCCCTACGACTTCGACCTTTACACCCGCGCCATTGCCGTGGGCGACTATCCCGTAGACCACCACCACGTCCAGAACCCACGCCGCGAAGAACTAAGCCACCTCTGGTGGGGTCGCATCCCCTCCTTCAGCGTGCCCATGGGCGTGCTCATTCCCGTCAAAGTGGAAGACTTCCTGGTGGCCGACAAAGCCATCTCCACCTCCTGGGAGATGAACGGCGGAACACGGCTGCAGCCCGTTGTGATGGAGCTCGGGCAGGCTGCCGGAGCGCTGGCCGCAATAGCGGTGAAGACAGGCCGTCATCCCCACGAAGTCCCCGCCGCCGAAGTCCAGTCCCTCCTTCTGGACCACGGCTGCTACCTACTCCCCTTTCTGGACCTTAAGCCTCAGGATCCCGGTTTCCGGGAGCTGCAGGAAAAAGGCATCCGCGGGGAAGTCCGCGGAACCGGCCGCAGCGTAGGCTGGGCCAACGAAACCTGGGTAAACACACCTGACGATGAACAATAGAAACCTAGCCATCGACATCTTCCGGGGCCTTACGATGACCCTGATGGTATTTGTAAACGAATTCTGGAAAGTATTCAACGTTCCTCACTGGCTGGAGCACTATGCCACCATGGAGGACGGGATGGGCCTTTCCGACATAGTATTCCCCATGTTCCTCTTTGCCATGGGCATGTCCATCCCCTATGCCCTGGAACGCAGGATAGCCAAGGGCTACACCACCGTGAGCACCCTCAAACATATCTTTGGGCGCACGCTGGCCCTCCTGGTCATGGGAGCGTTCATCTGCAACCAGGAATCACGCCCCATGGAGGGCAGCCGGGCTCTCTGGGTGTTCCTTATGATCGTAGGCTTTTTCCTGGTATGGAACCAGTATTCCAAAGGCTGGAAACCCGCCCGTTGGCTGAAAATCGCCGGCATCCTGCTGCTTGGCGGGCTGGCCGTCTGCTACAGATCCACGGACGGAGATCTCTTCCAAGGCCTCTGGTGGGGCATCCTGGGCCAGATTGGCTGGATGTACCTGTTCTGCGCCATGGCTTACCTGCTGTGTCGGGAGAAAAAGTGGATCCTTCCTTTGCTCTGGCTGGCGGTATGCCTTATGAACCTCAGCGTCATACCCATGCGTGACGGAAGCCAGCTCATCGGCCCCAATATCCTGGCCGATTTTGGCGGCGCCCTGCAGCTTGGAAAAGGCTACGGAGCCGTGATGGGCCTTGGCGGCGTACTGCTTACCCTTTGTGACTGGAACCTGGCAGGCCGCTCCACCGGGCAGCGCCTGGCGCTGGGCTTCACTGCCGCCGCCGTACTGCTGGTGCTGGGCATGGCCACCCACACGGGCTGGATTGTCTCCAAGAACCTGGGCACCCTTCCCTGGTGCCTGTTTGTTCTGGCTCTTTCGGTAGCCCTTTACACGCTCCTGCGCCTGCTGGAGAAAAAAGGCTGGACAGGCTGGTTCAAGCCCCTCCAGCCTGCCGGAACGGCCACCCTTACGGTGTACATGGTTCCCTACCTGTTTATCGTCCTTTGGATAATCGTGAATCCCACCATAGCTCCTTGGCTCACCGGCTGGGTAGGCGTAGCAAAATGCGCCCTCATGGCAGCCGTTTATATCGCCTGCGCATGGGGGCTCACAAAAGTCGGGATCAAGCTGAAAATCTAGTTCAGCGCATCCCAATAATCGAAGGCTCTTATATGGCAGAGGTCGAAGAGGAAGAATCCGTCGGCCTCTTTCATTATTGTTTCCTTGATCTCGGGGAGCAGGTGTCCCCTGCCGCCGTTTTCAAAGCCTTTTTCGTTGCCGATATCCGGGCCGCAGTAGAACGGAACGTCTCCGCACAGACGCTTGCGGCCCAGTTTGGCAAAGCCTTCCATGGTCTTCTCCGTGTCTCCGTGAACGTTGGCGGCGGGGCAATAGGCTCCGAGGAGCATGAAATCTACCAGGTTGGCAAAGCCGGTGGCCTGGTATTCGGGCGTCGCCCAGGCAAAGGTGGGCTCTTCTTTGGCAAGGTCGTAGGACGGGCTGGTCCAGTTAACGCCGCTCCTGTAATATTCTGAGAACCAAGCACCTACGTAAATACCGAGCGACAGGCCTTTCTGCGTGTTGTGCACGGTTTCCACGCAGCGGGCCACAAAATCGTGAATCACTTTGCAGCGGAAGGTAAGCCATTGGACTTCCAGCGCATCCGGTTCCTTGTCCAGGAAGATGTGTCCGGGCTCTGAGAAAACGGGCCAGCGTTCCGGTTCGTGGCCGATGTAAGCCGCAAACTGACGGCGGGCCTCCTCCGTGTAACCGGCGTCCATGGCGTAGTCGTCGTAGCGGCAGCGGTCCATCACAATGCCGTCGAGCCCCTTATAGGAGGCCAGGTCTTCCAGCATGGTGAGAAGGAACTCCTGCACCTGAGGATGGGCCGGGTCCAGGAAACAGCCTCCGCGGACGGAGAAATTATCGGCCTGATTGACAAGCGTTCCGTCCGGGAGAAGGTCTACGGCGCACCAGTCCTTTTTCTCAGGCTGGTCGTAGATCATGCCGGTGATGAAGCTGGAACCCATCCGCCAGCCGCCCACCATCATGTTCACGCCGGCGTGGACCTTAAGGCCGGCTTTTTGACCGGCATCGATAAACGCCTGCAGATAGTCGAAATCCGCCGTACGCTCCTTAAGGCCGATTTCCCCATTGAACCAGGCCGGGACTTTTGTCAGCGGCGGAGCCACCCGGCTTTTGAAAAGGACATCCCCGCAGGTGGGACGGACATCCACCACAATATCCGTAAAGCCCATCTTGGCGATCCGGGCGCAATCCCTGGCAATGGAGTCCGCGTCAGAGGCATAGGAGCTGAAGTTGGCCGATGCGTCAATCCAAAGGAAAGAGGGTTTCGGCTGCACCTGTCCGGAAGTACAGCCCATCAGTAAAAATACCAGAAGGCCAAGAATGGCCGCGGAGATAACTCGCTTATTCATAAGTAATTACATAATCAAATTGGCAGACCCCGCCCATCAGGCGCACACAGGTGCTGAAGCCAGCTTCCCCTTCCCGGAACTGGAACAGGCGGCAGCCGGGAAGGGTTCCGGGAGCCGTTGGGCCGTCGGACGGAATGTAGCCGTCGGGGCCCAGGTGGTTGTAGATGGTATCGCCTCCTGAGAAGCGCCCATAGATAAAATAGATGCCGCCATAAGGAAGGACATAGTCGCAGTCGTGGTCATGTCCTGTGACGATGGCCTGAACGTCCCCCATCTCGCGGAACTGGGCAAACAGGCCTGAATTGAGTCTTGAAGGACACGGCGGTTCTCCGTTATTGCCACACAGCGGCTGCACGCCTGCGGCCAGAGCCTCCTGAAGTTCACACAGAGGGATATGGAAAAACGCAACCGACGGGACGGGTGTACCGTTATTATCGGCCTTAAACTTTTCACTGAGAGAGCGATACCAGGCAATCTGGTTGTGGCGGATATAGTCGTAGCAGTGGATGTCTTCCTCCCCTTTCAGCACTACTGCGTCCATGGAGTCGAAGAGGTAAAACACCCGCTCTACGCCTTTTGCGCCGGACAGGGTGATGACATCGTTCGAGCAGCCATATACCCCGTCCTTGGGCGGAAGGTTCACATTTCCAGGCATTTCCCGGATCAACTTGAACACAGCCTCACGGCTGCTGCCAAACTGCGAATCGTGATTTCCAAGGGCCACTGCCCAGGGAATGCCGCTGTCCGACAACGGCTGCAGGATTTCCCGGGCGCTGTCCAAATCCGGCCTCCCGAAAAGGATGTCCCCGGTATGGATGACCAGGTCCGGCTTAACAGCTTCCAGCGCCTCCTTCACACATTCCAGCGCCCGGGCCGACCGCGGGTCTCCCGTAATGTAGTGCGTGTCCGTAAACTGCAGGACGGTGAACCCGCCATCGGCCCGGAAGCGGAGGTTTTTGGCGATACGGAACTTCGGCTCCCCCTTGCCTCTCTTACAGGCAGACAGAGTCGGTGCAAGGGCCACGGCACCCGTCAGGAAGGCGGCATTTTTCAGAAAGGATCTCCGTTTCATAGTCATAAGCCTGTCTTTTTCTCAAATATACGGTTTTTTCCCTGAACGACAAAGTTCATGCGTGGGCAGAATTGACTGACGGTCAATAACTTATAAAAAGTAACTTGGTCGCAATGGGCCAAGTTACTTTCCATAATCCACTGGTAATCAGGTGCTTGCATCCACGGGTTAGAGTTCCAGGAGGAACTTGCGGTAGGTGGAGGTGGAGGCATCCATTACGTAGGCCATCAGGTTGCCGTCCTCTACAACGACTTCCACGTCTGTGTTGCTGCCATAGCACCAGTTGCCTTCGGTGGCATAGTATTCCTGGTTGATAACGAGTGCCGGGGCGGCAGGGTCGTCAATATTGAACAGCCACAGGGAACTGGGAAGATAACCGTCAACTGTTCCATCGTAGTCCCAATCGGCAAAAGCAAAGTAGTTCATGCCGAGAACCAGCATGTAGTGGTGTCCATCGTAGTCGAAGACATCTCCTGTATTGATGGCGCCTTCCCAGGTATAACCCGTTGTGTAAACATTATTCCAGGATGCGGATTCTCCAAGAGCAGCTGTGTAATGGAGATTGTAATCTCCGACATAGCCGGCGAAATAGAAGCCCTTGCTCATATCGGAACCTGCGCCGATGGAAACCTGGTGGAAGGAATCCCAGCAATCTCCGCCACTGGTAGGAGACGTTGCAGAGGCTGTAGGCTCATTGGTTGTAGCGCCATTTTTGATTTCCCATGCAACTGTAGCGGTTCCGCCGCCGGCCGCACCGGAAGTCATGGTGAGCAGGGCGTCGCCTTTGGCATCGCCGGTGACCTGGGCGTTATCCAGGCCATAGCCGTAGAACCCGTCCTTGTAAGTGAGGATAGGCGAACCGTAGTTTCCGGCGAGGAAATCATCCTGACTCATGACATACACGGTAAGCGGAATCTGTTGGTCCTCGATGAGGCCCCAGGTCTCTGTATCGATCGGGAAATCACCGCCGGCGGTTACTACTACATTGCCGGCGTCGTCGTTGGTGATACCGGTGATATTGGCAATCGGAGCCTCAAGTACCTGTGCTTCAGTACCATCGGCTTTATTCAATAGATGGAAGCCAGGGGTGACGGCATTGGGCGAATACAGCGCCATATAATCACCGGCAAGGGCGATGGATACACGGGTGCTATTAGGGAAAATAGCCCAGTAGAAATCCATCTTCCACTGCTCCACGGCCTGGGCGGCGCCCTTCTGGTATACCTTAATCATGGCACCGTAGTCGGAATAATCCACGTCTTCTTTGCTGCAGCCCATGTAAATATATTCTGTCCTGGCAGCTTCGGGATTCTCGCCAATGACAACGGTCACCACGTCGCCTTCCTTGGTAACGGTGATCCAATCGGCATCCGGAGCTTCAGCATAGAAATCCATATTGGTTACGGCGGTGAAGGTGTAAGTCATTCCTTCCTTGGGAGCGGAGAGGGTTCCCCAAAGGCCTACGCCCTGCTCATCGACCAGGTCAAACTCGGGCTCGAACGCACCCTGGGTAACCGTGAATACCTGTTGCAGGTCTTCTCCACTTACGGTGATATGGCCCACTCTCTCTTCCCTGCCGGGGTTCAGAGGGACACTGAACGCATAGACCTCTTCTTCCAGGGCTTTGGTAGGAGATTCAACCGTAAGCCATTCGGCGTCGGATTCTACGGACAGGGCGACATTGGCCTTGACAGGGAGTTCGAAGTTCCCGCCTTCAAAGGGAACCGTCACGGAAGATTCGTCAATAAAGATGCCGTCAAGCTGGCTTTGGACCAGTTTTACAGTCTTTTCCAGATTGCCGGACTTTACCGTAATGAGCGCCTCACGGGCCGAATAATCGGGGTTGGCCATGACGGCCAGTTTCAGAACTCCGGTACCGGAACCGCTCTGCTTGGAAGCTACCACCCATTTTTCGGAGACCTCCGCATGCCAGGAGGCGTCCGTCGTAATGGTGAATTGTGCAACGTTGGGCTTCGAAGGTACGGTGATCTCCGAAGCACTCACCTCCAGACTGGATGCGTTATCCATCGGCTTGGTACAGGCTGCGGCGAGGGCGCCTGCACACAGGAGGATTGCAAAAATCTTTTTCATATTCTTTAGTTTACAGTTTTCAGATAAGAGTCTATAGCGCTTTTGAGAGAAGACCAATAGTCAAACATCTTGATATGGCAAAGGTCGAAAATGAACATACCGTCGGCATTCCCTATGCAGGTTTGGACGATGTCGGGCATCAGGCTTCCCTGACCTCCGTTTTCAAAACCGCTTCCATTGCCGATATCAGGACCCGCAGCGAAAGGAACGGCGCCCGAGAGGCGTTTGGCTCCCAGCCTGCAGAAACCTTCCATGGTCCATTCACCACTGCCGTGGATGCTGGATGCCGAAGCATAAGCCCCCAGGAAAATGTAGTCCAGATGGTCGGCAAAACCTGCCGCCTGGTAATCGTTCCCTGCCCAGGAGTATTCCTGCTTGCAGTTGTACTTGGGGCTTGCCCAATTGACGCCGGAGGTATAATAATAAGAATACCAGGCGCCTACGTACACGGCAAACTGAATATCCGGATTGATGTCATGGGCCTTTTTCGTTGCCTTTTCCACCAGGTCGTGGATGGTTTTGACACGGAAGGTGAGCCACTTGCGCTGCACCGAGGACACGCTGCTTCCCAGGGATTCGGTTCCGGGAGCGAAGACGGAGGAGGGCCACCCGGATGCAGGAAAGCTTTGGCCGCAGAACTGCTCAAAGGCTTTCCGGCTGTCTTCCGAGAAGTCGCTCATCAGGCCGCTGTCATCGTATCGGCAACGGTCCAGGACTATGCCGTCCAGATCCTTGTAGGATGCGAGCTCCCCGATAAGGGTGAGCACGAACTCCTGCACCTTCTGATTGGAAGGATTCAGGAAGCGGGCGCCATAGTCATCCGTAACGTCCAGGCAGTTCTGCAGCCCTTCGGGGCGGTTCTGCACTGTACACCAGGAGCGCTTTTCCTCGTCCGAATATACCATGCCTTCCGTTCCCAGGCCATAGGGGCAAAGATAGCCGCCTACCAGCGTGTTCATGCCGGCATGGACTTTCAAGCCCGCGGCATGGCCTTCTTCGATAAAGGCCTGCAGATAGTCGAACGTTTCCGTCCTTTCTGCCCAAGAGTAAGTGCTGCCTTGCCAGCGGTCTATCCGCTTCAGGGCTGGGGCTACGGAAGACTTGAAAAGGACGTCTCCCGTCGTGGGCCGGACATCGACGACAATATCGGTGAAGCCGGTTTCGGCAATCCGTTTGCAGTCTTTGCGGATATTCTCACGGCTGTTGCCGTAGTCGTCGAAATTGGCGGCTGCGTCAATCCACACGTAGCGGGGTTTGGCCTGAGGCTCTACAGGATCGGGAACCTCCGGCGTTTCACCGCCATCACCACCGCCCCATTCCGGATTCCAGGGATGATCGTTCTCTGGAGTACAGGCAAGCAGCAGCGGGGCTGCCAAAAGCAATATTAGACTGATCTTTTTCATTTTTTCTTTAGGATCACAGCACTTCCTACCGGACGGAGGGAACCATCCGATTCCTTGACCGTGGACTTCCCGCCCGCAAGCATGCAGGTGGATCCGCCACCGTCCAGGTTCAGCGCCTCCGTGCAGCCCAGATCCTTCATCACCTGGGCCACCTCGGCCGTTGTGAGGCCCGGAACGCCTTCGGTCATCTGTCTTCCTTCACAGACAAACAGATACAGGCGGCCGTTCCCATAGCCGATGGCGGTCCTGGGATGACGGGCCTCAGGCATTTTGTCGTCGGAACCATCTCCGTAGAAGAGTTCGGCCTTCCAGCTGTCCACTACTTTGGACCCATGCACCAGCACAGGGCCGGCACCGATAGCGGTGACGGCGTCAAACGTCTTGGCTTTTTCCGGATAGTTTGCATCCGGAGCCTGCAAAGGCGATTGATCCCAGGCATTCTGAGCCGGATTACCATAGAGGTAATGCTGGCCGGAGGTAGTGTAATAAGTCCAGCCACAGGAGAATGCGCCGTCTTTTTCGTAGAAGACACCGCGGGTGGGATAATAATATGTAACCCAGTCCTGGGAAGCATAGTTCAGATTGACGCCGAAGGTCTTTCCTCCGCTAACCGCGACCGAAGCGTTGTAGCGCTTGCCGCCTTCCGAGAAGAAATATCCCCCGTTGATAACGACAGGTGCCGATGTGCTCTCAAAAACCTGAAGAGGTGTTTTGAGCGCGTCGTCGGTTCCTTGGGTTTTAGGGTCGCTGATGCTCCAGACGTCCCATTTTACCTTCGAAACATCGGCGACGGCTACGTAAGCCACAGATTTGACGTTCTGCAACTTTTCCGGGCTGCGGTACAGCTGGATTCCATCGATAAGGCCTGTGTAGGAAGACGAGACATTGGTCCAGCCTTTCTCTACGATGGCAGGGTTCTGCTCCGTGCTTTCCGGGACTTCCGGCTTGGAAGGTTCCGTCCACGGCCACTCCTCACTCCCGCCCGCAGCCTTGGGCGTGCAGGCGAGAGAGAGAACAGCCATGATCCATATGCTGGAAAGGGATTTCATTACTTTTTGATACAATCCGCCGTATAGGCACCCAGAACCTGGGAGTTATGGTCGTAATAGTATACGTATAGCATGAAGCCGTCAGGAGTGGGAGCGATGAGGACATCGCCGGTTGCGATGGCATAACCGCCTTGCTGATACCAGCTGATACCGGTGTTGGACATGACCAGGTTCGAAGCGGATTCGAAGTCTCCGGACAGGGCGCCCGGCGTGGTGATGTCGTACAGGTACAGACGAGGACCGATACCCCATGACGGGAAGTGGCTCACCGACAGGGTTGCCAGGTAATTGGCATTATTGAAGTGCTTGCTGTCGAAGCAGTTCACATTCCAGCCCCAGCTGTTTCCGTCGGAGGTGCCGGCTGCGGAGCCGTCCGAACCGTCGGCCTTGATCCAATGGATGACATTGGCATCATAAACGGCACCGTACCAGCCGTCGGCAGGATTTATGCTGGCGCCGCAAATGGCGGTGTTGTTCACAGGTGCGCTGCCCCAGGCCATGCCGGTGGCACCCGAAGTCTTCAGGCTGGTGGAAACGACCTCACCGGACTTGACTTCCAGGACCCAGAACTTATTGGTTGAAGTAAGGTCGTCTACGCCTTCGGTTGTCAGGACAATCTGGGCATCGGCCTTGATGTCGCCGATTACACGGATACGATAACCGACAGGAACGTCGCAGTCGTTGGTAAAGCTGTAGAAGAGCTCGGGGGCGGTATCCACGGATGCCGTTGTCCAGATGGAGATTTCTCCGCCTGCTTCGGCGTGGCTGGTCAGGAGCAAGTTCCCGCCTTCGTCGGAGGTGATGCCGGCAGCCGGAGCGTCGCCCAGGTTGATATTGCCCAGTTTCACACCGGTGAGCTTGTTCAGATACATCGGGGCCGATCCGTCACCGGTGCAGATTACCAGGTTGTTACCCGTAACGCCCATGGAGATGTAAACCTTCTCCGTGTAGGCAGGCAAGCCCAGGTTTCCAACAGGGTCAAAGTTGTACATCTGCTTAACACTGGAGGCGTTGAAGCCGTACTCGATCTTCTCGGGGACTTCCTTCGTAACGGTATATTCAACCTTTGTCACGCCGTCGGGAGCGGTGACGGTGTAGGTGAATCCATTGTTATAGTCGTGCGGCTCGGCAGGATCAGGAGAAATGCTGGCATGCGCCGAGACGCTGGCATTGGCCACTACGGAGGACAGATCTTCCGCTGTTACGAGGGAAACCTTGTGCTGGTCCTCGTCCACAATGCCGCTGATGTAAGGATCCACAATCTCGAAGGTAAGCAGTTCCGCCCTGGAGGAGAAAACGCGTTCGCCTGTGATCACGATCTTGCGGGAAGCACCCGTTGCATCCGTGTAGGTGAAATGGTTCTCTTCCGTAAGGTCCAGGATGGTCAGAGCGGGCTCGATCTTGCAGTTAGGCTGCAATTCCGCCCTGATGCGGGCCTTGATCATGTAGATTTCGGTTTCGTCATCGGAGGTTTCCGGATAATAATAGGGTACGGGAATCACGAAGCGGGTCTGCTCCGGATCCGAAATATCCAGCTTGGCCATTTCCTGGTCCACAAAGGGGCCGAAGGTAAAATAGGCCGTCAAAGAGGTGATGCCCTGCCTGTTGGCTGTGGGCAGCACATATTCCGGCTGATGGCAGGATACTGCCACGGCAACCAGGGATAATATGATTAGTAATCTTTTCATAAGGCTATTTCCATTCGGCATATTGTTCTGCAAGGGCATTGCTGCTGAGTTCCGATGAAGGCATCGGGAAGCGGTACATCTTGGCCGGGAAGTTGCGGTCCTTGTCATCTACCGAGACATAGGTATACTCGAACTTGCCGGAAACAGCGCCGGGAGCGATCCTCAGGCCATGAACCTGATAGCCGTTAAGACCTGTAGGATAGGGCTTTGCAGCATCTTCCCAGCGGCGCAGGTCCCAATACCACAATCCTTCGAATGCCAGTTCTACACGGCGTTCCTGACGGATGGCGGCCCAGAGTTCATCTCCGGAAAGGTCGGTGTAAGGAAGGCCCACACGGCCGCGGATGGCACGTACGGCGGCATTGGCGCCGGCATTGTCATTGTTGCGGAAGCAGGCTTCGGCCTTGTTTAACAGGACTTCGCCATAACGGAGAAGGATAGCGGGCTGGATACCGTGGGCGGCGTCACGCTCGGCCAGATTATGGTTTTCATCGACGCCTTTGCGCAGATAGTAACCGGTGGTGGTCCTGCCTTGAGGCTGAGCGTCCTTTTTCCATTCGGCCCAACCGTCTATGCCGTCTATGTAGGGCTGGATGGTACGGCCTTTCCAGGATGCGCCATTATAGAGGATGGTGGCCTGGAAACGGGGTTCCAGCTGCTTGTAAGGAGGTTCTTCCGTCGTCTGGTCATGCCAGGGCGTCCAGTCGGGGAAACCGCCGGTGGCCAGTTCGTAGCTTTCTACCATCTCCTGGGTGGGAGTGGCATAGCCGCCGCCTTGCTGGCTGATGAGGGCGAAGTCTCCGCCCGGGGTGTAATAGTAGTCGAAGGAATGAAGGACATTGTCGCTTTCGGAGAAGCAGTACTTAAGGATGGTTTCGTTTCCGTTTCCGGCGAAGATGCCGGCATAATCATCCTCCAGGCCATAGCCCAGTTTCTCCACCTCATTGGCTGCGGCGATAACACCTGCGTAATCCTTGGCGTAGAGAAGGGCACGGGATGCGAACGCGTATGCTGCGCCTTTGTCCAGCCTGCCGCGGGCATCGGCCTTGACGGGGAGGTTCTTTTCTGCGAATTCAAGGTCGTCCTTTACCATCTGCCAGCCTTCGGCCTCCGAGGAGACGGCTTTATCCTTGACGATGGTGGTGAGGTCCTCATCATAGAGAATCACATCCTTGTAACGCTTGATCAGCTCGAAATAGAGCCAGCCGCGCATCAGGCGGAGTTCTGCTTCCAAACGGGTTTTGTCCGCCTCCGGAAGCCCTGTTCCCAGGGTTTTCAGGTTATAGAGGGCCTCGTTGGTACGGCGTACGCAATTGTACAGGCCGCCCCAGGCACCCATATACACATCCACATAGTTGGCCGTGAGCGTGGATCCGCCATAGGCTATCTCACTGGGGATGAAGTTCATGGCATTGTACAGATAGGAGCCATACTTGAGTTCATCCGTCAGGGCTTCGGTCATGCCGGCTGCGCAGGGGTAAGTGGCATAAATGCTATACAAATACGTGTAAATGGAATTTACCGCATATTCGGCCGATGGTACTTCGGCCCACATGACCTTGTCCGAGATGCTGTCGGTCGGAGTCAGGTCCAGAAGTTTGTTGCAGGCGGTGGCAGAGAGCATCGCAACTGCAGCTGCAAGAGCCAAAATGTTCTTTTTCATGATGCTGTCTGTTTTAGAAGGTTAAAGAAATACCACCCATGATGTAACGCTGCTGCGGATAGTAACCGTTGTTCACGCCCGGGGATTCCGGGTCGATTCCCTCCGGCAGACCGTCTATGGTAAAGAGGTTGTTACCCTCCACGAAGAGGCGGAGCGCCTCTGCGCCGAAGCGCTTGGTGATGTTCTTGGGAAGGGTATAACCCAGTTGTGCAGTCTTGAGGCGGACGTATTTGCCGTCTCTCCACCAGAAGCTGGAGGCCAGGCCGTTGTCTCCGCCGTGGCCGGTGGTGGCAAGGGTCAGACGGGGCCATTCTCCATTGGGGTTGTACACACTATAGGCACCTTCCACCAGGAACAACGGAGAGTTGCACCCTTCCTTGAAGGTCTGGGTCCAGATAGTGTTGTCATCATAGCCATTGTAGTAGTTACCGGTCATGGACACCATGAACAGGGCGCCGCCGGTGAACTGCAGGTTCATGTCGAAACCGTTCCAGGTCATATTGACGTTGAGGCCATAGGTGAGCTCCGGACGGTTGCTCTTGCCGAAGATACCGCGGTCTCCTTCCCAGTCGATCTTGCCGTCACCATTGAGGTCCTTGTATTTGATATCGCCCACATTGGGACGGGTGCCGAACCAGGCGGAATTGTCAATCTCTTCTTCGGAGCGGTACAGGCCTTCTGCAATCCAGCCCTGGAGGGCTCCATAGGTGGTCCCCGTTCTCTTCTGCCATTCTACGATGTTGGGTTGGTCCTGATAGACCAGCCAACGGGTCTTGGACCAGGTGAGCGTGGCGCCCACTTCATAGAAGAACGGCTTGCCGCCCAGGTTGAAATGGTTTCTGTGGGTGAGCAGGATATCGATACCCTTTGCGTCGATGGCATTCTTGTTCACATAGGAAGGGTAGTAGCCGCCCATGGAGGAAGGCTTGCCGCCGCTGTTGCTTGTAAGGATATCGTAGGTATAGTTGTAGAACACGTCGATTTCACCGCCCAAGAGACCTTCCCAGAGGGAGAAATCGGTACCTACGTTATAGGAGAGGGTCTTCTCCCAGGTGAGGTCGCGGTTGGGAACGCCGTCTGTATAGTAGGACGGGGTTACGCCGGTTCCGGGATAGATCACTTTGCCGCCTTCCGCATATTTGCTCAGGAACATGAAGGCGGTCACGTTGTCACTTCCCAGCAGGCCCACGCTGGCGCGGAGCTTCAGGTCGTCCAGGAACGTGGCTTCTTTCATAAAGTCTTCCTTGGAGATTCTCCAGCCCAGGGAGGCCGAAGGGAAGAAGCCCCAGCGGGTGCTGGTCATGCCCGCGAATTTATAGGAGCCGTCCATACGGCCCGTGAATTCGGCCAGGTATTTTTCATCGTAGTTGTAGCGGATTCTTCCTACGTAGCCGGCACTGCGGGATTCGGCGCTGGAACCGCTCACGGGAGCCACTGCTGGAATGCCATTGTTCAGTTCGGGAAGAAGGGCGAAGGGAAGATTCTTCACATAGGCGCTCAGGTTGTTGGTCTTGTAGTCACGGAGTTCCGCGAGCAGGAGACCTTCGATATTGTGCTTGCCGAAGCTGTTGATGTAGGAGACGCTGGCCTGTCCGGTCAGGGACTCGGAGAACACAGCACCTTCTCCCAGCTTGGTGCCGTCTGCAGCGCCGTTGATATCCACCTTCGGGGTGGACCAGGACCAGTTGCCATCGGCATTTCTTACAGGGGTCACGACATAGTAAGGGATATCCAGATTCTTGTTATAGGAATTGGAATTGTCGTAGGCACCGCTCACTTTGAACTGAAGACCCTTTACCCAGGGGAAATCCCAGGCAAGGGAGGCATTGGCCTGTGCAGAGAAACTCTTGGTGAGCTTGTTACCGGATTCGTAAAGGGCAGCCAAGGGGCTGTAAGGAGCATCCTGGGCATTATGGGAATATACGCCGGTGTAATAATCTCCCATCTTTTCCGGGAGATAAGGCATCATGCCGATAGTCTGTTTAGCGATGGAGTAATAGCCGCTCTCATAGCCCATGCCGGCAGCGTCTGAGCCGCCGGAAGCGAATCTGGGAGTGCGGCGGTTCCCCACGGTGCCGCTTAAACCGGCGGTGAAAGTGAGGTATTGGCCGATCTTGGATTCCACATTGGCCCTCAAGTTGAACCGGCGGTAAGTAAAGCCGTCGATATTTCCTTTCTGGCCCATGTAGCCTGCACCCACGAAATAACGGCTCTTCTCATTGCCGCCCTGAACGGTCACGTTGTGCTTGTTGGTGATACCGGTGCCGAAAACCTTTTTGATGTAGTCTACATTGTCCCAGCCGTCTGTAGGGTCGCCGTTGGTCATGGCGGCTACATTTTCCTGGGTGAAGGTTGGGGTGTACTCACTGGCATCGGCAATGGCGCCGTTGGCCAGTTGGTCCATCATCTCCGCCACATTGTAGTAATAGGCGAACTGGGGACCGTCCATGAATTTCGGGAAATTAGCATTCATGGAAGCACCCACAGAGCCGTTGTAGGTGATGTGCACGTCGCCGCGGGTACCTTTCTTGGTGGTGATGATGATCACGCCGCCGGCGGCTTTCAGGCCATACACGGCAGCGGAAGCACCGTCTTTCAGAACGGAAACGCTCTCCACGTCGGCCGGGTCGATATCGTTGATGTTTTCCACGGGGAAGCCGTCTACGACATAGGAGACGCCGTAAACGGAGCCGCGGATTCTCAGCGACGCCTGGTCCAGGCCAGGTTCACCGGATTCCTGCACGGAAGACAGACCGGGGAGTTTACCGGCCAGCACCTGTGAAACATTGGTGGAGGGAGATTTGAGAAGTTCTTCGCCTTTGATGGCCGACACGGCGGCCGTCAAGGTTTCTTTCTTGGCAGTACCGTAACCTACTACGACGACATCTTCCAGATAGAGGGTGTCTTCGTCCATGGTTACGTCCACGCGGGATTCCCCTTTGTAGGGACGTACGACCGTAGTCATACCCAGAGAGGAGAATTCCAGGACAGCGCCTTCGGGGACCTGCAGAGACCAGGAACCGTCGGCACCGGTAATGGTACCGACAGAAGTTCCCTGAATCATGACAGTTACGCCGACAAGGGGCTGACCATTAGAATCCTTTACCCCCCCCCGCACAATTTTTTGAGCGAACACGCTCCCCTGGATCAGGACAAGTCCTGCCAGAAGGGCGGTCAAATGACGGAAAATGGGTTTCATTCTTGTGGTTTTTAAGTGGTTGATTTATTTAGGTTTATTGGCTATCTCTTCAAGTATGTTTCCAATCTGGTACAGGCCCCTGGGCACATGGAAGCAGCCTTTCCACTTGCCGCCCTTGAGCGGAAGCAGCACCTCTCCCCTGCGGTTCAGGTAACCGAACCATTCGGGGTACTCGCTGTCCTTGAAATGGGTCCAGAGGTAATCATCCAGTTTGAGGAACCATTCCAGGGCCTTCTCGTTGCCGGTGAGCTGGTAGCCTTTGATCATGCAGATGGCGCTTTCCAGGTGCACCCACCACAGTTTCTGGTCCCATTCCAGTTCCTGGGTAGGATAGCCTTTCCGGTCCATGAAATAGAAGATGCCGCCGTACTGCTTGTCCCAGCCATAGTCTATCACGCGGAGGGCAATGTCCATGCTCTTGTCGATGATGTCCTGCCTGTGGAGCCGGATGCCCAGGTTCATCATGAACCACAGGGCTTCCAGGTCGTGCCCGGGATTCACGCGGCGGCCTTCAAAGCAGTCTACCAGCGAGCCGTCCGGAGCCAGGTTCTCCACCATGACGCCCAGATCCGGCTGGTAAAAGACGTCGAACACCTCATGCAGGGCTTCCTCGATGGTCTTGTCCAACAGGGACTTGTCCTCGATGATGGGCTCCACTTCCAGCGCCATGTTACAGATAATCATGGGCAGGGCAAAATCCTTCATGGGACGGGTTCCGGGAACGGCCTTGCTCCACTTGCCTTTGGGATTGGAACGGCGGTCCAGGATGCGCTGGAACACCTTGCGGGCTATATCGGCATAATGTTCGCTGCCAGTAGCAACCGCCAGCTGCGCAAAAGCCATGCAGGCAAACGTATTGGAGAAAATGTTGTACGGGGCAACGATGGGTTTTCCCTCCCGCGTGAGCGAGAAATAGAAGTCATAGTTGCCGTCGTGGCCGTACTTCTCCAGGAATTCCGCACCCTGTTTGGCACAGGCAAGCCATTCGGGATTT